>NZ_JBQFPH010000014.1:0-547 GCF_056534365.1 Ruegeria sp. D6 | reverse complement strand
TGTCGCAGATTGATTTTTCTGCTGCAGCGGATGAAACGACGCTCACCAATGCACTGAACTACGATGGGAGCACTCAGATCTGGGAGGGCGGCCGTGAGGACGTCTTTGCCGTGCGTGCCACGACCGATTTGCATATTGAGCAGGCGGGAAGTTACACGTTCTATTTGCTATCGGATGACGGTTCCAGCCTGCGGCTCAATGGTCAGGACCTGATCGACAACGACGGGCTGCATGCGACTGAGCTACAGACCGCCACGATCGAGCTGTCGGCGGGCACCCATAGCCTTGAGGCGCTCTACTTCGAGGCCTATGGCGATGCGACCCTGATGCTCGAGTGGGCTGGCCCCGATACTGGTGGTAACCGCGTCCTGCTGACCGGGGATCATGTGGCAAGCCCTGGCGACGGAACCCCGCCCCCTGTCGATGAGACACCCGTTGACGAGACGCCTGTCGATGAGACGCCGGTGAACGAAGATCCCGTTGAGGATGATCCTGTTGATCCGACACCAGGTGATCCGACACCAGGTGATCAGGATGACAACTCGGA
>NZ_JBQFPH010000013.1:0-3848 GCF_056534365.1 Ruegeria sp. D6 | reverse complement strand
CTGACATTTGAGCATTTGAAGGCTGAGGTTTCGTCTGGCGAGATTGATACGGTATTGGTTTGTCTGGTTGACATGCAGGGCCGTTTGATGGGGAAGCGGTTTCATGCGGGTCATTTTGTTGCGGGGGCGTGGGAAGAGACGCATTGCTGCAATTATCTGCTGGCGACGGATCTCGAGATGGGGACGCCGGATGGGTATGCGTCGACCAGTTGGGAGCGGGGCTATGGCGATTATGTGATGAAGCCGGATCTGAGCACGCTGCGTCCGGTGCCGTGGCTGGAAGGCACGGCGATGGTGATGTGCGATGTGCTGGATCATCACACGCATGAAGAAGTGCCACACGCGCCGCGCTCGATCCTGAAACGTCAGGTGAACCGGCTGAAGGCGATGGGCTATGACGCGATGTGCGCCACCGAGCTGGAGTTTTTCCTGTTCGAGAAAAGCTTTGATCAGATCCGCAAGGAAGGCTTTCGCGACCTTGAGCCGATCTCGGGGTACAACGAAGACTATCACATCCTTCAGACCACCAAGGAAGAGCATGTGATGCGCCCGATCCGCAACCATCTGTGGGATGCGGGGATACCGGTCGAGAACACGAAAGGTGAGGCCGAGACCGGGCAGGAAGAGCTGAACATCAAATATGCGCCTGCGATGGAGACGGCCGAGTATCACTCGATCGCCAAGAACGCGGTGAAAGAGATTGCCTGGCAGCATGGGCATGCCGCGACCTTCCTGCCGAAATGGCATCATGAGAAAGTGGGCAGTTCCAGCCACGTGCATCAGTCGCTCTGGTCCGAGGGGCGGCCGATCTTTTTCGACGAAAAAGATCCGCTCGGCATGTCGGATGTGATGAAAAGCTACATGGCGGGTCTTTTGAAATACGCCGCCGATTACACCTGTTTCATGGCGCCCTACATCAACAGCTACAAGCGGTTCATGAAGGGGACCTTTGCGCCGACGCGGATCATCTGGTCGGTGGACAACCGCACCGCCGGGTTCCGCCTGTGCGGTGACGGCACCAAGGCGGTGCGGGTGGAATGCCGTATCCCGGGCTCGGATATGAACCCCTATCTGGCGATGGCTGGGATGCTGGCGGCGGGGATCGCTGGGATCGAAGAAGGGCTGGAGTTGCAGCCGCCGACCACGGGCGACGTCTATCAGGGAGAGACGGGGATGATCCCGGGCAATCTGCGCGCGGCGCGGGATGCGCTGCATGGCTCGGCGATGTTGCGGGCTGCAATGGGAGATGACGTTGTCGATCACTATGCGCGCGCGGCCGAGGTTGAGATCGAAGAGTTTGAGCGCGTGGTGACCGATTGGGAAATTGCCCGCGGGTTCGAGCGGGCTTGAGAGGGTGAAAGCGAGGGGCCAGCCCCGTCGCCATTGGCGCTCGAACCAATGGCGCACCAATGGCGGCCCCCGAGATATTTATGGCCAGATGAAGCAGGGATCCTGCTCTCTTTAGAGATGGAGTGACTATGGGGCAGATGTTGCAATGTGTCTCGCCGATTGATGGGTCGGTTTTTGCCGAGCGCGAGGTTCTGTCGCGGGAGGCGGCGTTTGAGGTTGCGGGCCGGGCGCGGGCCGCACAGGCGGCTTGGGCGGCGCGGCCCTTGCGGGAGCGCATTGATCTCGTGATGGCGGGTGTGGCTGCTGTCGGCGCGATGAATGAGGAAATCGTGCCCGAATTGGCGCATATGATGGGTCGCCCGGTGCGCTATGGCGGTGAGTTTGGCGGCTTCAATGAGCGCGCAAGCCATATGGCCACGATTGCCGAAGAGGCGCTGGCTGATATCGCGGTGGGTGAGGATGAGACATTCAAGCGCTATATCAGGCGCATCCCGCATGGGGTGGTGTTTGTGGTGGCGCCGTGGAACTACCCCTATATGACGGCGATCAATACGGTGGCGCCTGCGCTGATCGCGGGTAATACGGTGATCCTGAAACACGCCACGCAGACCCTGCTGGTGGGCGAGCGTATGGCGCAGGCCTTCCATGCAGCGGGTGTGCCGGAAGACGTGTTCCAGAATGTCTTTCTGAGCCATGACGTGACCAACGATCTGATCGCGGGCAATGCGTTCGACTTCGTGAACTTCACCGGCTCGGTCGGCGGCGGCCAGGCGATGGAGCGCGCGGCGGCAGGCACCTTTACCGGCGTCGGGACTGAGCTGGGCGGCAAGGATCCGGGTTATGTGATGGACGATGCCGATCTGGAGGCGGCGGTTGAGACGCTGATCGACGGGGCAATGTTCAACGCGGGCCAGTGCTGCTGCGGGATCGAGCGGATTTATGTGCATGAAAGCCTGTATGACGACTTCGTCGCCAGGGCGGTGGAGATCGTGAAGGGCTATAAGCTGGGCAATCCGCTGGACGCTGAGACCACCATTGGCCCGATGGCCAATGTGCGCTTTGCCGATGAGGTGCGGGCGCAGATTGCCGAGGCGGTCGAGGCTGGTGCGGTGGCCCATATCGACATCTTCCCCGAGGATGATGGCGGCGCATATCTGACGCCGCAGATCCTGACCAATGTCACCCATGACATGCGGGTGATGCGGGATGAAAGCTTTGGTCCGGTAGTGGGCATCATGAAAGTGTCCACGGATGACGAGGCCACCCGGCTGATGAATGACAGCGCGTTTGGCCTGACGGCGAGCCTCTGGACCCGCGATCTGGACCGTGCTGCGCGGGTGGGCGACCAGATTGAGACGGGCACCGTCTTCATGAACCGCGCCGATTATCTGGATCCCGGCCTGTGCTGGACCGGCTGCAAGAATACCGGGCGCGGCGGCGGTCTCTCGGTCATTGGCTATCACAACCTGACACGTCCCAAATCCTATCACCTGAAAAAGGTCACGGGCTAAGGACGCCGGCCTGCCTCGGAATGACCCCCTCGCCGGGGCAGGCCTTTTGACACGAAGGAAAGCAAACATGTCACTTGTTGGAAACTGGTCTTATCCAACCGCAATCAAATTCGGGGCCGGGCGGATCAATGAATTGCCCGAAGCCTGTGCGGCGGCCGGCATGAAGAAACCGCTGCTGGTCACCGACAAGGGGCTGGCCGATCTGCCGATCACCACCGCGACGCTGGATATCATGGAGACCGCCGGTCTGGGCCGGGGTCTGTTCGCGGATGTGGACCCGAACCCCAATGAACAGAACCTCGAGGCCGGTGTTGCGGCCTATAACGCGGGCGGCCATGACGGGGTGATCGCTTTTGGCGGCGGCTCGGGGCTGGATCTGGGCAAGATGGTCGCCTTCATGTGTGGTCAGACGCGCCCGGTCTGGGACTTTGAGGATATCGGCGATTGGTGGACCCGAGCGGATGCCGATGCCATCGCGCCGATCATCGCCGTCCCCACAACTGCCGGGACCGGGTCCGAAGTGGGGCGCGCCAGCGTCATCACCAATTCTGAAACCCACGCCAAGAAGATCATCTTCCATCCCAAGGTGCTGCCGACCGTGGTGATCTGCGACCCCGAGCTGACGGTGGGCATGCCCAAGTTCATCACCGCAGGCACCGGTCTGGATGCGTTCGCGCATTGTGTCGAGGCGTTTAGCAGCCCGCATTACCACCCGATGTCTCAGGGCATCGCGCTGGAAGGGATGCGGCTGGTCAAGGACTACCTGCCACGTGCCTATGCGGACGGCACCGACATCGAAGCCCGCGCCCAGATGATGAGCGCGGCGGCGATGGGGGCCACCGCCTTCCAGAAAGGCCTGGGCGCCATCCACGCCATGAGCCACCCCGTCGGCGCGGTGTTCAACACCCACCACGGCACCACCAACGCGGTCTGCATGCCCGCCGTGCTCGAGTTCAACGCGCCAGTCATCGCCGACCGCTTCCAGCA
>NZ_JBQFPH010000012.1:2500-6149 GCF_056534365.1 Ruegeria sp. D6 | reverse complement strand
TTGATCGTTAAGCGATTGATCGGGGTGATCAATTGTAGTCTGCGCGGGCTGCTCTGGGATTTTCTAAAGTTGGTTGCGGGAGCAGGATTTGAACCTGCGACCTTCAGGTTATGAGCCTGACGAGCTACCGGGCTGCTCCATCCCGCGACACTTTAAGTGACCTATCGCTTACGCTACTTGAGGTCTTGTGTTGGTCTATCGCCTATTCGGCTACTTGAGACCGGGTAGTGTTCTTTTCATCGTGTTTGAGAGACTGTGGGCTTTTTCTAGGTTTGGCGGTGACCTACTCTCCCGGGGCTTAAGCCCAAGTACCATTGGCGCGGCAGTGCTTAACTTCCGGGTTCGGGATGGGACCGGGTGTTTCACTTGCGCTATGACCACCAAACCGAGGAAAAGCCCATGTCGACTTTCTTGCTTTGCAAGAAAGCGACGAGGTGGCAGGCAGCGTCTTTTGCTTGCAAAAGGCGCGTTGCCACTCGGTTATATAATCAACCAACATCGCGGCTTGGCGCTGCGACGTTATCCAACTCAAGGTCAGTGTATGCTTTGGTCTTGTCTTTCCATTACTGGATCAAATCAAGCCTATCGGGCGATTAGTACCGGTCAACTGAACGCATTACTGCGCTTACATCTCCGGCCTATTGACGTGGTGGTCTTCCACGGCCCTCAGGGAGACCTTGTTTTGAGGGGGGCTTCCCGCTTAGATGCCTTCAGCGGTTATCCTGTCCGATCATAGCTACCCAGCACTGCCGTTGGCACGACAACTGGTCCACCAGTGGATCGTTCACCCCGGTCCTCTCGTACTAGGGGCAACTCCTCTCAAGTCTCCTACACCCACGGCAGATAGGGACCGAACTGTCTCACGACGTTCTAAACCCAGCTCACGTACCTCTTTAAACGGCGAACAGCCGTACCCTTGGGACCTGCTCCAGCCCCAGGATGAGATGAGCCGACATCGAGGTGCCAAACACTGCCGTCGATATGGACTCTTGGGCAGTATCAGCCTGTTATCCCCGGCGTACCTTTTATCCGTTGAGCGATGGCCCTTCCACTCGGGACCACCGGATCACTATGGCCGTCTTTCGACTCTGCTCGACTTGTCAGTCTTGCAGTCAGGCTGGCTTCTGCCATTGCACTCAACGAGCGATTTCCGACCGCTCTGAGCCAACCTTCGCGCGCCTCCGTTACGCTTTAGGAGGCGACCGCCCCAGTCAAACTACCCGCCACGCAGGGTCCCGGATCCGGATAACGGACCGCGGTTAGACATCAAGAGTGCGAAGGGTGGTATCTCAAGGGAGGCTCCACGGATACTTGCGTTTCCGCTTCAAAGCCTACCACCTATCCTGCACATCACAATCCTGATGCCAGTGCGAAGCTGTAGTAAAGGTGCACGGGGTCTTTCCGTCTAACCGCGGGAAGCCTGCATCTTGACAGGCAATTCAATTTCGCTGAGTCGATGTTGGAGACAGCGGGGAAGTCGTTACGCCATTCGTGCAGGTCGGAACTTACCCGACAAGGAATTTCGCTACCTTAGGACCGTTATAGTTACGGCCGCCGTTTACCTGGGCTTCAATTCAAGGCTCTCACCTCTCCTTTTAACCTTCAGGCACCGGGCAGGCGTCAGACCCTATACGTCGTCTTGCGACTTCGCAGAGCCCTGTGTTTTTAATAAACAGTCGCCACCCCCTGGTTTGTGCCCCCAGCCCCTAGTTGCCTAGGAACCGGGCCTCCTTCTCGCGAACTTACGGAGGTATTTTGCCGAGTTCCTTCAACATCGTTCTCTCAAGCGCCTTGGTATGCTCTACCAGTCCACCTGTGTCGGTTTAGGGTACGGTCTGATGGAGGGCTATTTCCAGGAACCACTCAGCAGCCCAATCAATCCGATAAGATTGAACTACACCTGTGATCCGTCACATCCTCCTGGCCTAGGAATATTAACCTAGTTCCCATCGCCTACGCCTTTCGGCCTCGGCTTAGGGGCCGGCTTACCCTGCTCAGATTAGCTTTAAGCAGGAACCCTTGGACTTTCGGCGAGAGTGTCTCTCACACTCTTTGTCGCTACTCATGTCATCATTCTCACTAGTGATCTCTCCACCGGATGGCTCACGCCCCGGCTTCATCGAAAGCACTTTATCTTGCGCTACCGCCTATTCGGCTACTTGAGCGCGATTGCTCGCACCAAATGACCGGCGATAATACAAGATAAGTGCTATGTCACACTACGCTCTGCTACCGATGCTTACGCATCCCTAGACTTCGGCTCATGGCTTGAGCCCCGTTACATCTTCGCCGCAGGACAACTTATTTAGACCAGTGAGCTGTTACGCTATCTTTAAAGGATGGCTGCTTCTAAGCCAACCTCCTGGTTGTTTTGGTCGTCCCACCTGCTTTCCCACTTAGCCATGAATTGGGGGCCTTAGTCGTAGGTCAGGGTTGTTTCCCTCTCCACTACGGACGTTAGCATCCGCAGTGTGTCTGCCATCTAGTACTCCCGGGTATTCGGAGTTTGGTTAGGATCAGTAAGCCTGTGGGGCCCCATTACCCATCCAGTGCTCTACCCCCCGGGGTATTCGGATGACGCTCTACCTAAATAGATTTCGCAGAGAACCAGCTATCTCCGAGTTTGATTGGCCTTTCACCCCTAGGCACAGCTCATCCCGATCCTTTTCAACGGATGTGGGTTCGGTCCTCCAGTAAGTGTTACCTTACCTTCAACCTGGCCATGCCTAGATCACTCGGTTTCGGGTCTGATCCCACGAACTCATTCGCCCTATTAAGACTCGCTTTCGCTACGCCTACACCTAACGGCTTAAGCTTGCTCGTAAGACCAAGTCGATGACCCATTATACAAAAGGTACGCCGTCAGATCTCGAGGATCCTCCGACTGATTGTAGGCGTTCGGTTTCAGGTACTGTTTCACTCCCCTCGTCGGGGTGCTTTTCACCTTTCCCTCACGGTACTGGTTCGCTATCGGTCAGCAAGGAGTACTTAGCCTTCGAAGGTGGTCCTCCGATCTTCAGACAGAATTTCACGTGTTCCGCCCTACTTAATACGTCCATCAAAGCTTCCTATACGGGGCTGTCACCCGCTATGGCCACGCTTCCCAACGTGTTCTAGTCACTTATCTGGCTCGGCTGGTCCCCGTTCGCTCGCCGCTACTAGGGGAGTATCAATTGATTTCCTTTCCTCCGGGTACTTAGATGTTTCAGTTCCCCGGGTTTGCTCTTAAAACCCTATGTATTCAGGTCTTAAGTACCTGTTTAAACCCCATATTGAGTATCAAAGATAACAATATGAAGCTTTCAGGTGGGTTGCCCCATTCAGAGATCCATGGATCAAAGCTTATTCTCAGCTCCCCATGGCTTATCGCAGAGTATCACGTCTTTCATCGCCTCTTGCTGCCAAGGCATTCACCAAACGCCCTTCTCGCGCTTGATTTGATCCAGAAAGAGAAAGACACAACTTAGTGCGCTACCGCCTATTCGGCTACTTGAGCGCAGTCAGGTCAATCGCGATCGCCCAGCTGGTAACTAAAGGCGATCTTTCTTCTGAACCAAAAGCATACTTTCCCGCCTTCTATCCTGGAACCCATGCTGCCGATGTCGGTCGGCCCCACATGGAGAATAGAAGACATGCATGATCATTTAGT
>NZ_JBQFPH010000011.1:0-8769 GCF_056534365.1 Ruegeria sp. D6 | reverse complement strand
ATCGGAATTTGGGCCCGGCGCCGCGCTTGGCGCGGCACCGGCCCCAACCAGAGGAGATGTCTCACAAGAGACATTGACGATGGGCGGGAGCCTCACACTTCGAGCGTCTTAATCACCCAGCTTGGCGTGAATCTCATCTAGATCGATCTCACCCGTCGGCATTTTGTTGGCGGGATTTTCGAAATCATACTTGAACAGTTCAAAATCCTGTTTGTAGATCTCGTAGACCAGATGCATCGACAAATCGTCAAAGTAATCCTCGACCGGATGCACGCGTTTTGGCCCATGGCCTTCGGATTCGTTGAAGCGCGGGATTTCGGACAGAGTCACGGGATGCGAGGTTTCAAGATTGTCCAACACCCCCTGCATCCCATCGTTGAACTTCTCGGTCCAAAAAATCCGATCATATCGCCCGCCATTAGCGATCAGCGTCGAGACATGGCCAGACATGGCCGACCAGTGAATGTCGGGGTCCATCGGACGCCGCCAACGGATCGTGTCACGTGCAAATAACAGAAACCGGCGGAAACTGGCGATCTGATCGAACTCGCCTTTGCCATCGTCACCGCCAACCTCGATCCCATAATTGTAGATCAGCGTTGGCACCAGATTGCCGCGATAGCGTTTGCCGTTGCGCTGAATGCCACAGATCTTGTCAAAAAAGGAACTGAGAATGCGTGTGTAGGGATTACGCACGCAGGTAAACGTATAGGACTGGTGCGATTGAACATTTCTGGCAATCGGATCCTGACTGGCACCAAAGGCCCACTTGTGCATTCCGTCCTTGGCGTCGTGAATGTCACCATCAAAGAAGCTGCCATGATCCGAGAAATACATGATTTGCCCGATCGTCGAGCAGGCGCATTTCGGCACAACACGGTAGACCATGCTTTGACTTTCGGTCATCCACGTTCCGGGAAAACCCATCTACTGCGCCTCCTTAGCCAGTTATCGCATTGATACTCCGGCATTTTGACCCAAAGAACCAAAAATATTCTGTTTATTCAATCGCTCATCCTCAGTATCACGGTTGCAATTGGGCAGAAACGGGGAATTACGAGACGCAAATGGCAAAGATTGCCTATATCTTGCTGTGCCACAAAGATCCTGACGCGATCATTGCGCAGGCACGTCAGCTGACGGCTGCCGGCGATTGTATGGCGATCCATTTTGACGCCCGCGCCAACGATACGGATTATGCGCAGATACGCGACTCCCTGAAAGATAACCGCAATGTCACATTTGCAACGAAGCGGATCAAATGCGGATGGGGCGAATGGTCACTGGTTCAGGCCACGCTCCATGCATTACAGGCGGCGGTGGATCAGTTCCCAAGGGTCACCCATTTTTACATGCTGTCCGGCGATTGCATGGCAATTAAAACCGCCGAGTATGTGCACAGCTTTCTTGATGAACGCGACATGGATTTCATCGAAAGCCATGACTTCTTCGAAAGCAATTGGATTAAGACCGGAATGAAAGAAGACCGGCTGATCTATCGTCACTATTTCAACGAACGCAATCAGCCGCGCCTGTTCTATGCCGCATACGAAATGCAAAAGCGTTTCGGTCTGACCCGCGGCACACCTGCAGACCTGCAGGTCAAGATCGGTAGCCAGTGGTGGTGCCTGCGCCGTCGCACAGTCGAGATGATTCTGGACTTCCTGCGCCAACGCCGCGATGTGGTCCGGTTTTTCTCGACCACCTGGATTCCGGACGAGACGTTCTTTCAGACGCTTGTTCGCCACCTCGTCCCGAAGCAGGAAATCGAAAACCGTACACTGACATTTTTGATGTTTTCCGACTATGGCATGCCTGTCACCTTCTACAATGATCACTATGACATGCTGTTGGGGCAGAACTACCTGTTCGCTCGCAAGATCAGCCCCGAGGCCCATGAGTTGAAGGAACGGTTGGGTCAGCTTTATGCCAGCGAAGGGGTCACGTTCCACATCTCGGACGAAGGGCGTAATCTGTATCACTTCCTTGCCGGTCGCGGTCGGGTAGGACGACGTTTCGCTCAGCGCTTTTGGGAGGTCGGCAATACGTTAGGCCCCGAGCGTCAGGCGTTTTTGATTGTTTGCAAGAAGTGGCATGTCGCCAAACGGCTTGTTGACCAGATCGCATCCGAAACCCCCATTCCCTGCATCGAATACATCTATGATGAGCAGGATACGCCATTGCCCGATTTGGGTGGAATCGAGACGACCCTGATTAAGCGGTCGCGCCATCGGCGGGCGGTTGCACGTATGTTGTTCGATTATTTCCAAAGCGACAGGCTGGTACTCTGCATAGATCCGGCCAATCTGGACGTCATTCAGGATTTCTGTGCAGATCAGGCCCAAACACGAGTTCTGGAAATCGAATGTACTTATTCAGATGAATATCTGACCGGCCATGCCTATCGCGTCGGTCTTGCGGGCCAGAACAGCTCACAGGATTCTCTTGCACGTCTGCTACCGACCCTTCGCAATGCGCTGGCTTACGAATCCGAATTGATCCGCAGTACCCAGAATGATGGGCTGTTCCATTTGCGTGAGGCGGCGGAACGTTCGGAGAATGAGGTGATTATCGCGGAATTTCTGGGGATCAGTGCCGATAAGGCCAAAGCGATCATGCAACTGGATTACCTGTTCGCTGATTGAATCCGGCGGCACGATCAGGTGCCGCCGGACATTCGAGTTCAGATGTCGAATTTGACACCTTGCGCCAATGGCAACTCGGCCGAATAGTTTACCGTGTTGGTCTGACGGCGCATGTAGGCTTTCCAGGCATCTGATCCGCTTTCGCGCCCGCCTCCGGTTTCCTTCTCGCCACCAAATGCGCCACCGATCTCGGCCCCGGACGGGCCGATGTTCACATTGGCAATCCCGCAATCCGACCCGGCCGCTGTCAGGAATTGCTCGGCTTCGCGCATGTTCAGTGTAAAAACGCAGGACGACAAGCCCTGTGGCACGTCGTTCTGAATCTCGATCGCCTCGGCAAAATCGTCATAGCCCATGACGTAAAGGATCGGAGCAAAGGTCTCGGCCTTCACAGTCGCGGTCTGGCCCGGCATCTCAACGATGGCCGGTTGTATATAAACACCGCCCGGCACACCTTCGGTCACGCGCTGACCTCCGAACACGGCACCACCCTCGGCCTTTGCTGTTTCAAGCGCTGCGGTCATCGCATTGCCCGAAGCTTCATCCACCAACGGCCCAATCAACGTACCCTCGGTCAACGGATTACCGATGGGCAGACCTGCATAGGCTTTCTTCAGACGCCCAACCAGTTCCTCGCGGATCGAGTTGTGTACAATCAACCGCCGCAGTGTCGTACAGCGCTGCCCTGCTGTCCCGACAGCCGAGAATACGATCGCGCGCACCGCCATTTCCAGATCAGCCGACGGCCCAACGATCATCGCGTTATTGCCGCCGAGTTCCAGAATACACTTGCCAAAGCGCTGCGCCACAATCGGCGCCACCGCCCGGCCCATCCGGGTCGAGCCGGTGGCTGAAATGATCGGCACATCCTCGCTGGCAACCAGCGCCTCACCCAGATCGGCACCACCGATCAGGGTCTGCAAAAGCCCCTCGGGGGCGTCACCAAAACGGGCCAATGCCCGCTCAAAGATTTTCTGGCAAGCCAACGCGGTCAGAGGCGTTTTCTCGGACGGTTTCCAGATCACCGGATCGCCGCAAACCAGCGCCAGCGCAGCATTCCACGACCATACCGCCACGGGGAAATTAAAGGCCGAGATCACTCCGACCGGTCCTGCCGGATGCCACGTTTCCATCATCCGGTGACCCGGGCGTTCCGAAGCAATGGTCAGACCATAAAGCTGCCGCGACAGACCAACAGCAAAATCACAGATGTCGATCATCTCCTGCACTTCGCCAAGGCCTTCCGAGGTGATCTTGCCTGCCTCCCAACTGACAAGCGCGCCAAGATCATCCTTGGCGGCCCGCAGCTCTTCGCCCAGCAGGCGGATCAACTCACCCCGGCGCGGAGCCGGCACAACGCGCCATTCCTTGAACGCCGCTTTCGAGTGGGCAAAGATGGGCCCCATCTCGGAAACCGGAGTTTCGTGAACCTCGGCCAACAGGCTGCCATCTATCGGAGAGGTCACCCGCAGCGACCCGCCGCTAAGCTCAGCTGCAGTCAGGTCCAAATTCGCAAGCGTGGTTTCAGCAGTCATTACAATGTCTTTCATATCTCAGGCCGCCTTGTTTTGTTCGGTAACGTCACCGGCGCGATAAAGCCGGCCAAATTCGGTGTTCAGGAAATCGGCAAGCTTTACCTGCTCTTGCCGAACAAAGCCTTTCGAGGGCAGAACCCCTGTCCGCATCAGATCGACGACGCCCAATACGCCTGCCGCAGTGGTTACTTGGATCGCACTCCAGACTTGTCCATCTATGGTGCGCGCAAAGGATTTGTTGATCAGGGATTTCTCACGCAACGTGCCATCAACGATGCCCTTTGCCGTGCAGTAGACCAGCACGACATCTTGATCCGTACGCGGCAAGGCCGTTTCAAAAATCTCTTTCAGCAGATCACGGCGACGCTCCAGCCCCAGATCGCTGAGCAACAAGCGCAGAATGTCCCGATGACCCGGATAGCGGATCGAGCGATAGGATACCGCTTTCGCCTTACCGTCTAGCGTCTCGGGCAAGGTGCCCAGCCCGCCCGATGTATTGAAGCACTCGTACTCGACTCCGTCATGGCCGATCAGCTCATAATCTTCGAGGGGGGCGGTCTTAACCCTCTCGCCATTTACAATGGCATCGCAAGGATTGCAGTATTCATTGATCAGCCCGTCTGTCGACCAAGTCAGGTTATATTTCAACGCGTTGGTCGGATAGAGCGGTAACGCCCCGACCCGCATATGCAGGCTGTCGATTTCATCGAACTCCGCCGCCAGCGCAGCGCCCGCAATCCCGACAAACCCGGGGGCCAACCCGCATTGCGGCATAAATGCCGTCTCGCTGTTCTGCGCCAGCTCGCGCACCGCGTTGGTGGCGGCGACATCTTCGGTCAGGTCAAAGTAATGCGCCCCAACAGTTTTAGCTGCGCTTGCAATTGCCGGTGTCAGAAAGAACGGCGCGGCAGAGATCACCGCATCAAACCCTTTAAGGCCTTTCTCCAAGCCCGCGCTATCGCTGGCATCAATCTGCCGCGTAGAAATGCCCCGCTTCTTGAATGCAGACAGGGCCGCAAGATCGTGATCGGCAACAGTCACCGTGTAATGTGCCGAGGTTTTCAGCAAAGTCGCGATCATCTGACCGATCTTCCCCGCCCCGACTACGCAAATATTCCAGCTCAAAACGCGCCTCCATTCTGTGTTTCTTTTGATTATGAAGGGCGACTTGTTCGGATTGCAGATCGTATCTTGACGAAATGAGGTAATATTCCGTCATTTTGACGTATCATGTGTCACTTTGCTAAATAGCTTATTCGAAAATGACTTCGAACATGGTCGAAGTCACAATCGTTTCAGCGCTCCTTTGAAGTGATTGTACTATCAGGTATGAGAGGACCATTGTCGGCTATACAACGCGGGCAATCGCGGTTCGCCCAAGCATATAGGTGCCTTCAATGAGATCTCTCCGTGTCCTGCTTACCTGTTTCGCATGCCTGCTTCCTTTTGCAGCTCTGGCCCAATCCGCTGAGGCACCTGCCGCTGAGATTTCGTTAGAGCTCAATGCCTTGGAAGACGTTGGTAGTGCCTGCAGACTGACCTTTCTGGTGACCAACCAATCCGGAACCACTATCGATGAAGCCGTATTCGAGACGGTGATATTTGACACCGAAGGCAGTGTCGTTACCCTCTCGCTTTTTGATTTTCGCGACTTACCTTTGGATCGCCCACGTGTCCGTCAGTTCGATCTGCCAGAGATGTCTTGCACGACTGTTGGGCGCGCATTGATCAATGGCGCGAGTTCATGCGTGGTAAAAGGCTCCCAGAGCGACATCTGTCAATCGACCCTAACGCTCAGCAGCCGGATTGAAGTGGAGTTGCTTGGATGAATATTCTCTCTTCTCTTCGAGAGATCCTGACCCTTGGCGGGCCCGTTGTGGCTATCCTTATTGTCATGTCGGTCCTGACCGTAGCAGTTACTCTTTACAAGCTTTGGCAGTTCGCTGCCTGTGGCGTAGGGCGGCACAAGGTTCTGTCACAGGCGCTGCAGGCCTGGGATGCTGGAGATCGAGCCACTGCACGCGCGCGCCTCGCTCAGAGCAGCAGCTATCTTGCACCGCTTGTCGAAGCCGCCATGGACGCGCCGGACACTCCTGATCTGGACGCTCGACTGGATGCCGAAGCTGGATTGGCACTGGCCGGGCTGGAGCGCGGATTTCGGCTTTTGGATACGGTCGCCCAGCTTGCACCCCTGCTTGGATTGTTCGGAACAGTTTTGGGAATGATCAATGCATTCCAAAGCCTTCAGTCTGCCGGGTCTTCTGTCGATCCCTCATTGTTGGCAGGTGGCATCTGGGTTGCTCTGGTAACAACAGCCGTTGGCCTTGCGGTGGCAATGCCGACTTCAATGGTCTTGTCTTGGTTTGAAAGCCGAACTGCCCGGGAACGGGTGTTTGCGGACAAAGCACTGCGTACGGTTCTGGTCCCGAACAACTCGAACCAGTCCGCCTCAGGCAGGACCGAGATTCTGAACGCTGAACATGCGTAACACGGAACCCTTTGTCAGACGACCGATGTCGATGACCCCGCTCATCGATGTCATCTTTTTGCTGTTGCTGTTTTTCATGTTGTCTTCAACTTTCTCAAAGTTCGCGGAGATCGAAATCAGCAGCGCAACCTCAGGCGCATCAGAATCGGCTGAACCCGTCGAGCGAATATTCATCCAGATCGGTACCGAGCGCGTGACTTTGAATGGCGAAACACTGGCGCTGGATGAACTGTCTACGCGGATCGGGGCCGGTCAGGCACTGGTAAGCCTTGATGCGGATACGTCCGCCCAACGACTTGTGGATTTGCTGGTTGTTTTGCGTGGCCGCGATGGCTTGACCGTCACGGTGTTGGAGTAGACCGATGATCCGCTTTGGTCGCCCAAGCCGCAAACGAGACTCGACCATCCCTCTGATCAACGTCGTCTTTCTGATGCTGATCTTCTTTCTGATTGCAGGCACCCTGGCACCACCGCTTGATCCCGAGCTTCAGCTTGTCGACACATCGGAACTCGAAGGCCGCGACCCTCCCGATGCGCTTGTCTTGAACGCCGATGGCATCCTCAGCTTTCGCGGAGTGCAAACCGATCCCGAGGCTTTTATGGCCAGCCATGATGACGGGCCCGTCAGGATTGTCCCCGATCGCAATGTTTCAGGCCAACGATTGATGGAGGTAACCGGTGCCCTTCGGCGGTATGGCGCGCCTTCTGTTTTCCTTGTGACCCAGCAGGCTTTGAAATGATCCGGAAGTCAGCGGCCATCGCTGCGTTGGCGGGTGTGCTTTCGCTTATCCTGCATATCTTTGGGATCAGCTTGTATGGGTCCAGCCTGCCAGAACTGCGGGCCAATGAGGAATCGGTCAGTTTGATCGAGCTTGGCAACACATTCGAAGAATTCACCGAAGACACGACAGACCCGGTCCAACCGGAATCTGCTGAAACACCCGAGCCCCCGGTTGAAGACACTATTAAGCCCAATACTGCCGACATCCCGATCAGCGAAACACTCGTCGCTTCCCCCAATCCTCAGCAGGTATCTTCACCCGTTGTCGGAGCGCCCGTCGCCCCACGATCAGAGCTACAGGAAGAGGTGCCGACCGAACCGGTCGCCCCGTCCAACCCGGAACCAGCAACAGATGCAGATACCTCCGTAACGTCAGCGGTCGACCCGGAACCCGAGCGCTTGGCAGCTTTACCACCCACAGACAGCTCAACTGCGCCGTTCCCCCCAATCGAGAGTAGGGCAGTCGAACCAGAAATCCCAAGTTCGGTCGATGAGCCAACAAACGAGCCACCAGAAGAACAAGCCGCGCCTTCCGATCAGGCCGTATCTGTTTCCAAACGCCCCCGCCTCCCGAACAGAAAGCCAGCAACGGAAACACAAAAATCACTTGATGGGTTCAGTAATTTCGATAACTTGCGCAACCCTACGCAAACATTGGAGTCGCCGCTTAGCCTTTATCAAAAGGAAGGGGCTGACCCGTTCCGAGCCAGCAGTGGCCGAAATCAAACCTCGGGTCGCGGCGTTGGAAACTCCGATACCACGAACTATGCCGGACAAATCCTGGTCCACCTCAATCAAACGCCCGTCGTCTATGTCCCGGTCCGCGGGTTTGCGCAGGTATTCTTCGAAATTAATCCTGATGGATCACTGGCTTGGGTTGATATCGTCGATAGCTCTGGCTCACCTGAAATCGAACGCGCCGCCAGAGATCAAGTCATCCGCGCCGCTCCATTTCCCCGTCCACCAAGCGGGTCAAGCCGCAGGCTATCGTTTTATTACCAAAATAGTTGATACCAAAGACAGCAGTTCGCCGAACCAGTTGTTCGTTCCCTGAATGCTTCAACACGCTCTAAGGAGAGGATTTCCATCGGTCATCACGGTAAGGTCACCGTGGGCGAAGCACAGAAGTTGGCAAAAAAGAGCTGAGGGGGGTAAGTGGCTAGTTACGAAAAGAAGTTTCCTATCGTTGCTTCCACAGTGCTTCTAGAAGTATTGGCACAAATAGAAACACCGCCCTAGGGCGGTGCGTAAACATCTGATGTTGCACGGTGTTTTTTGTTTGCGGGAGTAGGATTTGAACCTCTGAGTTTCAGGTTATGA
>NZ_JBQFPH010000010.1:0-39226 GCF_056534365.1 Ruegeria sp. D6 | reverse complement strand
GCTTCGGCTTCGGCTTCGGCTTCGGCTTCGGCTTCGGCTTCGGCTTCGGCTTCGGCTTCGGCTTCGGCTTCGGCTTCGGCTTCGGCTTCGGAAGTCAATTCGTCCGCAGTGTTATCCGCGTCAACGGATTTCTCATCCGAGACTGCATCACTTTCGGTCTCGGCGGCTTCTACCACCTCTTCGACGCTGGGGTCTTCGACCGGTTCCTGATCGGGTTTCTTCTTATCAGCCACCGCGTTAATCCCCTTATCGATTCCCAAAACACATGAACAACAGACTAACCCAAGTTAATCTGCACCCGGCGCGCCCTCAACCCGCATCACGTGTTTCACGAGTTTTTTCACGGCTTTCTGCATTTTGTCCGGGGTCGGTTCATCCGCGATCTTCAGCCGCTCGAAACTCAGTGTTTTAAGGGGTTCCGCTGTGGCTTCGCTGATCGCGGCCAGCCACAGAGGCGCGGATCCGGCCCAGACATCGGCAAATTGTCGCGCTGTGCGGGGCGAAAATAGCGGGGCGATGATGGGCTGATCACCCTCGGCGGCGTGGGAAGCCTCATCACTCAGCGGCAAAAGCTGTTGCCGATAAATCGGCTGTTCGCGGGTGGTCAGCCCGGATTCAGTCAAACGCGCGGCGACGTTGCCACGGCTGTGTTCTCCGCGCAGATGTAGCAGCGGGCTGTTTGGCTTGAGTTTGAGCAGATTGGCCACCAGCCCTTCGGCCGTCGCACCCAGCATCTGAGCATCCCACCCAGCCGCCTGCGCTGCCTGCGTGGTCACCGGACCAACGCAATAGGCGGGCAGGCTGCGTTCCACATTCAATAGGGCGGCGGCGTTCACGCCATTTGCCGAGGAAAAGATCAGTCCAGCAGAATCATCGGACTCAACCATGACACCCAGCGGTTCGATCTTTAACAAGGGTGAATGGATAACCGCGACTTGCGACCGAATGTGGTCCGGCAGTTGCGCAACGAACCTGTCCGAGGCGGCGCGAGGGCGGGTCATCAACAAATACAACGGTCGGCGCCTTCGGCCTTGGGATTGTTTGCATCCGCGCGGGGTGATACCCCGCTTGGCAATCATGATGCAACGGATCAGGCCTATGGTGCAAACACTTACCGTCCTTGGACTGGAAAGCAGCTGCGACGATACCGCAGCCGCCGTTGTGCGGCAGGGCACAGGCGTAGCGGCCGAGATCCTGTCATCCGTGGTGCATGGCCAGACTGAGTTGCACAGCGCCTATGGTGGCGTTGTGCCTGAGATCGCAGCGCGTGCGCATGCGGAAAAGCTGGATATTTGCATCAAACAGGCTCTAACACAGGCCGAAATTGGCTTAGATGATCTGGACGCTATCGCTGTCACCGCCGGTCCCGGCTTAATTGGCGGCGTAATATCCGGCGTGATGTGCGCAAAGGGCCTAAGCGCAGCAACCGGGTTGCCGCTAATCGGGGTGAACCATTTGGCCGGGCACGCGCTGACACCAAGACTGACCGACGAGATTGCTTTTCCCTACCTGATGCTGCTGGTCTCGGGTGGTCACTGCCAATATCTGATCGCTCATGGACCGGAACAGTTTACCCGCCTTGGGGGGACGATCGACGATGCCCCCGGTGAAGCCTTCGACAAGACCGCCCGTCTGTTGGGCTTACCCCAGCCCGGTGGCCCCTCGGTCGAGGCTGAGGCGCGCGCGGGTGATGCCAAACGTTTCCGCTTTCCCCGGCCCCTTCTGGATCGCCCCGGATGTGACCTGTCTTTTTCGGGACTCAAGACCGCGCTGATGCGGATGCGGGATAAGGTCGTAGCCGAAAAAGGGGGGCTGACCCGACAAGATCGCGCTGATCTGTGTGCCGGTTTTCAGCAGGCTATTGTTGATACCTTGGCTGAGAAAACCCGCCGCGCGATTGCCCAGTATCTTGAGACATCACCGTCAGAACCGGTTATTGCCGTTGCCGGAGGTGTCGCAGCAAATTCCGCTATTCGCGCAGGATTAGAGACTGTTTCCGCGGAAATGGGCGCCCGATTTACTGCCCCTCCGCTGGCTTTGTGCACTGATAATGCCGCAATGATCGCCTATGCGGGTATGGAACGATTCCGCACCGGTGCACGAGATGGGTTGGATCTGACGGCGCGGCCCCGCTGGCCCTTGGATCAAACCAGCCCTGCAATGCTGGGTAGCGGCAAAAAAGGGGCCAAGGCATGAGCGTGACCGTCCTTGGTTCTGGCGCATTTGGAACCGCTCTGGCGATATCTTTGGCGGGCAATGGGCCTGTAACTCTCTGGTCACGAGATGCCGAGCAAGCAGCGCAGATGCAGCACGGGCGCGAGAACCCGCGACGATTGCCTGGCGTTACATTGCCCGCCAGTGTTTCAGTGACAGCTGAATTAGAACAAGCGGCGCAATCCGATGTGTTGTTACTGGCCGTTCCAATGCAAAAGCTGCGCGATGCGTTGACGCAATATACCGGCGAACTGGGCGGCAAGGTTTTGGTGGCTTGCTGCAAGGGGATCGAACTGTCCACGGGGCTGGGTCCCGTTGCAGTCATCCGTCAAACCGTTCCGGACGCACTTCCGGCCTTGCTGACTGGCCCCAGCTTTGCCGATGATATCGCGCGCGGTTTGCCTACGGCGTTGACGCTGGCTTGTGATGATGCCGAACTGGGTGAAGCGCTTCAGCAAGAGCTGACAACTGCCAATCTGCGTCTTTATCGTACCGCCGATACCATCGGGGCAGAGCTAGGTGGAGCGCTAAAGAATGTGATGGCTATTGGTTGCGGCGCGGCCATTGGTGCAGGGCTTGGCGATAGCGCCCGCGCTGCGTTGATCACGCGCGGATTTGCCGAGATGCAGCGCTTTGCCGCCCAGCGCGGGGCACGGCCCGATACGCTGATGGGGCTATCGGGGCTGGGTGATCTGGTTCTAACCTGCTCATCCGAATTGTCGCGAAACTATCGTTTTGGCCTTTGTTTGGGTCTAAACAAGCCATTTGACACCACGACAACCGTCGAAGGTGTCGCCACTGCGCAGGCCATGTCCGAAATCGCAGCGAGCGAAGGGTTAGACATGCCCATCAGCGCAACGGTGGCGAAACTCAGCAGCGGTGCCTACAGTGTCACCGACGCGATTCAGGCCCTGCTGGGTCGCCCACTCAAGGAGGAATAATATGCTCATCGCCCTGATCGCCCGGGATAAAGCTGGTGCCCTACAGACCCGTCTGGACAACCGCACCGCCCATCTGGCTTACATTGAAGAAACCGGTGTTGTGGCGCAGGCCGGGCCGTTACTGGACGGCGATGCGATGATCGGATCGCTGGTCATTCTGGATGTCGAGAATCTGGCCGCCGCTGAGGCCTGGGCCGCAAATGACCCCTACGCGCTGGCCGACCTGTTCGACTCGGTTGAATTGATCCCGTGGAAAAAGGTCATCGGCTGATGGCGTATTGGCTGTTCAAATCCGAACCCTCGACCTGGAGCTGGGATCAGCAGGTCGGCAAGGGGGACGCGGGCGAGGAATGGGATGGGGTGCGCAACTACCAGGCCCGCAATTTCATGCGTCAGATGCAGATTGGTGACCGGGGTTTTTTCTACCACTCGCAAAAGGACAAGGAGATTGTCGGCATTGTCGAAGTCTGTGCCGAGGCCCATCCCGACAGCACAACCGATGATGAGCGTTGGGAATGCGTGGATATCAAAGCCGTCCGGTCTTTCACAATCCCGGTCAAACTGGATCAGATCAAGGCGGATGAGCGTTTGGGTGAAATGGTTCTGGTCAAGAATTCACGCCTTTCAGTGCAGCCGGTCAGCGATACAGAATGGCAGTTGATCTGCGCTTTGGGCGAGACAGAGGCGGATTGAATGAAAAGGGAAGGCCCTGACGACTTCAGAACCTTCCCTACCCCGCGTGCTCCCAAGCTCACCACACGCATACGGAAATCTATTGGTTCTGACCGTCCTGGTCATGACCTGACCTTAGCCGATTTCAGAACCGCGCTTCAAACGCCAAGTATTTAGAGTTTCAATCAAATACAAAACACCCGCCGGTAAGACCGACGGGTGCTGTAATGGTTCTTGGCTGGATCAGCTATAGACCGATTCTTTGCCGAAATGCTTGGTCAGCATGTAATAGACGACAGCGCGGTACTTGTTACGCTCGGACATGCCATAGGTCTCCATGGCCTTGTTAATCCCTTCCATCAGTTCGGGACCATCCGACAGGCCCAGCTTTTTGATGAGGAAGTTGTTCTTGACCGTCTCAAGCTCGCCTTCCTGGCTGGCCGCCACTGTCGACGCATCCGCGTCATAGATCGCCGGACCGCAACCGATGGTGACCTTGGTCAGCAGGTCCATATCGGGGTCCATCCCGCATTTGCCTTTTAGATCTTCAGCGTATTTGGCGATCAATTCGTCGCGTTTGCCCATGTCCCAATCTCCTTAATCCATTGTCACGGAACTTTTTACCGATGCACGAGAGACTAGCCTTGTCGGCGGAATTCCCAAAAGGGAAAAATCACAAGGTTTCCCCCTAGGCTGAACTTCGCGGGACTCGGTGATTTGATTTTTTCAGATTTATTATTTAACATTTTTGTTAATTATGATTCCCGGAGGTCCCCATGCCCGTAACGTTACCGAATGAAACCACCGAATATCGGTTAGCTCGTAATGCACTTCTATCCGCCGAGCGGGACCTGAGAGCAAAGGTTGAAGAGGTCGCGGCCTTGCGCCGTTCTCTTCCAACCGGAGGCAAAACCCCTAACGATTATGCGTTCCGAGATCTTGCAGGCGAGGGTGCGCCTATGTCGTCGCTGTTTGGCGACAAGGATACGCTGATTATCTATTCGCTGATGTACGGACCCGACGCGGAACGCCCCTGCCCTATGTGTTCGGCGTTTCTGGACGGGCTGAACTCTCAGGTTCATCATCTGAAGCAGAACGCCTCGGTCGCCGTAGTGGCGCAGAATACGCCCGAAAAACTCTCGGCGCTCAAGGATGAGATGGGTTGGAGTGCGCTGCCGCTCTATTCTGCACTAGGGACGAATTACCAGAGCGACTATCTGGCCCAGACCGAAGGGGGCGATCAGCTTCCCATCCTGAATGTCTTTCAACAGCTCCCTGATGGCATTCATCACTTCTGGAGTTCCGAGCTGTTCTTTGAACCCAGCGACTGGCATCCCCGGCATGTGGATGCAGCTTGGCCTTTGTGGAATGTGCTGGATTTCACACCACAGGGCCGCGGCGATTTTATCCCACCTCTACGCTGAGGTACTATCGGCAGTAGCCCCAGCCGGGCCCCTGCAGGTGGAAGTGATCGGCATGTAAGCGGTTGTAATCAGGGCCAAGCACCACGCGGAACCAGTCACAGGCTCCGCGCCAGATCTGGCGCAGAAAATCGGCCTCGGGCCCGTCAGCGTCCCAGTCAGCCAGCAGGTTCAAGCTGCGCCCGTCCGAGAGATCCATTCCGACGATGTCGATCGCGTCCGCAGTGGCGTGACTGCTCCAACCATTGTCTTGTCCTTGCGCGGTGCGCATCCGGCGGCAGTTATAGCTGCCGATCTGGCGCAATCTGCTGACGGAAGTCCCCAGTAGTTGCTGCGCAGCGGGTTGCACAACATGGTGTTCCCACATGACAAGCCGCAAAGTTGTGGCACACCGGGTCTCGACTGCAGTGACGCGGGCGTTCACCAGACCGGACAACCGGCCGCGTCCCTCGATTCCGCAATTCTGGTCCTCCACCAGATCGTCCAGCGGATCAAACCGAGCTCCAGCCTCGGCCAAGGCTGCACGGCATAAAGCGTCATCCGCCAGTGCGCGGTTCAACTGGTAAGGGGTGACCGGGGTGACCGGGGCCGTCACGTTCAGATCACGCAGCGGGTTCCAGTGCGGGGGTACAGGCGTATTGGGATGGGCAAGCAGCCACCATACGCCGCCGCCCAACACGGTCAACAGCGTTAAGAGGCCAAAAAGAAAAGACGCCGCCGAAAGCAGGATTCGGCGGCGTCCAGAAGCTTTGGTCATGCGTCTTTCGCACTTAGTAGCGGTAGTGTTCCGGCTTATAGGGGCCTTCGGGTTTCACGCCGATATAGGCCGCCTGATCGCTGTCCATCTGGGTCAGCTTCACGCCGATCCGGTCCAGATGAAGACGGGCAACTTTTTCGTCCAGATGCTTGGGCAGGATGTAGACTTCGTTCTTGTATTCATTGCCTTTGGTGAACAGCTCGATCTGGGCCAGGACTTGGTTGGTGAAAGAGGCCGACATCACGAACGAGGGGTGACCGGTGGCGTTGCCAAGGTTCAGCAAGCGACCTTCGGACAGCAGGATAATGCGGTTGCCCGAGGGCATCTCGATCATGTCCACCTGTTCCTTGATGTTGGTCCATTTGTGGTTCTTCAGGCTGGCTACCTGAATTTCGTTGTCGAAATGGCCGATGTTGCCGACGATCGCCATGTCCTTCATCTCGCGCATATGCTCGATGCGGATCACGTCCTTGTTGCCGGTGGTGGTGATGAAGATATCCGCGTTTGCGACTTCGTCTTCCAGCAGGGTGACTTCGAACCCGTCCATGGCCGCTTGCAGCGCGCAAATCGGGTCGACCTCGGTCACTTTCACGCGGGCGCCTGCGCCACGCAGCGAAGCCGCCGATCCTTTGCCCACGTCACCATAGCCGCAGACCACGGCAACCTTACCGGCCATCATGGTGTCGGTGGCGCGGCGAATACCGTCTACCAGCGATTCCTTGCAGCCGTATTTGTTGTCGAACTTCGACTTGGTGACCGAGTCGTTCACGTTGATCGCCGGGAACGGCAGGTGGCCATCTTTCACCAGCTGATACAGGCGGTTTACACCGGTGGTGGTTTCTTCAGAGACGCCTTGGATCTGGTCGCGCATTTTGGTGAACCAGCCCGGAGACGCGGCCATGCGCTTGGCGATCTGCTTCTTGATCACCTCTTCCTCTTCCGAACCAGGAACGGGGATGATGTCCTCACCCGCTTCGGCGCGGGCACCCAGCAGGATATACAGCGTCGCGTCGCCGCCATCGTCCAGGATCATGTTGGGGCCTTCGTCGAACAGGAAGGATTTGTCCAGGTAATCCCAATGCTCTTCCAGCGTCTGGCCCTTGATGGCGAAAACGGGAATACCAGCCTCGGCAATCGCCGCCGCCGCGTGGTCCTGCGTTGAGAAGATGTTGCACGACGCCCAGCGCACATCAGCGCCCAGCGCCACCAGCGTTTCGATCAGAACGGCGGTTTGGATGGTCATATGCAGCGAACCGACGATCCGCGCGCCTTTCAGCGGCTTGCTTTCGCCATATTCGGCGCGCAGGGACATCAGCCCCGGCATTTCCGTTTCAGCGATATCCAGTTCCTTGCGGCCAAACCCGGCCAGCGAAATGTCCTTAACGATATAGTCCCCGGCCATCAGGTTCTCCACTCCGGTAAATCTTGGTCCGGGCTGCCCCTAGCATTCCTTGGGACAGGAGGCAATGTGGATGGCCGGAAACAGGAAGTCTGGTGACAAAATATCAGCTTGGCGTACCCTCTGCCTTGATTTTGGGGATCGCTTCAAAAAAATCAGTGCCAACGGCGACAATACAACTCATGCCGTTCGCCTGGGTCACCAAAACGGTATAACTTCCCGTTTCCTTCGAGGTCCAAACCTCCATGACCGTCTGCCCGCCACGTGATTTCTGAAGACCGCCAAAGGTTAATTCCTCGGAGTAATTGTCTTGCAGTTTGGTAATCACGTGCTCGCGCTCTGCGCAGTTCTGGGCAAAGGCAGGTGGCGCGGTTGCGGCCATTCCGAAGGTCAGGGTTATTGCAAACAAACGCTTGAACATAGCAAGCTCCTTTCGATACGAGTTTCGTTTCGAGAGGGCGCAACTGGGAGGAGTCAGCACCCCCCTCAGTCCTTGATGTCGGGATCGTATCGCGCAGGTTCAAAGCACGAATGCTCAAGAAATTGTTGGCAGCATGTGATCCAGACAGATACATCATACCACAAGAACGCGAATTGAACGTGTCCCAGTTCACAAGGCATGGTAAAATGGCAACACAACCCAGAGCGTGGCAAAGAATGCTGTCGGGCCGTCGGCTGGATTTGCTGGACCCGACACCCGTGGATATCGAGATCGAAGATATCGCGCACGGGCTGGCCTTTGTGGCGCGGTGGAACGGTCAGACCAACGGGGATTTTGCCTATTCCGTGGCCGAGCATTCCCTGCTGGTGGAAGAGCTTTTTGGCCGCATCGCACCAAATGCACCGACGAAATGGCGGTTGGCGGCACTGTTACACGATGCCCCCGAATATGTGATTGGTGACATGATCTCTCCGGTGAAATCCGCCGTTGGCCCGGATTATGGTGATTTAGACGACCGGCTGGCTGCTGCGATTCATATACGTTTTGGGTTGCCCGCCGTGGTACCAAAAACAGTGAAACGCCAGATCAAGAAGGCGGACAAGATCAGCGCCTGGATGGAGGCGACGCAGATCGCGGGTTTTTCTGATACCGAAGCATCAAAGTTCTTTGGTCGTCCGGACAAGGCAATATTAGAGGGGTTGCAGATCAAACTGCGTCCCCCGATTGAGGTGCGGCAGGCCTATACCGCGCGGCATCAGGAATTGTTGGGCAGCATTTAGGTCGCCAATAGATCAGGAGCTCGGCCTATGCTAATTTTCCGCTAAAACAAGACCATAATCGGACGCAGGTTCAGATGAGCGACGCAGACAGCCAGATACCGGTCACGAACGCGCAGATGGAATATGCCAACGCGTGTTTACGTGAAGCGTACAATCTGACAGGCCGAGGGCGGGTGCGCAATCTGATCCGAAAGTCACTGCTGCCACAGTTGATCGCCTACCGGGGCATTCGAATCCACCTGCACCCTTATGACAATTTCAGCGAATTCTCTCTTTGGCAGAAGGGCCGGTCTCCGGAAGAGCTTGAGCTGAATTGGCTGAAAGAAAGCTTTGCGGGGAAGACTCTCAAGGTTTTGGATATCGGGGCAAATTTTGGTCTGTATTCACTTTTCTTGTCGTC
The DNA here is from genome assembly GCF_056534365.1 of Ruegeria sp. D6. NCBI lineage: Bacteria > Pseudomonadati > Pseudomonadota > Alphaproteobacteria > Rhodobacterales > Roseobacteraceae > Ruegeria > Ruegeria sp. D6. The sequence continues at coordinate 30,201 of NZ_JBQFPH010000010.1, read as the reverse complement.
AATTCTTAGCCCGGACTCCCGGATTCATGCGTTTGAGCCTAATCCGACACTAGCCGAACGCCTCAGCAATAATTGCTCTCTGAACGGATTTGGCAACGTGGAGCTGAACACTTTCGCGATCGCGGGCGAAACTGGTGAGGCGACGCTTATTATAGAAAAGCGGGGCGACACGGCCACCAATCTTGGTCAGGCGCGTTTGGCAATCGACCCAGCGTATCTGGAGCTGTCAAAATACGATACGATTGAGGTGCGGACCCGAACACTGCTTGAGCTTACACATCTGCATGATGCCGATTTTGCCAAGCTTGATGTTGAAGGGCACGAGCCGAACATTCTTATGCCTTTTCTTGAAAGCGCAGAAGATGCAGCGCTTCCCCAATACCTACAGCTGGAAACCGTGAATCTTGGTGATAGCGCCGAACGCCTGTTTGCCTCACTTTCTGATCGTGGCTATGAAAATGCCTTTCAAACTCAACGTAATATCATCTTCAGAAGATAGGCCGTGCAAGGAAGAATCGCGATCATGATCAAACCCACTCAAGCCAAGCCGATATGAAGGTCGGGCTATTCTCCTGCGCCAAGGATGAAGGGCCGTTTATTCTTGAGTGGGTCGCGTATCATCTGCTGGTCGGATTTGATCCTATTCTGATTTACAGCAATGACTCGACAGACGGCACCGCCGAGCTGCTTGATGCGCTGGATAAAAACGGGGTTATTTCCCATGTTCTGCAAGATCTGAAACCCGGGCAAGTACCACAGCATACAGCGGCGGAAACGGCCTATGCGCATCCTTCGCTTAACGATGCCGATTGGCTGATGTGGCTTGATAGCGATGAGTTTCTTTTCTGTGCAAACGATGAAAATCAGGTCGCAGGTCTCGTCGAACGCTGTTCCGGTTTCGCCGAAGGCGTCGCGGTGAATTGGTTGATCTTTGGAAATGGGGGCAACTACAAGTGGGAACCGGGGCTGGTCACGCAACGATTCCTAAAGCGTGCCGATACAGATCATAATTTGCATCGCTACTTCAAAACGCTTTTTCGAAAGTCTGATAAAATACGGGGGTTTGGCCTGCACCGGCCCTACTTGCGACCGGACTTTCGAAACGATGGATCGCAATTTGTAAATGCTGCGGGCCTGCCGATGCACGAACACATGTATCGTTCGGGATTGCGACGAAGACATGCGCTGGGTGCCGCGCCCGAGCATCTGTCTACACACGATTGGGCTGCTGTCATTCACTACCCGGTGAAAACGCGAGACAGTTTCGCGCTCAAGCGGCAGCGCGGGCAAGGCACGAAAGCGACAGATGCACCCAACCGGTCCAGCCGGTTTCGTGAAAGGTATTGGAACAAGTACAACCAGAACAGCGTCGTGGATGATCGAATGCTGGCGATGGGCGGCAAGCTGCAGGCAAAGGTTGATGAGTTGCTGTTATTGCCTAAAGTAGAGTGCGCGCACTCTGCCTGCCTTAAGAATTACGCGCTGAGGCTCCAAACTCAGGCTCAACCCGCGCCCTGAAGGTAGTTTGGAACGGCCCGGGAAAACACACTATTAAGTTTACTGGTCTACCTTGGACTACGCTTCGCCAGAATCCGCTGCAACGTCCGGCGGTGCATGTTCAACCGGCGCGCGGTTTCCGAGACGTTCCGGTCGCACAGCTCATAGACGCGCTGGATATGTTCCCAGCGGACGCGGTCGGCGCTCATGGGATTCTCAGGCGGCGGGGGCAGTTCATCGCCCTTGGCTAGCAGAGCATTGGTGATGTCGGTGGCGTCGGCAGGTTTGGACAGGTAGTCCGTGGCCCCGATCTTGACCGCAGCAACGGCAGTGGCGATAGCACCGTATCCGGTCAGAACAACGACCCGGCTGTCGGGGCGTTTTTCGCGCAGCACTTCAACCACGTCCAGCCCATTGCCATCTTCAAGTCGCAGATCAACCACGGCATAGGCAGGTGGGCGGGCTGTGGAAATGGCGCGGCCTGCGGCGACGGAACCCGCGGTTTCAACCTCGAATCCGCGTTTTTCCATGGCCTTGGCCAGACGTCTCAGAAACGGCTCGTCATCATCTACCAGCAGCAGCGATTTGTCGGGGCCGATTTCAAGCTGGGAACTGTCTGCCATATGTGGGTCTTTCCGCTATTTCATGCCTCTTGGCTTAAACATGAGTAATAGCAGCGCCATTCCAAAGGTCAAACCGACTGTTGAGGATCAGGCCTGATCAAGGAAGCAGCCAATCTTGTCCGCCATCTGCTCGGCCGTTTCATCGCGTTTGAAAAATTCCAGAAACCCGTCCTCGGGCGTCATCAGATAGGTAAAGGTCGAGTGGTCGACCAAATAATACTCATCGCTTTTGTCTTGGGCCTTGTAATAGGTCTTGTACGCCTTGCTGGCTGCCTTGATCTGCTCAGGCGATCCGGTCAGGCCAATCACGCGTTCATGCAGGTTGAATGCGAAATCGCCCACAACCTCGGGGGTATCGCGATCCGGGTCTATCGAAATGAACAACGGCGTCACCGACTGACCGCGCTCTGCCAGCAAATCGATCGTGTCGACATTGCGCGACATGTCAAAGGGGCAAACATCCGGGCAGAAGGTATAACCGAAGTAGACAAGCGTGGGCTCGGTGATCACATCCTTGTCGGTTACCGTCTCACCCTTGGCGTTAAGCAGTTCGAACGGCCCGCCGATCGCCGCGCTCCCGCCCGCGATCTGAGACGAGCGGCACTGCGCGTATTTGTCGTCCGCGCCGCCCCGCGTCAACAGCCACATGGCGCCAAGACCAATTGCAAGAACAACAGTTGCGAGAATAGCATAAAGACGAACCATGGCGCGTATCCTGATACGAAAGGGGATGTTGATCGATTCTGCCGGGACACCTATCAACATGTCGGACCGACGCAATAGGACATAATCGACAGATGACGAATTCCAACACCAGTCTTTGGCGTGGGCAGGAGCGCAGTACCTGGATCAGGCTGCGCACGCTGATCCTGCTGCGATGGGTCGCCATTATCGGCCAATTTACGGCCATCACGGTTGCACAGAAATATTACGACGTTCAGCTTGAGCTGGCATTGTGTTATTTCGTCATCGGCATTTCGGTGATGGGTAACCTCACGGCGATTCTGTTGTTTCCCGAAAACAAGCGCTTGTCGGAATTCGAGAACTTCCTGATGGTGCTGTTCGATCTGCTGCAGCTGTCGATCCTGTTGTATCTGACGGGGGGGCTAAACAACCCGTTTGCGCTGCTGTTGCTGGGCCCGGTGACGATTTCTGCAAATGTAATGAGCACCCGCTCGACCCTGATCATCGGCAGCGTTGCGGTGATCCTGACCACGTTGCTGGCGCAATTCCACCTCCCGCTGAGAACCAATCTGGGGTTGGTGCTGGATATCCCCGATATTTTGCTGTTCGGAAACTGGGCGGCGATTATCATCGCCATCGTTTTCATCGGCGCCTATTCGCACCGCATCAGTTCCGAAGTTCAATCGATGTCTGAAGCGCTCTCGGCCACCCATATGGCGCTGGCGCGCGAGCAAAAGCTGACTGATCTTGGTGGTGTGGTGGCCGCAGCCGCGCATGAGTTGGGTACGCCGCTGGCAACGATCAAGCTGGCCAGTTCAGAACTGATCGAAGAGCTGGACGACCGGCCTGAGCTGATGGAGGACGCAGCCTTGATCCGCGAACAGGCTGACCGCTGCCGCGACATCCTGCGCGATATGGGCCGAGCTGGGAAAGATGATTTGCACCTGCGTCAGGCGCCTCTGTCCACCGTGATCCATGAAGCGGCAGAGCCACATATCAATCGTGGTAAAGTGGTGCATTTCGACGAAGGACCAGTTGCGGATGGCGATGTGCAGCAGCCCTCAATCCTGCGCAAGCCCGAGATCATTCACGGGCTGCGCAACCTGATCCAGAACGCAGTGGATTTTGCCCAGTCGACGGTCTGGGTCGAAGCTGAATGGACCTCTGACCGGATCAGCGTTTCGATCATGGATGATGGTCGCGGCTATCCCTCCCACATCATAGGTCGGATTGGTGACCCGTTCATGCGCCGCCGCCGCGCCGATCGCAGTAGTCGGCCGGAATACGAAGGCATGGGGCTAGGTCTGTTCATCGCCAAAACCCTGCTGGAACGCAGCGGTGCCGAACTGAGCTTCGCCAATGGCGCGGACCCTTATCAGACCCTGACTGACCAACCGGACCGCAGGGGGGCGATCGTCAATGTCGTTTGGCCGCGCAAGCTGATCGACGCGCAAACCGGGGACACTCCGGTTCCCTCGGGCGCCAACCAACCGTTCCAGATCTGAGTTAAGACCCCGTTAACCATTGTTGTTCATATAGATTCAAACGTTTTACCCGGGGGTTGGAGCAATGGCCGAATGGATCGTTCTGGCCGCAATCAGTGTGGTTTCGGCCAGCTTTGCGATATTGTGGCTCTTGCCACGCCATCAGGCCAAAACAAGAGATTTCGGGCTGTCAGCGCCCGGAGCGCTGTTCGATGTTGTCTTCCTGTTCGATGGCGACCGGTTGATCAGCCACTCCGATATTGCGCTGGCAGGTTACGAATCCGTCAGCAACTGGGCTGATCTGCGGCGTTTGCTGCAACGTGATTTTCCCGCTTTCCCCGAAACGCCCGAGATTGTCCGGTCCGGGGGCAACATCGCCGTTTCAGCCATCGACTGCACAGTCGAGCGCGAGGTTCTGTGCGAGTGGATCGACGGTATCATTCGGGTTCAATTACGTGATCTGACGGGGACCATCCCTGCGCCACGCCGTGACCAGCGCGATCCAATTCGTTTGGCGATGGAGCAGGCGCCCTACCCTGTTTGGCTGATAGATCACCGTGATAAGGTGGGCTGGTGCAATGCGGCCTATGTACGGTTGGTTCGCAAGATCGCGGGACCGGATGCTGATCTGACGGACCCTCTGTTTCCTTCTCACAAGGACGAGGCGCAGCTGAGCCGAAAAACACGCGTCTCGATTCCGGTCCGGGACAGCGATGCCAAGCTCTGGTTTGACCTGACCCAGGTCGCACACGAACAGGATCAGTTGTGTTACGCGGTCGATATCAACGCGATTGTCGAAGCCGAGACAGCACAGCGCAAGTTTGTGCAGACCATGACCAAAACCTTCGCGCAGCTCTCCATTGGTCTGGCGATCTTTGACCGCAACCGGCAACTGGCCCTGTTCAATCCAGCGCTGATCGATCTGACCACCCTGCCACCCGACTTCCTGAGCCTGCGCCCAAGCCTGTCCAGCTTTTTTGACCGGCTTCGCGACCAGCATATGATGCCCGAGCCTAAGAACTATCGCAGTTGGCGGCGCCAGATGAACGACCTTCTGGAGGCGGCACAGGACGGGAACTATCAGGAAACCTGGTCGCTGCCATCAGGATCGGTCTATTCCGTCAGTGGTCGCCCGCATCCCGATGGGGCCGTGGCTTTCCTGTTCGAAGATATCACCGCCGAAATCACACTGACCCGACGGTTCCGCGCTGAAACGGACCTTATGCAATCCATTCTGGACAAGCTGGCTGATGCCATCGCGGTGTTTTCGGATGACGGTTCGCTGGCGATCACAAATTACGCCTATCAGGTGTTGTGGGGCGACAGCGGCGAAGTAGGATTCGAACCAGCAACGGTGCTGGAAATCACACGCCAATGGCAGGAGCACTGCACCGCCACGCCGATCCTTGGCGAGATCCGCGAATTCGTCACCGCGCGCGAGAATCGGGCCGAATGGTCGGCTGAACTGATCCTAAAATCCGGCGGCTCTTTGAACTGCACGGTCAGCCCCATGCAAAACGGGGCAACAATTGTCCGTTTCGCCTCGGACAACCCGGTCAGGAACATCACGGAAATACAAAAAATCAGCGCGTGAACCGGTTGCAGCCGACCCGGCGCAGGTTCATTGTGACGCCATGAACGCACCGCTGACTCTGACCTCGAAATCCCCATTCGACACTGCTGAAGTTGCCACCAAACTGGGAGGCGCATTGCAGTCTGGCGATACTATCCTGCTTGAAGGTACCATCGGCAGCGGCAAAACCCATTTCGCACGCGCATTGATTCAATCTCTTCTGTCCGCTCCCGAAGATGTGCCTTCGCCGACCTTTACTCTGGTTCAGGTTTACGAGACGCAGCTTGGAGAGGTCTGGCATTCAGACCTCTATCGTCTTTCTGCCGTGGAAGAGATCGAAGAGCTAGGGCTGGTCGACGCCTTCGACGCCTGCATTTGCCTGATCGAGTGGCCTGAAAAGCTGGGTCCTCTGACGCCAGAGCCGGCCTTACTGATCCGGTTCACCACAGACGCCAACGAACAAGATACGCGACAACTTAAGATGTCGTGGACAGACCCGAAATGGAACGCCAAGCTGGAGGGGATCCAATGACGAACCGGGCCATTCTGGCGGAAGCCTTGATCGCGCAGACACCATGGAACGGCGCACGGCATACGCCTTTGGCAGGTGATGCCTCGAACCGCCGGTACGAGCGTCTGACCGACCCTGCCACCGGCCGGACCGCCGTTTTGATGGATGCTCCGCCCGACAAGGGCGAAGCTGTTGAACCCTTCGTGCGTATGTCGAAATACCTGCGTTCCATTGGGTTGAGTGCGCCGGAAATCTACGCCGAGGACTGCGAATACGGGTTTCTGTTGCTCGAAGATTTGGGCGACGATCTGTTCGCACGCGTCTTGCGGGACGATCCGACGCTTGAGCGCACGCTGTATGACGCCGCAACCGATGTACTTGTCCATCTTCACGCGGCGCCGACGCTTTCGCTCGACAGTTACGACCCCGCTATGATGACCGAATTGGCGGCGCTGTCGTTCACGAAATATGCACAAGGCATTCTTGGATCGCACGACGACGAGGCCCGCGCCCGGTTCGAGCTGCGCTTTGCGGATATCCTGCACCGAGAAACCGGCGGAACGCGGGTTGTTGTGCAACGCGATTACCACGCAGAAAACCTGATCTGGCTGCCCGAGCGCGAAGGTCTGGCGCGTGTCGGTCTGCTGGATTTCCAAAGCGCGATGCTGGGGCATCCCGCCTATGATTTGATGTCACTGCTACAGGATGTGCGTCGGACTGTGCCCGCCGGGATCGAGATGAGGATGATCGACCGCTATATCACCGCAACCGGCGTCGATGGGCATGATTTCCGCACCGCATATGCTGTTCTGGGCGCACAGCGTAACCTGCGCATTCTGGGCGGTTTTGCCCGGTTGGCGACCGATTATGGAAAGCCACACTACGTCGACCTGATCCCGGCTGCGTGGGCACATTTGATGCGCGATCTCGAACATCCCGCGTTGGTGCCGGTGGCAGACCTGTTGCGCAGCGCCCTGCCCGCCCCAAACCCCGAGAACCTGGCAAAGCTGAGGGCGCAATGACCGGCACCCCCCAAGCTGCAATGCTGTTTGCCGCGGGCTTTGGTACTCGCATGGGTGCCCTGGCCAAAGACCGGCCCAAACCGCTGATCGAGGTGGCCGGGCGGCCCCTGATTGATCACGCACTGGATCTAGTCGATGCGCTCAGGCCGTTGCGGGTTGTTGCCAACCTGCACTACCACGCTGATCAGTTGGCTGATCATCTGGCGGGCTGCGACGTTATGATATCGCGGGAAGAACCGCGCATTTTGGATACTGGTGGTGGGCTGCGCGCAGCGCTACCTCTGCTTGGATCCGATCCCGTATTCACCTTGAACAGCGACGCGATCTGGGCTGGGCCCAACCCGCTGAATTTACTGAAGGATCAGTGGAATCCGGATAAAATGGATGCGCTGCTGATGTGCGTTCCAGTTGGGCAAACCCTTGGCCACACAGGCCCTGGTGACTTCACTCAGGACAGCACAGGGCGGATCGTCCGCGGTGCAGGTCTTGTTTACGGCGGGGTACAAATTCTGAAAACCGAAGGGCTACATGACATCGCTGAGGACGTGTTTTCATTGAACGTATTGTGGGATCGAATGCTGCAGCAAAAGCGCCTGTTCGCACTGTCTTACCCCGGTCGCTGGTGCGATGTGGGGCGTCCCGAGGGTATTGATCTGGCCGAGGGGCTGATTGCCGATGTTTGAGCCCAGCGCCCTGCCCCGGGTCTTCGCCGTTCCTCCGGGCGCGGATTTTCCCAAGGTGTTGGTTGACGGGCTACATGAGCGGTTTGTGGGGCAGCCGCCCGACGCGCTGGCCCGGGTGCAACTGGTGATCAACACCCGCCGGATGGCGCGCCGGGTGCGCGATCTGTTTGATCAGGGTCCCGCTTGCCTTTTGCCACGCCTCTCTTTGGTCACCGATCTTGGCGAAAGCGCCGATCTGGCGCAGATCCCACCCGCAATCCCGTCTCTGCGTCGCAGGCTGGAGCTGACGCAGCTGATCGCAAAACTGCTAGACCAGCAACCCGATCTGGCGGCCCGGTCCTCGCTGTTCGATCTATCTGACAGCCTGGCCGGGCTTATCGACGAGATGCAGGGCGAAGGTGTCTCTCCCGATGCGATCAGGCAACTGGATGTCAGCGACATGTCCGGCCATTGGGCGCGGGCACAGGCCTTTATAGGCATCGCTGATCAGTTCATGGAATCCGGTTCGGAGGCGCTGGATGCGCAGGCCCGACAGCGGCGCGTGGTCGAGAACCTGATCGCGCGCTGGGAGGCATCGCCGCCCGAACATCCTGTCATTCTGGCAGGCTCTACCGGGTCTCGCGGGACCACCCTGATGCTGATGCAGGCGGTCGCGCGTCTGCCTCAGGGGGCGCTGGTGTTACCCGGCTATGATTTCGACCAGCCTGAACATGTTTGGCACAATCTGGATAACCCGCTGACATCCGAGGATCATCCTCAATACCGGTTCCGCAAGCTGATGCTTGGGCTAGGGCTTGGCCCGGATCAAATCCGGCCATGGACCACGGATCAGGCCCCTTCACCTGCCCGTAACAAGCTGATTTCGCTTGCATTGCGCCCTGCCCCGGTCACCGACGCATGGATGACTGAAGGCCCGCTCCTGCCCGACCTGAACGGTGCGACCAAGGATGTGACGCTGATCGAGGCACCCTCGCCCCGGGCCGAGGCCTTGGCCATTGCGCTGCGCCTACGGCAGGCGGCCGAGACCGGCCAGACCGCCGCGCTAATCACCCCCGACCGGATGCTAACCCGGCAGGTCAGCGCCGCACTGGACCGGTGGAATATCCTGCCCGATGACAGCGCGGGCCTGCCACTGCAGCTGTCTCCGCCCGGGCGGTTCCTGCGCCATGTCGCCTGGCTATTCGCGCACCGCCTGGATGGCGAGGCTCTGCTGACGCTGCTCAAACACCCACTGTGCCATGACGGGGGCGACCGGGGCAGCCACCTGCTGCATACCCGCGATCTTGAGCTTGACCTGCGTCGCTATGGCCCGCCCTTTCCCGACAGCGCCAGCCTGACCGCTTTCGCCATTCGTTCTGAAGCGCCCGAGGACTGGGTCCGCTGGGTTACCGAGACTTTTTGCCATCAATACGACCCCGCCGAAAAGCCACTGTCGGACTGGGTCGCCCGGCTTCGCACGCTGGCCGAGATGATCTCGGCAGGTGCAACCGGTGAATCTGGCACATTGTGGGACAAGAACGCGGGCCAGAAGGCGCTTGCGGTGATCTCCACTTTGGAAGCCGAAGCACAGCATGGCGGCGCGATGACCGCCCATGACTTTGCCGAACTTCTGGGCGCGTTGTTGGCAGGTGAAGAAGTCCGCGACCGTGATGCACCTCACCCGCATCTGATGATCTGGGGCACCCTGGAAGCGCGCGTTCAGGGTGCGGATCTGCTAATTCTGGGTGGCTTGAACGAAGGCAGCTGGCCCGAGGCTGCGGCGCCCGACCCCTGGCTGAACCGTCAGATGCGCAATGAGGCCGGTCTTTTACTGCCCGAACGCAGGATCGGCCTGTCCGCGCATGACTTCCAGCAGGCGGCAGGTGCGGCAGAGGTGGTTTTGACCCGCGCTACCCGCTCGGATGATGCGGAAACCGTACCATCCCGTTGGCTGAACCGCATGACCAACCTGTTGCTAGGCCTGCCTGAACAGGGTGGAACTAGCGCGTTAGAAGCAATGCAAGCGCGGGGCCAACGGTGGTTGGATTGGGCAGAGATGCTGGAACATGCACCCCGAATCGCACCCGCGCACCGCCCGTCGCCACGACCACCCGTCGCGGCGCGGCCACGGCGGCTATCGGTGACCGAAATCATACGCCTGATCCGCGATCCATACGCCATATATGCCCGACATGTCCTGCGATTGAGACAACTGGACCCGCTGGTTCAGGCGCCAGATGCCCTGCTACGCGGTATCGTCATCCACGAGGTGATGGAACAATTCGTGCGCGACAGCGTTCTGGATCCGGCTTTATTGACCCGAGAAAATTTCCTGAAACGCGCCAAAGCTCTGCTGGACGACCACGTTGCGTGGCCAACTGCCCGAAAGCTGTGGCTGGCGCGGCTAGAGCGGATTACCGATAGCTTTCTATCCGCCGAGATTCAGCGCCGCACCGATGGCGGGCCTGTGGCTTTTGAGGTTGGGATGCGCCTGGCGTTGACGCCGCTGGACTTCACCATTGCCGGACGTGCCGACCGAATCGATCGAAGCGGGCAGGGGGCCTTGCGTATCATCGACTACAAGACGGGCACTCCGCCGACGGAAAGTCAGCAAGCCAAATTCGACAAACAACTGCTGATCGAAGCTGCAATGGCCGAGCAGGGCGGTATCGAAGGATTCGATCCGCTTCCCGTTGCACAGGCGATCTTCATTGGCATGGGCGGCACCTATAAAGAAGTGCCCGCACCGCTGCAGAAAGAGCCGACCGACAAGGTGCTGACCGAACTGAAAGAGCTCATATCAGCCTATTTAGAGCCTGATCAGGGGTTCTCTTCACGCAGGATGCTGCACAAGGACACAGATATAGGGGACTATGATCACCTCGCCCGGTTCGGCGAGTGGGATCGTTCAGCGGAAACCGAACCGGAGGACCTGACATGACCCCCCGCAATGATGCCACCGAACGGCAGGTTCAGGCCGCGCGCCCGGACGCCTCAACCTGGCTGGCGGCCAATGCGGGCTCGGGCAAGACCCGGGTGCTGACCGACCGGGTGGCGCGGCTGTTGCTGGATGGCGTACAGCCGCAGCATATCCTGTGCCTGACCTATACCAAGGCCGCGGCCAGCGAGATGCAGAACCGGTTGTTCAAACGTCTTGGCAAATGGGCAATGTTGGGCGACGGCGACCTTCAGGCTGAGTTGGTCGAACTTGGCGTACCAGGCCTGATCGATCCCGACCGGTTGGCGCAAGCACGGACACTGTTTGCCCGCGCCATCGAGACACCCGGTGGCCTGAAAATCCAAACGATCCACTCCTTCTGTGCTTCGCTGCTGCGACGGTTCCCGCTTGAGGCGGGGGTCAGCCCTCAGTTCTCCGAAATGGAAGACCGGGCTGCGGCGTTGCTGCGCGAAGAGATCATTGAAAGTTTTGCCGACGGCCCTCAGGCCGAATTGATCGAAGACGTTGCCCGCTTTGTCACCGATACCGGTTTTGACAAACTGACTGCCGCTGTTGCGCAGAAACGAAATCAGTTTGAACATGTGCTGCAATGGCCGGACATTCTGCAACGGTTTGATCTGCCCGAAGGTTTTGATGAACAGGTCCTGCTGCGTAACGTGTTTCTGGGCGGTGAGGTCGAACTGATCCAGTCCATTTTGCCCGCGCTTTCGGAAAGCGGAGGGAACAATGCCAAGGCCGCCGACAAGCTTGTCGGTTTTACCGACGCCCGGCTGAGCAAACTGACGATACTTGAAAACGTTCTATTGACGGGTAAGGGCGCGAAAGAGCCCTTTGCCGCAAAACTCAACAGCTTTCCAACCAAGGCGCTGCGTGAAGGGGTGCTGGCAGATCGGATGCCCCAGCTCGAGGCCCTGATGCTGCGGGTCGAAGCCGCGCGGGAACAACGACTGTCGCTGGTTGCGGCCCAGAAAACCCATGTATTACATCGCTTTGCCGCGGCCTTCCTTCCGGAATACGAGCGGTGCAAGCAGGTGAGGGGTTGGCTGGATTTTGATGACCTGATCCTGCGCGCACGTCAGGTGCTGAACGACCCAGCGGTCGCAGAATGGGTGCTGTACCGGCTCGACGGTGGCATCGATCACATTCTGGTGGACGAGGCGCAGGACACCAGCCCGGATCAATGGGACGTGATCGAAAAATTGGCTCAGGAATTTACCAGCGGGGAAGGGGCCCGATCCGGAGTTGAGCGCACGATCTTTGTGGTTGGTGACAAGAAACAGTCGATCTATTCCTTCCAGGGCGCCGACCCGCAAGCCTTTGACCAGATGCAGGCCGAATTTGGGCGGAAACTTCGAGAATCAGGCTCTAAACTGTGGGATTCAACGCTGGAATATTCGTTCCGCTCGTCCAGCGCGATCCTTGGGCTGGTCGATATACTGTTCGAAAACCATGTAGAAGCCGGGTTCCACAAGGATGCCTTACACCGGGCATTCAAGGCCGATCTTCCTGGGCGCGTCGACCTATGGCCGGTGATCGAGAAGGTTGAAGACGAGGATGACAGCGATTGGACCGATCCCGTTGATCGACCCGGCGCACGGCATCACACCGTCATTCTGGCAGAACAGGTTGCCCGGTCGATCAAGGATATGATCAGGGATGGCGCCACCATTCCCGATGATGGCGATGCGTCGGGGACATTTGTCCGGCGCAAAGTGCAGCCCCGCGACTTTCTGATCCTTGTCCAACGCCGCTCGGACCTGTTTGCCGAGATCATTCGCGCCTGCAAAAGCGAGGGCCTGCCCATCGCGGGGGCGGATCGCCTGAAGGTGGGCGCGGAACTGGCGGTCAAGGATCTGGCTGCTTTGCTGAGCTTTCTGGCCACACCCGAAGACAGCCTATCACTGGCGACAGTCCTGAAATCCCCACTGTTTGGCTGGACGGAACAACAGTTGTTCGATCTGGCTCATCGCAGGGAGGAAACTTATCTATGGGCAGCGTTGCGCAATCGTGCCGAGGAGTTCCCGGTAACGCTTGCGATTCTGAACGACCTACGCGGTCAAACCGACTTTCTGCGTCCTTATGATCTGATCGAACGTATCCTGACGCGCCATGACGGGCGACGCAAACTGCTGGGCCGGCTTGGGGCCGAGGCTGAGGATGGTATCAACGCGTTACTGTCGCAGGCGCTGGCCTATGAACGGACAGATATCCCAAGCCTCACCGGTTTTCTGGTCTGGATGCAAACCGACGATCTGGAGATCAAGCGCCAGATGAGCGGTGTCGGCAATATGATCAGGGTGATGACCGTTCATGGCTCAAAAGGATTGGAATCACCGATCGTAATCCTGCCGGACACTGGTAAACGACAGCCACCACGAGATGCCGAGATCATGATGGCGGGCGATACTCCGTTTTGGAAAGTGCCTTCTGATGCCTCACCTGCATTGATCGCAGCTGCGCGCCAAGAAGCCAGAACGCGCGAGGAGAATGAGCGGCTGAGGCTTCTATATGTGGCTCTAACACGGGCAGAAAAGTGGCTAATAGTGGCGGCCGCCGGGGATGTAGGCAAGGATGGCAACAGTTGGTATCAGATGGTTGAGGCCGCGATGGCGCGGGCAGGGGCTACTCATGTTCCCGGCACCCAGACCCTTCGACTGGCGCATGGAGATTGGGAGGCTTTGCCTGCCGTTGAACAGGGCAGCATCCCGCACAACGAACAGCATTTGCCTGTATTTTTTGACCACCCCGCGCCAAATCTACCCGCGCCAGCCGAAACGCTCAGCCCCTCTGATCTAGGGGGTGCGAAGGCCTTGCCCGGAGATGCGGGGCAGGATGAAGAGGCGGCGAAACGACGCGGATCGCAGCTGCACCTGTTGCTCGAACATCTTCCTGCTGCCGCACAGGATCAATGGCCGCAGCTTTGCGCACGGCTTCTGGCCGATATGCAAGATGTTGAGCGGCAAGATCTGCTGACTGAGGCCACATCGGTGCTGACGGCCGAATATCTGAAACCGGTCTTTGGCTCGGATGCGCTGACCGAGGTTTCGGTCTCTGCCGATCTGAACGGCACACGAATGCATGGGGTCATCGACCGGCTGATTATCACGGATAAAGAGGTGCATGTAATTGATTTCAAATCCAATGCGACTGTTCCGACCGGGCCAGAATCCTGCCCCGAAGGGCTGTTGCGCCAGATGGCGGCCTACGCCCATGCCCTGTCGCAAATCTATCCCAATCACAGTATCCGCACCGCTATCTTGTGGACGCGAACCGCGCACCTGATGTGGTTGCCACACGATATGGTGACGGACGCCCTGACACCGAACCCTATATCTTGACCTTGCCCGGTGCCGCACCTAGGTTCTGAGCCCAAGCATTCCCAGTCAGGAGACAGACATGTCGACCGTAGCCGTTACCGACGACACCTTTGACGCCGAAGTCAAGAATTCCGATATCCCCGTCGTGGTGGATTTCTGGGCCGAGTGGTGCGGCCCCTGTAAGCAGATCGGCCCCGCCCTGGAAGAGCTGGCCAGCGAATATGGTGGCAAGGTGAAGATTGCCAAGGTCGATGTCGACAGCAACCCAAACTCAGCCGCGGCCATGGGCGTGCGCGGCATTCCGGCGCTGTTCATTTTCAAAGACGGTCAGGTGGTTTCGAACCGCGCTGGCGCGGCCCCGAAGGCGGCCCTGCAAAGCTGGATCGACGAGTCGATCTGACCTTCGCTAGTGTGCGAACGAAAAAAAAGGCGCCCCGCATTGGGCGCCTTTTTTGTGAAAGCCAATGCGTGACAAGAGTTTAGACTCACTTGATGGTCCACCTCACCGATACTCCCACGCCGTCCTTGTGGGTAAATGTAACGGTGTCGTCTGCGATTGAAACCACCTGACAGTCGTGGGGCATCACTTCACCGACGATCACGATTCTCCGACAGTAATACCTGTCTTTCCACTCCCACGTGCCGCTGATACTGCCACCTTTCGGGCCTTTGCCCTCAACCGTGCCGTCCTTGTGAATAGTCACCCAGGTTTCGCCCTGAACCAGCTTCTTATCAACGATCAGATTCATAAATTTCGCTTTGTTTTCTATGACTTCAGCGGATACGCTTGGCGCCAGAAGTCCAAGCAACAATAATGATGACACGAGCCGAAAATACGTCATGGAATCAAACCTTTCATAGATCGTGTGCTTAAACAGACAGAATTCTAGTCGATAGCTGCGATACAAACCAAACATTCGGGTTTCGTGGTTTGGCCGGATGCAGTTCACTGTACTGGTTCTTTCAATTCGCAAGAACTCGTGCAGATTGTCGGGTCATCAGGAATAAGGAGGCGACATGCCCAAAACTCGGGTATTGGTGGAATTCGGTATGGGTACGTCGCTTCGGCGCGAAGACTATACCGAAGCAGCGCTGCGCGCGCTCAAGGATGCGCTTTGGCATAACTCGATCAATATGGCGGAATTGTTCGGATTCCCGAAAGAGGCCATGATCATCGACGCGGAAATCGGAGTACAGCAACCGGACCGGGTGGATTCGCAGGCGTTGAAGGCCATTTTCCCCTACGGCCAGCCCAACATCACGGTCACACATGGTGGCTTGGATATCGACAAACCCCATTCTGAAGGTCGCACGGTGATCGCCAACGCCGCGATCGTTGTCTCATTTGATATGGAGCCCGCCCGATGACGGAAAAACGCATCATTCTGGAGATGGGGACCGGCAACGATCTGTATGGTCAGGACTATACCAAGGCCGCGCGCCGCGCTGTTCAGGACGCGCTGCACCACTCGTCCATCACGCTGTTTTCCAAACTGGGCATCAGTCATGAGGAGATGCGCGTTGAGGTCACGATTGGCGTTCAGCAGCCTGAGAAGGTTGATTGTGATCTTGTCGCCTCGGATCTGCCGCGGGGCCGCGCCTCGGTTCGGGCGGTCAAAGGGGGACTGGATGTCGAGGATGCCGAGGCGGGTACCCGGCATGTCGTAGCCACTGCTGCAGTTGAGGCTTATCTGCCTGATCTCGCAGGTAAATTCGTCGAAAGCTGAAAAAGAAAAAGCCGCTCAATCGAGCGGCTCATCTTACAAGTGTTCAAATCCTGGATCAGAACTTGGAGATATCAGCGCGGGTCAGCCCGACGTCTTCCAGCTGCTCGTCGCTCAGTTGCGACAGTTCGTTGCGTGTCTGATATGATTTGTACCATTCGACAACGTTTTCGAATGCATGAGAGAATGCGTCCACTGCGTGCAGGATGGTGACTGCTCCGCGCGGCGCATGGGTTTTTGCGATTGCGTTTGCCATGTGCTTGGTCCTTTTAACAGAAACAGCCGACCCGTTGTCGGTTGTAAGCCTCATGTAACTCCGGCGGCTGAGTCTCACAAATGCTGACTCAACAGCCCCGGTTTGCGTTTACTGCATATCTTTTGGGCAGTTTTAGAACCGGTTGCGCAGAACCCGTGCCCGGCCCATATATGGCAGCACGGATAACGGAGGCATTCATGGCAGACAGCGATTTTCCCGGATGGCACGGCACCACTATTATTGGCGTCAAGAAGGGCGGGCAGGTTGTCATCGCCGGGGACGGGCAGGTCAGCCTGGGCCAAACCGTGATCAAGGGTACCGCGCGAAAGGTACGCCGCCTATCACCGGGCGGGTTCGAAGTGGTCGCCGGATTCGCCGGATCTACGGCGGATGCGTTCACGCTGCTGGAACGTCTGGAAGCCAAGCTTGAGGCGACGCCCGGCCAACTGGCGCGTGCTTCGGTCGAGCTGGCCAAGGACTGGCGCACCGACAAGTATCTGCAGAAGCTCGAGGCGATGCTGATTGTGACCGACGGCAAGGATCTGCTCGTGATCACTGGGGCAGGGGACGTACTTGAGCCCGAACACAACGTCGCTGCAATCGGGTCGGGCGGCAACTTTGCCCTGGCGGCCGCCCGTGCGATGATGGATGGTGACAAACCGGCCGAGGATGTGGCGCGTGAAGCCATGGCAATTGCTGCGGATATCTGCGTCTATACCAACGGCAATCTGACGGTTGAGACGATCGGGTCATGAGTGCGGTTCTGGCAGCGATATTTGGTGGGCTGATTGGCGGCATTGTTGGGCCGATTGTGCTTGAGGAATATCGGAATCGGAAGCACGCCAAGACATGGAAAGAGCCTCGCAAGAAGCTGCTTGAGTCCATGTTGAGAGATACCAAATACAAGTTCAAAACTCTGGAACGGCTCAGCAGAACAATTGGCTGTACCGAAGATCAGACACGCTCGCTATTGATCGAGCTGGAAGCCAGAGGCGCTGTTTCAAAGAAGACCAAAAAGGAAATTTGGGCACTGATAGAGCGCGCGCCATTACAGGAAAGCCAGCGCAAACTTGACGAAGAAGAAATTGAGGAAGAGCAGGAGTAGGTGACCCCCTCCGCTCTATCGGCTGCTCTTTACGCCAATAGCGCTTTGATCTCTTTACCCTTCCACCTCAGATGCATCCCGATCAGGCCCATCAGGGCAGTGACGATGACAATGTAGTAGGGGACGCGGATGTCGATGCTCATCAATCCGCCTCCGATCAGGGACATGATACCGCCTGCTAGGCAGAACACGGCTGTGGTCACGCCCATGACCCAGCCCTGATCCGTTTCGGCAACGCTGGATGAGAACAGGCCTAGCAGCGTCGGGTAAGAAACGCCGAAGAAGAAGTAGAAGAAAAAGACCGGAATATAGCTCAGCACCCCGCTGGGGCTGAATGCGAAGGCAAAGCCACAGATCACCATGGTGACCAATGAGGTGTAGATGATCTGGTGCTTGCTGAACCTCTCTTGCGCTGGTTTCACAAGGAAGGTGCTGGAAAAGGCCAGCGCAACGCCAATGACCACCATCGCCATGCTGCCCCCAATTACGCCATAACCCCACGCGCTGGTCAGGAAGTTGTCGACGAATACATAGAAAGTAACGTTGGCGACCATGAACAGGGCGTAAACTGGCATGATCTTCAGAACCAGCGGGTGCTCGCGCACAGCAATAAGACTGTCGGTGATGTCGCGTGGGCGGAAAACAAAAGGTTCACGCTCGGTTCTGGTATCCTTGAAGAACGCGGTCACAAGAAAGATTGCAATCAGGACCAGTACAAACGCCCCGTAGAAAGGCGTTTTCAATGTCGCCGCGCTGCCCAATAAGGCTGCATCGGACAGAACCGCGCCTATGATCGGTCCTCCGACCAAGCCAAAGCTGACACCGGTCACAATATAACCCATGTTGCGGTCGCGGTCGGCAGCGTCGGTGCTGCCATCGATCATTGCCGCTTGTGCGATGGGCTGATTTCCAGCCGTAAACCCGGTGATTGAACGACCAATGATCAGCAGAAGCAGGCTGTTGAGATAAAGCGCTGCGATGGTCAGGGCGTAGCCGACCAGCGCCCCGGTCAAACAGACCAGAAGAGCATTCTTGCGCCCGATGGAGTCTGAAACTTTCGAGACATAGACCACCCCCAGAAACCAAGACAGGAAGAAGCAGCCGATCACCAGACCATAATAAAAGTGCCTTGTGCCCATGGCTGTGCTTTCCGGCAAGAAGCCGGACTTCGTTTCCATGATCAGGGAGTTGATGATGGGAAACACCAGCCCTTGTCCGATCAGGTCAACAAAGACCACAAACAGCAGGGTGATCTTGGCAATCTTGGTCATGAAAACGCCCCCAGTTCCAATATCTTGAGGCGAGTGTAACAGACAGTTGCCCTGTCACCTAACGGCGTGTCAGAGGCCGGAAAGCCCGACCCCTGAAGGGTGTGATTACTTCAACGAAGCAACTCCCAGCGGGACGCCAGCAACCTCGCACCAAATGTAAAATTCGTTGTAGCCCGAGACATCCATGGTTGGCGGCACGGCATAGGATTGCTTGCCGGTCAGGTGCAGCAGCGCGCCCAGTTTGCTGTCTGGGGCGTATGTGCCGTCCTTACCAAATGCGACACGCGGGTCGGGG
Source organism: Ruegeria sp. D6 (assembly GCF_056534365.1). Lineage (NCBI taxonomy): Bacteria > Pseudomonadati > Pseudomonadota > Alphaproteobacteria > Rhodobacterales > Roseobacteraceae > Ruegeria > Ruegeria sp. D6. Next base: position 11,218 of record NZ_JBQFPH010000010.1, on the reverse strand, counting down.
CCGTTGTCCAGCGAAAAGTCGTCGCCCAGTTCAACGATGTAACGCTCGCCATCTTTGACCAGTTTTACCGAACCGGTAGTGACGTGGTTCGAGCGGCCTTCAAATGTGCCTTTCTTTTTTGCGCCACCGGCCAGGGCAGCGGTGGTGCCGACCAGAGACAGGGCCGCGCCGGTAGCTGCAGCTTTCACAAAAAGCGAACGACGAGTCATCATGATGAGGTATCTCCCTAATGTCATACGGACGCAGAGTCCGTCGCGAAAGGTTATGCCGCAGACGCTGTGCATCTGGCGATTCACATCACCACGAAATTCCGTGTGCTGCCCGTGAGTTACCGTGATCTTCTCGTGATCGGCTTGTGTTTTCGCGCCGTATGATTAGGTTCCGCTGCGAAACATACGGATAGAACACATATGACCGACCTGACCCCGCGCGAGATTGTCTCGGAACTGGACCGCTTTATTATCGGGCAGAAAGACGCGAAACGCGCCGTCGCCGTGGCGCTACGCAACCGCTGGCGGCGCAAGCAGTTGCCAGATGACATCCGCGATGAGGTCTATCCGAAAAACATTCTGATGATCGGACCCACCGGCGTTGGCAAGACCGAGATCAGCCGCCGTCTGGCCAAACTGGCCCGCGCACCCTTCATCAAAGTTGAAGCCACCAAATTCACCGAGGTCGGCTATGTCGGTCGGGACGTTGAACAGATCGTGCGTGATCTGGCTGACGCCGCAATCCTGCAAACCCGCGAGTATATGCGCGAGGATGTCAAAGCCCGCGCCCATCAGGCCGCCGAGGATCGCGTGATCGAGGCGATTGCAGGAACCGACGCCCGCGAAGCGACGCGCGAGATGTTCCGCAAGAAGCTGAAGGCTGGTGAGCTGGACGATACCGAAATCGAGTTGGAACTGTCCGATACCACGAACCCGATGCCGATGTTCGATATTCCGGGCCAGCCGGGTGGTCAGATGGGGATGATGAATCTGGGTGATATCTTCGGCAAGGCCTTCGGTGGACGGACCGTCAAGAAACGCATGACTGTGGCTGAAAGCTATGAGGCGTTAATTGGCGAAGAGGCCGACAAGTTGCTGGATGACGAAACTGTCAACCGTGTGGCTTTGGAATCGGTCGAACAGAACGGCATCGTGTTTCTGGATGAGATCGACAAAGTCTGCGCCCGATCCGATGCGCGCGGAGGCGATGTCAGCCGGGAAGGGGTTCAGCGCGACCTGCTGCCTCTGATCGAGGGCACCACTGTCAGCACCAAACATGGCCCTGTGAAAACCGACCATATCCTTTTCATCGCATCCGGTGCGTTTCACATCGCCAAGCCCTCGGACCTGCTGCCAGAACTTCAGGGCCGTTTGCCGATACGCGTGGAGCTGCGCGCCCTGACAGAAGAGGATTTCGTACGCATCCTGACCGAGACCGACAACGCTCTGACCCTGCAGTATACTGCCCTGATGGGCACTGAAGCGGTCACGGTCAGTTTCACCGAAGACGGGATCGCAGCCTTGGCCCGGATTGCGGCGGATGTGAACCAAAGCATCGAGAATATCGGTGCGCGGCGGCTTTACACGGTGATGGAGCGCGTGTTCGAAGAGCTTTCGTTCACCGCACCGGATCAGGCAGGGGCTGAGATCACCGTCGATGCAGGTTTCGTGAACGACAATCTTGGCGAGCTGACAAAATCCACAGACCTCAGCCGTTACGTTTTGTAACAGGTGCCAGCCGGATTTTGCCAATGAGTCGTGCCCTCAGGCTGGACGCGGGGCGGGAATACGGTAGCGTAGCCCTGTGACTTCAGAGGGGCAGAGCGTGCTGCGCTATTTCATCATCATTGTAACGCTGTCTGTGCTAACCGCCTGTGCGGATCGGTCTATCACAGAGATCACACCCGAAGCCCTTAGGGTCGGCACCCCCGCCACGGTCTTTGCCGCCACTACCCGTGCGCGCGAGCCGGATGGCAGCTACGGAGCTAACCGTGCCGAGGCATTGCGTTACCTTGAGATGACCGTCTCGATTCCGCCGTCGCACACGCCGGGTGAACTCGAGTTCTCATACGCGAACCCGAATCCGAAAAAACAGTTTGTCGTGGCCGATGTTACCGAGTTCTCGGGTCCGCAGGATCTGAAGTCCCGTCTGCGTGGCGTGGATGACGTGGTCATCTTTGTTCACGGGTATAACGCCACGCAGACTGAGACCGCATTTCGGGCCGCTCAGCTGAGCCATGATATCGGTATCCCCGGAACCATTCTGATTTATTCCTGGCCCAGTAAGGCGCGCGGCACCGGTTACGCCTATGATCTGGACAGTATGCTGTTTGCCCGAGACGGGCTGGAACAGACCATTAGATTGCTCAAATCAATGGGCGTAAAGCGGGTCGTCCTGATAGCGCATTCGATGGGCAGCGCCCTATCGATGGAGATGATGCGGCAAGCCGAACTACGCGAGCCGGGGTGGGCAAGCCGCAATCTTGAGGGGGTCATCCTGATCTCACCTGATCTGGATGTGGATCTGTTCCGATCCCAGATGAACAGCATCAAGAGCCCGCCCGATCCGTTTGTGGTGATGGTGTCCCAGAAGGACAAGATTCTGAACCTGTCGGCTCGGCTGCGCGGCACCGCGGACAGTCAGAGGTTGGGTAATATCAGTTCGGTCGACGCGTTGGCCGAATATCCGATCAGCGTGATCGACACGACTGCATTCAACAGCGATGCGGGATCATCTCATTTCGTGGCGGCAACGTCTCCGGCGCTGCTGGCCATTCTCAGTTCGGTCCGCCGGGTCAGCAACACCTTTGGCCCCGACCGGCCTGGCATCGATGTCCTTGTCCCACCCAGCGAGCGCAGCGCAGATGGCGCGACCGAGATTGTGCTGACCGAGACCGGACAGGCGCAGGTCAGCGCGCCCTGATCAGGCACGCATTCGATGATCGGGGTCCAGCGATGGGATCGCATCCAGCAACCGCTTGGTATAGTCTTGCTTGGGAGCGGCAAACAGTTCGCGCGTTGGGGCGCTTTCGACGATCTTGCCGTGATACATCACAACCACAAAATCGCAGGTATGGGCCACAACCGACAGATCGTGGCTGATGAACATGAAGGTCAGGCCCATATCTCGCTGAAGGGATTTCAGCAGGTTCAGGATATCCGCCTGAATCGACACGTCCAGCGCCGCCACGCATTCATCGGCAACTACAAAACGCGGGTTGCAGGCCAGAGCCCGCGCGATAGAAATCCGCTGACGCTGACCGCCCGAAAACGCGTGCGGATAGCGTCGCAGATGTTCAAGGTTCAACCGGCATTTGCCCGCAATCTCGCGAACCCGCGCATCGGTTTCCTCACGCGATGCGGTCAGGCCCATCACATCCAGCGGTTCGGCTATGATATCACGCACGGTCATCCGAGGACTAAGCGCCGCGTAAGGGTCCTGAAAAATCAACTGAGCCCGACGGCGATAGGACTTGAGATCGGTTGCCGACATTTTGGTCAGATCGAACTGCTCTTCACCATCATCATAGCTTGCGCCACCGCTGGTGATTGGAACCGCATTCAGCAATGCGCGGCCGAGCGTTGTCTTGCCCGAGCCGGACTCGCCGACCACCCCAACAAAAGCCCCTCGCGGGATTTCGATCGAGACGTTGTCGACCGCCTTCAGCGTGCGCTTGTTAAACAACCCGCCACCAAGGGGAAATTCGACTGACAGGTTTTCGGTTTTGATCAATGCGTTTGTCATGGCTGGCCTGGCACGTCTTCGGGGAAAATGGCTGCGAAATGGCCGGGGCTGACCTCGGTCAAGGGTGGGCGTTCCGTTTCATATCGCGATCCGGGTTTGAGTTCCGGGTTGCGTGGATGGAACACGCAGCCTGATGGCCGCTCCAGAGGTGAGGGGATATCGCCGGGGATCGGGGTTAGCGGTGCGTCCAGATCATCGAGTTTGGGTAACGCGTTCAGCAGGCCACGCGTATAGGCATGTGCCGGATGGCGGATCACCTCACGCACAGGTCCGCTTTCCATGATCCGACCCAGATACATCACCGCAACCCGGTCGGCGGTTTGGGCGACGACGCTTAGGTCATGGGTGATGAAGACGATACCCATGCCGAACTCGGCCACCAGATCCTTCATCAGATCCAAAACCTGAGCCTGAATGGTCACGTCCAGCGCCGTTGTCGGCTCATCCGCGATCAGCAGTTTGGGCTTGGTCGAAAGCGCCATGGCGATCATCGCCCGCTGACGCATCCCGCCCGACAATTCGAAAGCGTATTGGTTGAACCGGGCCGCTGGTTCAAGGATACCCACTCGGTCCAGCATTTCGATCGATAGTTCTTTGGCCTGCTTTTTGCTGAGGTCCGTGTGGATCAGCAACTGTTCAACCATCTGCTTGCCGATGGTGATCGCGGGGGCAAAGCTGGCCATCGGCTCTTGGAAGATCATACTGATCGCCCCGCCGCGCACAATCTCCATGTCCTTGGGCCGCTTCAGCGCCATGATATCAACCGGGCCGCTGTCGAGATGCAGATCGATCCGGCTTTCCGGCGCATAGATCGCGTTGGGTGGATTTAGTTTCATCAGTGACTTTGCCGTCACTGATTTTCCCGATCCACTTTCGCCGACCAGCCCGAGCACCTCGCCTGGGGCGAGTGAAAACGAAACATCCTCAACCGCCGTGATCAACCCTTCATCGGTTTTGAACTGAACGGACAGGTTTTCGACATCGATCAGGCTCATTTGCGGGTCTCCGAATAAGGATCAGCCGCATCGCGCAGGCCATCGCCAACGAACACGAAAGACATCACGAGAACGACAAAGAAGATGACCGGGATGAAATACCATTGGTAATTCAGCAGAACATCCGCCTTGGTCACATTCTGCAACATCACGCCAAGTGAGTTGACCGGATCTTTCAGCCCCAGCCCGATAAAGCTGAGCGCGGTTTCGCTGAGGACCATATAGGGGAACGAGATCACCAGATCGACGATAATGTAGCTGGTGAAGCTGGGCAGCAGGTGACGCCGGATGATGTGGCCCGGCGACGCGCCGCACAGTTTCGCCGCAAGCACGTATTCCTGATTGCGTTCCGTTAGCAGATGGGTACGCACCCGCCGCGCCAGCGTCGGCCAGCCGACCAGTCCCAATATGGCCGTTATCACGAAAAACCGTGTCTCGGCCGACCATTCCGGCGGGATAAAGGCCGCAATCGCCATGAACAGAGGGATGGCCGGGACCGTTCGGATCGCATCGGTGATCATTTGGATCACACTGTCGACCATTCCACCATAATATCCGGCCACCCCTCCGATCGCGAGCGCCAGCACGAACGAAATCATCACCCCAAGCGTTCCGACCTGTAGCGACGTCCAAACCGCATGCAGTGTACGGCTGAAGATATCCTTGCCGGCACTGTCGGTTCCGAACAGGTGAACATAGCCCTGATCGACACCAAACAGGTGGATGTTACCGGGAATGACTCCAAACAGCTTATATTTGTCGCCCCGAACGAAGAACTGGATATATCGGCGTTCATCCTCGTTCACTTTCTCGACCCAGCGGAAATTGGTCGCCAACGAGCGTTCGCGGGTGACCCCGTGCAGGAACGGGCGGATCGAGCAGCCATTCTTGTCGCAGAATTTTGGAATCTGCGGGGCTCCGTTCAGATAGTCTTTGTCACGCCCTGCGGCGGTCGGATCGTAAGGCGACAGGAACGGAGCAAAGATGCCCGACAGGATCAGGACGACCAGAACTGTGGCCGCAATCATCGCCGCGCGCTGTTTCTTGAATCGGGCCCAGATCAACTGACGCTGCGAGGCGGTGAAATAGGCTTCTTTTGCCTTTTGGTTGTCGATTGTCGCAGTCATCTGGTCACCTGAGGATACTTTTGCGCACACGCGGATCGATCACCGCAAGCAGAATGTCGGTGAAGAAATTCAACGTCACGATTGATGCCGTCAGCAGAAAGATGATGGCCCCCGCAAGTTGCTGATCATTGGACCGCGCCAACGCTTCAAGCAAAAGCGCACCGGCTTCGGTCAATGTCAGGATCAGCGCCACAATGGGCAGTTCGTTGAAGATCCGGTTCAGGTCAAAGCCAAGGCTGTTGACGATCGGCCCCAGCGCATGACGGGCCGGATAGCGCCATAACAGGCGGCGGCCATAAATGCCCCGCGCGGCAGCAGCGGTGACATACAGCTTCCCGATCTCATCCGACATCAACGCGCGCACGGTCTGCAGCGCAAAGGCTGTGGCCGACCAGCCCAGAATGAAGATCGGCAGCCAGGCGTGTTTCAGCAAATCAAGGAACTTGCCCCAAGACCAAGGCGCTTCTTTGTACTCGGGCGAGAACAGCCCGGTCAGAGTCTCGCCGAAATAAACGGTTGAAACCAGCATCACCATCAGGGCCAGCAGGAAGTTCGGCATCGCCAGACCCAGATAGCTGACGATCCGCAGCGAGTTGTTCAGTACCGCACTGCGCGAGGCGGCAGAAATGATGCCCACAGGGATTGCAATGGCATAAGCCAGCGTCAAAGCGCCAAGGCAGATCCACAGCGACAGCCAGAACTTGTCGCCCAGCAGCTGTGCAATATTCACCCGCAGGATGCAGCTTTCGCCGAAATCGCCGCGAAATGCCCCTGACAACCAAGTGGCCCATCGGGTCAGGAACGGTTGATCCAACCCCAGTCGGGCGCGTTCTGCTGCAACGTCAGCAACGGTGATCGCGGACCCTTGGGTGTTTTTATACGCCAAATAGCGCTCGGCACAGTCACCGGGCACCAGTTCCATCAGTGAAAAAACAATCAGCGATACGATGACCAAAGTGACCAACGCCATAACCGCCCGGGTGGCGGCAAATCTGCAGAATTGCAACATATCTGTCCCCGCGGGATGCGCGAAGGCGGGCGCGGGCGCCCACCTTCTTATCTTCTCAACCTTATTCGCTCAGCCACCACTGGGCGGGGCGGTAAGGATAGGTCCGATAGAACTCGTAAGACTGCGTTTTGAACTCGGTAAAGTTCTGCAGGTTGTTCGAGTGATAGATCGGGGCAGGAGCATTCACGGTACCCAGGAACAGCAGCTCGCCGGTCATGATCTCGACCATCTTCTGCGCGGCGGATACTGACGCATCAGAGCCGGGTGCACTGGACTGATAGGTGTCCAATGCAGCCTTCAGATCCGCGACCCAAGCCGGTGGTTCAACACCGTTTTCACCGTTTGAGCTGATATATTCAGCCCAGAGCATACCTGTACGTACGTCGAAATAGCCATCAAACGGAGGCACCCAGATCTCGCTGTCCCCGAGGATCGACCCGGCTGGCTGGCTCTTCAGCCATAGGCCCATATCCAGCGAGTTGGCCGTTTGTGCGGCGCGGAATTCGTCGGATGTCACCTCTTTGATCGCGGTGTTGACGCCAACGTCTTTCCAGTTCTGAGCAATCAGTTCCACCAATTGCGCCGAAGCTGGCTGGGTCGAGAACTGCCAATCCAGAACAAACGGATCACCATTCGGCAAGTCGCGGAAGCCATCACCGTCCTTGTCGACAAGACCGACTTCGTCCAGCAGCGCATTGGCGCGCTCTGCGTCGAATTCGATCTCATGGTTCGACCATTTTTCGTCGATGAAATCGGGACGTGGCGAGAAGCCGATGTACTGTGTCGGTGTTCCCAGACCAAAAGCCACAACCTCGTTCAGCTGGTTGCGATCCATCGCAACAGACATCGCAGTTCTGAACCGGATATCGTTAAAGATCGCGCGCTTGGCCTCGTCTTCTGCGGTCACGTTGAAGGTCAGAACCGGATAGCCGATCGAAGGCTTCACCTCGACCGTGTAGTTACCGTTCTCCTGACCTTCGAGCAGCACCGGAGCGGATGTCAGGTTAACACCCTGCGATTTGTAATCGACCTCGCCATTCAGCAACTTAAGGGTGCGTACTTCTTCGTCCGGAACGTAAGTTTCATCCATTTCCGAAATGTAGGGAAGCTGGTTACCCTGCGTGTCGACCTGGAAGAAATAGGGGTTGGCCACATAGTGACGACCCTCGGTGCTCTCCTTCACAAGGATATGGCTCTCCAGCGTCGGCATGGTGTCGGTGGGAAGACCCGCCAGTTTGTCACCGGCTGTCAGCATCGGAGATGGCGTATCCATCCAGTCCGAGTTGCCATAATAGGCCTTGATCAGCTCGTACCCGTTTTCATAACCAAGCGCCTGCGCGTTGGCGTCGGCGTTGTCATCCAGCGCCGGGTGGAACTTTTCAAAGAAATGCTTGGGCTGGTAGGGCTGCACATAGGTGAACGAGAATGTCTCGGTCAGGCCAGGCTTGGGCGCGGCAAGGGTAAAGCGGACGGTGGTGTCGTCCAGCGCTTCGACCTTCATGGGCTCACCGCCCGCCAGCGCATAATCCTTCGCTTCGGCGATGACATTGGTGTCCATCATCAGGTTATCGTACCAGAAGACGATATCCGCCGCCGTAAATGGCGCGCCATCCGACCACTTGTGGCCTTCACGCAGATTCACGGTCAGCACGGTGAAGTCATCGTTCCATTCCCAGGATTTCGCCACGTTGGGCACCAGGGTCTGCAGGTCGTCGGAATAGCGGAACAGGTTGACGTGACGCACCGAAAGGAAGTCCGAGGTGCCGCTTTCTGTGGCGTTGGAGAGCGCGTCCAGAACACCGCCATACTGACCTATCGAGTCATAGGGTACGATGACCAACGGGTCAGCCGGCAGACGATCTGCCACGGCCGCAAGATCGCCATTGCCACGGATCATGCCGTTCAGATCCCCAATAGCCGGGTTTTCTGCAAAGCTGAGCGTACAGTTTGCAGCTGATTGAAACTCGGACAGATCAAACTGCTGAGGATAAGCACCGGCTGCGACGCCCTGCATATCCGCGACGGTTGCAGCAGGACAATTGGCCCAGGCCGCGCCCCCGATTGTGGCAAAGGCCACACCAGACATAAGAAGCTTTTTCATGTTTTCTCCCTAGGTTTTGTTTATTTCGTTTTGCGTTTCCGAGAGCCCGATTTGCCCGCTTTGCTTTCGGAGGTTTCTTTGTTCTTTTTTTGCTTCCGGGGCTCTGTTTCTTCCGGCCCGGATTTGACATCGTTTTGCGATGCAATGTGCACTTGGACCCCAGCTTGCTTGAGAACGGGTGCAAACGCATCGGGTGGGGCGATATCGGTCACCAGATCCGTCACTTTGTCGAACGGGCAAGACACGTTGGCTGCCTTTGCACCGAATTTGGTGTGGTCCGCTGCAACGATCATGCGATGCGTGTTCCCTTGCAGCGCACGGGTCAGATCCGCCTCCAGCGGGTTCGAGGCCAATACGCCTCCGACCAGCGACAGTGCATCCGCGCCGCAGATCACCGCGTCATAGCTGTACTGACACGCCAGTTCTTCAGCCGCACGGCCAAAACTGCCTCGCTCGGAGCGGATTACTTCGCCCCCTGCCAGAACGGCGCGCGTGCCATTGTGATCGGCCAGGGATGCGACAACTGACAAAGAGTTGCTAACGACGGTCAAACCCCGCAGCTCACGTAGTTGCTCGGCCACATGAGTCATGGTCGAGCCAACGGTGATGAACAACACCATCTCGTCCTCAAGCAACCCGCAGACCCGCTTGGCGATGTTGGTTTTCTCGTCGGCATTATACTCCAGAGCGCCCGAAAACATCGGTGTATCCTGCGCCCGAGACAGAAATGTGCCGCCATGCACACGCTCAACCTTGTTCGCGCGCGCCAGTGCCTTGACCAAACGACGCACAGTTTCCTCAGAGACGTCCATGATCTGGGCGATCTGAGTGTTGCGCGCTGACCCCCCCAGCCGCGCAAGGACATCCAGCAGCTCTCGGCCACGATGTGGGATGGTTACGCTATCATCATCCATTTTCAGACTCGGTCACATTTTCGCGCAAAAATCCACAATAAATGTAAATCTTTTGCGACAATTTTGGTTTTTTTGTCTTTTCCGGTCAACATGGCACAACAAACCTGCAGTTTCATGCGGCGTGACAGGTGGATTTCAGATCTCTCGCAAGAATCATTCAACTCATCCCAGCATGTGTTCATGACGACAATGCGATCAGCGTCACGCCAGCAGCCATCATCACGGCCGCCAGAAGGCGTCGCATGGGATTGCCCTCACCCAGGAACAGAAATCCGATTAGGGCCGCGAAGATCACTGAAGTTTCGCGTAAGGCTGACACGACGCCAAGCGGAGCGAAATTCTTGGCATAAAGCACTAGGCCGTAAGCCGTCATCGACACCATTCCGCCTGCAATCCCGATCACCCAGATGCGCAGAGGCAAATCAAGCACACGCGCGCCTCGCCGTAGCGCGACAAAGCCCACAACAAAGATATGCAGAACCGAATGCCAGGCCCAATAGCTTAGGATGTTGCCTGACACCCGCACGCCCAGGCCATCCACAAGCGAGTAGATGGAAATAAAGCAGCCCGTTCCCAATGCGAAAACAAGCGATGCCCTACCGACCCCTTGCCTCAAAACCGACCAGCTGGACAGTTGAATGCCGGTGGCAATCACCGCGATCCCAATCCATGCCTGCGTCGGCAGATGTTCGCCCGCGAATATCACGGCCCAAAGAGCGACCAGCGCAGGAACCACACCGCGCGCGATCGGGTACACCACACTGAGATCACCATGCCGGTAGGCCTGATTCAGCATGTAGAAATATCCGAAATGAACGACGGTCGAACCTGCCAGATATGGCAGGCTCTCGATATTCGGCAGCGGCAGAACCGCTACCATCAGCGCCCCCGGGATAACATGCCCCAGTGCAACCAGACCCAGCGTGACCGTTCGGTCAGCGGCCGTTTTTACAACCGTGTTCCAGATCGCATGCAGCAACGCGGCCGCAAGGATTATGAGAACGATTTCAGCGCTCACTGTCAGATCGCCACTTTAAACAGCTCAGTGATGTTTTGTTGGTTGAGTTGGATTGGGTTACCTCCGCATGAGGGGTCGATGATAGCGCCTTGGACCAGTTCGGGGATGGCGGCTTTGGTGACGCCGAGGTCGGAGAGATTGCGGGGGATGGCGAGGCTGTCGTTGAACTCTTGCACGAAGCTGCGGAAGCCGTCGAAGCCGCCGTCGATGCCCAGATAGGCGGCGGCCTGCTGGAAGCGGTCGGCGATGACTGGCGCGTTGAACTCGAGCACGGCGGGCATGCAGACCGCGTTGGTGGTGCCGTGGTGGGTGTTGAACA
>NZ_JBQFPH010000009.1:0-87271 GCF_056534365.1 Ruegeria sp. D6 | reverse complement strand
CCGCCCTCCCAGATCTGAGTGCTCCCATCGTAGTTCAGTGCATTGGTGAGCGTCGTTTCATCCGCTGCAGCAGAAAAATCAATCTGCGACAAACTCTTGGGCATGAAATCAAGCGCGAAGAAGGCCATGCGGAAGCCTTCCAAGGCTGCCAGACGCGAAGACGAAGGATTTTGAGATGCAGGCATATAGGTGATCCAATGACTAGGTCAGAGTGAGTGGCACGATTCCTAGTTGCGTAAAGGCGTCACAATTAAAGAAGTGAGAACTGTGGGTTCTGAACTCATTACAATCCTATTGGCAACATGGTTTTTGTTTACAACCAGTTGGTCATTTTCGGGCCTTGTTTGTGTTTTTTTTGCGAAAGGCCCCGGAGGCGGCGCCCAACTTTGTGAGTGGTATTGAGATTCTCCCTAGCACGTCGGATTCAGACATTCTTTACTGACCAAGCGTTCTGGGCTTCGGTCGGCAGCATTCTGCTGATCAGCGGATATCTGCAGGCATTTAACAGCCGCCTAGGACGGGAGTCGGGGCTCGTTCGCCAAGTGGGTTTAGGCTCGGGTCCACCAAGGCGTGATGCCGGGCACGGAGCAGTGACTGGAAAGGCCATTGCGCCGGAAACTTGACGCCCGGTGAATTTACGGTCCAATTGAATCAAACCTGAAAGATCCCATGAAGTCTTACCCCGAAACGGAGTGAACTTGATCCCGGTCACGTATCAGAAATCTAAATGGATCACTCCTGCGGAACTGATCAAAAGGTAGCGGCCAGACCCAAAAGCCCTTCTGTGGACTTTGCTCCTCAGCCTACTTTAGGTCACAGGACAAGATTAACAAGCTGCACTCTCTACGTTACAAATACAAACGAAAATCAAAGGCTTAAAAAGTGACTTTAAAATTTAGGTGCTCTTTCGACCGTTTTCTTCTTGTCATAAATTGCTCACTCATTCTTTTGATCTCTCTGATCGCTGTATTCTCATTTTTCGTCGGGATATTTTATGACACAGACCACTTTGCTGACACGTTTTTCATACTGGGAGCGGCCTGGCGTATTTTAGAAGGGCTTCGGCCCGTTATTGACTTCGGCCACTTTTACGGCGGCTTCATATCCGAAACACTTAGCTGGACAATGTATGTGTTCGGGACTCATGCTTCAGTGTTTTACCTACATAGTATTTTCTTAGGTTGCGCACTCATCGCATGTGCATTTCTGTTTTCGAGAACTCATATGTCGCCACTTGGTTTCTCTGGCGTGGCATTAGTCATTCTCACTCTATTGCTGACACGATATCCACTGGAGTTTAATGACCAGGTTATCCGGGTAATCTCAACGCATTCCTTTTTTTATAATCGTTTTGCGCAAGCTGCGATGTTTGTTGTGACGTTGTTTGTATTCTTCAAAAACGATCGTAAACGCCGTGAGGTGTTTGGGGGCGGTGTTTCTGGCATGTTGGTGGGCGCTGTCTGCTTGACGAAATCCACGTTTGTGCTCGTTCTGCCCGGTCTTTTCATTGCGCTGTTGATCATGCGGCGTTGGTTTGCAGCAGGCGGTGCGCTAATTGGATTGGGGCTGTTTGTACTTGTGTTTGACCCCAACCTTCAGCGCTTCTTTGGCTCATTGGATTATGCCCTCGCTCATGTGGGCGAGAGCAACGGCATTATGGGGCTCATAAGGAAAAGTGTACAAATCCCACTTTACCAACCGGTTGCCCTTTGCGCGACTTTGTTTGCCGTTGCCCTTTGTGTCAAAGACGCAACAATACGAGTGCCAGTCGCATCAGCTATTATTCTTGCAGGGACAGTCGTCGGCATGACCGCAACCATGGGCGGCAATGGATCTCTCGGCCAGTTGGCCCTGCCTACTTTCATCGCTTTGTGCATTGGATGCGCGGAACTCGCCCGGAAACACTCTGCCGAACACGAACCCGTTATTCGATATATCTCGGTCATCCTCATCCTGGCTTTTGCCACGCCACATGTGGCGAATATGCTTGGCGCTGCGGCGGAGGGATATTCGCGAAAATCGGAACGCCTGATCGAACATGGACCCTATGCGCGGTATTTGAGTGTACCGGAGCAGCAAGGGGAATCGAGCGGTCCTACCCAATATGAAATGCTTGCGGACGGCATCACCGCTTTGCGCGCATTAGGTGAGCCATCTCAATGGGGTGTCGTTGCAGATTCTGGCATTACTTTTGAACACGCACTTCTGGCCAAGCCCGTTGCCGGTTACCCGCTGTGGCAACGGGCTAGCGCGCCGGAGCTCGGCCCAGATCGCGCGTTGAGCGACGATATCGACATTATTCTTCTTGCACGTGGCGAAGCATTCGGAGCCACCTCAATCCTCAGATCAAAAATGACAGATAAATTCACTGTGTGCACCATTTCTAATTATTGGGAGGTATATGCACACCAAAGGCTTGCGCTTACCAATTGCGCAAAAGGCTCTAATTAACTGGTACAAATTTTGCACGATCATAGAGCAGGAAGCGCATGAAGCCGTACTCATCCTGTGTATAGCGAGGACGGTAAGTTCTCTCCATCAAGTTAAACTGCGTCACGTTTGCGGTAACCGGATCAAAACTTGAAACATCCAGGAAAGCCTCGACACTGAGGCCCGTCTCTTTAGCGTATTGCGCTTTAAGAGAAGCGAAATTCTTTTGCCTCTGCTCCAAATCAGGATCATCAAATTGCAGTCCTAAATGGGCAGTTATATCTTTGGCAGGGGAACCGGAATAGATATGGTTTTCTTCCAGATCTTTGACAGCAACACTACCGGTCATCAGCATTGAGCGTTTAGCAGCTTTAATGGGCCCCGTAATTGAATGTCCGACGAGCCAAACATCATCTTCCAATATAAGCGAACCAGATGAATTCCATCGACAACCTGCTAGCATATCGCCAAATTTCATATGGCTCCAAAGTTGCGAGTGCGCCCCAGCCCCCACGTTGTTCCCAATTCGCGTGAGACCACCCAAAGAGTCGATGATACAATAATGACCGAACCAGCAATTGTGGCCTATACTGGTTTCGATACCATGGATGATACCTCCATGGTGGATAGTTGTGTAATCCCCAATAGTTAGGTGCTCGACATCGATGTATAAATCACGGCCCAGGAAACAGCCAAATCCAATTGAGATGGTTTTGCAGCTCGGGCCGAAAGTGACATTCTCCCCAATTCGTGTCTGCTTACCAATATCGATCTGTGTCTCTGCGTTTTTCTGTGTATAGAGCATGATCTTTTTTGTTTCCCGCACCTGTAAGTTAACTGGCGTGGCAGCCTTGGAAATAGTTTTAGAACTTTGCTTTGCCAAACCCAAAGAGCCTTAAACAACTATAAATCACTGCAGCCGTTAGGCCAATGTTGAGAAACTGAGCAACCTCGGGCCTTAGAAACTGTGTCAATACAAAGATAAATCCAAGCGTAGCGACAAAGCCAACACCATAGGCCAGAAGAAAACGGACCAAATCAGATCGGTGGCCTGCGGTACTTTCAAAGGACCAGCGTCGATTGGCCAAATAGCTTATGCCCAAACCAAATACGTAGCATATTGCAGCGGCCCAAACGGGCGGAACTGCGCCCCAGATCAAGACAACGAAAACACAATATACCACCAGATTTGAGCCTATTCCCACAAGACCGTATCGGTAAAGGCTCCTTGGGATCACAGTGTCACACATCCCGCGCACGAGACAGTGCAGTCTCTTCAAGATCCGTGGTCTCCTGGATCAAGATGCGAGGGCGCCCTTGCACCTCTCGGAAAACACGACCCAGATAAAACCCATGTATTCCCAGAGTGGCCAAGATCAGCCCTGATAAGAACCAGATTGACAAGATGGTACTGGTCCAACCCTGGACTGTGAAGCTTCCCGCCAGCCACATCATAAGCAAGACAAAGGAAATCAACGCAGACATTCCGCTTAGGGCACCGCCCAACAGCACACTCAGTTTCAGAGGGCGGTCAGAGAACCGGATCACAATCGCAACAGCTAGGCGCAAAAGCCGGAGAAAATTATAAGAACTGGAACCCTCATGGCGGGTACCCCGGTCGACTTGATGTTTTGTCGTTGGGTACCCTGTGAGGCTCACCATAATGGGCAAGAAAATCTCTTGCTCGGTAAACAGCAATAATGTGTTGACCATACGGCGGCTGTAGATACCGAAGTTGCCGATATTGTCGATCTTGACCCCGGCGAGCCACTTTACGAGCGCATAGAAAGAGTTTGATGCCATCCGCCGGAGCTTTGAGTCCGACCATGTGCCCCGATCCACAATAACGGCTTCCACATCATCTTGCTGCACAAGACGATAAAGCTCTGGGATAACACTGGGATCATCCTGCAAATCGCAGTCAATCACAACGATGAAATCACCGCGCGCAGCTTCCAGCCCCGCCCAGATCGCGAGGTGTTGTCCATGATTGCGCGCCAACCTGATACCTCGGATACGTGGATCTTTTGCAGACAGCTCTTCTATCACCGGCCAAGGTTGATCTGGGCCGCGATCATCAACGAGCACAAGTTCCCAATCAAGACATTCATCTTGGAAAGCCATCTCTACGCGCTTGGCAAGCTCTGTCAGCGTGCTACGGCATCCATATATTGGAGAGATGACACTGATCAACGTCGCCGGCGCATCATGGGCTGTTTGAATGCTATTCGTCATGTATTTTCGAGCGCCCTATTCGCGACCTCAATCACCGTCTCTACGTCGCTTCCAAGGTCAAAGAACATCGGCAAACGAACCAAAGTGTCCGAAATCATATTGGTAACACGTAAGTCACCTGATGTACGGCCAAATTTCTGTCCCCCTGGCGAGCTGTGCAGTGGCACGTAGTGAAAAGGCGTGATCACGCCATTCTGCCTCATAAAATTGATGAACTCAGTCCGCGTGTTCAGCGAGTCCATCAAAAGATAAAACATATGCCCGTTGCCTTCGCAATTTAGAGGCGTATCGGGCAATCTGATCTGTCTTTGCGCCACCTGCGCCTCAAATGCCTCGAAATAAGTGTCAAAGACCGATAATCGCCGCGTTCGGATGGCGTCCTGCGTTTCTATTTGCGCGAGCAAAAAGGCCGCTATTAATTCTCCCGGCAGATAGGAAGACCCAACATCCACCCAAGTATATTTGTCGACAGCACCGCGAAAGAACTGCGACCGGTTGGTCCCCTTTTCTCGGATAATCTCGGCACGCTCCACCCAGTCTGGACGATTGATAACCAACGCACCTCCTTCGCCACTGATGACGTTCTTGGTCTCATGAAAACTGAAGGTGGCAGCGTCACCGAAAGTCCCTGCTTGCTGACCATTATAGGTTGACCCAAGCGCTTGGGCAGCATCTTCAACCAAAAACAGATCATGAGCCTTTGCTAACATAACGAGACGCTCTATGTCCGCCGGAAACCCAGCATAATGCACTGCAAAGATAGCCCGCGTCTTCTCTGTGATTGCCGCTTCAACTGCATCGGGGGCCATGCAGAGGGTCGACACATCAATATCTACAAACACAGGCGTGGCACCGCGCAGGACAACCGCATTGGCTGTTGAGACAAAGGTGAAAGAGGGCATTATGACCTCATCTCCTGGCGCCAAATCACAAAGCATCGCCGCCATTTCAAGTGCAGCCGTACAAGAATGTGTTAGTAGTACACTTGGCGCACCCAACTGCGCCTTGAGCAAATTACAACAGCGCTCAGTGTATGTTCCGTCACCAGCCAATTGCCCCCGTCGCACGGCATCCCGGACATATTTTATTTCATTTCCAACAAGACTCGGTTTGTTGAATGGGACATCTATTTCGTTCATCTTTATCTTCTAAAAATTGTTTTCAGATAGTAACTTTATTACAATACTACGCAAAGTGAATGTCTTTTGCATTGGCCTCTGTTTACCGTTGATAGCTCGTCCATCCAAACCTTGTTTTTCGTAGCTCATGGCTAGGCACTAAATTCCGACAACATTGTATTGATGTGGAAATTTCGACGAAGCCATTCTCGGCATTGCTTAGGGCTGCCTTCATGTTGTCGACGAACACACTTCAGATACAAGGATCTCGTTTGGAGCTAGATTCTTTTTTCGCATGCGAAAGCGAACGTTCTATCAGACTGTAAATAAGGGAAATTGTATGCTGAGCTGTGGAAACATAAGCACTTCGAGACCCTTTGGGCTGAAACGTCTCAAATGCTCCTCTAGTGTTGGTGCGCGCCACGCATTTTCTGAAAATGTGTTAGGCACGCCGTTTAGCGAGCCACTTACGCAGATCTTCCACCAGTCCAGCGTCCAGCCCCTGCCCTTGCAACACGATCCGCCCTCGTTTGGCTTCCAGGTAAACCCCTTTGGCAACTTCTTCACCGCGCGTTTTAGTTTGCGCAGAGCGCACGCCCTGCCCGTTTGACACTTTCGCCAGCGCGCGTTCCAGCGCGCGGCGTTCGGATATCGAGTCCACGGCCGGTGTCTTGCGCAAACTGTCAGTGAGGCGTTTTCCGAACCCTGGCGTTGTTTCGATGGTTTTGACCAGGGCGAGTCCGAGTTTCTCGGGGATGGCCGCCGGGAAGCGCAGATGTGTGCCCAGAGCGTTGTGCAGACGCATGAACGCAAGGATTTTGGACCGCTTAGACGCGCTGGCATGGGCAAAGAGTCCTTGGACGGCAGCTTCCCCTGAAGCATAGACGCCGATGCGTGCGGCCTCCGAGGCCACACGGGCGCGTTCGTAGAACGACAGGTTGGCGCGGATCTCGTTTTCTTCGACCATCGCGACATAAGCGGCATCGGCGCTCTCTGGAGCCCGGATCAGCGCCAGCACAGAGCCCTGCTTTAGAGCTTTTAGCGCTTCCAGCCGGCGCAGACCCGAGATCAGGCCATATCCGCCATCCGGCAGCGCCACGACTTCAATGGGTGTTTGCTGCCCACGCGCCGCCAGGCTAGCCTGAAGGGCCGCCATTTCATCAGGGTCCAACACGATCCGGTCGCGCAGCAGATGATCCACCTTGATGTCATCCACTGGCAGAGACTGGATCAAGCGCCCCTCTTCGCGGGCAGCGCGCATCGCCTCAGCAACCTCTTCAAAAGCACCCTGCCCTGCGGCCTCGCGCGTCACATGGGCGATCGGCGCACGTCCGGGTGCGCCAAGGGCCGCTCCATGGGTCCTGATCTCCTGTGCCGGAGACACATTCTCAGGGTTGGCCGGTTCCAATCGTCTGCGTTTGGCCATGCTCTGTCTCCCTGTCTGGTTACTCAGCCGCCGATGTCGCCTGCGCCAGTTCATCACGGCGCCATGCTCCGATGAGAAGTTGCTTGAATGCGGCATAGGTCTCATCGAAGGTTGCCCGTCCGCGGGCATAGGTGTCGCGGTTAAAGTCGCGGTAATCAGCCTCATAGATACCATGCACCTGCTCGCCCGTCTGACCAATCAGAGCAGTGTAATCTTGCCGGAAGGGAGACAGGCGCCGCCCGAGATAGGCCTGCATGAGCCCTGCCATCTCGGCCTGTTGCGAGGCATCGTAACGGGTGATCACAGTCTGCACCGCATCCCACTCAAATCTTAGCTCGGCACGCCCAAGCGCCCGTGCGGCCATGTTTTCACCTTCTTCAATGGACTCAAAAGCAGAGTGCATCATGTCAAAAAACCGCCCCGTGCTGTCAAACTCCACGAAGGAGGCGCCGGTGGGCACGATCAGGATATCCGCTGCCGCCAGGCCGTTAATTGTCAGATAGCCAAGGGCGGGGGGCGTATCGAGCACGATGAGATCATACTGATCCAGCACGCCATCGGCTTCCAGCGCCTCGGTGAGAGCATCCCAAAGCTTCCAGCTGCGAGCGGCAAGACGCCAGACGGGGATTTGGAATTCGGACCAGTAGAGGTTCAACTGCGCACCGATCAGATCAATGTTGGGCCAATGGGTGGGGCGGATGAGATCCACCGAGCTGATGTCCAGTGCTTCTGTCAGTGTTTCATCAAGTGGCAGGGGAGCTTCGCCTCGGTCCAGCCGCCGCTGGTTTTCGCTGCGCAAATGCATCGCATAATGCCGCGCGATCAGTGGGAAGACCGTCTGCCATTCGTCTTCAACTTGTCCGTTAAGAATTGACGTCATCGACCCCTGGCTGTCGAGATCAATCACCAGCACCTTGTAGCCGTCGAGCGCGGCAGACATTGCGAGATGCGCTGCCGTTGAAGTCTTGCCAACCCCGCCTTTGAAATTGGCCACGGCCGCAATCTTGGCGGGCAGGCCCTCCGGACGATAAGGCAGATATTCTTTGGCCTTAGATCCTTCCGCACCAAAATGCGCCCGCAACCGCAAGACCTCATCAAAGGTAAACCACTTCGCGCCACCCTCTGTCTCAGAGCGCCCCTGTGGCAAGTCAGGATGAGTGCGCAACACACGACGGAAATGAGCGGGAGCTACGGGGATCAGATATTTGGTGATTTCCCACGTGGAGAACAGGCGCAAGTTCTTGGCCCCTGTTGCATCCAGCCCTCGGCTTGCAAGATCTGTGCGCCCCTTTAGACAGGCTTCCGCAATCTCTCTGAAGTCTTGAGTAGACACAGAATTTTGCAATGATGACAAAGCTGCATCGGGAGAGATGTTGAAATAGGGCGGGAGGTCTGCTCTGCTCATAAGCCTCTCCATGTATCACGTTTTTTCCAGAATATCAAAAATCATGGTACATGCAAGAAAACATATGCCCCTTCCGACTCTTTCTAAGTAATTTCAGAGATTTGCCTTAATGTGAAAAGGTTTGGTGATTTGCTGGTTTGGTCCCTTAAGCTTGTTAATTTTTAGTTATTATATAGTTACGAAATATCTATGTCTTCGGTAACATATTGATATTGAATATATTTTAGATACCTCTTTGTCTTCAAGTGACTCTGAAGCCACGATAGAGTGATTCTGATCCCACGTTTGAGCGACTCTGAAGCCACGATCTGAACAGTGGCCCTGTGGACAGAATCGAACCCCTCCCCTAGGGTCGGGTGTTAATGAAACACCGAAAGCCGGGCAGCCTAATCGGGACAAGCGCGGTGGGATCGAGCAGAGCCATGACATATTTTCTACCGACCGCATTGCGGATCGGAGCCTTCTGATGAATGCAGGTATTGCGACCGGCGGCGGGGCGGGACCTGAGGACTTTTTCGTTTGCGATTTCTTTGCAGCGGTGCCCAAACATGATCTCGCTTCGATGGAGCATCCGCTCTTTTCCCTCTCGACGCGTCCAGATCGGCGCATACTCGAATACCGGCACAATGATGTGGAGGTTGTGGTCACGCCATCCGTCAAAGGGCGCGCTACGATCTTTGATGCAGATATCCTGATCTTTTGCATCTCGCAGTTGGTGGCCGCGCTCAATGCAGGCAAACCGACGGCGCGTACACTCACGCTGACCGCTCATGACCTGCTGCTGGCGACGGGGCGGGAAACCTCCGGGGATGGCTACCGACGGCTGCGCGATGCCTTTGAGCGCTTGGCAGGCACACGCATCACCACCAATATCGCCACGGGTCCCAAGGATGATCCGCTCGAAGTCACCACTGGGTTCGGTCTGATCGAACGCTGGGAAATTGTGCGGCGTACCCGCGGCGGCCGTATGGTCAGCGTGGCGGTCACACTGTCTGACTGGCTCTATCGTGCCGTACTGGCGAAGTCGGTTTTGACCTTGAATAGAGAGTATTTCCGACTGCGCCGCCCGTTGGAGCGCCGTCTTTACGAGCTGGCACGCAAGCATTGCGGACGTCAGCCGGAATGGCGGGTTTCGATAGAGGTGCTCTGCAAGAAGTCGGGCTCGGCCTCTCCGCGCAGAGTGTTCCGTGCCATGGTGCGCGAGATCATTCGTGATGGCCGGTTGCCGGATTACACGCTCACCGAGGAGCCGGGGGATATGATCTGCGTGCGCCCGATGGCCGTGATTGAGGAGTCCGCAGGAGCAGGGGCTGCGCTTGCCCCGGAGACTTTCGAGACCGCCCGTCGCTTGATACCTGGCTGGGATGTCTATGCGCTGGAGGCCGACTGGCGCGCCATGTGGCACGCCTCCGGCCAACCTCGCCTCAAAAGCGCGGACGCTGCCTTTCTTGGGTGGGTAAAGAAACGCGCTGCCGAGATGTGATTTTCCGGTCAGGTGTCTCGGAATTCCCCTATTTTTCGGAACCGCTTGCGCTAGTGTTTCGCATGCGAAAAGGGTTGTGTTTTAGAGATGTGGAATAAAGGGCAACAGGACTGAGCTTGGAAGGGCGTTATGCTGGAATGTGCGTTTGAAAGCTGGTCGCCGACGATTGGAGACCCGAGTCTCATGGGCTGGCTCACAGTGGTTGCCTATGTTGTCGCGGCGGTTGTAAGCTTGCGTACTGCGTTAGTTGGGGATTTTCCTGCGGCTCTGGCGGGCCGGGAAAGAGCGTTCTGGGTGTTATTGGCCGTGCTTTTGTCTCTGCTCGCGCTCAATAAGCAATTAGACCTGCAATCTTTTCTAACCGCTTCCGCACGCTGTCTTGCGATCGAGCAGGGTTGGTATGAGAACCGTCGTCCGGTGCAGTTGGCCTTCATTGGAGCTGTTGGGATCTGCTGCCTGATCATTGGTTGGGCGGCGGCGCTGTTGTTGGGAAGAAGTCTGAGACGAACATGGCTCGCGCTTTTGGGGCTATGTGTTGTATTGGCCTTTATCTTAATCCGCGCGGCTGGTTTTCACCATGTCGATACGCTGATCGGTATGGAGATTTATTCCATCCGGGCAAACTGGGTTCTGGAACTGTCCGGTCTTGTATTGATCCTGATCGCAGGTCTTCTGCATCCTCGGTGGAATTCTGATCGAGTCCGATAAGGCAAGATTACTGGACATTATCAAGAGAAATGGGGCAGGGCGAAAAAGCAGCCATAATGAGTAACAAAGCGCCGCAATCAAAAATACGGTAGAACTTTATTACTTCAAATTTAAGGCTTCGATGCTTAACCAATCCTGTGAACTTATCTTTCACTAGCCGCAGAAACCTTGATGACATCGCCGGATTCTCCGCTGAAACTTTAATATCCCAACAAATCCGCCGCTGGGTTTTCAACGATGTCAACGTCATCGTAATATTTCTGTGCCTGCGCGAGAGAGCGGTGCAGCGACAGGCGCATGGCAGCCTGGATCGGGGCGCCGTCGAGCGCGGCCTGGGTCAGAAAGCCCGAGCGTAGCCCGTGGGGTGAGGCGAAGTCGTCCGGTAGCCCGGCCAGTTTCAGCCGGTGCTTGACGATCTGCGCAATCGCATCCGGGGTCAGGCGGCGCTTCAGCACCCGGTCCGCTTTCGAGATCGGGCGGAACAGGGGGCCATCCTCGATCTGTCCAACCTCGACCCAATACACCAGCGCCTGTGCGGCGCGGCCCTTCAGCACCAACCGGGGCGTCTCGCCCTTGCTCGTGGTCTTGGTTTCCAGCAGGGAGACCCAGACCACGCCTGATTTCTCAAACTCTTTCAGCGACACATCTTCGCGCCGCAGCCCGGTGATCTCAGACCGGCGCCGGCCGCCCGAGGCCCAACCCAGCATCAGGATCGCCCGGTCGCGACAGTCGCGGCGGGAGCCGCGGCAGGTGGCCAGCATCTGCTCCAGCACATCGCGGGTGATCGGATGGGCGGATTTCGGGGCTGGGGCGCGCGCAGCGGCACGACGCGCTTTGGCGCGGGCCTGCTTGACCTGCGGCGCATCGAACGGTGAGGCAAGGTTCTTCATCCGGTGAAAGGCCAGCCAGGAGGCGATGCGCCGGTCCAGTGTCGACGGGGCAGGGCAGGCCAGCGATCTGCGCAGTCCTTGCGCAATCAGTCCTTCCGCCGCCTGCCGGGCGATGTCGCCTTTGGGCGCATCGCCAAGATCGCGGGCATGATCGAGAATGAAAGCCAGGGCTGTGGCCTCACTCTCAGGCCAATCCAGCGCCGTGCTGAAGCGCGCTGACTTCCAGGCGGTGACATAGAGCAGGTCGCGCTCATAAGCCCGCAGCGTATTGGCAGGCGTGCCGCGGACATAGAGGTCCGTCAGCGCCTCTTGATCGGCTTGAGACAGGGCAGGGGAGGCGGCCGGGAGATATGGGGCAGGGGGCTTCATGTGGTCCATTCTGCGCGGTTTTCGCGGCAAGATCAATTACTCCTGATAAGGGATACTTATCGGATATGATTGATGAATTATAGTACATACCTAATAATAAGCATAAGGTTAGAATAATGCGCGCTAAGCTGACATTTATCCTATTTTTATCAGATTAGCACGGGGGTAGTATTGGTTGATGAGCAGCAAAAATTTCAAAAGTCTTTTATCGTTACCAAACCACGTCAAAGAAAGACAAATTTCATGCGATTTGGAAGAAACCGTGGAATTCCCAGCAAAAGAAGGCCAAAATGAAACGGTAAAAGGTCACTGAGTATTCGGCAGATCGCCGAGAAGAGCTCAAGGCAAAATGGAAGAGTCTGAATATGAAATCTATTGTCGTGCTGCTCGCTTCAATCGTGATCGGGGCTATGGCATTACCAGCCATGGCGCAGGGTTATCGCATTCAATCAGGTGATACGCTGCTTATTGAAGTGCTGGAAGATGAAAGTCTGAACCGTGAAGTCCTAGTACCTCCGGATGGTCGGATCAACATACCGCTAGCGGGTACGCTGCGTGCTTCAGGTCGAAGCGTTGAACAGGTTAGCAATGAACTGGCGCAGCTACTGGCTCCTAACTTCGCCTCTCAGCCGAATGTTTTTGTGTCGCTCGGTTCACTCAATGAGCCGCGAGAGCCATTTCGCAGAACAATTGATGTTTTTGTGATAGGCGAAGCCGGATCACCAGGGCGACATACACCGGAAAGTGGTACAACACTTCTGCAATTCTTCGGCGAGATGGGTGGATTTTCTAGATTTGCCGCTACAAAACGGATAATGCTGCGCCGTACAGACAAATCAGGTAAAGAAACCGTGTACCAGTTTAACTATGATGCGATGCTGGATGGCACAGGAACAGGGGCGTCGACAAAGCTAGCCGATGGAGATGTGATCGTAATTCCAGAACGGCGCTTGTTCGAATAACCCCGAAAAGGGGCGGGGCAGTGAAACAAAGGCTATTTGTACAGACGGCGTTGTGTGGCGCTGTGTGTTTTGTCGTAAACTCAGATAATCGTGCCAGAGCTCAAGGTGTAGACCTAGATCCCGGTGGCCCCCAAATGACGCTAGGCCTCGCTCAACGTATAGAATCCGGAGAAAACTTGACACTTGATGTCCCCGAAGAGGGCCATGGAACGATTTCTTCGACAATCTTGTCATTCGGGCTGTCCAGCGAAACCCCAATCCAAAGCCTGAGTTTGGATGCCGTCACCGCCCTGCGTTGGTCTGATTTGCCAAATAGAGGTAATGAATTCGATATTGGCGATTCAATTTTCAATTTTGATTACATTCGTGATGGGGCCAACGCTGGCTTAGATTTTGGTGCCGATTTCTCAAGCTACGATATCGGATTTTCGCGATCGCTGCGAACTTTCCTCGATGACGATGGTGTACTACGCATACCGTCCGATTTCCCTGACCTGACCGGCGACGGAACGCGCAATGAATACAACCTGGCCTTCCAAATGGACTTTGGTCGCCGGGACTTGATTGGATACTATTTCCGCGTAGATGCCCAGGAACTCAGATATACTGATCAAACAAGCCCAACGCTTTCCGATAACAGTACCATCAGTGCAGGAGCGGGAGTCAGCTTTGCCTTATCTCCAATAACCACAGCTACCGTAGATGTCAGCGCGGAGCGATTTGAAGAAGATGATCCGGATCAACGGCATCGGACTACCAAAGACATAACGCTTGGACTACTCCACGAACTCACGTCAAGAACTCGCGTCAATTTTGCCTTTGGGTATACCGACATTGATGATCGGCGCGACATAGAGGGTGATGCGCTTACCACTGGCCCGATTGGCAGTTTCGGTATCGAACATGATATGCCAAACGGTACGGCAACATTCGATTTGGAAACTGAGCTCGCTACAGCCGGGCGCCTCAATAGGTTGAGGGTTGGTCGTAGCAGAGAAGTCCTCGGCGGGGACTTTTTGGCGAGCCTTGGCGTTGCGCATACAAATGATGGAAAGACTGAGCCCATCGGGTCGTTAAGCTACGCTCAAGTTTTCGGAGAAAACGAAATCCGTGTCTTTTTTGACCGGGATGTTGTTATTACAGATGATGACGTGTTTCGCGATGAGTACATCTTAGACATCGTCTATATTCTGGGTCTTGGCCCCTCTTCCCGTCTCGGGTTTTCCGCAACCCAAGTCCTTACCGATGATACTATCGTTGACCCACGCGTTGAGCGGACAGATTTGAATGCTGTTTATAGTTATGAGCTTGAGTCCGAGTGGGTCTTAAATGCCGGCCTTAACTACCGTATACGAGACGAAGACGGCCTCGGCCGCGCGACAAGCCCTTTAGCATTTTTTTCAATTGGTAGAGAGTTCGCCTGGCGGCCCTAACACGTTGCTGATGCTCCTTGGGTCGGTTTGAAGAGTTTGATGTCGAGTTCTTCGGTCTTTCCTCCAAAGAAGTCACCATCATGGCTTCACAGCACCGCCAGTTTCTGGAGGCTGCATGGGAAGTGCCTGAAAACGCGGGACACCCACCTGAAAATTCCCCGGACCCATCGGGGTGTTCGCTAGGTGTGGGAAAGGTAGGGCAATTTGCTCATTGCTTCTCAGGTAACATCAAAACCCAAGGTAGTGATTAATGCTCAAAGCCCGACGGGTTTTTAGATTGCCAGTTCCATGCTGTTCTACATATATCAGTTAAGTCACGCTTAGCGGTCCAATCAAGTAACCTTTGTGCTTTGGACACTTCGGCAAAACTACGTGCTACATCACCTTGGCGCCTTTCCGCGATTTTGAATGGGATTTCTCTGCCTGATGCTTCCTCGAACGCTTTCACCATTTCCAATACAGTGATTCCTGTTCCGGTACCGACATTAATGGCTTCGCATCCATGGTTCTCGTGAGCGTATTTGACGGCGGCAAGATGGGCTGCCGCTAGATCATCAATATGGATATAATCACGCTCGCCCGTGCCATCCCGAGTTTCATAATTGTTGCCAAAAATGCTGAGCTCTTTGAGTCTGCCGACTGCCACCTGAGAGATGTAGGGCAGCAGATTATTTGGGATCGCGCGCGGATCCTCTCCGATATTGCCAGACTCATCCGCCCCAACCGGGTTAAAATACCGCAAGAGGACGGCACTCGCGTGCGGTCGTGAAGCAATCCAATCGCGGATAATCTCTTCGATAAAGTATTTTGTGCGACCGTACGGATTGGTGGGGTTTAGTGGGTGATCTTCGTCATACGGAAGATACTGCGCCTCGCCATAAACCGTGGCAGAAGATGAGAAGACGATATTCTGGCAGCCGTGCCGCTGCATGCAGTCCAGCAGGTTTATGCTGCCCGAAACATTCTGCGCGTAATAGGTCAGTGGTTTTTCGTTGGACTCACCAACCGCTTTTAATCCCGCAAAGTGAATGACCGCGTCGGGGCGAAATTTCTCAAAGACCTCATCAAGCACATCTGGGGCGCGATAATCGCCAACGTGAGTTGCAAAGCTCGAGTTGGTTAGTTTCTGGACCCGGCGCAACACTTCAGGCGAGCTGTTGGAGAAGTTATCCAGCGCCAGCACGTCAATGCCATCTTGCAGCAGTTTTAATAGCGTATGGCTTCCAATATATCCGGCACCGCCGGTCAACAGTACACGCATACCGCCTAATTCCTTGTCGCCTTGTTATCGTTGCACGGTCTTTCAGCCAAAGGAGACCCTATACCAACGCAATCGTGTTAGCCATCAAATGATTTGGAGCACGAGCGGATGGCCGGCATCGTGGGATCAGGGGCGACGCTGTTTCAATCTGCGCCGCATTCCCTTGACGCAGCATGCGGGTTTCTCGATTGACTGGTTTTTAATCTCTTTTGTACCTCAGAGGATTGCTTCAGCCTGATCAATCGTGGTTGTCGGTTGGTCTGCTATGGGTAGGAGCAGTTGATGCCCCCCGCTGGTCGGGATGGGTTTCGTCGTTTCTCAGCCAATAGAGCGCGGCTGGGGGTTTGGCTCACCTAGCGTCGCCCAAGTGAGCACAAAATTACAATGGAAACTAAAGCGTATTTCGAAGGTTGAGCCTGAACGAAAACCGCCTCGAAGATTCTCCGTTAGGTAAAGACTTATGGTGTCGCTTGTAGGAATTTCTCTTACCATCGCAGTCTCATAACCAAAGTGGCAACGAACTGACGGGTAGAGCATCTTGAAAAGTGTTTCTTTTGCCGAAAACATCAATGTAGCCAGCTCGAGGCGCGAATAACCAGTTTGTGTGTTCAGTAGCTTTCGTTCCTTGCATGAAAGGCATACTTCTTGGACTGCAGCGAGCGTTTCACCGTCAACTATACGTTCAATATCTACCCCTACGCGATCCCTCGAGTTGTTTGAGAGTATGGTTGCGCAACGACCATAAGAATGAGTAATTGAACCAATTGCATTTTTAGGCCAGATCGGCTCCCGGTTGCGGCCTGACGGAATGTGGACGTTCTTGATACCAAGACTCGACAATCCAACATGTGCAAGAACTCGCCCTGCAAGATACTCTGCGCGGCGACTTTTAACCGCGTATTTGAACTGTTCGGGAAAGCGCACACCCAAGGTTTTATAGTGAGCATCTTCAAAACGGTCGACATCATAGCAGCATTGAAGCAATGTCATACGCGCGCGCATGATTGGGTAACTACTAATGCCTGCGAGGAATGAACCAGACAATTCCGCCAGATCACCGGGAATTCCCTCACTTCCAAGAATGGGTGCCATTAGCTTTCCAATGACCCTATTGAATTGTGCATTTTTGAGCTTCCCGATTCATAAAAGGTCCGCCATGGAGAAAGTGAACGCTCTAATAAGCATTTGTCGGTAAAGATCATGACCTAAGACCCAACTTCCCTCCAGCGTTTAGGAGAATCCGTCGTTTGATTCCTGACCTTATGCGGCCTTGGTTTCCAGTCTCGATTTCGTTGCAAATTCCTGCGGCGTGAGATTGCCGAGGGATGAGTGGGATCCGTATTGGTTATAGTCCTCCTTCCAGGCTGTGATCTTCTCGCGGGCTTCCTTCTCTTCCAACGAACGGATCGCACCATCAAACCCTGGGATCAAACACCCGGATCTGTGTTCAAGATTCTAGACAAAGCAAGATCTGAACTGAAGCCGAAAGAATTTGCCCAAACGGTTCGAAAAGAACCAGATGCTTTTGCAAAGTACTATGGACAATGAAAGGACACTCACGCATCAAGGAAGAGACCAAGTTCCTATTTCCGTCACTGGCAGCCTGTATGAGTGATGCGGCAATGAGTGAGACAGATATCCAGCATACAGCCAAAGTTCTGGATCTTGTAAACTTCCCTGATCGGGCTGGATTGTTCAAAAGCATCCAGGAGCACTGGCAAAGAAGTCAGGGGTTTGCACTGGCGACATTGAACCTCGACCACATTGTGAAGATGCGTGGCAACCCTGACTTCTTCCAATCTTATAAAGCGCATAGTCATATTGTAGCAGATGGTAACCCGATCGTGTGGCTCTCGCGGATGGCGGGGCGGGAGGTTGATCTGATGCCGGGATCCGAGTTGATAGAGCCTCTGGCCGAAATGGCCGCTCGCGATAATGTACCTGTGGCGTTTTTGGGAGCCACACCTGAAACACTTGATCGGGCGGCACAGAGATTGACTACCCAATACCCAGAATTGCGTGTGGTTGAACAGATTGCGCCCCCTTTTGGGTTTGATCCCCAGGGGGTGAAGGCTGTTTCCTATCTTGAAGCAATACGACAGTCCGGAGCGCAACTGTGCTTTCTGGCTTTGGGGGCGCCCAAGCAGGAACAATTGGCGATTGAAGGGCGCAGGCATGCTCCTGGCTGCGGATTTGTCTCAATCGGTGCTGGGCTTGATTTCATCGCGGGTAGCCAGACTCGTGCACCCAAATGGGTAAGGACACTGGCGCTAGAATGGGTATGGCGTATGCTGAGGAACCCAAAGCGCCTAGCTGGGCGCTATTGGCAATGTATTCTGATTTTACCGGGGTTGGTGCGCGAGGCGCGACGGATTGGGAGACAGAATTGACAAGCGATCCATCTGGCATTTCGGCGACCGCCCCGGACTATCGTAAATGCCCCACGCACAGGGCCCACCGAAGAAAGCGAACGCCTTGTCGTGCGCATCGAACACTATCTCCTGTGTCTCTCGGGGATAACCTCAGTGGACATGCACGAACAGCTATGACATGACCTATGAGTGTGACAATGCCACATAGTGGAATAAGACATTTGTGACGATGAAATTGGTACCTCTTGCAATCCCAGAGGTGATCCTGATCACGCCCAGACGGTTTGGTGATCATCGCGGGTTCTTCGAAGAAACCTACAACGTGAACAGTTTTACCGATGCGGGCATCGATACGGTCTTCGTTCAGGATAACCACTCGCTTTCCGGTGCTGTTGGCACAATACGTGGCCTGCATTTCCAAGCGCCTCCAAGAGCGCAGGCCAAGCTGGTTCGCTGTGGGCGCGGACGCTTTTTTGACGTCGCCGTAGACATCCGCAAAGGTTCTCCCACCTTCGGCGATTGGGTCGGCGCAGAACTCAGTTTTGAAAACGGTCGAATGTTGCTGGTGCCCGCCGGGTTTGCTCATGGCTTCATGACATTAGAGCCGGAGACCGAGATCATCTATAAATGCTCCGACACCTACGCTCCGGAAACAGAAGGCGCCATTCGGTGGGATGATCCCGATATTGGAATTAATTGGCCGCTGGACCTAGCCGAACCGCAATTGTCAGATAAAGATAAAGCAGCTCCATTTTTGCGAAATATAGATACTCCGTTTGTGATTGAGGATGGTGAATGAAAATTATGGTCACGGGCGGTGCCGGTTTTATTGGCTCTGCTGTCATCCGCCGCGCAATTGCTGAAGGCCATGCGGTCGTCAATATCGATGCTTTGACCTATGCGGCCTGTCTGGAGAATATCGCTTCCGTTGCGGATGTGCCTGAATACGCATTCGAGCAGGCTGACATCCGGGATGCGGGGGCGATGGCGGCGATCTTGAACAGGCACCAGCCGGATGTAATCATGCATCTGGCCGCCGAAAGCCATGTCGACCGCTCGATCGATGGTCCTGCGGCCTTTATCGACACCAACATCACCGGCACCTATGTCCTGTTGGAAGCCGCGCGCGCCTATTGGATCGGTGCCGGCAAGCCCCAGAGCTTCCGCTTTCATCATATCTCAACCGATGAAGTGTTCGGATCTTTGGGCAAGACCGGGTTTTTCACCGAAGACAGCCCCTATCAGCCCAATTCGCCTTATTCGGCCTCGAAGGCCGGGTCCGACCACCTTGTCCGGGCCTGGCGCGAAACCTATGGCCTGCCGGTGGTTCTGACCAATTGCTCGAACAATTACGGCCCCTATCAGTTTCCGGAAAAACTCATCCCGGTGGTGATCCTGAACGCGCTGGCTGGCAAACCCATCCCGATCTATGGGGCAGGGGACAACATCCGCGACTGGCTGCATGTCGAAGACCATGCCGAGGCACTGCTGTTGGTGCTGGAAAAAGGTGAGCTGGGCCGCAGCTACAATATTGGCGGTGAGAACGAGATGACCAATCTCGATTTGGTCAAAATGCTCTGCGCGATACTCGATCGGTTGAAGCCGGGCAAAACGCCCTACGCCGATCTGATCACCTTTGTCACTGACCGCCCCGGTCATGATCGTCGCTATGCCATCGACCCAGCCCGTATTCGGAACGAGTTGAACTGGCGCCCCTCTTACACACCTGAAACCGGGTTGGAACAGACGGTTCAGTGGTATCTGGACAATGGCGCATGGCTGGCTGCTCTGCAGAACCGCAGCGGCGTGGGAGAGCGGCTCGGGGTGGCCGAATGAAGGCACTGGTCTTCGGCCATAGCGGGCAGGTCGCTACGGAACTGCGCCGACGCGCGCCGACGCACGGCATCTCGGTCGAGGCGCTGGACCGCTCTCAAGCAGATCTATCTGATCCGCAGAGCTGTGTTGACGCTATCCGAAGCACGGATGCGGACGTGATCATCAACGCCGCAGCTTACACGGCGGTCGACAGGGCCGAGGATGAGCCCCAGCTAGCCTGGGTGATCAACGGGGATACACCAGGGGCTATGGCGCGCGCCGCAGCAGAGCGTGATTTGCCCTTCCTACACATCTCAACCGACTATGTGTTTGACGGGGCGGGGGATATGCCCCGCACCACGCAGGACCCGACAGACCCTTTGGGTTCTTATGGCCAGACCAAGCTGGTGGGAGAACACCAGATTTCCCAAGCGGGGGGGTGGTATGCGATCCTAAGGACAAGTTGGGTGTTTTCGGCCCACGGACACAACTTTGTCAAAACCATCCTTAGGCTGGCCGAGACCCGTGACACGCTGACCATCGTGGCGGATCAGATCGGGGGGCCGACACCGGCAGCTGATATTGCCAAGACGCTGCTGGCCATAGCCAAAACCGGACGACAGGCCGAAGGCGGGCTGTTTCACTATTCCGGGACACCCGATGTCAGCTGGGCCGGTTTCGCGCGCGAAATTGTCTCGCAGGCGGGGCTGGCAACCCAGATCACCGATATTCCGACAACAGATTACCCGACCCCGGCCCCCAGACCGCTGAATTCACGGCTGGAGTGTTCGCGGCTCAATGACATTTACGGGCTTGGGCGGCCTGACTGGAAAGCCGGATTGGCGCAGGTGCTGGCCGATCTGAAGGTTGCAGATAGCCCTGCCTTGAAAGGATAGATCATGCAACGCAAAGGTATCATTCTGGCTGGCGGTTCGGGTACTCGGCTGTATCCGATCACCATGGCGGTCTCAAAACAGTTGCTGCCGATCTATGACAAGCCGATGATCTTCTACCCGCTGAGCGTGCTCATGCTGTCACAGATCCGCGAGATCGCGATCATCACAACACCACAGGATCAGGATCAGTTTCAGCGTCTGTTGGGTGACGGCAGTCAGTACGGCCTGTCGCTTACCTGGATCACTCAGCCATCGCCTGACGGTCTGGCGCAGGCTTATACTTTGGCAGAGGATTTCCTTGCAGGTGCCCCGTCCGCGATGATCCTGGGTGACAATATCTTCTTCGGCCACGGCCTGCCGGATTTGCTGCGCGAAGCAGATCTACAAGAGCGTGGTGGATCTGTGTTCGCCTATCGCGTTGCCGACCCCGAACGCTACGGCGTGGTTGATTTCGAAGGTCAGAAAGTACGCGGCATCATCGAGAAGCCGAAAGTACCGCCCTCAAACTACGCGGTGACCGGGCTCTATTTCCTTGACGGCGATGCCCCTGCCCGTGCCCGTCAGGTCCAACCGTCCGAGCGGGGCGAGCTTGAGATCACGTCCCTGCTGGAGATGTATCTGAACGAAGGCTTGCTAAATGTTCAGACCATGGGCCGTGGCTTTGCCTGGTTGGATACCGGTACACATGGGTCGCTGCTGGATGCGGGAAACTTCGTGCGCACACTTACAGACCGGCAAGGGATGCAGACCGGCAGCCTGGATGAGATCGCCTGGGCTAACGGCTGGATTGATGATGAAGCGCTTGAAGAACGGTCCCGGCTGTTTGCTAAGTCTACTTATGGTAAGTATCTAAAACTACTTCTGAATTGATATATGTGAAGTATCTCGATTGGTTTAAATTGTTGTTCTCGTTTAACACGTTTACAAAATCTATGGCTTTGTTGCACAAACTTGGGGATTCACTCTATGAACACAGCATGTTAGTGATTGCCGTTTACGGGTTGTCTGTATTGCAGTGTTCGCCTCCAGGAGCTCTTTGGACCAGCTGTATTAGAGGCTCTGTGCAATGCTTTCACAGCGGCAGAACTCGGCATGCTATCCTCACCCTTCCGGCCATCCGGAAAGGCCTGATCTTTTCTTCTGCGGAATACTGTTTGCGGGTCGCACGGCGAATGTCCTTTACGACCTTCTCACCGTGGCTCAGCTTGGTTCCGGGTTGCTTTCTCATCTCCACTCCTTGGCGGTTACGATGAGCCAGAAACCCTCTCTAATCAAATCACCTTCAACTGTCCCATTGGTGCTGACGTCAGACATGGCCAATCGGAAACACTCTGTTTCGAATAACCCTACCCATTTAATCCGAGCTCCAAGTGCTTTATCTTAAACGTGTCAAAAGGGCCGTTATAGTCCGTTGGACGAGAATATTGTATGCATTGGGCTCGAACCGGAATATCGTGCCCGGCCAACGGACCAGAATATTTGGATCAGTATCTTGAAAGCGGATCTTTATCTCCAACATTTCCAGTTTCGGGAGCGTCCGTTTGCGCTGCCACCAGATCCGGATTTCATGTTCTGGTCCAAAGGCCACAAGCGTGCGTTCTCGGTGCTGGAATACGGATTGGTGACGCGCGCACCGATTACTTTGCTGACAGGTGAGGTTGGCGCGGGAAAGACCACGTCGCTTTATGCGCTGCTGGAGCGCATCGACAATGATGTGGTGGTGGGGCTCATCTCCAATGGGCAGGGCGGGCGCGGCGAGCTTTTACGCTGGGTGCTCAACGCCTTTGACTTGCCGTACGACACTAATGCCGACTATGTGGAGCTTTACCAACAATTTGTCGATTTCCTGCTGGGGCAATATGCAGATGGTCGATCGGTCCTGTTGATCCTTGATGAAGCGCAAAACCTTTCCGAAGAGACATTGGAGGAGTTGCGCATGCTCACCAATGTCAATTCCAGCAAAGACGAATTGTTGCAACTGATCCTGATTGGCCAGCCGGAACTGCGTGACATGATTTCGCAGCCAGAGTTCAGCCAATTCGCACAGCGCGTCTCTGTCAGCTATCATCTGGGGGCCATGGATGCAGTATCCAGCTGTGACTACATCATTTCCCGCCTTCGGCATGTCGGGGGCAGCGGCCAGGAGTTCACTGAAGCCGCTCTGAACAAGATTTATGACTATAGCGGTGGGGTGCCGCGGATGATCAACAAGATTTGCGATTTGGCGCTGGTCTATGCTGCCAGCGCTGATCAGGCGCGTGTCGATGAGGCAACGATCGAGGAATTGATCGCCGATGGCGTGATCCTGAAGACAGTAGCTGCGCCTGTGTCATTGGCGGATCATTACGTCTTGACTGGAAAATCTGCCAAATGAACCTGCCATTTCGATTTTACTGGTCTCTCTTCAAGCGGCGCCTGCCGGTCATGATGGCGCTGTTTCTGATCTGCTCCGGGCTTGGGGTTGTCACAGCCTTGCAATTGCCGCCGACATACATGTCCTCAGCACGATTGCAGGTGGATCCGCCGCAAATCCCCGATGAAATGGTGGTATCTACGATCCGAACCGAAGTGGCCGAGCAGTTGCAGTTGATAGAAGAACAGCTGATGACACGGGCCAATCTCATTGATATCGCCCAGAGACATCAGGTCTTCGAAGGCATGGCTGCAATGACGCCCGACCGGATTGTGCAGGCGATGCGGGACAGTACCAGAATCCTTCGCAGTGGTGGGCGCGGTCAAGCCTCCCTGATGGCCATCCAATTTGATGCCAGAGACGCCCAAATCGCGGCAGATGTCGTTAATGATTATGTGACCCTTGTGCTGGAGGCGAATAGTTCTTTCCGACGCGAGCGGACAGAAAACACTTTGTCTTTCTTTGAACAGGAGGCCGCGCGGCTTGCTGGAGAAATAGAAGAAGAATCCAGTCGGATCATCGCCTTCAAGAATGAAAATGTCGACGCTCTTCCAGAAGATCTCAGCTATCGGCAAGATCGCCAATCCACATTGCAGGAGAGGCTTGGTCGGCTTGAGCAGGACCGGGCTTCCATTGTTAGTCAGCGAAGTGAGATGATCGCCGTTTTTGAAGCAACCGGGCGGCTTGGTTCCGATACGCGACGAGAACTTTCGCCAGAAGAGCAGCGCCTGCAGCAACTCGAGCTTCAACTGGCGGAGGATTTGACCGTTTATTCCGATTCCAATCCGCGGGTTGTTCAACTGCGCAGACAGATTGAGCAGTTAGAACTCGCAATCTCCGGAGGGGATCCCGGGGATTGGCAGGAGGGGACGGAGGCAGAGCCGACGTTTCTCGACATCACACTGGCAGAAATGGATTCACGCATCGAAGAGATCGATCTGGAGATTGTGCGCGTGAACGAAGAATTGGAGCGACTAAGTCGCGCAATTGCCGCCACGGCCACCAATTCGATTACGCTGGAGCGTCTCGAACAAGATCTCGAAAGCGCCCGAACCCGCTACAACTCAGTGTTGGGCAATCTTAACCAAGCTCGCATGGCAGAGCGAATAGAAATCAATGCGCAAGGCGAGCGTATTAGCCTCATCGAAGGCGCCAGCGTACCGCAGGAACCGTCTGGGCCGGCACGCAAAAAAATCGCGGTGATGGGAGGCGCTGTTGGTGGCGCATTGGCGCTGGCATATTTCATGCTTCTTGAACTGCTCAATCAGCGGGTGCGCCATCCTGCAGAGTTGCAGTCCCGGTTTGAAATCGTGCCCATTGGCGTCATCCCCTATCTGGAAAGCCGGGGAGAGAAATGGCGGCGGCGCCTGCTTAGGCTGAGTGCTTTGGCTATTGTGATAGTAGCTGTGCCAGCGGCGCTTTATTACGTACATACTGAATATGTGCCGCTCGAGATATTGGTGAACCGGGTTCTGGTCCAGATGGGCCTGGCTTGAAAGACGCCACGGTTAGAAGGGTAAAGCTGGATGGAAAAATTGCAGGCCGCTCTCGCGAAGGCGCGCGCCGCACGCCATGAGGCTACCGAGACCGTACGCCCAGGTCCCGTTCTGCGAGATCAACACGTGCGCAAGCCTTCCAAATCTAATACGACAGAAACCATCTGGGAGGCATTGCCCCGCTTTGACCTGTCGCCTGCGGTGCTGCGACAGCACCGGATCATCGCGGGCGAGGCAAACAGTGATGCCACCCCTTTTGACCTTCTACGCACCAAGATTATTCTTCAGATGGAGCAAAACGGCTGGTCGCGTCTGGCGATCACTTCGCCGGAACCATCTTGTGGCAAGACCACGTTGGCCTGCAATCTTGCACTGGGTCTGGGACGGCATACAAGTTCGCGCACAATGTTGTTTGATCTCGATCTTGGCTCACCCTCGGTGCATGAGTTTTTCGATCTCAAGATGCGCTATGGTCTGCCGGAAGTGCTCACGGATATGATCGCCTTTGAAAAACAGGCGGTGCGGGTGACAGACAATGTGGCTGTGTCGATTTCACCTCATCCCGAAAAAGACCCCACGCGTTTTCTGATGATGGACCGCACAGCTGAGTTTCTCGATGACATCCAACGCGACTATGCTCCCGACATCATGATCTTCGATCTACCCTCAGCCCTTTCTTCTGACAAAGCTTTGGCGTTCCTCAAAAATGTCGATTGCGCTTTGATCGTGGCACGGGCGGAATATACCAAGTTCAAAAAGCTTGATCGGACTGAAATCGAGGTTGCCGCCAATACCAATGTCCTGGGAGTGGCATTAAATGGCTGCCGCCGTGGCACACTCTCTGACAGCGATCTGAGCTGATGTTTGGCAGAGGCAGGGTTTGACAGGAACAGTGAAGCCCTGAAGGCAAACGCTCCTACATAGAGCAGTTTAACATACAAAAGACTGCAGAACCGAATAGGCGACCATGATTAGGACCAAATCTATGCCTCCCCGAATCTTGAGGCGACTGCTTCTGACATTCATGCTTTGCTTGGGCCTGACGGCCTGTAAGTCCGTTGAAGAGCGCGCCGAAGCCTATTTCGCCTCAGCCCAAGAACTAATCGAAGAAGGGGATCTCGACCGGGCGGCGGTCGAGTTACGCAATGTCTTTGAACTGATGCCCAACCATGTCGCAGCGCGCGAAACCATGGCAGCTTTGATGCTGCAGAAAGACGACAAGGAGGCCGCCTATGGCCAGTATCTGCGGCTGGTCGAACAGGTGCCTGATCATGTCGAAGGGCGCACGGTACTGGCAGAGATTGCATTTGCGGCACGCAACTGGGAAGAGTTCTCCCGCCATGCAACCGAGGTGATTGCTCTCGCGCCTGACGCGCCGCGCACTGAGATGATCGCGCTGGCCTTGCAATATGAGCAAGCGTTGGAGGCGCGCGATGGTCCAGCACGAGATGCCGTGCGCGATCAGGCTGCGGGTCTGGCACAAGAGGCCCCGGATAATGACATCCTGCAGTTGATCCTCTTTGACGCCTATGTCCGCGACGGGGCCATCGATCAGGCCTTGGTACAGCTGGAGAGAATGATCGCCAAGCAGCCGGACAATCGCGATCTCTATACGCAAAAACTTGTCCTGCTCGAACGGCAAGGCGACTTCACAGCACTTGAAACACAGCTACGCGACATAGTCATCCGGTTTGCCGAGGATGATGAACCTAAGACCCAACTCATTCAGTTCCTGCTGGCCCGGGGCGAGCCTGACAAGGTGGAAGCCTTTCTCCGCGAGGTGTCGGATCCGGCGGCAGAAGACCCTACGCTTTTCATCGATCTAGTGCGTTTCATAAACCAGAGACAGGGGCCAGACGCCGCACGCGCCGAGCTGCGCGCTGCATTGGAGGTCGCAGCGGACCCAGAACGGATACAGATCATTCTTGCGGCCATCGATTTCGAAAACGGCGCAGAAGACACGGCGATCGAAACGCTGCAAACAATGCTGGAAGGCACCGAAGAAGACTCCGACACAGCCAACCGCATCCGCATCACACTGGCCCGGATGTTGCTTCAGACCGGCAACGAGACCCGCGCGCGCCAACTGGTGGCAG
The DNA here is from genome assembly GCF_056534365.1 of Ruegeria sp. D6. Taxonomy (NCBI): domain Bacteria; kingdom Pseudomonadati; phylum Pseudomonadota; class Alphaproteobacteria; order Rhodobacterales; family Roseobacteraceae; genus Ruegeria; species Ruegeria sp. D6. The sequence continues at coordinate 60,463 of NZ_JBQFPH010000009.1, read as the reverse complement.
ACACGCTCGAAGCAGACAGCGACAGTGTCGAAGCGCTCAAGATGCAGGCGGCCTGGATGATCCAGGACGACAAAGCGGACGAGGCCATCGCCACGCTGCGTCTAGCCCTTGATACGGCGCCCGATGATGTCGCCGCCATGGACCTGATATCCCAGGCCTATGCGCGCGCTGGCAATCACGAACTGTCCCGCGATTTCCTTGCGCTGGCGGTGGATGCCTCCGACAATGCGCCTGAACCGTCTTTGCGCTATGCCCGGGTTCTGGCAAGTGACGAACGCTATATCGCGGCGGAAGAGGTTTTGATCCCGGCCCTGCGTCGGGCACCGAACAATGCGGATATTCTGGTGCTTCTGGGCGAAGTCTATCTGGCTGCGGAAGATTACGCGCGCGCTGACAGCGTGATCGCGCGCCTGCGCCGCATCAGCACAGAGCGGACCCTTGCAGTGGCGGATGCGCTTCAGGCCCGGCTTCTGGGCAGCCGCGAAGGCGTCGAACAGGCGCTTGGATATCTGCGCGAACTCGCGGAGCGGGAAGACGCCAGCCTCAACACTCAGATTGCGCTTCTGCGCGCACGCCTCAGCAGCGGGCAAACAGAGGCAGCCCTGAGACAGGCTGAGGCGCTTGTCGCGGAATATCCTGACAATGCAGCCCTGCGTTTCATTCTGGCCACCTCACATGCCGCCAATGGCGCACTGGATGTGGCGGAAAATCAGATTCAGATCCTGGTGGAAGAAGATCCCAGACGGGGTCGGGCTTGGGTCCAACTCTATCGCCTCCAGCGCCTTCAGGGAAAAGACGACAGCGCCTCACAGACCCTGCGTGACGGGCGCGCCGCTCTGCCCTACAACCGCGAACTTCTTTGGGCGCAAGCCGGGGAATTGGAAGCGGCTGGCGATATTGATGGCGCCATTGCCAATTATGAGCTGCTTTATGAGCGCAATTCCAACGACCTTGTTGCCGCCAACAATCTCGCCAGCCTGCTGACAAACCACAAGACAGATGACGCCGGCCTTGAACGCGCCTGGGCTGTAGCCCGGCGCCTGAACGGCACAGATGTGCCCGCCTTTCAGGACACTTATGGCTGGCTTGTCTTTCGCCGCGGTGAGGCGGAAGAGGCCCTGCCCTATCTCGAAAGCGCCGCCGCAGAATTATCGCAGGATCCAATCGTTCAATTCCACCTCGGCCAGACTTACGCCGCTTTGGAGCGCGATGAGGACGCCATCGCACAGTACCGCCGGGTACTGGAGTTTGCGGGGGAAGACGACCCCCGCCCGCAGATAGCCATCGCCCGCGACGAGATCACGCGGCTGGAAGCACTCCCACCTGCGGAGGAATAGTCTGGCCCGCGCCGCTTTCAGTTTTGGAGCACCCCGCTTGGTGGATAAGATGTGACCACTTCCCAAACGGTTTCCTGCATCAACCTCGCCGCTTCGGGACCTGGGTCAGCAGCCGGACTACCATCAGCCAGTTGCAATTGGTGAGGCAAGCCAACGGGCGAGCGTCCATAAAGTACAGCGTAGTGAGTGAGCGCCACGAGATAGCCACCGTATTCACTGAAGTGGATGTTGTCATGGAACAGATCGTTGCGATCACGGATGGGCCCAACCCCGCCAGCAGCCTCAACCTTGCGCACAAAAGCTGCCATGACCTGCCCGGCTGGGATGACATAGATCGGCTTGTCGACTTCTTCATAGGCCAGCGTGCGTTTGAGAATCTCGCCTTCCCAATAAAGACTCAAATCCCGGTCGAGCCGTGTGAGCCAACCCTCCGGATCATCCAATGGATGCCAGGTTTCATAAAGGTAAACACGTGTCTCTGGATTGCCCTCCCAAGCGGCGACGGCCCAGTTGCGCAGATATTCATGCGGCGCGAAATACTTGATCATATCCTTGATCTCGACCGCTTCGGTCAACACCACCGCGTCATAGTCGCCTGACGCCATGGCTTCCTTTGCATCCCGAAAGGCGGGAGGACCGTTAGACTCTTCAAACCCATTGATCACCACATCTGGCTCCCAATGCGCACGTAGCGGCGTCCCCCAACCAAGCTGACTGTTGAAACTGTGTCCCTCGCTGCCGCCCTGTTCCGCCAATTGCTGCAACATCCCCGGCATGTATGGTCCCACGAGACTGTGCCCCAGATGATAGACATTGAGTGGGCCCTCGGGTGCCGATGCAGGCCTATCGTAGATCATGCTGAATTGCGCTTCGTCCACCGGATCAGGCGTGCTGCAGCGGTTGACCAGGCCGCAAGCGGATAGAAAAAGTAGCAATAGTGGCGTGAGTTTTCGTTTGATGCGATGTAAAATCATGTTCGTATTCGTGTGCGTGTTTAATGGTAAAATGAACCCTATTGGATATGTGCAGCGGTAATTAGTTCATTGCAAGGTATACATTCTGGAATCGATTTCATAACGGGATACACAGATCTTCATGACCAACTCGGGCAAGCTACTAATTTATGCGCCAGTACCATTAGTGCAAACCGATTCCGGACTGTATCTTGAGGATCAAGCTTGCAATGGGCTGAGGCTCTGGGCGGAACATTTTGATGAATTGATTACGATGCACCCCGTCTCTCATACAAAGTTGCCAGACGCTTGGGTGCCAATCAATAACGTTGGGCCAAACTTGGATCGCATTCGTATCTTGCCTCTGCCAACGGCCTATCGTCCTGATCAGTTTTTTCGCCACTATCGAGCCACCCGGAATCTAATACGCGCGGAGATCGACAAAGCTGACTACGTAGCCTTCTCCATCGGTGGCCTTACTGGAGATTGGGGATCGGTTGGGGCTTGGCAGGCCCATATGGCGGGTCGACCCTTTGCGATCTGGACCGACCGGGTGGAATCTGAGGTAACCCGCCGCACAGCGTCTAGTAACCCGCTCTGGCATCGCCGGATCAGAGCGCGGTTAGAACATCGGCCCATGTGGGAATGGGAAAAATTTATCATCCGACGCGCGGCTCTGGGCCTGTTTCACGGCAAGGAAACCTATGAGACCTATGCCCCCTATTGCCGCCAACCACAACTCGTGCACGACATCCACATCAAGGCCTCGGAGCATCTCCCTCCCGAAGCTCTGAAAGCTAAGGTTGTCGCTGCGAACAATGGGCCCCTGAAGATCGTCTATACAGGAAGGGCGAGCGCGATGAAGGGTCCGCAAGACTGGGTGGAGGTTCTTGAGACACTTGCCAAGCGACAAGTGGATTTCCAAGCCACATGGCTGGGTGATGGACCGGATCTAGCAGACATGAGGGCGCGCGTCGCCAACGCAGGCCTTGAGAGCCACGTCACCTTCACAGGTTTCGTGAATGACCGCGCTGCGGTTTTCGACCACTTGCGACAGGCCCATATTTTCCTTTTCTGCCACAAGACGCCGGAATCCCCGCGATGCCTAATCGAAGCGCTGGTCTCTGGCACGCCGATCGTCGGCTATAGCAGCGCCTATCCCGAGGATCTGATTTCGACTCATGGTGGAGGACAACTCGTTTCACTGAACAATGTCGCTGCCCTGAGTGAAACAGTGCAGTCGATTGCTGGAGATCGGTTACTCCTCGGAGACATGATGGCCCGAGCCTTGCGGGATGGAGAGGGTTATACCGACGATGCGGTCTTCCAGCACCGCTGCGAGATCATTAAGAAGTATCTTTAAACAACGGATTGCCCGGGAAGGTCGTCTTGTGGTGACCTTCCCCCGCAGCCCGGATCAATGGGTAGCTTCACCGGGTTTGTGCGACAAAGCCACGAACATGTTTCATGCAAACATATCATAAGGGTTCGATATGAAGTATCTTTTATTCAATACGTTGATGAGTATGAAGAAGCCATTTTCCGATGCGGCTCGCGAACGTCGCCAAGCTCAGTTTTTGAAGCGTATGAAAATTAAAGGCGGCGAACGCATCATCGACTTAGGGGGAACGGTAGAATTTTGGAGAGGTTTCCCTGTCCCTCTGAAACTGACAATCGTAAATCTGCCAGATCCTGAGAAGACGGTTGATGCAAGTCACGAGTTGCATGAGATTGAAATTTTGGACGGAGACGCATGTGACGTAAACTTTGCCAATGACTTGTCTTATGACATAGTTTTTTCCAATAGTGTGATTGAGCATGTTGGTGCGATCGACAAGCGTAGAGCGATGGCTGAAGAGGTCTTGAGACTGGCGCCAAGCTACTGGGTTCAAACTCCTTCTATTTGGTTTCCAATTGAAGCTCATTGCAACATGCCGTTTTGGTGGGCCTATCCTGAGTGGTTAAAACGCCGATTAATTTCTCGTTGGTATAAGAAATTGCCTGCTTGGACGGACATGGTGGCCGGGACAACTGTCTTACTGAGAGCTGAAATTTTGTCTTTGTTCCCTAATTGCATACTGTGGACGGAATGGAAGTTTGGGTTCCCCAAGAGTTACGTGGCCTACAAACCTCCGTCTAACAGCAAGGGCCGGGTTTCAGAGCAGATGTAGGCGCCGAAAGCCAGTCCATTCATTGCAGCCTAGCTTGAGCTCGTACCGAGACGGAACTCAAATGGTGAAAAACGCGCTTTGGGTTAGAGTTGTGCTGGGGAAAAAGCCCGTTCGCTTAGTCGTAGTCGCCTTGGCAATCAAAATTGCTCGAACCGTTTGGGCTATATTGGCGCACGGGCGAACTTATCATCCATATCGTTCAGAATCGAACTAAATCCAGAAATTTAGAATGACAAAATAGGATTTGAGACGATGCGTCCAAAACCCGGAACATCCCTCGTTGTTCATTTCACTCCGGGGTGCGTCAAGAGTTTAGACCCAGTTTATCCCGCCGGTGCAAACCGAGGCAATGGCGGTTCAATCGCCATCAGCGCATCCAGCAGCCTTTCTTCCGCTGCTGCATCACTTTCACCTGGTCTAATCGGCGTGCTCAACCGGATGAGTGCCCCATCTGTCCGCCCTTCTCGGATGCCGTCCACCATCAGCCAGAACTTTGCTGCTAGATCCCATGCTACCTTTCGGCCTTTTTGGTCGAACCAGTAGAAAACCATCATCCGCGCCTCGCCGTGCTGAACGATCGCGCGATTGATCATGAAGGGCGTCGCGCTGCCGACTTCTGCAGCGATGTCGGTTCGTTCCAGCCAGGCGATCTCCCAGCCGCTACCGGGCAGGCATATCTCAGGCGAATGAACGCCACCCCGACCCTGATCGGCATACCAGGCCATGAAAAGTCCGACCTCAGCGCCATCCGCTCGGGTCATATTGACCTGGCGGTAGTCGTCGGCGCCAAGCGTCTCCTCCACAACTGGGTCAAGCCGCTGATGGGGGGTTGTGCGCCAGTCGCCGAGGGTTCGGGGAAAAAGTGCAAAGCGTTCACGGGCCACTTCGATCTGGCCGCGTTCGGGGATCATCTGCCATGTTGCGACGGCCCCGACGGCCAGAATGGCGGCCGTGATTAGTGCGGCTGAAGGCTGAACCAAACGTATGCGTTTGGCTTGAGTCCAAAGCCCGTCCGTTTCCAGATCCAGAGCCTCGGCAAGGCTCATCTTCACGGGGTTAAAGAACAGCATGATCCGGGCAAGCACAAACAGAAGCAACACACAGGCAACAAAGATCACCCATCCTTCGAAGAAATGGGTAAACCCGTCCAACCAGTCGAGCCCGTAGTAGTTGACGACGGTTCCCGCGATGGCGATGCGGACCGAGTTCATGATGACGGTGATCGGCGCGGCCGCGATCAACAGTATAGCTTTGTGCCACATCGGGCCCTTGTAAAGGATGGCAAAGATGTAGCTGAAGCTGAGGATCGGAAAGAGGTATCTGAGCCCAGAGCAGGCCTCGGCCACATGCAGTTTGGTGACGCCCAAATCAATGATGTTGCCGTCAAGAAAGACCGGTACGGACAGAAGCCCTAGCATCCATACGCCCAATTCGGATGAGATCAGTTGCAGCCAGGTAGACATCTTGTAATAGAGCGTGTCGGGCAGCGGTAGCATGTAGACAAGATGCAGTACCGGCGGCCAGAAGTGTTTTCCGGTGGACCAGCCAAAGCTGATCAAAAGAATGCCGCCGACCCAAAGGATCAGCGCATAGGCGGCCATGTCGTCGATATTAGCCAGCCGTGCCAACGCACCAAAAACGAGTGCCAATGCCACGACTGCCACTCCGACCCAACGATCACCAATGGGTCCGGGCCGTTCGGGGTAGTCTTTGAGTTGGCGGAGGAAAAGAAGCCCGGACAGAACCGGGATCAACGGAGCGTGTGAGTACTCTGGCAGGCCCCAGGCAATGCGCAGCGCATCAAGTCCTGGTGATAGAAATATGAACGCCCCCACCGTCGCCACCAAAAGCCATAAAAGGCCCAAGTGCAGGCTTTTACCTACACGGTGGTTCAGAACGGTTTGGGCTGCGGATTCAGTCATGAGGATCTGTTTATCTGGTCGGGCCGGGTTGCCGTATCTTGCGGAAGCTATGTCATCCTAAGCGTAGTCATTAAAGCTTTTCAAACGCCCACCAGACAAAATCATGTCATAGATCTTCATCGTCTAGGCGGCTTTTGTGTTAGAAGTACATAGATTGACAGTATAGCCTTCGCGGCGGTGGAGAAATGTTTCAATGGCCTTGAGCTTGGTTCGAGGCTACGATTTACTCAGCACATGGCGAAATTTGTTCCTCATTGCCGGAGAGGTCACCATTGCGCGCGAGTATTTGTATCCGACCGCCGGTAATGAAGGCCATATAAAGTTACAGTCTCCTGCAAGGATCAGAACACGGGGGCGAGATATAAAAGATTTAATAAACCTATATACCTCACACATTATGGATAGGCCGGACAAAACGCTGAAAGATTTTGCAAACTGCCTGATTGTTTATGACTGACCGCACCTATGTCCTGATCTCTCCATGCCGGAACGAAGCGGCCTATATGCGGCGCACGCTCGACAGTGTGGTGGCGCAAACCGAGACGCCGTCGCTCTGGGTGATCGTCGATGACGGCTCAACCGATGGGTCGATGGATATTCTTACCGAATATGCCGCAAAGCATGACTGGATACGCATCGTCTCCGCGTCCGACCGCGGGCATCGGGCCGTTGGTCCTGGTGTGATTGACGCGTTTTATGCAGGGTTAGACACTGTTTCGCTGGAAAATTATGCCTATCTTTGCAAGCTCGACGTCGATCTGGACCTGCCGCCGCGCTATTTCGAATTGCTGATCGAACGGATGGAGACTGACCCGCGGCTCGGCACCTGTTCGGGCAAGCCCTATATTCGTCAGGATGGCAAGCTGATCTCGGAGCGCCGTGGTGACGAGATGAGTGTCGGTATGACCAAGTTCTACCGCCGTGAATGCTTCTCCGATATCGGCGGCTTCGTACGCGAGGTCATGTGGGACGCCATCGACTGTCATAAGGCGCGCCAGTTGGGTTGGATTGCGCGTTCGTGGGATGACCCCGACCTGAGGTTTGAACATCTGAGGCCCATGGGGTCGAGCCAAACCTCAATCTATACCGGTCGCCGCCGCCACGGGTTCGGGCAGTATTTCATGGGGTCCGACCCGCTTTTCTTTTTGGCGACGGCAATCTTTCGGATGACCGACAGGCCATATGTGCTGGGCGGGTTAGCCACAGTGCGGGGTTATCTGGGGGCCTGGTTTCGGGGGGAAAAGCAGCTCGATGACCCCGAGCTGCGCGCTTTCATTCGGGCCTATCAGCGTCGGGCGTTGTTCAAAGGCAAAGCTCGGGCGATTGCAGAGCAGGAGGCCGCAAAAGCCCGGGCGTGGTCGCTCGGCTCAACTTAGTCCGCATACATCTCCAGCCAGCTCTGGAACATCAGCACATTCCACAGCTGATGACCCCAATTGTGGGTCCCAGCTTGGTGTTGGGACCAAAGCTGCCCGACCAGGACGGGGTCCAGGTATCCTTCTCGGGCCAAGCGCTCGGGGGCCAGCAGGGCAGCGGCCCAGTCCTTGAGCCCTCCGCGCAACCATAGGCCGATGGGAACTTCGAAACCCATCTTCGGGCGCTCGATCAATTCTCGGGGGACGTATCGGTGGAGCACCTGTCTGAGCAGCCATTTCGATTGGCCGCCGCGGACCTTCATGTGAAGGGGCAGCCCCCAGGCAAACTCGGCCACTCGATGATCGAGCAGGGGCGCGCGGCTTTCCAGTGCCACAGCCATGGTCGCCCGATCGACCTTGGTCAGGATGTCGTCAGGCATATAGGCCAACATATCCAACTGCATCATCCGTTCGATCACACCCAGATCGCCACGCGGAGGGAGATGATCAGCCAGGATCGAAGGCGGGTTGGAACCGCCAATGACTGCGGCCTCTGGGAAGCGCCAAACCGATACCATCTTGCGGTGCAGTTCATCTACGTTGTGGCTCGCGGCATAATTGGCCAAGCGATGCAGACGCTGACCGTTGGGTTCCTTGCCTTGCGGAGTTGCGCGGATGGGCTCGATCAACTGGTTCAGAAGCGTTGCGGGGAGAGCGCGAACGGCCCCCGCCCCAAGACGACGTAATTGGGAGGGCATCAATGCCAGCTTTCTGAGCAGCGCCGCGCCTTGCTGATAGCGGTCGTAACCGCCGAAAAGCTCATCTCCACCGTCGCCAGAAAGCGCCACCGTAACGTGTTGGCGCGCCAGTTCGGCAATTAGGAACGTCGGAATTTGAGAACTGTCGGCGAAAGGTTCGTCATAGATAGTAGGCAATCGAGGGATCACGTCGCGCAGGTCTGTGTCGCCTACATAAAGTTCTGTGTGGTGCGTGCCTAGATGTTTCGCCACATCGGCGGCGAATACGGCCTCATTATAGCGGGCTTCGTGGAAACCGATGGAAAAGGTATGTACCGGCTTGTTTGATAGGTGCTGCATCAGCGCCACGATGGTCGAACTGTCGATGCCGCCCGACAAGAAGGCTCCAAGCGGCACGTCTGACATCATCTCGTTGCCGACAGCATCCAGCAGGAGTGCTTCAAGCTGGTTGATGGCCTCAGCATCAGTTGGCACCGGGCCGCGGGGAGCGGCAGCAATGGCACCCCCGTTCCAGTAAAACTTGCGGGCGAAGCCGGGGGCTGTCAGCGAGACTTCGGCCATCTCGCCCGGACGCAGCTTCATCAGCCCTTCATAGATCGTCAGGTCTTCGGGGACATGACCGTGGCGCAGCATCGCCACCAGCGCGTCGCGGCGCACTTCGGCGCGGAACGCGGGATGCGTGCGCAGTGCTTTGAGTTCTGACCCGAACAGGAATAGTGCGTCTTTTCCAGTGCCCTGCCAGCCATAGTAAAGCGGTTTTTCCCCCAAACGGTCGCGCGCCAGCAGAAGCTTCCTCTCCTCGCGGTCCCACAGCGCGATGGCAAACATGCCTTGGGTACGCCGGATCGTTTCTTCGAACCCCCAGACCTCGAAGCCACGCAGCATGACTTCGGTATCGGATGTACCGCGCCATTCCGGCGCCTTACCTGTGTCTTCCAATTCGGTTCGCAGGGCTCGGTGGTTGTAGATCTCGCCATTGTAGACCAGTTGGTAACGCCCGGTTGACGACACCATCGGTTGGTGTCCCGCAGGTGACAGATCGACGATGGCCAGTCGCAGATGGCCCAGGGCAACGCCTACCTCCTCATCGACCCAATGGCCCTGGCTGTCAGGACCGCGATGAGCAATGGCACTCATCATCGCCTGAACGCAGGTCGGAGCGTCCTGTACCTGAGGGCGACCCGGAGGCCAGAGAAAACCGGTGATACCGCACATAACGTGGTCTTAATACCTTAACAAATTTCCCTAGTCTTAATGCCGGGGCGGAGAACATGAGGCAAGCGTACAGTCTCTTGCGCGGAAAAACTGTTTTTATGATGCTTCTTGCGCGCCGCGAGACGGGTATTGTGGTCGCTGGTTGCCAAAAAAATCATCATAAGCGATAGGTTGGGTTTCATCGGCGTCACCAAGCGCCGAGGAGCCGGGCAGGGGGGCATAAGTATCAAACATACCGGGGGTATTTAGTGTGGCTGTTTGTGCGCGAAGATCGACTGTAGATGACTGATAGCCTCTCTCGCGGGGAGTGAAGAAAACATTGACAGAACTGGAAAGTGGGGCGTCACCGATCATTGGGTCATCAGTTCCCGTTTGATAGACAACATTGTTGGCGACCGTGATGTTATTGAAATGGTCCTGCCAGTTCACAAATATTGCCATATTGTCAGCAACATCCCATTGATATGCGTCTCGTCGGAGCCGGTTCACGAACGTATTATTTAAAATAGAAATCGGAGCGGAGTTGTTGTCTGGGGATGTGGAAGAACCGCCATTATGTCCGTCCAATAAAATAAATGCATGAGGGTTCGTGGTTCCAAGAGATTGTTCAGAATCCGGCAGAACAAAAACGTTGTTTCGGATGGTGGTGCCCCCAAAACCGAAATTTACGAGATTGGCAGTTTGATACCCTCCAACCACGTAATTTTTTTCAAACAAAGCATTTATGGGACGCTTTTTCTGACCTTCACCCGGCCCCATTGTCACAACATTGTAACCTCCCTCAAAGGCATTCGCCTGGCAGTTGATTTTGGCGCCTTCGAAAGAGCTTGCATTCAATCGTAAGCACGGCTGCGTCGCAATAATTTTGCCATTTCCAGACCATCCTTGTCGAATAAAGAAATCAGAATTTTGAATGATCGAAACAACAGCATTTCCCGCCAATCGAGCCCCCCATCCTCCATTGCCGGTTGAATCGATCAGAGCATTGACATCAGATATGATTGAAGAGCCGGTGATGGCAAACCCTTCAAAGCTGGCGTCTAGAACCGCCGTACCAAAGTTGGTGACAACCGTATCGTTCAAAACGACAGAATGACCACCTTCGGTTTGGCCTACAATAATTGCAGCCAGAAGACCTGAAACGGAGCACCCATCCAACAATGCCAAATGCGGTGGGTTATTAAACCAAGTGAACAGGATGGGGTGCTCTCCGCCCAGAACCGAGGTTGAATCAAACCCGGACTCAAGAACCACATTTTGCCAAACCATATCTTTGGAAGGGTTTGGGATTCTTGGGGCGATGTCGTTCCAGAAAACCCCTCCTGTACAAAAAACCAGCGGCCTGTCAGCATTGCCGTCTCCTGCGACAATATGGAAGGATGGGGTATGTCCGCCAAACCCAGGCGAAATGCCGGAGAAGGTATATTCTTCGCCCCGATTTAACACGATCCTTTTGGGTGCCGCTTCTTGCCCTGCAATATTGTCGTTAAAAACGCTGCTGATATCGCCAGTTTTAAGGCGCCGAGCCCGAGGCGGAGAATGTTCGAAATTACCGGAGGGGCTGAGAAAAAGCGTGTTTCGGGCTGGAAATACGGCGCCAGGGTCTTCGATCACGATATCGGTTGATGCTGTGGCTGTCTTTCCCGAAGCTGGTTCGATGACGAAAACCGAAACGCGATAGCTGCCCGGAGTGCGAAACGTATGTGAGACCCAAGGGCCATATGCGACACCGGCGTTTAGGTGTTTACCAGGCAGGTTCTCTGGCGCCTGGAAATCGTATGGATCATCAAAGTCCCAAAAATAGTATAAGTCATGAAACCGGCTGTCATAGATTTGACCAGCGGTTGGCGCCACAGCGTCAAAGCCATCGACCGTCACTTCAAAAAAGACGGCATCGGGGGACACCTGCCAAACTGAGCGGCGCATAACGGTAATTTCAGCTGTAGCACCTTCAGACATGTAGGGGACTCCCGGCTGGAAATTTTACCTTGTTAGCAAGCGTTAATCTGATGAGAAACACAACCCTATTTAAGTTGCGGGCTCGTATGAAGCATTTTAAGTGATCGTGTTTCTTGACGGCGCCAGTGCCTGAAATTGTGTCACAAGTTGGATTGGTGACAGACAGGATTGGTGACAGTGTCAAAATCTTCGTGTACCCACTGGGCGTTGCTTTTGAATGCTGGGCGCGGGGCGGCTCCAAAATGTTCGGATATATCGTCCTGTATACTTGGCCGCTAGTCGTATTCGCCTTTTTCCGCGTCTGGTCTCCGGCCGTCGCGTTATTGGCGGCAATCATCGGGGGATATCTGTTCCTACCGACGGGATTGTCTCTTGACTTGCCCGGCTTACCAGCCCTGAACAAAGATACGATACCAGCAACTGCGGCTTTTATAGCTGCAATGATAACTTCAGGAACGACTACACCAACGAGCCTGCCGGGCTGGCTCCCCAAAAAACGTTTGCCAATACTTTTGATCGTTATTCTGATTTTGGGTACATGCTTGACAGTTTTAGCCAACAGACACCCATTGTTCTATGGGCCTCTCGTCTTTCCGGCTCTCCGAGTCTGGGACATTCTTTCGACATTGCTTTCAGCTGTAATGATGCTTCTACCTTTCATTCTCGGACGGAAATACTTAGCACATCCGGAGAAGCAATGGCTTTTTCTGAAGGCGCTTGTCATTGCTGGAACTGGATATTCGCTACTGGCTCTATATGAAATTCGGATGTCGCCGCAGCTTAATTTCATGATTTATGGGTATTTCCCGCACGCATGGGAACAACATATTCGCCCGGGCGGTTATCGCCCACTTGTTTTCGTGCAGCACGGCCTTTGGTTGGCGATGTTCTTCGCTATGTGTGTCTTGGCTGCCGGCGGACTTGCCAAATACGTCAAAGAGAAAAGAGGGCGTGTCTACCTCCTGCTTTGCGTTTGGTTATTGATGACGTTGTTTCTATCAAATTCTCTTGGGGCGTTTTTAATCGCAGCGATCCTGATAGTTGTGATGTTTGTTCTGAACGTCAGATTGCACTTTGCGATTGCTGCAGTGTTTTCTGGCATTGCTCTGCTTTATCCGATGCTTCGTGGTGCTGATCTTGTACCTGTCAATACTATCATTGAATGGGTTACAACCTTGAGCGTTGATCGAGCAGATTCCTTGGAATTTCGGGTAGTTAACGAAAATTATCTGTTGGAGAAGGCGCGCGAACGACCGCTGTTTGGATGGGGCGGGTGGGGTCGCAGTTTTGTGTATGATCCAGCCACCGGTGAAGGCATCAGTCTAATTGCTGATGGGTATTGGGTGGGGGTAATTGGTGTAGGTGGATGGGCGCGATACTTATCCGAGTTTGGATTGCTTTGTCTCCCGGCCCTAGTACTTTTTTTCAGAGCCCGGAGATTGGGTCTGGGACCAGAGACGGCTATTCTTTCGTTGGTTTTGGTCGCAAATGTGATCGACTTGCTTCCCAATGCGACAGTAACGCCAATTACCTGGCTTATAACCGGGGCGCTGTGGGGTAGACTAGAACTCGGCCGTGTCGCAACATCCGACACTGAAATGGCACCAGTAGCTGAGCCCAAGCATGCCCTTGCCCGTGCCCGCCCACGGGCACCCCTGCCGCCATCATCACCTGTGCCGGGACCGTCGGCCATGAAATCACGACCTACCAGCCGCTACACCCGGCAAACCAACCGGATCATCCGGAACGGTCGCGGAAGGAAAGGAACTGACGCATGACAGGGCAACCGACGGTTGGGGCCGTCGTCATAGGCCGTAATGAAGGGGATCGATTGGTGCGGTGCCTGGCCTCAGCCACTGAACAAGCAGATAGGGTTGTTTATGTGGACAGCGGTTCAACTGATGGCAGTCAACAGGCCGCGAAAGCCGTAGGCGCAACATGTGTCGAATTGGACCAAAGCCAACCCTTCACAGCGGCGCGCGCACGTAATGCCGGGTTCGATATCTTGCAAAAAGACCCGGTGCCGGTGCAATTTGTGCAATTCATCGACGGAGATTGCGAATTGCAACCAAGTTGGATCGAAGCCGCACGATCCTTTCTGGCGGAAACGCCGACTGCGGCCGTCGCCTGTGGTCGCCGCCGTGAACGCTTTCCCGAAGCGTCGGTTTACAATCGACTTATTGACCAGGAGTGGGATACGCCGGTGGGACAGACCAGAGCCTGTGGTGGAGATGCGCTGATGCGCAGCAAAGCCTTGTCGGCTGTTGGCGGTTTTGATCCGGCCCTCATAGCGGGGGAAGAGCCTGAATTATGTGTCCGCCTGCGCGCAGCGGGTTGGTCGATCTGGCGGCTTGATGAGGAAATGACGTTGCACGACGCGGCTCTGACCCGGTTTGCGCAATGGTGGAATCGGAACCGGCGTGCGGGCCACGCATATGGGGAAGGGGCGGCCATGCACGGGTCTCCGCCCGAACGCCACTGTGTGCGGGAGACCCGATCAGCTCTCGCCTGGGGGGCTGTGTTTCCCCTGCTTGTTGTGACGGGTACACTTGTGACATCTTGGTCGCTCGCGTTACTTTTAGTCTGGCCCGCTCAGGTGCTGCGCCTGGTATCGCGTGGTATGGACCCGACCCGTGCCCTGTTTATAACACTGGGTAAGATCCCTGAGGCACAAGGTGTCCTGGGCTATTGGTGGGACCGGTTCCGCGGACGCCGGGCAAAGTTGATAGAGTACAAATAGGATCTTACCGCCCGGCAAAGGGCAGAATGTCAAAAACGCTTGGGTTCATCCAGATTGTAGCCATTACAATTCCACAGGAAGCAATCAGAAAAGCGAGGTCTTGTTTGGGGTACCACCCACTGTAAGGCCGGATAAAATAGACCAGAAATGGATAGGAAAAAATATCAACGATAACAGGAGCCAAAGCTGCACCGATCAGACCAAACTTGCTGACCATAGGCAACAACACCAAGATACGAGCAATTGCGGTGCCTGTTGTGAATATGGTGAAATCGCGCGAGTTTCCATTCGCCAATAGTATCTTATCGTAGCTCATGATGACCTGCCTTGGGATCATCGCCAGACTAAGAAGCACCAGAATTGGCCCTGCAGCGTGGTAACGGGGATCATAGAGAAAAGTTACAGCTAAAACGCCAACCATAGCCAAGACTGCAGCCATTCCAAGTGTTCCCATGGTCAGTAGCATTCGCGCACGTCCGATACTCTTTCGGTTTGCGTCATTGTCTGCGGGCGGTCGGGTACGATAAAGCGGGAACAATATCCGCTCTAGCAATTGCGTGCTGAGTGTGAGCGGGACAGCGGCAAGCATGAAAGCGATGGTGTAGACTGCAAGATCTTCAAGGCTTACATATTTCCCGAGTACCATTCGGTCACCTTGCTGCACAAAGAAGCCTGCAGCAGTCCCAAGGATAATATACTTTCCGAAATGAAAGATTTCCCTAAAAGCGTCGCGCTCCCAAGCAAGTCTGTTTGCGGGCCCGGGCAAGATTGTATGTGAAAGAACAACACGAACGCTGACCCCAACAAGTGCGCCCATTACAAGCGCCCAAACCGAGTTTAGCCAAAGCGCCATAACAATCATGAATACTGTACCAGAAGTTTGTGACGCTAGTTCCATCGCCGTCAAACGGCCTAACGTGAGATGTCGATTAGCGAGATACATTTTCGTCGACTGGAAACCCTGGATGAATGTTGACATCGCCAAAACCGGAATGATGAGACCAAGTTCAGGTTGTTCATAAAATGCGGCAATCGGATTTGAGATAAGACACGCCACAACCCAAAGCACAGCACCTCGAATGACTTGTAACGTCCAGGCGGTGTTCAGGTACTTGGGATCATCGCCTCGCGGACTCCGTACAACGGACGCACCTATGGCCACGTCAGAAAACATTTCGAGCCCGGCGATGACAACCTGCACCAGGGCCATCAGGCCGAACGCTTCAGGAAAAAGAATGCGCGTCAGGATCAGGTTCGACCCCAGGCGGATCAACTGGCTGCTGCCGAAGCCCATGACACTCAGGGCTGTTCCGCGGATTGCCCGCACCTTCAAACCATCACCGCTGAGAACGGACCGGAGCGCTGCTTTCATGATGGCAGCATCCGGAAATCGGGTTGATTTACCATGCCTTAACCGGTTAGCCGTGTCAGATTGATGGATTCCATGAACCGCAGGTCCAGCGCCTGTTCATACTTTTGTGCAGCCTCTGGCAGCACCTGCCCTGAGTGCAGAAGCACCCAATCTGCAAAGGTTAGCTCGTTGCGGGTCCAGATTGTGTCATAGATGTTGATGAACTCGCGGAAAGTTCCTGTCTGTACTTTGTGCCAGAAGAAATCCGTTGTTGCGTAATCGACGAAGGCAAAGCAGTCGCGATAAGCCGTCCAGCTGTCTTCCAGCGTCCAGTTCAACGGACGTCCAATACGTGTGAGGAACGTTGAAGCGATGTAGCTCTCCGCAGCTCCAATCTGGCAAAGCTCACCGATGGGGATTTGGGCATAGATGTCCGACAACGCCTCGGGCCAGTGTTTGGGCAATGGGTCGGTTCGCAGACCGGGCGTCCAGTAGCGCAGCATATCCTCCGCATGACCAAAGACGGTCTGATCTGTGACGTGATAGGGCGCGAATTTGAGCGTTCCGTGACCTACGCCGATGATCCGGTGCAGCTGTTCAAATCCGCCTCCGGCCGGAAAGCTGCGCGCAATGGCCGCGAGGAATCCCATGACATTGGGCCGGTACAGCCGCTGATCAGTGCGGGTTTTCATGATCCAGATTGCACCATTCTTATGCGCCTGGATGATCCCGGCACCGGCGCTGACCAGTTGCATGTTGATGTTGAAGAGCCCTGGGGCCGCGGGCTTTTCGGATAACACCACATCGACCCCTTCGGCGCGGATGGGGGCAAGATCGGCCTCAGGCGTGTCGTCCCAGGTCGACAGGATTAGCCGCACACCAGGCATGTTGCGGCGATAAATCCGCAGGGTTTCGACAGTGAAATCATCCTGTATGGAGATCGGCCCCTGCATGACGATTGCCATCGGTTCATCCGTGGATTCAGGTTCGGACTGATTGGTGATCTGCCGGCTCAGCTTGGGGCGCTGCGTATATGTTAGGAAATGATCTGATGACCGGGTGATTTGCTTCAGGCTCCACATCAGCAGGCGCCGGGCGACTTTGACCATCACAGTATCGGTCGTATCCATGATGTTTATCCCGCTAGGCCATTGATGGCCTTTTGCGACACTGGTGCCGCCAGGAAGGCATCAAGATCATCCGGTACGCCGATGCCGTGCATCCCGGCGCCAACTCGACCAATGGAATGACAGGCAATCGTCGCACCTTGTTCGATCATTTTCGTGTAAGCAGGAGCCACATAGAACTCTCCGTTCACGCGGATATTGGCGGCGATCATCGCATCTGCGGCAGCCACAAAATCGCGGCCGTGCGCAAAGTTATATATGCCTACCGTCGCCTCGTTCGAAACGATTTCCTTTTCGACCACCTCGGTAACGCGACCGCTGTCATCTCGGCGTATGAAGGACCATTTGTCATCATCAGCCCACATCGTCATAATCAGCCCATCGGCTGTGCCCATATCGACCAAATAGGCATCAATGTCGGCATCAATGTATTGGTCACAATTGGCGATCATCAGCGCATCGTCATTGTTGATGGCAGCACGATTGAGAAGAACGGTGCAGGCCGCCCCTTCAGTCACCGCATCGACATAGGTGATCGTGCAGCCCGGTGCCCAGCCCCGCAGTTTGCCGGCCAAACCATATTCGCTGTCGTGCTCGCGCAGGATCAGGAAATGGAACTGGTGTGGCACAGACGGCGTCAAGTTGGCGATCACAACCTGGATCATTGGAAACCCGTGGATTGGGATCAGGGGCTTGGGCAGATCATAGCCTACATCAGCAAACCGGCTTCCCCGACCGGCCATTGGGACTACAATGTTCAGCATTCGTATTTGTCTCCGGTCACGCTTGGGGTCTTGACGACAACGGTGGTCACATCGGTGAGAGCCTCAAAATCGGTCGCCTCACCCGGTTCGATCAGGATGATGTCGCCAGCGCCGTATTCTATGCCGTTCATTCGGACCCGACCTGTGGCAATCAACGTCACCTCGGGGGCAATCTTGTGCATATGACGAGCTTCTTTCGCGCCAGCTTCGTAGGATTTCATTGCCACTTCGGCATCTCGAGTACGCAGCACCACAGGATCAAAATCGCCGACAAACCACCCCTTGGTCATGTTTTCCAGACGAAATATCTTCATGAAGCTGCCTCTCGCCGGCGGGCGATCAGTTCCTGTTCATAGTCTTCGACCGCCTGCGGTGTTGCCAACGAAATGTATTGCGCGCGATCGACCTGATAGGTGCCGACCGATTTCTGTAACAGGATCAGCTCGTTAAAGGTTGGGCAGACGAAATAGCCTCCGTTCACATCGGCTCCTTTCATGATCATGGTCTGCGCTGCATCCACGAAATCCTGTCCGCGCCTGAAATAATACACCCCCGCCGTGGCATTGCGGCTGATCGGGCGTTTTTCCGCCGCTTCAATGACCATGCCGTTTTCATCGGTTTTCACGAAAGACCAACGGGGATGAACACTGTCGAACACGACCGTCCCGGCGTCCAGCTTGCGCTTGCGGAAATCAGAGATTGCAGCGGCCACGTCGAATGCCAGTATCTGGTCGGCATTGGCGATCAGAAGCTCATCATCATTGGCCACGTGCTCAACCGCCAGCAGTGCCGTGCAAGCCGCTCCAGCGGTGTCACCTTCCGTGCGGACGATATGACAATTGGAGTGCAAAAGCTGCAAAACCTCGCGCAAGTGAAAGCGCAGATCATCTTCCTTGCGAACGATAAAGACAAACTCCACGCCATCGATCACATTCAGGCAGTCAGTGGCATGTTCGATCATCGGGCGTCCGTCGATCTCGATCACCGGCTTGGCAAAAGGAAAACCGTGATTGCGAAACCGCTCATCGCTGCCGGCCATGGGAACCACGATTTTCATACCTCGCCCTCCTCTACACGAGCAATGGCATCCAGGATGCGATCCAGTTGTACATCATAGACGCTTTGTACCACCAGCAGATGGCAACCTGCATCCTCGGCTGCTTTGATGCCGTTTTGATTGTCCTCAACCACTAAACACTGGTCGGGGTGCAGTCCCAACTTGGCAGAAGCCGTCAAATACATGTCAGGATCGGGTTTCGGCTTGGAGACATCTTCGTTCGAAAGCATCACATCAAGATAACCGTCCAGTGCGCTTTTCTGCATCATCAATTCGACGCTGTTCCGCACCGAATTCGAGGCCAGACCCAGTTTGTAGCCACGGGCTTTGAGGTTTGATAGCGCATATTCATGCACAAAGACCGGATGGCAGTTTACATGCACCTGATCGACGGTAAATTTCTGCTTCAGCGTGTTCAGAAACCCGTGCAGTCCTCGCGGCAAACCACGTTCTTTGGACAGCATCTCCAGCTTGGTGCGCGTTGGCAATCCGTCAAAGGTCGACAGGTGATCGGCCCGTGAAATCGTGTAGCCAAAATGCTCTAGCGCGCGGTTTAAAGCATGATAATGCCATTCTTTAGCGTCTATCAACACGCCATCCATATCAAATATAACCGCCTCAATTTTCATGATTAAAATACTCCTTGGCCGCTTCCGGGTAATCAGTGCAAATCAGAACATCTTCATGTCTGGAGACATCCCATACTGCGAGGCGCTCCCATACTGGTTCATAGGTGCGTTTGTGTAAGTCAGGTGAAACAACACACACGCGTTTTCCCGCATCCAAATGTCGTGAGATGTCATCGCGATCCCACCAGTCGGTCCAGAATGCGTCCAGCCAGACGCCTGCGGCCTCTGAATAAAGAGGTGGTTCCGGTTCGGCATCAGAATGGCGGGTGAAAACCGGGACCCCGGCGTTGAGCCAGTGCAGCGTGTCCGGTACCGACATGTCGAAGACGAAAGCATCGCGCACTTCAAATTGATCCAGTAGATCCCGGACCATCACCTGCAGACCGTCCGCCTTAATGTTTAGCGCCAGTGTCAGTCTCGGGTCTGCCTTAGCGTGGATCGCGAACATCTCTTCGGCCTGCATGGCATCGGCCTTTGGCGGATCGTGCGCAATGGCCAGATCGCCGCCCAAATCGCGGAGGTCGGTTTCGGTACCGAATCCCAGTTCGAATGATCGGGTGAAGGCTACCGGTGCATTCTTTTCCGCCTCGGTCTTCCAATAACCTCTATGACTTAAAATTTGCATGTCCTACTCGGATTTCACATGAAAACAAGTCTCTGTCTCGACCTGCGTGGGAGGGGACGCGTTTTTCAGACCAGCGCGCCGTAGCATCCGTGTCATTGCACTCCTTCCTGGGTAAATCGGGCGAGAGGTGGAAAATCTGTTGCGCGCTGGCACAACCCGCTGCCCCAGCCAGGAATAGCTCAGCGTGTTAAGCGTCGTAATCGTCAGACCTTTCAGCTTTCTCGGATTGGAGGGAAGCTCTGCGACAGTTCCAAAGAAATAAGACCAAAGCGTGCCCCCAATGATGATGGCCTCTCCACTGGAAGCTAGCACACGGTTGATCTCGGCAAAAGCTGGCGCCAGATCGAAATATTGATGGGCCGACACGCACAGGACGAGGTCGAACTCACCATCATCAAATGGTAAAGCCTCGGCCGAACCCTGTTGCACTTCCGGCGGGTCCATACCTTCGCGTTCACAGAAGATGGCACCCATCTGAACATAAGCCTCGATAGGTTCGACGCCCATTACCTTGGCCCCCTGCAATGCAAAGGACATCAGGTTTGTCCCCATGCCGGACCCAATCTCGAGCACGCGGCGCCCGCGAAAGCGCTCAATGGCAAGCTGAGGAGCGACCCCTTCGAAAGGCAGTGCCCTTTGGCGTTCGGTCCAAAATTGGTATTCGCGACAAGAATCTTCAGCGCAAATGCCAAGCTCTGTCCTGTGCCCGTCCGATCCGACCCATTCTAACTCACGGGCCTTGGCCCGGGACTCTGCCCCGTGATCCTCTGAGGCCTTTCCGAGCGCGAGATCGTGCATAAAGCGGATCAGATCATCGCCCTCGTGACCCAAAAGTGCTTCGCGGATATTTTCAATCGCTTGCACGTCGAATTTCATTTGATACGCCCCAGAACACCCAAGTTTAGGGCTGTATCGTGCACGAGCACCTCAAAAGTATAGGAAAAGGTCGTGGCTTCCTGATTTTCGATTTCCAGCCAGGTCAATATTCCCTGCCAATCTGCCAATACTTCAATTGGGCTCTCAAGTACGTAGTTTAGCACATGGCCTTCTGTCAGGATCGCCTGAAGTGCCGCAGGATTGACCTTGCCATCCAGATTGATCGTTCGATCGTGCCAGTATCCCAGTGTCCCTGTTTGCACCGCGCCAACCCATGTTTCGGCATGCACGTTTGCAGTCACCCAGTCGACAACCTGAAAGTGCCCCTGATCGCGCACTCCCGGTACAAGGGCACGGCCCAGAAGGCCTAAGCAAAGTGCCAAAGCTGCCAAGCAAAAAAAACTGAACATTGAAGCATGCCGCTCAGGAGTAATACGTCCCACCACTGTCAACAGAACTGATGCCGCAGCGATAATCGTGAAAGGCGCAAAAGGAGCCAGATAGCGACTTAAAAACCAGCCTGCACCGAAATATAGTCCGTAATAGATGCTGAGTACGGTGGCGAATATTAGGAATGCCACGGTCACATACCGCGCCGGACCTCCGCGTTTCCAGGTTTGGATCACAAACACTGCAACGATGAGCAACACCAACAGCAACGCAATGACTTGAAACGCCGGTATAGATTGCAATACCGCCGGGATTGGAAACATCGGAAAAGTATTTTCAAACAGGATAGCGGGCAACAAATCAACGTTCTTGGCAAAGCCGCCACTCAGAGCCTGCGCAGTGCCGCTGACAGGCACGATGGAACCGAAGTTGACATAGTTGTTGATCAGCCACGGTGCCGCAATGATCAGGCTCAGCACACCGGGTGGAAGCAGGTCGGCGACAACTTTAACGAACCTGTCTCGCTGCACGATCAGGTTATGCAGGCCCCAGACAAGGAAGATAGCAGTCACCAGGAAGGCACCGTCATTACGGGCCAGGAAAGTCACGCCGCAGGCCGCGCCCAAGATCATTCGGTCCGCAAAGGTTGCTCCCGGACCCTTTGCCAACACTTCGCCGAACAGAACGAGCGTCAGCGCAATCATAGCGGTGTAAAGTCCGGTCTCCAGCCCGTTCATCGTATGAAACAGCAACAATGGCCCGAGAAACCAAAGGGCCGCCACGAACCAGGGCCAAAGTGGATTGTCGTCTTGCCCCCGCAACAGATCTCGCGCCAATGAGCGAACTGCAAAAAGTCCACCTACCGATATGGCTGCCGCGATCAGGTGCACGCCAGTCAATCCCAAAACCTTGTCGCCGTTGGTCAGCAGATAAGGAACCGAAAACAGGAACGTGGCCAAAGGCTGCACACCATTGCTCGCGGTTGTGCCGTCTGAGACCGACATCCCCAGGCCGATCGCCATATTGCGGGCGATGGTCAGCATCAGATAGCCGTCTTCAGTCATGAAGAATTGGGCCAGCGCTGGGGTGCCCGCCACAACCGGCCACAATCTATAGGCCGTGCCCAGGATCAGAGACGCCACAATAAGGCGAAATGTGGTTTTTTCGGTTAGAATAGTCATGGCCTAGCGCTATTGCCTGAAAAATGTGTCATCAATATTGCTATTGCTTATAACAAACCCAATTTGCGCGAAACCTCACATCCCCACCATCCGCAATCGAAATCTAGCTGTCCCATCATACCGGCCTATACCGATCCGGGGCAGAGCCTGCTGCGGATCGTCAGGCGTCATATGCCTATCCTCCAGGATCGTGGCGCTGACAAAACCCAGATCATAAAGCATTTTCATTAAGTCGGGCGTGTAATTGCCATTGGGGTAGGCGAAATGACGGATCTCTTGCCCGGTCCAGCCCTGCAGCAGATCGCGCGATCGCGCGACGCTGGCGCCTGCGTCATCAAGTGATATCTGGTCCAGCAATTCATGGCTGTGGGTGTGTGATCCGATGGTTACGAGAGGTTCCGCCGAAAGTTCCTGCAACTGTGGGAGGCTCATGGGTTGAAGCGGAGTGAAGCCTTTGGTCTCCTGACCTGTCTGCGCGATAATTTTGTCGGCTAACGCGTCTCTGTCTCTGGTATTTACCGCCTTCAAAGCTTCTAATACCGGGCCGATTTGAGCCCAACGCAGCTTACTGCGGTCAGGTCCGATCTGCCAGGATCCAATGCCATCCAGTTTGATCTTTGTGGTGCCCGCACTCTGCAATGCATTCATCACACGATCGAACCAGAAGGCCCGGCCGGTTTCGATCTGTTTGGTGGCAACATAGACAGTCACCGGCAGGGCTTCAGCTCGGACAATCGGCAACAGGTGCTCGTAGAGCCCCAATTCCCCGTCATCGAAAGTCAGCACCACACGGCGGCGGTCGCTAGTGGCAGGAGCCAATGCATCGTCCAGAGATACGATATCATAGTCCTGCCGCAGCAGATCGATTTGCGCACGAAACGCATCAACCGACAGCGCAGTCCATGCATCCAACTGCTCGCTGGCCGGCCGGAGTGTGTGATAGCACAGGATTGTCACGGGATTTCCGTGAAACGCCCGACGACGTAGCAACCCATAGACTGGTGGCGTGGTCAGCGCCCAAAGCGCTCCCCGTTTCAAAACCGCCTTCATGACCCGAGGGCCTTGAACAAGGCTTTCAACTTGGCAGCTTCGACAGACGCATCGTGGCGCGTACGCACCCGGTCGAATCCGGCTTGACCCATTGCCTCAAGCTTTTCAGCGGGCATGTCTGCGCAGGCCAGCATCGCCATGGTTAGATCCTTCACTTGCCCGGCCGGTACCAACCAACCTGTTTGCCCATCCTGAACCAGTTCCGGAATGCCCGCTATATAAGTCGAAATGACTGGTCGGTACTCGGCCATGGCTTCCATGATCACAACGGGCAAGCCCTCGGTAAAGCTTGGATGCACCAACGCACGGGCACCGCGCAATTCCGCACGCACCTGATCTGATGTCACCCAGCCGGTGATCCTCACCGCTTGCTCAAGGTTCAGCTGTGCAATGTGATCTTCCAGCATCGCGCGCATCGGCCCGTCGCCTGCCAACACCAGCCGCGCCCCGGGGTGAGCGGCATGTACAGCGGCAAAGGCTTCAATCAGCAGTAAATGTCCCTTTTCAGGGCTGAAACGTCCGACGCTCAGGAAAATCGGCGCATCCGGCAAAGGTGTTGCATCGTTGGCAAAGGCCGTGGCCGCCAACCCGCAATGCACAACATTAACTTTTGACCAGAGCGCGGGTGGCACATTGTACATCATCTGGCTGCCAATGTATGCGCAAGAAGTCACCGCAAACCGCGCCCGGTCTACTTTCAGCGGTAGGGCATGGCGTTTGGGATCATCAAAAACTTCTGAC
Organism: Ruegeria sp. D6; assembly: GCF_056534365.1. NCBI lineage: Bacteria > Pseudomonadati > Pseudomonadota > Alphaproteobacteria > Rhodobacterales > Roseobacteraceae > Ruegeria > Ruegeria sp. D6. Next base: position 36,262 of record NZ_JBQFPH010000009.1, on the reverse strand, counting down.
CCGTGCGTTGTGAAGCTGAAGCCCGGGCCGCTCAAAGCCTCTACTAAGGCGGCGATTTCCGCTGAATTAGAGCCGAAATGCGCATGCAAATGGCTCACTTCCTTCCCCTCGAGCCAGGTCATGATTCGGCAAGCATGGGCGAGGTAGATCAGGTGATAGGGCCAGGGGCGAATGGCCCCCTTCGACATCAAAAACGCCAACTTCAGGCCGCGCAAGAATGCCTGCGGATGACGCAGGCCCCAGACAAGCGCCCCCAGTATCAGCCGGGCGGTTCCATCTTTCAGTGTGTGACGGGTCCGGGCCATCTCTTCGCGGTCCAGCGTATCAACAACATCGCTGTCCCAGCCCCTGAGCGCAAAACGTTCGACCTCGACTCCCATGTCCTCCAGGGCCCGGATCTCGCGACGGATGAAGGTATGGCTGATCGCAGGGTATTGGTTAATCAGGTAGGCTACGCGCATCTGGGACTACACCTTGCCGTGGCCGGAAAGGCCCCGAATGCTTTTGCTTATGGACCGAAACCCATGCTTCATTGCGAATTCCAGGAGCTCCCAGGTTGGGGAGAAGTCAGCAAAGGATACCGTAGCTCTACCTGACCGACTGTAGATACGCTTTGCCAAAGGTCTTCGTACGGGCATTGGTGTGCAAGTCCAAAACCTGTTCCCCTAATTAAAAGAATGTGTCTGTTCATGATCTATTGTCTTCAAAAATTGCCGGCAAAGCCTGGCGTTGGACCATGCATAGAATGAAGCCTCTGAATCCAGAACCCTTTCAAGACAGAAATTTTGCAACTGATGTTACCTTGCTTTGCAAAGCCTCTGCCATTGCGTCAAAATTGGTCACGACACCGGCCCGAATTCGATCCTCGCACAAAGGTCCTCGCTTGATCCGCTCCAGTCAATTTGATTTCTGTCTATGTGGATGTGAAAATGACCGCTATTTGATGTTTAGGTTAGGTCATGAAACCACCAGCTGATTCCCCTTATGTCGATATCACTATTATTAGTATCGCCGTGCGCATCCCGGGAGTGATCTCGATTGACACCTATTGACAAACCCGCAAGGCGGGATCGAGCCGAGCACGTGTTAGATGAAAAGGTTAGCGGCACTACATGACTGATTTGACTGAATTTAAGCCGCTGAGCTGGGGCCTGTTGATTGCAACTAACAAACGCCCTGATATTCTCCGGACATGTATAGAGTTGGCGCTGGCGCAAACACGGGCGCCATGTGAAATCATTGTCATTGACACCAGCCCTGACTGGGAAACCCACGCAAGTGCAATCAAAGCATTGATCGAACCAGATTCAGGCATCCGGATGGTTTATAGGACATGTGACATTGGCTCGACAGCGGTGCAACGTAACACAGCAGTATCAGAGGCGCGGGCCGACATTGTGTTTCTTATTGACGACGACTCCCTGATGTATCCGACTTGTGCTTCAGAAATCATGAAGATCTATGAGGCGGATACAAAGGAGCAGATAGGCGGCGTGCAGGCCGCGCTGTCAGACGCGCCTCCTCATCTAATGGAGAGTAGGGGTCCGCAAAAGCAAGACAATCGACAGGAAGCAATAAAAAGCCGCTGGTTCTGGGTGGGGCGGATAAAGTACTTCATCTGGCGTAAGGTCTTCCTGATGCATCAGGAAGAAGTATTCATTCCATATGAAGGAAAATTTCCTGACCTACCGATACCTGTTGAGGTTCAGGGAATGTCGGTTTGGCCCGAGCGGCTCTTTCACGGCTGTCGCATGACCTTCCGTCGTGAAAGCATTCTTCGTGAACCTTTTGAGAACCTGTTGCGTTCTTATAGCCCCGGCGAGGATCTTGATGCGAGCTACCGGATTTCCCGAACGCAAAGTCTGGTCACGGCAGAAAAGGCGCTTCTTAATCATTATAATATCGCGACGGGGCGAATTGACCGCTACAAGACAACTGTTCTGAGCAATATGAACCAGGCATTGCTGGTCACAAAACACGGAAACGCATTGGCAAAACGGCGCTTCCGCCCACTTCTCCGACGAAAACTGCTGGCCGAGTTCTTGAAAGATATTCTTCAAAAGCGGCTGACCCTCCCGCAGGCCAGAGGTATCCTGAGCGCAATACGCCAGTCCCGCCAAATTCCGAATATGCCCCCTGGTGAACTGGAAGCATGGTATCCGGTGTGTCAACAGCGCATACTCGAGACTTAAATTTGCTGTGGCCTCTTGCTAGAAATTTGGAACGCAACCTAGATTGCTCTCTGTTCTGAAGTTCATAACTCGGATTTTCTGCCCGAGTTTTCCGCCGTCAGTTTTTCGGAAAGCTGAGGCTGTTTCCTGACGGACACCTCGGCTTGAATCCGGGAATGTCTGCCACCAGCTTTCGAACTGATATATTAGGCAACTTAAATTAGAAGAGCATTAAAGGTCGTAAGCCATCGCCTCCAAATTCCCGGTCAAAATGTACGAGTCATCGGGACCATTGAGAAAGCCATTCTATAAACTGGAAAACGACAGCGTCTATAGCACTGAAAGCAAACGTCTGATATATGTAACATCCTGAAAACAAATAAATCATAGCGCCCAATGACAGAAAAAGTGGTTAGCCTCCAATGGCTTCGAGCTCTAGCAGCCTGGATGGTCGTTTTTCATCATTACATTCAGGTATATCGAGACTTTGAGCCTGAAAACAAAATAGAGGCGTTCTTTACTTATCACGGAAGCCTCGGCGTCGACATTTTTTTTGTTCTCAGCGGTTTAGTTATGGCCATGTCCATTTCTCGCGGCCATGTCTCAGCGGCACGGTTTTGTCGGGATAGAGCGACCCGCATCATACCGGCCTATTGGCTGGCGACAGTGGTCTTTTTGGCGGTTCTCCCGTTCGCGAATTGGGACGCCGTAAGTTTCCTGCATGGGTCAACCTTGAGGGACGTTTTGTTTTCAATGCTCTTTATCCCTCATGAACACGCATCTGGGATAGGTTACATCCCAGTTCTTACAGTGGGCTGGACACTTAATTTCGAGATGTTTTTTTACGCAATCCTGGCCGTTGCCTTATTGATTAACAAAAAATGGTCTTTGGTGATCGCCGTAGCTGTAGTTTTAGCGTTGCCAATTGGTGGCCGTTTCGGACTTCCAGTCGGACCAATTGCATCTAACATCGTACTCTTTAATTTTGCTTTTGGTGTTTTGATATATTTGGTTGGAATTAAACTCTTCCGTATGCAGGAATGGCCAAGAACGCGTCGCTATACCATCGCTGCTATATGCGCCAGCGTCGCTTTAGCGTCGTTAGAGTTAAGGTTCCCTTGGTACAAAGAGGCTTTTTCAGTCGCGATGGTTGTTGGCTTTTTTCTCACTGAGGATGTGTTTCTTAAACTGTCGTCAGGTGTAGGCAAAATTGGGCCTCACTTGGGTGATCTATCGTATAGCACCTACCTGTTTCACGTGCCCGTTTTGCTGTTGGTTGGAGCCCTAATGGATTTTTCACGTGGTAACGATTTTTGGCTGGTCATCGCTGTTTGTACTATAACGTACATTACATCTTTGCTGAGTTATTACATTGTCGAAATGCGTTTCAGAAGGTGGCTAACGACAACCATCGGAAACGTGCACTTTAAAAGTGGTTTTCGTTCTCTAAAATAGCCCGAACCGTCGTCGCGCACAATTTGTTACCCCCCTGCGGTCTTGATCCCGCGCGTATTCACTTTTGCTAAATCTAGAGAAGCGGAGCGGACCCACCAAGGGCTTTTGCTGGCGCGAACTGCACGTGCACAGCGCGTCAAATATCCATCTTCTTAAATACGCCTTCCGGGATCGCACCAATAATCGCCATGATCACAAACCAGATGCGGCGCACGTAGATGATGTTCCGGCCTTTGCGTAAGCCCTTGAAGATCGCATCAGCCACCTCTTCGGGTTCTGCCGTCAGTTTTTCGGGCAGGTCCATACCTGCGGTCATCTGCGTATTCACGAACCCTGGCAGCACCGTCATTACGTGGATCCCGCGTTTGGCCATCCGGTTGCGCAGGCCGGAGAGATAGGAGGTAAAGCCTGCCTTGGCGGAGCCATAGACATAATTCTTGGCCCGTCCGCGATTGCCCGCCACGGAACTGATGCCCACGATCTGCCCGGAACCCCGCGCATCGAACCGCTCCGCCAGAAGACCCAGAATGTGCGCCGGACCCTCATAGGTGCTCCGCATCACGCGGGTAGCAGCCTCGATGTCACGTTCATTCTCGATCTGATCCCCCATCAGTCCGATGGCGCAGATCACCACGTCCGGCAAGACAGGCAGAGCGTCGACGAACCCGGTATGCGCGGCACTGTCCAGCACGTCAAAGTCGTGTAGGCTTACCTCCACGTTGTGACGCAAAGCCATATCCGTCCGGGTCTTTTCCAGCGCGGTACTATCGCGTGCAGCAAGTTGGATGTCATAGCCTTCTTTGGCAAAGCGATGCGCTGTTGCACGACCGATATCGGAGCGCGCGCCGAGAAGCAGGACTGTTCCTTTGCTCATAGATCCAGCCTTTGTGATTGATGTGACTGAAATGCCTCCGCTGCACCAAGTTGCGTTCGCATCTGCCGGAATTGCTCAGTACGGGGATCGGAGGCATGCAATGTCTGTGCGCTCATGCGGCTGTCCTTGGCGAGATAAAAACGCCCGCCATGTTCCAACGTGATCTCGTCCAGCTTGCACATCAACGCGATCATCTTAGGCGTGGCGGGGAAGTCGAGGGCCAGTGTATAACCCAGCATGGGAAAGGAGAAGGCGCTATCCTGCGGCCCAAACCGTTTGAGTACGGCAAGAAAGGAACCGGCTTTTTCCTGCGAGGTAGTCTTGAGCAGCGCGTGAAGTCCCTTGCGCGATGTCTCCAGCGGCAGAACGCACTGGAACTGCATGAAGCCGCGTCTCCCATAGATCCTGTTCCAGCCGTGGATGGCATCGAGCGGGTAGAAATAGCTGTCATAATCGAGAAAGCTGGTCCCGGATTTGCGGCATCCATTCCAGTAATAAAGCGCGTTAAAAGCCCGAACCGTGAGGCCGTTTAACGGGCTGAAGGGCGGCGCGAAGGGGACGCTGCGCCGCATCTTTTTCGGGATTTCGAACGGGTAGCGTGCCGCGTCATCAGACAACTCTTCCGGTATGGCATGCTCCCCCAGCATCAGAATGGCTCGCCCAAGGGCATCACCAGATTGCAGGCAATCGATCCAGGCAACCGAATAGGTGGCCTCATGTGCCGCTTCAAAAGCAGTGATGACGGCGTCGAGATTGGGAAGGGCCTGCGCGGTCTGCCGGATCCATGCAGAGGGTACCGCTCTCAACCGGATTCCGGCGCGCAAGATAATACCCGTGAGCCCCATGCCACCTATTGTCCACTCGAACAGCTCGGGTTTCTCATTGCGGCTGCAGCGATGCACGACGCCTTCGGTATCCATCACGTCCAGCCAGTCCACGAAGTTGCGGAAACTGCCATCTTTGTGATGGTTTTTGCCATGAACATCCGCTGCGATCATGCCTCCGAGGGTGACAAATTTCGTCCCCGGCGTGACCGGGGGGAACCATCCATGAGGCAAAAACGCCGGGATGATATCACTGAGCAGAACGCCCGCCTCAGCCACCAGAATTCCGCTTTGCCGGTCAAAGCTGAGCATGTGGTTGAACCTGTGCATATTGACCGTGCTGCGCAAGCCAATCGCGCTGTCACCATAGGCCCGCCCATTGCCGCGCGCGATCACCGCCCCAGCCGTGACAGCTTCGACCAATGCAGTCTCGTTCACAGGCTCTGTTGCCACCCCGTAATGTTTGGGAAAACCGCCCCAGCCCGAAAGCTCTGTCATACCGCCGCCGCCTTTTGGGTATTCTGAAAGACAAAGCGTCGATCGAGGAAATATTTGACGACATAACCCACCGAGAGCCCCAACACAGCGCCAAGTTCACGCATCATATCCGTGTCCCAGATCAGCCAAAACGCTGTTTCCGTACCCCAAAAGATCGCTGTCGTGACAATTCCCATGATCGTGTAGAGCGTAAATTTCTGGCCGTGCGCTTTGAAACCTGTACTGAAATCGGCAAAAATCCAGCGTTTGTCGAGGGTATATTTGACGACGAGGCCCGCGAGCGTGCCGCAAAAGACCGCCAGCGCAAAGCCAGTTGCGTCACTGTTCCACGACAGAACCAGCCTCTGGACGCCGAGGTTGATCACTGTCGCGATCACGGCAAACAAGGCATAGAGAACCGCTATACGTATGATGCTCACAACAGCGTCCCACCAGCGGCGACGAGGATGATCAATATAGCACAGATCCGACTTTGCCGATCTCGTGCAGCAAAGACGACCGGGTCCTCGTGCATTTGGCCACGATGCGCCAACAGGATGACCCGGGAGATCCAGTAGAGCAGGATGCCGCAGATGGCGCCCAAAAATTTGGGGTTTGTGTAAAGCTCCGAAACCGAAGGCGACTGGATGTAGAGCGCCATAACCAGGACGGCCACATAGCCGGACGCTACAGCCATCATGACCAGAACAGGTAGGTCATCGACAACATAGCCTCTCCCGGCAGCTTTGAGCTTGCCGCGCGCAGCACTGTCCATCAATTCCGCCTGCCGTTTCACGATGGCCAGCGACAGGAAGAAGAAAATCGAGAAGGCCAGAAGCCACATCGACAGCGTAATACCCGTTGCCACGGCGCCTGCGATGATCCGCGTGGTATAGAGCGCAGCCAATGTGCCGATATCCATGATCGCTTTGCGTTTCAGCCAGAGCGAATAGAGCGTAGTGACAACGACATAGAGCAGCATAATCCCAATGAAGGCTCCACCGAGAAACAGGGACAGGATCAGGCCCAGTCCCATCAACGCGGCGATCAGGTAGGTGGCATGAGCGATCGGGATTGTGCCCGCCGCGAAGGGGCGCTTGCATTTCGTGGGATGCGCCCGGTCGGAGCGCAAGTCGAGCAAGTCATTGAGAACATAGATGCTGGAGGCCACGATAGAGAAGACCACGAAGGCCAGAAGGCTTTGCAGAAAGGTCTCGGCGTCGAGCTGGTGGGCCGCCAACATCGGCAGAAAGACCAAAAGGTTCTTCAGCCATTGATGCACCCGGATCGCCTTGAGATAATCCCGCAGGCCGGGTTGGGCGGTGGACAAATGTTCAACTTCCAACCCCAAACCGTCAACACGTTGGCGCAGGGGCGCAGGTAGGTTGACCGTGACCGCCCTATTTGCGCTCTCCCAGACCGGCAGATCCGCCTCCGCATCCCCCATATAGGCATAGCCACCGCGCCCGAATTGGTCGGTCAAAAAGGCGGCTTTTTCACTGGATTTGAGATTGCGGACCCCGTTCGAGCCGTAGACGCCATCAAAAATATCAAGATGCTGGGCAATCTCTTGGGCAATCGTCTCGTCGGACGCCGTGACCAGAAAAACTGTTCCCCCCTCCGACCGCCATGCATTGATATAATCGATGACCTGCGGGTCATAAGGCAGCGTCGTGACATCTATATCCATCCGCCCCGCGAGACTGCGTTTGAGCGCCGCCCGCCCTCCAGCCAGCGCAAATGCAGCACCCAGAGGCGCGTGCCAGTCCCGGCTGGTCGCTGACCAGAAACTTTCAAACAACATGTCAGACCGCAGAAGCGTGCCGTCGAGATCGACAGCAAGTATGCGCTGGTCTTTCAACTGGTCCAGTTCCATACTGTTAATCTCCTGAATACGCCACGAGAACAAGCCTCCATATTAAAGTGACACGAGGTGGTATCTCAGACAAACGGAGCATTCTTGGTATCCGGTACAGAATGAGGCAAAAGAACCTATACTAAGAGAAATGGGGGGCTGGACGCGATCGCGTAATTCCGCAAATGCCTGTAGTATCGCAATGTTTCCCGTAATTTAAACCCAATCATTGTATAGGCCATGCCTTGAAGTCCTGCAAGATTGCGTCCTTTATCATCGCCATACTTCATGACGCTCGCAAAAGACCTCCAGCGCCACGACTCGCGCTCCATTGTGGGCGAGAACATGGTCGATGGGTGCGCCCAAGCGCCCCAAGACGGCAAAGCCCCAAGCGGAAGACGGCCATTACAAGCAGAAGCGCTAACACAAACCACCCGCGGGTGAGATTGTCGAATAAACGTGCTCCAGCGCTCCATACACTATGTTGAGAGGCAAGTTTCAGAACTGTTCCGACGATCAGACCGAGTATCGATAAAGCCGCCATGGCACCAGTCCAGACCGTCAAATGAAATGTGGCTTTGGAAGTGGAACATACTTCTGAAGCGCCACAAAAGCCAGCTTGTGAAGTGCGCTGGCTTTCAATCAGAATATTGCGCTTTTGGTCAGGCGAATTGACGGCGACGATGCATAAACCCGAGCCCACATAACCCTGTCAAAAGCAGTGCGAGACCAGTAGGCAAGGGCACCGCAGACAACACATTGAACGTGATGCTTTGTAGTGCGAAGTTATCACGCCAGCTGTCAGCGCCGAACCCGATGAGCGAGCCTGTGACCTCTCCTGCGCCAAAGTAATGTGTGTAAGGATTAGAGTTTCCGTCACCTAAGTTTTCTTCGTAAATCACGGCTGTGGCCGGAAGCACAGAGCTGTCATAGGTGCCGAATGCGAACGTATCGCGGCGGTCCCAGTAAGAGAAGGTGACCGATGTCACTTCAACTGTCAGGTCGCCGAAATCAATCAGCGCGAATTCGTCCGGGCCCCGCCCGTCGATCAAATGATTGTCCAAGCACCGGTTTTGCCAGCGGCAGTCATAAACGCCCAATCCACTGCGATTGCTGGCCCCATCCCAGCTTGCAGTCCAGAAATTAGAAGTATTGATGATTGTGCCTGAGTTGTTGACCCGAACACCATCCACGCCGACGGTTACTGATCCATCCGTACTGGTATAATTATTAGAACCATTGGTATAGCTGCGGTCAACGTTGAAATTTATCGTTGCTGCGCCCGCAGACGTTGCGCACAACAGAACGATAGCGGCGGCGAATCCCGCCCCGATCTGTTTTGTAAACATTTCAATCATTACCCCCTAAAAAACTAGGTACCAGTCGTGAGTTATGTCATTTCGACATTATTATCCTACTATACTGAATGAAATTAGCTTTTTTACGATCATTTTACAAGCCAGTAGGCTTTGTCGGGTTTTATTGCACAAATGGCCTGAGGTGACACATCTTGCGAAACCAGCGTGATGGCTGGAGCGCATGAGCAGCTGGGGGGCCACAAAGTACAAGACTACGAATTGGTCGTCTTACAATGACGCGTCGAAGCACCGAGGATCGCTGTCGATCTTTAATCATTTCGCTCTGCTTCGGAACTATCGGAAAACATCATCCAATTAACCAAAAACTTGTTTGCGTGCGGCTTGGGAACAATTGAGAATCGTAGCCGATATTCTCAACTCTCCTTTTGTCTCCGCTCGAGCATCAAAAATCGCCAGACGGCCATAAGAGTAGCGAAACCAGAAACATTCATCGCGCCTGGAACTTAGGATTGTTGGAGCGCCGAAAGATTTTTTGATTTGTGGACAATGACTATTTGTGGACCCGAGTTAAAATGTGTTAACGTTGTGGCGTGGCAGAATTTTCGCCATAATTGGGGTCTTTATTGATTTTTTGCGGCCTCGGTTCGATGTGAGTGCTGGTAAGCGTGTTGTAACGAGTATGAATCCACCGTGATTCATGTGTTTGTGAGTTAAAAAGTGACAGTTCAATACACTGATATTCCGAGAGAATCACAACCTGTTATTATTCAGGTCGAACATGGAGTATATCGCTTTCCGCAGGTGGGCGTTTACTCAAACTTCTTTAAACGCATCCTTGATATTGCTCTGATTCTTCTGGCCTTGCCGATCGTCCTGCCGACTCTGTTGTTTTTGGCATTGCTTGTCGCGCGAGATGGAAGCAATCCATTCTACGGACAAACGCGTATTGGCCGTGATGGCAAAGAATTCACCATGTGGAAACTACGCAGCATGGTTCCCAATGCGCATGTTTTGCTGGCAGATCACCTGACGCGAGACCCAACTGCCAAGCGTGAATGGGACGAAACCCAGAAGCTCAAAAACGATCCGCGCGTCACAAAAATCGGTCAATTGATGCGTAAGGCATCATTGGATGAGTTGCCGCAGCTCTGGAATGTTCTGGCCGGTGAAATGAGCCTTGTTGGTCCACGCCCGATGATGCCGGAGCAAAAAAATTTATATCCGGGTAAAGCTTACTATTCTATGCGCCCCGGGCTGACTGGCCTGTGGCAGGTATCTCAGCGTAATGCCAGCAGCTTTGCCAGCCGTGCCGATTTTGACACTTCGTATGCTGGACAACTGTCTTTACGCACTGATCTGGGCATTATATTCGCGACAGTCGGTGTTGTGTTGCGTGGTACCGGATATTGATCCGCACTATTTTTCGGACAAGTGAACCACATACAGGCTGACGTCGGCAGCATCGCGTTTGGACTGTAACTCCTGATGACGTATGATGAAGTCGTCGGTGATATTTTCCGAAGTTGTGGCGAAGTTCCAGCAAACCCGGAACCGCCTTCCCCACTAGCGCTTGAGCAAGTCCGGAAATGCCATCTGAACACGGCGGGATGAGCGCCCCTTGATCCGCTGCATGGCCTTCGACAACGCCAGATGTGGTGGTACCGTTATGAACATATAGGCATGGTCCCGTGCCAAAACGCATTCTACATTATCCACGCGGATGGATTGCAAGTAAGCGGTGCGCCGATCACACGTCTGCAGCGCAATCCCAGGACACCAGACTGCTGATGTCGGATTGCTTATGACCGTTTGCGATGGCGGTCAGGGTGCGAGTGATCCAAGCGACCATCTTCAAGGAACACGGTCAGGCGTCCCAGTGTTGGCAATATAGCTCAGGGCTCTGCCGATGGGGGATTAGGCAGAGACGCAGGGACACTGTTTCTGAGGTTGAGTTGTAAGCCAAGCCCGCTCCGCCGGGGTGCAAATTACTTCTTCCAAATCAGGATCAAAGGGGTGTGTTGGGTTAGATATCGATACTGCGAACTACCTGATCATTAGCGACGACAGCTTTGCAGGTACCCTCATAATGAGTGATGGAGCCTACTAAGCCCGCAGGTCAGATTAAGCTGCGATCAGGGACCATCAGGACAGAGCTTTCATGGTGGCCGATCTCTGCCGTGGTTTGATGGGCCGCCGCACGACCTGCTTTATTTGGGACGGCACGATCTACAGCAGAGGCTTCTTTGGGAAATAACGCGCCTTCGGGCGCCTTGGGATCGGTGACACCGCTCCCAACATCGGGGTCGACCAAGCCACGTAATTCAGCGCGGATCAGATCAAGTTCTGTCACGCCTGCTTTTGACGTCGGGCGCGCATTTCCCGTCGGCGCGACATGGCGTCGCTGCGTTTTGCGGCCTTGTCGGATTGGACAGATCCTTCCGTTGTCGGGGTGGTTTCTGAAGTTGAACCGGTTCCAGCCGCGCCCTCTGTTTTTTCTTCGATCTTGGCAGCTAGTACACCCAACATTGGGAACCGGAAAATATCCGTGATGCTGAGACCCGGAACATTTAGCTCTTTCTTGATTTCCCGATGCGCCTGTACGGCCAGTAGTGAATGCCCGCCAAGGTCAAAGAAATTGTCGCGCGGGCCGATATCCTGAATGCCCAGAATCCGGGACCATATCGCGGCAACCTGTCGAACAGCCGTTCCACCCGATGCTGCTGCGGGTGCGGGGTCGGTGGTTTGCACCACCTGGGTCTGTGTGGTTGGAGCGGCCTTGCGGGGCCGAGGGGCTGGCAACGCCTTACGATCAATTTTCTTGTTGGGCGTCAGTGGAAAGCTGTCCAGCGTAACGAAATGTGCGGGGATCATGAATTCGGGCAGTTGTCCGGTCAGCGTATCCCGCAGCGCCCGTTCATTCAGGTCGCCATCCGCGATCAGATAGCCGACCAACTGGGTCAAGCCCGGAGTGTCTTCGCGGGCCATAACAACGGACTGGCGAATGCCTGATTGGGCATCCAGAACACTTTCGATCTCTCCCAATTCAATCCTGTATCCGCGCAGCTTGACCTGATGGTCCGCCCGCCCCAGGAAATCGAGTCGCCCGTCCGGACGCCAGCGCGCCAGATCTCCTGTCCGGTACATCCGAGCACCGGGTTGGTTGTTGAATGGGTCAGGCACAAAACGCTCGGCCGTTAAGTCTTCACGCTGCCAGTACCCACGGGCAACGCCAGCCCCGCCAATGTAAAGCTCACCCGCGACACCAGTGGGTAGTGGGTTTTGATCTTCGTCCAGAACATAAACCTGAGTATTGGCAATCGGTCGACCGATGTTGACCGTACCCAACACCGGAGTTGCAGTTTCAGTCGTCGACCAGATGGTGGTTTCGGTCGGCCCATACATGTTCTCAACATGTGCCGAGGTGATCTCGGCCAATTCCGAAACCAGTGAGCCGGGTAGCGCCTCGCCCCCGATCATCATGTGCTTGAGGCGCGCCATCGCCTGACGGGCCTCGTCATTCATAACCAGCATCTGCGCCATGCTGGGGGTACACTGCATATGCGTAACCTTGTGGCGATGAATTTGCGCTGCGATCGAGAAATCATCCTCGGCCGGTTCTGTATCCTGATTGGACAGGCGCAGAACTTCGGCCAGAGGTTTAAGCCCCTCAAGCACCTGATCCACCGGGACGCCATAGTCGATCAGACAGGCAATCTCATCCACGCCAATGCGCTTGAGCTCTTCGACGCGCGCCAAGCAGTCTTCGACCGTGCCAAAAAGACCCGAGTCTTCGAAATACCGCAGGAAGGCGAAATCAAGAATGCCCTCAAGTTCTTCTTCTTCAAGCGAGCCCAGGTCCAGTTCGAACGCATTGCTGACGCCCTCGGGTTTCTTGAAGGCGGGGAAGGCCCAGGCATATTGTTTGATCAATCCTGCAGCGGAGCGCAGGTAATCCTTCATCGGTTCGCGCGCCACTTCGCGTACCTCTTCACGATCCGCTCCGACGAATGTATGCAACATCAGGGTGACTGTGTGGTCCTTCGGGTCATGGCCTGCTTCGCGCAATGCGCTGTGGTAGAGACCGATTTTGTCAGCGACTTCATCGACGCTTTGTCCCAGAAGGTGGGTCAGGACATTTGCGCCGATGGCGCCAGCCTCTTTCCAGGTTGCCGGGTTGCCTGCTGTGGTGACCCATACTGGAAGCGTCTTCGAAACCGGCCGGGGCTGAGTGACAACAGCGTGCATTTCTCCGGACTTCTTTGGAAACTCGACGGGCTCTCCCTTCCAGAGTTTGCGCAGGATATCGATGGATTGCAGCATGGCTGGCTTGTTGTCCGGCGGGGTGTTTTCTGGGCGCAGAACGAAATCATCAGGTTGCCAGCCAGAAGCGATCGCCAGCGCCGCACGTCCGTTGGTCAGATTGTCGATGATGGCCCATTCCTCGGCGATCCGGGCCGGATGGTGCAGGGGGGCGACACAGGAGCCCGCGCGGACCGATAGGTTCTCGGTGACGGCTGCGACGGCTGCGCCAGTGACTGATGGGTTCGGATAGGGACCGCCAAAGGCGTGGAAGTGACGCTCGGGCGTCCAGACAGCGCAAAATCCGTGCTTGTCGGCGAATTTTGCCCCCTCTAGCAGGGATTTGTATTTATCGCGCCCGACGCCGTCATCATTACCCCAGTAATAGAGGCTGAAGTCCATGCCACGTCCGGTGCTTCCGCGCGCAGGGGTACTGTCGCCCGCCACAAGGGCGCGGTTATCATCATCGCTCAGAACAACCTTGAAACCGCGGGCCAGTGTCCAGAACAACTCCAGCACGGAAATATCGAAGGACAAGCTGGTGACTGCCATCCAGACACCTGCCGGGTCATGTGAAATACGCCCATCCATGCCGGTGAAGAAGTTCGATACATTGCGGTGTTCGATCATCACGCCCTTGGGTCGTCCGGTCGAACCTGACGTATAGATCACATAGGCCAGATCATCTGCCGTCACGGTGCTGTCGGGGTTGCTGTCAGCCGCAGCAGACAGGCGCGAATCCGCATCGATTGACAGTAGCTGCGCCCCGGATTCCGGCAAGTTCCGGGCGAGATCGGTCTCGGTGATGACAACGGGTGCGGCGCTATCCTGAAGATACAGCGCAGTGCGATCCGCCGGGTAAGAAGGGTCCATCGGCACATAGGCACCGCCAGCTTTGAGAATACCCAGAGCTGCGATCACAAGCTGCGGCGAGCGTTTGACATGCAACCCGACCAAAGTGCCGGGACCAACCCCCATATCCTGCAGAACATGCGCAACCCGGTTGGCCGCACGGTTCAAGGCATCGTAGCTAAAGCTTTGATCTTCGAAAGCCAGCGCAGTGGCGTCGGGCGTCCGGGCGACTTGGGTTTCAAAGTGCTGGTGAATGCAGGTCGTGTGATCATAGTCCGTGTCGGTCGCATTCCATTCCGTCAGGATTTTCACCCGCTCGGCTTCAGACATCAGGGATAGATCGCGGATGGGTTTTCCAACCGTCTCTGGGGTATCCAACTGTGCCATGATGGCCTCAAGCCGGGCGGCGATCAGGGCCAGCGCCTCGGCGCTGATATGGCCACTGTCGGCACAGAGCTGAATCTGACCCTCTACAAGCGACAGGGTCAGGCTGGTGCCGGGGATCAGCTCTGCGTTTGTATCCGTCAAGCCAAGCTGCGGCATAGCAAAATGATCATCTCTGGACCGGGACAGACGCGCGGGCAGGTCAATGGAAAACCCGCCACGTGCCCGGGCCGCAGTGATGTCCTGTGTCAGCCCGGCCTGAAGCTCTACCATGGTATTACCCGATGACACGGTGACTGGCACCCAGTCGCTGATATAGTCTGAGGCCGTTTCGGGCAGAGATAGAGCCAGATTCAGAGTATCACCTCCCCCTTGGCGCAGGAAAAGTGCGGCCAGCGCAGTGGCGGCTTTCTCGAATGTGGCGCTTCCATTTACGATATGTGTAATCACCGCAGATGCGGGCGCATTCCGCTCAATCAGTGGCAGATCGGAATGTTTCAGTGTTTCCAATGGTTTCCGCCAGTGAATATCTGCTTTGGCAGTGGGGGTGAGTGTGGCGGTAAGCTCGGCCCGGTCCGCGGCACTGAACAAGGGGAGCACATTGCAATCCGGGGCGATGTCTGCCGCCGTGATCCCTTTGCCAAAACAGTCTCTAAACTGGCTTAATCTGATGGCGTCCTGTCCGGTGGCGATGGTCAAGCTTTCCGCATCGCGGGCCAGAATTGTACCCGGTGCGGCCGGTTCCGATGATTGAACCTCGGCCTGGCCAACCAGATAGATCTGTTCTCCGGTGTCCAGCTTGGGGCAGGTCAGCGGGTTCCAGTAGTCTCCATGATCAAGGGCACGTACCAGTGTGGCAATCTGTGTGGCCGGGGCGCTGAAATCAATCTGTGCTCCGGCCCCGGGGCGCGCGTCACGGGCAAAATAACTGCGCTGGCTCAGGTCCTGAAAGTGTGGGTTGGGAACGCCCGCCTCAAGCGCTGCGATGACATCGGGAAAACTGTCCATCGCAGCGCCATAGCATTTGGTGTTGAGCGTCAATGCCGTGTCGTTTACGCCGATATCCACATGACGCTGGGTGATAATGTCGCCTTTATCCACTTCGCATGTGATCAAGTGCCAGCTGATGCCGTGCCGAACTTCTCCATTCAAAAGCGCCCAGACCGGCGCGTTCAGTCCGGCATAGCGAGGCAAGGGACCATCATGGAAATTGACCGCCCCTTTGTGGGCCTGATCCAGAAGCGTCTGCGGCAGAAGATCAAGATTGGCGATACTGAGCAGCCAGTCAAACTCGGTATCAGCGACCCGGTCAGCGAGGTCCGCACCCGGCGCGTGAACCGTCAGCGACTGGCCTTCAGCCCAATTCCGCACATCCGGATTTCGGGTTACAACACCTCGAATATTGTGACCGGCCTCAAGCAGCATTGTTCCGCATTGCACAAGTAAGGATTCATGGCCGATCAACAGGGTTGAAAAGGGCATATGTTACTCTCCAGGAATAGGATCAGGCCGATGTTCTCGCCTATTATTGGGCAGGCAAGCGTACAGGCCAGCCTTCAAATCGTGCCAAGCTAAAGTCGTTAGGAAGAAAGGCGGTACGTCGCGTTTCCTGCGGGTAATCAGACAGCGTAGCCAATGCAGAAAACCGCCGCTCAGATGAGCAAGGGTCGCCCCAACCGCATAAAGAGCACCGTGGTTTTTAGTGAAATAGTATAGACGCGAGTCGAACCAATACGTTGGCACTTGGCTCCAGGACTTCATGCCAGTCGATACCGAACCGATATGCATGACGCGACTGTCTCGCAAATAGTATGTCTGATACCCGGCTTTTGCAGCGCGGCGGCATAAATCTGTTTCTTCGAAATACAGAAAGAAGGTCTCGTCAAACAAACCAATTTCATCAAGGAGGCTTTGACGCATCATCAGACTTGCCCCAGCTAGCCAATCGACTGGGCGACTGTGATCGGGGATTGGAATTGGAACAACACGATGCGCCAGAATCCGGCTAACCGGCCCAAAGCGGATTGCGCTTTCAAATTCACTGGCGATCGACGGAAAGCGGAAACTGGTCAGATGCGGATCATCATCTTCGCCGTGAATATAGCTGCCGGCAAAACCAGTTTGTGGGTTGGTATCGAGATGATCACGCAGGATACGGATGGCCTCTTTTTCGGGAAAAGCGTCAGAGTTCAGCACATAAATGTAATCAGGTGCATGCCCATTGCTGAGCTTGGCGCGAATACCAACGTTGTTGCCTGCTCCATAACCACCATTGTGCTCGGATTGCAGTACTCTGACCCTGTTGTTTTTATTCCAACCTTGCGAGGCGGCATGTGCACACATCCGCTCAAATGACCCGTCTTGTGAATTATTGTCGACAAGGATGATTTCGCCTTCGACACCTTCCATTGCCTTGAGGGCTGCTTCGGCTGAGCGCAGGCTCATCTCGGCAGTCTTATAATTCAGAATAATGGTAAGGACGGCAGAACCGGACATTGTTATTCAGCCGCCTCCTGCCGGAGTTGTCGAAGAGGGGTAGAGAGTGCGGATTTGTCTGCGGCTTCCAGACTGCGCCGCATCCGAGCCGCGAGTACTCGTACATTGGGCTCCAACACCATGGAGTCATGATCTCCGGGGACTTCATGTATCTCAAGTTTAGGAGCCCATTCGGTCCAGTCATTATCAGGGCTCAGGTAGTCGCGATCGTCATTGACCAGACGGTCTGGCGCGACCTGCCATTTACCAACAAGTGGCGGGCGGAACAGAGTCAGCGGCCCATCCCAAGGTTTGAGCGGGTAATTGGCGATACTTTCCAAAAACGCAGCTTCAATGGCGGTATCGTGGAAATTTTGACCTGCTGTCGTGGTATCGTCTTCAAGGCGACGCTGTCGTTTCTCGACCTCCCAGGCGATACGGTTTTTTAGCCAAGTTATCGGGTAAGATAACCCCTTCTTCTTCAGCTCAAGCCACTGGATCACCGCTCGATCCCGCGTACTCAACGCCCGGGGGACCGGCAAAGGTGTATCCAGCATGATCAACGCCAGAACTTCCTCACCTGCTTCCGTTAACTGGCGGGCAATCTCGTAAGCGGTAATACCACCGCCGGAAAACCCGCCCAACATATAGGGGCCATGTGGCTGAACCTGACGCATTTCGGCGATATAATCACATGCCGCTTCGCACAGATCACGGTGGGGCTCCTCGTCGCCGTAAAGGCCGCGGGCCTGCAGTCCATAGAAGGGTCGGTCGGATCCGATCAGATGGGCCAGATGGCGCAAGTTGAGCACATTGCCAAACATGCCCGCCACCAGGAAGAAGGGTGTCTTCGATCCACCTTCGCCCGAATGCATCGGCACCAGATGCGTAAAGCGACGTGTAGGTGCGACTGGTGCATTTGCTGGGGTCACTTCCGCAGTGCCCTCGGTGGGGACACCACGTGCGGCGATCAATTCGGCACATTTGCGAATAGTAGGCGCCTCGAACAGCACTGAAATAGGGAAGTCCACATTGTAGGTTTTCCGAATCTGCGCAAAAAGCCGGACGGCGATCAGGGAATGCCCTCCAAGGTCGAAGAAACTGTCCTCGACCCCGATCTGATCAACCCCCAGCAGCTCCTGCCAGAACCCGGCCAATCGACGTTCAATATCATTGTCCGGCGCCACATATTCCCCGTCGAGGTCTGGGCGCTGGAATTTCTGCTCGCTGTCACCGGTGGACGCGCCCGTCTCTGCGGCCTGTTCAATCAGTCCGTTCAGGTCCAATGATGAGAGAATGACCTGCGATTGGTTCAACCTTAGTGCGCGGAAGAAGAGGTCAGCGCCTTCTGTCGAGGAAATACCTTGCGACAAGTTATGACGCAGGCGCTCTTCGGCAGGCGACAGAGGTTGTGCAAGTTCCACATCACCCGTACTCGCGGTGTTTGGTGCTTCACTATGGGCAAAGTCGGCAACGGATTCTATTCGCCGAATGGTGAAGCCTTCGACTTCGACACAGACACTGCCATCAGGCAGGGCAATTATGACATCGAAACTGGCCGTTTCGCCGTCAGCCTGATTGTCACCAGCGCTGCGCACCCAGCTCACGATTTGTGGCCCAAGCGGGTGGTGCACTTTCACCGAGCGATACGAAACGGGCACCCACAGATGGGTAGGTTGATAGCCTTCGATCAACTCCATCGCCCATCCCGTCGCCAAATCCATCAAGCCGGGGTGCAGATCATAGCCTGCGGTCAGATCGTCAGTTAGGCTTCCACGCAGGCTGAGATGGGCGATCCCTTCCTCGGCTCCAAGTGCTGTTTGGGTCAGAACCTGCCAGCGTGGGCCGAACTTCAAATGTGCTTCTTGTGCAGCTGTCAGGCGCGCATTTTCTTCGGCTTTGTACTGCGGAGCGCATCGGGCGATGATAGCAGCAATATCAAGAGGTTCTGGGTTCTCCAGCGGCAAGAGCGACAGGCTGGCCTGCGCGTTCATCTCAAAGCTCGATCCCCCTTCAGGTGCGCTCTGTATCACCAGATCATAGCCCATATCGCTGCGTGGCAGGCGCAGTTGCACTTGTTGCCCGGCATCATCGTCAACAGCCAGCGGACGCAGAAAATAAAGGTCGCGAATTTCGAACGGGCCGGTTTCGCCTTGGGCGCGCAGGGCTTCGGAGGCAAGCTCCAGATAGCCTGTGCCCGGCACCAGCGCCTGACCCGCCTTGGTACGGTGATCATCAAGGAACCAGCGCTCCGCCACTTCATACTCTGCGGTAAAAACCCGATTTCCGGACCGGTCAAAAGTGGCGTTGTCCAACATGGGTTGGTCAATCGGTTCAACCGGCGCTTCTTCGGGCCCGATACGCGTTTCCATGGCGTCCGCGGCCATGCCCACATCGGACCAGATGCCCCAGTTTACAGCCAACACCTGTGTTTGGTCTTCCGAGCGCGCGCGCGCATAGGCGTTGAGATACTCATTTGCGGCCACATAATCTATCTGCCCAATGGGCGCGGTTGCCGTCGAGGTCGAGGAAAACAGAACCAGCCAGTCAAGCGCCCCGTCAGGAAATACCTGATCAAGCACCTGTGTGCCGTGAATCTTGGGGGTAAAGACGTCTTCAATCTCCATCATGGACTTGGTCATAATGGGCGCGTCATCGATCAAGCCAGCGGCATGAATGACACCATGGATTTCTCCGAACTCTTGCGCGCTGCGCGCAATGATGCGCTGCATGTCTTCGACATTGCTGACGTCCCCAGCAATCGGCAGGACCTTCCCACCAGCGGCTTCAAGTGTCTGGATGGCGCGGATGTTCCGGACGGTTCGGTCCTGCGGAGCATTCTGATGCAGTATTTGTTCCCAGCTGTCACGCGCAGGCAGAGGGCTACGGGCCATAAGAACGATGTTGGCTCCGGTTTTGCGGATCAGAGCTTCGGACAACGTGAGCCCAATACCTCCGAACCCACCGGTGATCAGATAAGTGCCCCCGTTGCGCAGAGGTAAATCTGCAATGTCAGGCTCAGGCAGAGGCTGCGACCGGTACCCCTGTACATAGCGTTTGCCGCCGCGAATGGCCGCCGTCAGCGTGGCAGGTTCTGCCAGCAGATCCTCAAGCACCTGACCCACCATGTCGCCGGGCAGCGCCGGGCGGCGGCGTTTGCCTTCGGCTTGAGGCAGATCGATATCGAGCAGGGCACATGTCAGGCCGGGAAACTCGCGCGGGATCACCCGCGTAGGACCTGTCAGCGTGGCTTTTTCCGGGTGCGGTAAATCTTCATCCCGAACCTGTAATGCGCCCGAGCTCAGCACATGCATGTGCAGCGGCATTGGTAGGTCTTCTTCGCCAATCGCCTGCGCCAGGAAAAAGAGACTGTAAAAGCCTTGCTCCAGATTGCGATGGAAGAAACTGCTGCCAGGGCGGAAACTTTCACGGTCTGTCAGGGACCAGCCATGCACGATACGTGTGGGCAGGCGGCTCTGATCCGACAAATCCCTGAGCAGCATGTCATAGCCTTCGCGCCCCCGCTCCGGGGCAAGACAGTAGTGATCTTCATGGATGCGCGCAAAACCGTCGCCAGGAACCACCGTGGTGACGGCATGGCCAGCACCACGCAGGCGCTCAGCCAATTGACGACACAGCCCCGCTTCATCTTCAAAGACAAGCCAGCTTTCTGGTGGCACATCTTCCAGGCCCTGCGCCACGTCGATATCGCAAGCAGCATAGGTAGGGGTCCAGCTGACACGATACCCCCAGCCAGCGGGATCATCGCTGCGCATCAACCATTGAGTTTCAGCATCTGACTGGGCTTTGCCCGGCTCAATGAAATAAGGCGCGCGTTGGAAGGCGTAGCTGGGCAACACGACGCGATTGCGGCGCGCCTCGCCCCAATACTGGCCCCAGTCAAAATCTCCGCCCAACGCCCAGACCCGACCCAGCATCGCCAGGAAATATGCGTCATCAGCGATGTCATCCTTTGGATGGCGCAAGCTGCCGATAACTTGGTTGGCGTCAACCTTGTCATGCTGACCCGTCAACGAGGCCAGCGCTTTGCCCGGACCAACCTCGATGAAAATCCGTTCGGGGTTTTCTGCCAGTGTGGTGATGCAATCGGCGAAATGAACAGTGTTTCTGAGATGCCCAACCCAGTATTCTGGATCAGTTGCTTCCTCGGTTGTGATCCAGGTGCCGCTCCGGTTCGACGGAAAAGGAATTTGCGGAGCGTTCAGGGTGATACTGCGCAGGTAGTCCCCGAAATCCTGCAGGATCGGCTCTAACATGCGGGAATGGGCGGCGATGTCGATCTGGATACGTTGACAGTCGATGTCCTGCGCCTGCAATCGGTCTGCAAGCGCGTCAAGCGCGGCCTGAGGCCCGGTTGCAATACTCAAACCCGGAGCGTTCACCGCGCCCAAATCCAGATCATCCCCCAGCAGCGGGCGCAACTCATCTGCAGGCAGCGGTACGCTCAGCATGCCACCTGCGGGCACAGTATCAAAAAGCTGGCCGCGCAGATGTACAAGGCCGATGCAGTCTTCAAAGGACATGACACCGGCCACACAAGCAGCGGTGTTTTCCCCCATGGAATGACCGACAAGCGCGGCTGGTTCCACACCCCAACTGATCCAGAGCTGCGCCAGCGCATATTCCGTGATCATGATCAGCGGTAATTGCACCGACGGCGTGGTCAGGCGCGCGTCGGCCTCGGCTTCCTGTCCGGGTTCCGGCAGCCACAATGAACGGATGTCATAATCGATCTTGGGCTGCAAAATCTCCAATCCGCGATCCATCCAATCGGCAAAAACAGGCTCTGTTTCATAGAGATCGCGCGCCATGCCGGCATATTGTGCGCCGCCCCCGGGGAACATGAAGACATGATCGGGATTGTCGGAGATGACGGAATGCGTAAAGACCCGGCGAGGGTCGCCGCCTTCCAGAAGCGCCGCGGCTTCCTCATGGCTTTCAGCAGCAATCACACGGCGTTTTTCAAATCCCTGGCGGCCTTCTTTGAGGGTCCATGCAATATCAGCCAGATCTTCATCCTGATGCCGACGCAAATGTGCGGCCAGTGCAGCTGAATTGCCCTCAAGCGCCTTTTTGCTGTGCGCAGAAATAGTTAACAACTGGAACGGCCAATCTGATGACTCAGATGCGGCCCGTGCGGGTGCTTCCTCCAGCACCACATGAGCATTGGTACCTCCAACACCCAGCGAGTTCACTCCGGCGCGTCGTGGCCCTTTGTGAGATGCCCATGGGGTCAACTGATCATTGACGCGAAACGGGCTGTCTTCGAAATCGATCGCCGGATTGGGTTTTTCATAGCCCAGGCTTGGTGGGATTTCCTGATGATACAGGGCCAAGGATGCCTTGATCAGACTCGCCACACCGGCGGCTGTATCCAGATGGCCAATATTGGTTTTCACCGATCCAAGCTTGCAAAAACCCGTCTCATCGGTGGTGTCAGAAAAGGCCTGTGTCAGCGCAGCCACCTCGATCGGGTCACCAAGATATGTACCAGTGCCGTGGCATTCCACATAGTCGAGCGTATCTGCCGTAACATCGGCCATGACATGGGCTTCCGATATGGCGGCGGCCTGTCCTTCGACGGAAGGAGCCAGATACCCGGCCTTGTCAGCACCATCATTGTTGATCGCCGTGCCCCTGATCACACCCCAGATGTGATCGCCATCGGCAATTGCATCTGACAAGCGGCGAAGGATAACGGCCCCCGCCCCCGATCCAAAAACCGTCCCCTGCGCCCGATGATCAAAGGCATGGCAATGACCATCCGGCGACAGGACCTCACCTTCTTTGTAGATATAGCCGCGATTTTGCGGCAGCTCGATGGTGACACCCCCGGCAATCGCCATATCACACTCACCGGTCAACAGCGCTTGCGTAGCATAATGTGTTGCCACCAGTGAGGTTGAACAGGCCGTTTGCACATTCACGCTGGGCCCCTTGAGATCAAGAATATGGCTCAGCCGCGTCGAGAGGAAATCCTTGTCATTGCCGGTATGACGCAACAGGAACATGCCCACGTCGTCCACAAGGTCAGCATTCGAGCAAATGTTGAAATAAAAATAGCTGCCCATACCACAACCGGCGAAGACCCCAATCGGACCTGAAAAGCTCTCGGGTGTATGGCCGGCATTTTCCAGAGCCTCCCAGGACACCTCAAGGAATTGGCGATGCTGCGGATCCATGATGGCAGCTTCCTTGGGGGAGAGGCCAAAAAACTCGGCATCAAAACCCTCAAACCCCTCCAGAGGGGCGGCAAAAGGCACATAATCCGGTCGGTTTAGCAAATGCGGAGCTTCACCCGCTGCGCGTAGATCGTCTTCGCTAAGATGGCGGATGGATTCAATGCCGTCCCGCAGGTTGTGCCAATACTCTTCAACCGAGGCCGCCCCAGGTAAATGCGCGGCCATGCCAACAATGGCAATATCGTTTTCCCGAACGGAACTACTCACTTAAATACACCTATGACTGAACCGCATTGATCTTATGCAGTGCGAACAATGTTGCCAAACAAATCTGGCATTTTAAACACTATACAAATTTTGTGAGGATTTTTATCCCAACAGAATGAGACACATTTTTCATAAGCTAAAGGAACTCTCCAGAAAATGCCTTGGTTTGCGCGACCATAAGACGCGTGAAATCTGTTTAACTCAACGATAGACTGTCTGCAAAATGGATACAGAAAGTCGCTTTAGGGTAGTTTTGTTGCGTTATTGTCTGATGTCAGACGCAGGTTAGCAACTCTATTTCTCAAGCGGTCTGAGCGGACCATTTTTGTCTAGATTTGACGAGAACGTAACGGGCGCAACTCTTCTCTATCTCTTGGCAGATGCTGCAGAATCTTTTTCAGTCCTCCGTGGCGTTGAAGTCTTGATCGACCGTTATCTGGCCTAGACGGTATGTTACCGATAATATTCCTGATCGAGTAATAGAAGAAACATTACAACACGAAACGACCACACAGTGCTCTGGGCTACCGCCCTCCGGTCTCAGCATCCATCATCCAGATGGACCAAACGCCAGTCGTGCACTAACAATCAAATTGGACCACTAAAGTGGGGCTGATCAGGTCAAAACAGCTTCTTTGAAATCCAGACACTCAGCCAATATGCAAAGAAAGACTAAGTAACATGAGTACTAAGAAACTGCGAGTGCTGGTTATTGCTGAAGCCGCAAACCCTGAGTGGGTGAGTGTCCCCCTTGTTGGATGGTCGCTGTACAACGCACTACGAGAAGTTGCGGATGTTCACCTAGTGACGCAAATACGAAATCGCGAAGCAATAGCGCGGGCGGGGCTACAAGAAGGCACCGATTTCACCGCATTAGATTCCGAGGCACTAGCACGGCCCATGTGGAAAATCGCCAGTGTTTTGCGCATGGGAGAGGGAAAGGGATGGACCACCGAGGCGGCGATTAGTGCCATCGCTTATCCCTATTTCGAAAAACTCGTCTGGAGAAAGTTCGGCAGCCGCATTCGGGAAGGATACTATGACATTGTCCATCGTATTACACCCCTTTCACCAACCGCCCCAAGTTCTTTGGCAAAACGATGTTTAAGGGCAGGCGTCCCATTTGTGCTAGGGCCACTGAACGGGGGCGTGCCTTGGCCTGACGGATTTGATGCAGAGCGAAGACGAGAACGTGAGTGGCTATCTTATGTGCGAGGAGCCTATAAACTCCTGCCCGGAAGAACTGCAACATTGGCTTCGGCAAGTGCTATTTTGACGGGATCAAGATACACTGAAAGCGAGATCCCAAAACAATTTCAAACAAAGTGCATTTATATTCCTGAAAACGCTGTCGATATGACGCGCTTTAACCAAGTCGCTTCTCATTCTGGCAATTTACCTTTGCGCGCATGCTTCATTGGGCGCCTCGTACCGTACAAAGGCCCTGACATGTTAATAGAGGCCGCTGCCCCATTTCTTGCTGACGGACGAATGACACTAGATATCATCGGTGATGGCCCGATGATGCCTGATTTGATAGCGACCACTCAAAACCTTGGAGTTACAAGTTCAGTATTTTTTCATGGCTGGGTTGAACACAAGGATGTCCAAGAAACCGCGAGCAAATGCCAGTTATTAACTTTTCCAAGCATCCGCGAATTTGGCGGAGGTGTGGTATTGGAAGCAATGGCAATGGGACTTGTGCCAGTTATAGTAGACTATGCTGGACCGGGCGAACTGGTAATTTCTGGCACGGGCTACAAGGTCCAGATAGGATCTCGCGACGAGATAATCGAGCGGTTTCGAGATGAGTTGGAGAGCATTTTAAACAAATTGGATGAACTAGTGGAAGTATCAGACGTTATTAGAGAATACGTGAGAAACCACTTTACCTGGCAAGCCAAGGCACAACAGATAAGCGACGTGTACGATTGGGTTACCAAACGCTCAATCGAGAAACCCACCCCATTTCCCGTAAAATCACCCATTGTTGAGCAAAAGATGAAGAAACCTCACTTTTCTTCTTAAAGACTAATTCTCAAGTGTTGGACATCCTATCCAGTTATTCGGCTACTGGCAGAGAACCCTCTAAATGGTTAGGCAGGATCTTCCGAAAAGCACCTGTTTCATCTCCTTCCCAACTTTGGGTGACATAGTCGCGCGCGGCATAAAACGACACTCCAGCGTCGCAAAAAAGATCGTAGGTCGCACGGAATCTTTCGGTCTGGGAAATTTGATCAGAGGCCGCATCTAGATACCCGGAAAGCGGCACCCATTCGGACGGGCACGTGCTGTCGGATGGAAAAATCGGCAACACATCTGGCGGACTCTCCCAAAACACGTTGCTGTTGAACCCATGCTGATTGGGCACGTCTGATCGGTAACCATCATCGGGCGCATGGGCCATTTTCGTCCAGTTCAATCCGAGTAAATCCAGGACTTCGTGATCGTAGGTCATGCGAATGGCACCAGCGGCGAACACACCTATGGAAGGTGTGCCCGGAAGTGCGTTCAGCTTGTCTCCAAGCACACGTCCCGCATCCGCGATCGCAAATTCTATGATCATACTGCCTTTTGTTTGCACAAAACGGGCTCCAGCCACCAAGGCAGTCACGACGAATGGTACAATCAGCAAGGTTGAAATCTGCCACTGCGGCCGATCTGTGGGGACCCAGCTCGCCAACCCAGCCACAATGATGGGCAAAGCCAGCGGCAGAAAATACAGAAACTGCCGATGTGATCCGAAGTGGTCTCCGCCAAGTACGGTATAGACCATTACACCGCCTACGATCAGATAGACCGAAAGCCAGAAGGCCCCCCTTTGCGCCCAGCCCCCACGTGACAGCACCATCGCACCAGACAGACAGAAACTGACGAACAACAAGACATTCTGCGGTTCTTGTAAGTAAGACAACACATAGCGCGCGCCGAGTTCAGCTTGCGCCAGAAGATCAGTCGAGGTTTTGGCATAGAAGGTGTTGGGAACCGGATAACCAAAATAACTCAGCCGCCACGCTGTGGCGGCGGCAAAACTCCCCGCGCCTGCCAATCCGATCACAAGCCCGGTCAACAGACCTGGCACAGCAAAAAATAGCCAGCGCAATACGTAAAACCCCGCAAGCGCCATGGTCAGTGCGATCCCTTCAGGTCGCGTCACAGGCAACAGCGCGGCCAGCACCGCTACCCCCAAAACTAGATTACCGCGCGGCCCTGCCCTGTCGATCCGGCATAAGAGCCAAACCATCACTGCGATCACCATGACCCACAGCGTGACATCCATCAGCGACCAGATCATCCAGCCGAAAAACGCCGGGAAGGCCAGAAAGGCCGCCCCGGTCAGAAGCGCGGGGATCGGCCCACTTTCAGCTGTCAACTCCCGGGTGATCCGCATGGCGCTAAAGAGTGTAACCCAGGCAAACACGGCGCTAAGCGCTGCCAGGCCTATTTCAGGCGTGCTTGAGATCCAGAAGGCCACTGCGTTGATCAGAGTCCAGATAAGCGAGGTTGAGCCTTCGACCCGCTCGCCGCCGATATTGTAGACATAGCCATGCCCCGCCGCGAGGTTGCGACCATAAACCTGCGTGATGTTGGCATCGTCAATGCCAACCGTCGGCATCAGAACCCAATATGCCAGAGCGGCACCTAGCATGGTGATCAGAAGCGCCACCAGCGCCGTCAGTCCATGATCCGAACGTGAAGAATAGGCCATATGTCAATGCTCGAGCAAAAGTTCGATATCCTTTGAAATCTCTGCATCCGTCAGAATGCTCAAATCGGGATGGGTCGGGAAATTGATCAGCCGCTCGTAAATGGCACTGACCTGTGGCAGCGGTGCAAGCGGCGGGTACTGCCGGGCGATATCCACACCAAGCTTCAGGGTGGCAAGACGTGCATGATCAATCGGACGTGGCAACAATACAGGTATGCTGTTGGTGACCGGGGCTCCATCCGTTGGCAAAAGCGATGCGGCGCCCGCGTCCGTGAAGAGGGCGGCAATGCGGGTACGCTGTTCGAGATAACCGGGTTTCCACTTAGCGACGTTTGCAAGCCGCGCAATCAGAAACGCACATGAGATGTCAGAGATTTTGCCATTGTTTAGCCAGTATTCTGGCGCCTCTGGTATCCGGTCGTAGTTGATCAGCAGGCGCAGAAACTGGGCCGCCGAAGCTGGCGATAGCACCATCCCCCCTTCACCCAATCCATAGGGTTTCGTGTGGTGCAGGCTGAAAACCTGCCACGGCCAAGGCGGAATGTTGCGCGCCATCCCTGCAGCGTTGTCTATGATGAGCTGCTTGCCAGTTTGCTTGGCAAAAGCGATGAAACGGTCAAAATCTCGTACCAGACCAAAAGGGTTGGTAACGATAATGCCATCATAGCTGTCGGCCTCCAGCGTCAGGATATCGTCGAGGTCCATGACGCCCTGTTCGTCGCAATCGACGAAAGACATGTCCGAGAAATATCCTCGCCCGAGGTTCTTGAAGCTGAAGGCAGACCCAACCCACCTCAGTTTCGGCACTCCTGTGTCAGCCGCCAAGGCTCGTGCAGCCATCTCCAGCGCGATCCCAGCATTGGCACAAGGCGTCAGCGTCAGTTCAGGACCCAGCGACATATGCGTGGAGTAATCGGCGACCAACTGGTCATAAAGAGGTCCAAAGTTGGCCCATTGGTTCATGGCCGAACAGGTTTCCAACAAGCTGGCGACCAAAGGTATGTCTGGATTCTTCGCCTCAACGAATTTCACAGCTAAGTGTGTCGTGGTGAATTTTCGGGCTTTTTTTTCAGCCTTTTCCATCCCAATTCCCTTGAGGGTATTGCTATAATTTAGCCGCTCTTCAATTGTACGTGCATCTCGAGGAATCTGCTTCAAAGCCTTTCCAATAAGCGTTTCAAACTATCCGGTTCAACTTGAAATCCGTTGTCGACCGGGTCTCCGACAAGGAAAGCGTAAGACAGGCCCATCCTGTCAGTAAACTCTTTATATACCATCGAAAAACGATCTGGTGGCTGTATGATCAAAAAGGCACCACCATCGGCAACGGAAAAAAGCGCGTGGGCGATATGGCTGCCTTCGACACCAGCAACGACACGAGCCCCCATAGACAGTCGGGTAATTTCCTCCCCATCCATTTGGTCAGGGTCGATGATCACGAAGCCCTCGGCCTTCAGTTCTTGGGCAATTTCAGCCTCATTAATCAATTCACGACGCTCGCCACCGCGCCCACGCAGGATATAAACGCCCCGTCGGTCCGGAAGAGGTCCATCAGCACACACAAACCGACGCGCCCGCGCCCGCAGCTCCTGATACCTCGCTGCCCGGAATGCATTTTGTCCGACATCTGAGTAAACGGTCAGATTCCTGACACGGCCACGCATAACCACAGGCGGTGCAGCCATACCGAAGACCTTACGATATCCCTCTTCGTGCCAGCGGGGTAACGCGCATAAGGTGATTGGATGATCATTCGGCCCGGGCAACAACTCCATGGGCAGGTTGTCCCACATGAAATGACCGAAATGCTCACTTCCGACCCTGCAGGTCACAAGTTGTGCACTGTCCAACTCCTGCCATTCTCTCTGGGGCTTCCCAAACAATCTGTCGTTGCCCGCCCCATAGCGCCCCCGCAATGCACCCTTATAAAGATACGCGCCTGAAACCAGTACATCTGACATCTCGTAAGACAAGGTCGGCCCGTGGTCCATTGGCGCGCCCTTGATCAAAACCTGTTCGATATCCCAGCTGCGCCAAGGAGCAATCCTTTGCACTTTTTCCAGGTCTACTTCCGAATACACCGCAGGCTGGCTTGAGGAGCGCTCACCTGGGGCCAGTTCGTGAACACGATCTGCCCTACTCAGAAAGTCGCCCCCGCGCCCCCGTGCCAAGCGCGCGGCCATCCAACGCATTTTGATAGTGTCGATCACCACAAAAGAATCCTCTCTGGTTGGGAAGCCGGCACTTTACAACTGTACAGACAAGGCTTGGCAAGGTCATCAAACATACAGCGATCAGGCAAGGCTCAGTCTTTGAAAAAGTGGATCGCGAGCGGATGACGTTTTAATCAAGGATTTGATCTTTTCACTCTATGAGGAAAGAGCACCGTGGTCCGCGTCTGGTGATACCAAATTGCGTTTCATCATAAATTTCGGAGCTTATGCCGTTATTTTTGCCTTCTGGCCAGAAGGTTTTCGAAAACAGATTTCCCTCTCGCTAATTCATCCCTATTCAAAAACGGGGGAGAACAGATGTTGCAAACCCAGGGCTGTGGTTATGGTTACGTGGTTGTTGTCGTGATATGCGGCTCTTCCATCCTTCATCGCTGAACAAATGTCGCCCGTACAAAACTCCGGCCAGGTTTCCAGAAGTGTGACATTCGGGCGACGCAGCACGGGTTCGAGCGCTCGATTAGTGTTGTACATTCGTTGTTTCAAATCTTTGCTTTGAACCAGTGTACGGGCCATAAGTTCGCTGTCATCCATGCCACGTAGCGCCGCATCGCGTGCCAAAAAATATGATAGATAGTTTGAAATTTCTGGCGGATGTTCCAATACGAACACCCTGTCAGATTTATTCTCCAGTTCATCAACGGTAAAATGAAGAGCCTTTGCAAAAAGTTGTGGCTGATCATCCCCAGAAAGCCCGCCAATTGATGGAAACAACTTGGTCGTTGTTCCTTCATCCAAGCCGACGCCCTTACCCTCAACATGATAGGCCCAGCGACTCACTAAAAGCACCGCCTTCAAATCCGGCAATTCTTCCAAGCCTTGCTGAAGAGACGTATTTGCGGTTTCGCATTTCCTGTCTTCTAATTCTGGCTGAAAGCTCTCGTCCTTTCCAATCCCGAACACAGGTGCGCAGCCAAGTTGCCAAACAACCAATGTAGGCACGCCAGCCGATCTTGCGGCAGCCTCTATACCAGCCGACAAAGCAACAAGGTGGCTGTCTCCCCAAATCAATACTTCAGGGTCACCTTCTGGGCCGATGTGGCAAACTGTGCTGCCCGGAAAGGCGTAGCTCTCGGAAAGACGGCAGGTCGGTGTATCCCATCTGAAGTCCTGTGAAGCTTCAATGTGGGTACGTACATCGTGGGGGAAGCGTTCGACTATCCCATCCCCAAGATAGATCACCGCGCCACCGCCTAGGGTGATTATCGAGGCTCCGGCAGCGCCTCCCAAAAGCGCCTGAGGTTTCAGATTGCCAAAACGAACAGGTTTTTCAATGAACCGTAAGGACGCCCAAGCCAATATCACAGAGACGCCGATCAACATCACTCGTACCAGCAGGCTCAATTCCTCACCCGAATAGTATTGGGCCAGCACGATCACCGGCCAGTGCCAAAGGTAGAGGGAATAGGAAATCAACCCGATGAAGACGAGCACCGGATGGTTCAATGCCCAATTGACGGGATTGTCATGTTTACCGTTTCCGATGATCAGAACTGCGCCCAGAACCGGCGCAAGGGGCCAGATCCCCGGGAAACTCTCGTCCGACGGGATCAGCGTCACGGACCCAACAATCAGCAGTAAGCCGATCCAGCTGACAAGCGGATGTATGGACCATCGCCAGCCATAGCGATGCCCAAAGATCGCCAGACAAACACCAGCAAGAAGCTCCCAGGCCCGGAAGGGGAACAGATAGAAAGCCGCGGGCTGAGACAGGGAGGTGAAGCCAATACATGCCACCAATGACACCAGCCCAAGACTAATCAGGATAGCTGGCAGCCATTTTTGGGCACGTCGTAAAAGCAAAAGAAAAAGCGGCAATATGATGTAAAACTGCTCTTCGACCGCCAGTGACCACGTATGTAACAAAAGTTTCTCGTCCGCTGCGGTGTCGAAATATCCCGCAGACAGGTAGAAATAAACGTTGGACAAATAGACCGTAGAAGAGATCAACTCTTTGCCCAGCTCTTGAAACTCGAACGGCAGAAGGACAAACCAGCCGACCACAAGGCAACTGATCGCCATCGTGAAATAGGCTGGTGCCAGTCGCCGTATCCGGCGGAGAAAAAACTGGTCCCATCGGATTCCACCCGTCTGGGTGAGTTCCGACCAAAGCAACCCGCCAATCAGAAAACCGGAGATGACAAAGAAGATATCAACGCCAACAAACCCGCCACCCAGACCGGGGAGCGAAAAATGGAAAAACACAACCGGCAGGATCGCCAAGGCGCGCAAGCCATCGATTTCACGTCTGTAGTCAGATGATGAGACCGTCATCCTTTGTCCCTAGAAGTACTCAATAATCAAATTTACCGATACACCCAACCTTTCGACACAAGATAAACCCAAGCCGCGTTCGTCTGTTATCAGAGCTTTTCAGAACACGTCGGTGATTTCGTACAGTACGATCTGGTTCGGTTTCAGTTTAGGCGACGGCAAATCAGGGCTGCAAGCGTTGTTTTTAGGGTGTCTTTTTCTTGATCTCCTTCCATTTTTAAACTCTGCACAGTTCTGCCGTCGCAGACATCAGCGGGTGTTCGACTGGTGATGTTCTCACTGTGTCGATGAATTGCCTGCAGAAGTCCCTGAGACGACCATAACGAGCATTCGCAACACCGGATGCGCTTTGATATGCGGGCTGAAGTGATCAAATGTTCTCAACACAGAACAGTGTCTATTAGGCGCTTTGGATTTTGAACGACCGTCGCACAATTGCAGCAAGAGCGTCACGGGATCATTATTCTTGCTCCAGCGGCAAAAAAATGTCTCATCCTCTGCGGCCTTCAGCGTGGCCGCCGCTAAACATTTGGCCTAAAACCAAATCCGGCACTGGTTCTTTTGGGGTGTTTCGTAATACTAGCGGCGCAATTTGAGCGGTTATTTTGTATGCAGGCCAAAGATCTATACTACGACTATCTTGCACGAAGGCATTTCGGCTCGCTTGACGGGCTCAGGTGTCTTTGCATCGGCGCAGTACTGTGGCACCACAGCCCGCTCTTTGATCCGGGTCAGGAACCTTTACGCCTGTTGGATCGCGGCTTCCTTGGTGTGGACCTGTTCTTCGTGCTCAGTGGGTTCTTGATTACGACGCTTCTACTGCGCGAAGAGGCCCGTAAGGGGCAATTTTCTATTGCGGGCTTCTACTGGCGTCGGGCGCTGCGGATCCTGCCGGTCTATTTCCTGATCGTGACAGCCTTATCGATCTATTACATCGCGTTGAAAGGCGAGACCCAATATGTGCCGTTGGTCAAGTTCTACTATTTTTTTATGGCCAATTTCCTGACCGAAGAAATCCCGCTTCTAGCACCAACCTGGTCACTTTCGGTCGAGGAACAATACTACCTGCTCTGGCCGCTGGTCCTGCTTTTGACCCTGCATATGCGCCATATCCGCGGCTGGCTTTTGGCGGCGGCCATCGTATTTTGTGCCTATGCCCAACAATGGGGGATGTGGCCAGGCCCGCTGCGTACCGAGAACGCGGTCTGGGCACTACCGGGGGGAGCTTATGAGGCCATCTTGTTGGGCTCATTTCTGGCTGTATTGTTGAATAATCGTCGTGGCTACATGGTACTGTCACGCGGCCTTGGTGGTCGATGGAGCGCGCTGATCTGGCTCGGTGTCTTGATAGTTGCTCTGGAATTTCTACCCGTAAACCTGACAGGTTGGCCACAGCTTGTTGTGCATCTGATCATGGCGCTCCTGCTGGGGTCTTTGGTCGTGCGGGAGGACAACGCATTGTCCCCTGTTCTGTCACTACCACCCGTCGCGCGGGTAGGTGCGATCAGTTACGGCGTCTACCTGTATCATCTGATCGGGTTGGATTTCACAACCCGCGGCCTGGCATTTCTGGGCGTCTCCGCGGGTGATCCAAGCTGGTCGCTTCTGGTCACTCTGGCTTATATTCCGATCTCCATCGCAATCGCTGAAATAAGCTTCAGAACCTATGAAAACTACTTCCTGTCATTCAAGCGCCGAAAGCCATTCCTCGGCCTGCTACAGAAGCCCTGATTTCTGTAGAAAAAGGGCGGTAGAGGAATGCTCAACCGCCCTGAGGATCTGAGTGGCCGGTTCAGCCAATCATATAGACCAATTCGGCTTCGTTATAGATTTCCGTCGGCAGGGTATCGGAATGCGGATCATGACCATCTGTCAAGGCCGCCCAAAGGGCAGCGCCATGGTCGTCCATATCACCCTCTTCACCAACATAGGACATATTCACGGAGCCCGAGCCCTCTGTCACCGACAGGGTGATCGTATCATTGGTGTAATCGACCACCAGATCGGCGTCATGGTTGCCTGCCAAACCATTGAAATACACGTCGGAGAACTCCCCGATTATCTCATCGACGGACAACAGCTCATATGTGCCGACGGAAAGGCCAGAGAGGTCCAGATCAAGCGTACCCAGACCAAGGTTCGCGCCCGAAGCGACGTCCGGGTCGTCACCGAAGGCACCTGAGCGGAACTCCCCGATCCCGCCGATGTCGCCATCCTCGGCCGAGAAGGCCAACGTACCATCTTCGGCAAGGCGCAGCACGGCGGTGTCGCCTGTTTCTCCATCGAAACCGACCTTGGCATCGTTGCCTTCAACATGAAGGATCGCACCAGCCTCGACATCGTAATTGGCACCATCTGTGGCCAAAATCGCCTGACCATCCGTGACGGTGGTCTGGGCACTCCCGCTCATATCACCGGTATTGACGAAACGGCCGCCGTCGACATTGAGCACGAGTGTATCGTCGTCGCCATAGCCATTCATCCACAATTGGCCGACATTGGAGACCTGAATCGTGCCGCCATCTTCGCCGACCGTGGTGTCGCCAGTGACAGTCAGCTTGCCATTACCAACGGTCAACGTACCGCCGTCGCCCAACTCGAGGTTCGCAATGACAGTTGTGCCACCGTAACTGACCCAATTGCCGCCCAGATCGACACTGTCGCCGGCAACGCTGCCAGGCAGGTCTTCGGTCGTCCAGTTGAGCCTGTTGTCCCAGCGGATACCATCCCCCAGATCGCTGGGCACGAACCGCACGGTTTCAGCGATGACGCGCTCCTCGACGGCCAAGCCAAAGCCGGTCTGGAAGAAGTCAATGATCAGGTCGGCGTCCACATAGTGATCAAGTTCGCCGTCGGCCTGAGCCCGCAGAAACGCCACCAGATCCGGAATATCTGCATTCGGATCGCCCAGAAGTTGCTGGGTGAAATTCTGAATCGTGGTCGCGTTAAGAATGTCCGTGTTGAGACCATCAATATTCTGGTCTGGTTGCTCTTCTCTTGAACCATCCCAGTTATATACGATGGTGTCGTCATAGAAAGGGTTCTGGGTGTGACCAACAGCATAGCCTGCCCATTCCTTATAAGCTATCTCTTCCGGATTGTCGGGGTTGGCCAAGTGCGCGATGATATTGTCTATCATCGTTGTGTCCAGACCGTTGTTGTGTATCCCTATAGATGGCGCGCCAGTATGTTCTGCCACGTGATAGCCTGCCGAGGTCACGACGTTGTCTGCAAAAAGTGTATAATTGCCAATGTAGCCCGAACCGTTCCAATTGCCCCCGGCAAAGTTGCCTGCCGCGTTGCTGTTTGCGAGGACGTTGTCCTCGATGAAGCCGCCTGAGCGGATCATCATCGCATTGTTTGCCGCATTCATCACAATGTTGTCGCGGAATGTGACATCCAAGTTGTTGTAGTCAATGTAGACACCGTGACTGAACACACTCGGAGGTTGGCCACCAGAGGTCGACAAATTCGGGTCATAGTCTGGAGCAAACCCATTTTGATCAAACAGAGTATTCTGGATGAGCAGACCATCAGTATTGCTCATTAGAATTCCCGTCGCGCCCTCATAGCCAGTCCAAGACCCGCCCTCCAATGGTGACGTAAGATAAACATCTGTGACTGTTGAGTTATTCAGGGTAAATCCAACGGCACCGTCAACCAGCAGAGTATTGCTGTTGAAATCCACATTGTCGAACAACAGGTGAGATCCAGTTAGAGATTGGACCCCACCGGTCACCTCCAGATCGGAGAAGACAATATAGTCGCTTTGTTCGGCAATGATCGAGATGTTGTCATGAAGGGTTGGGCGGTCTCCGTCACCATAAGCGGTAATATGGATCGGATGCAGGGGGCTCTCACCTTGAGTGCCCCATTCGATGATGCTACCCAGCCCATCATACTCATATCCGCGCTCAAACAGGAGCCAGTGCGAGGACGGCTCGGAGCCGGAACCCGTGATCTGACGCCACAGCATCATCCCGGCCTGACTGTCCAGCGCCATACCTTCACTGCCGCCGTATTCAGGATTGTTGACAAGCCATTGCGCCGTAATCTGGTCAGCACGCAGCCCCTCAATGGCGGCGATATCCGAGATGCTCAGCGCATCATTGCTGCCCGAAACATAGACCTCACGGTGATTGTCACCATGCTCGACAACGACATTCCCGTTCTCATCCTGCTCGAGCATGTAGAAGTCACCTTTTCCCCAGCCATCGCCCTGCGTGGTCGGCTGCACGTTCACAGTGCTACCATGCACTTCGGTGGCACCGCCTGCATAAGTGACTTCATAGGTAAAGTTTATCTGACCCGAAAACTCCTGCTCGTGGCTCATCACCAGCGCCAGTGTATTGTCCGGGTTCACGGTCAGGTTCCCGTGATCCGGGCCTTCCAGAATAGAAATACTTTCAACGGATTCGCTATTTTCCACCTGTAGCGTTGTCACTCGACCGCCGGCCACGGAAAAGGCCGAATCCACGTCTACGGGTGGGATTCCGCCACCATCCGAGTTGTCATCCTGATCACCTGGTGTCGGATCACCTGGTGTCGGATCAACAGGATCATCCTCAACGGGATCTTCGTTCACCGGCGTCT
>NZ_JBQFPH010000008.1:0-102824 GCF_056534365.1 Ruegeria sp. D6 | reverse complement strand
CGCGCCAGAGGCGCGCTGCCGGGCCCACAACCCAAGAAGGGTCGGCGAAGCCGGGCCGCCGCGGGTGCGGGAGCCATTCGCCTTACCCTTCAATCAGGTCAGGTCTTTGTAGCTGATCTCGCGTGTATCTGCTCCCGGACCAGCCTTTTCACGACGCATGATCAGGCGGTTCAGCGCGTGGATATAGGCTTTGGCCGACGCAACCACCGTATCTGTATTTGCAGACTGACCGGTGGCGATCATACCATCCTCTTCCAGACGGACCGAAACCGTGGCTTGCGCGTCCGTACCTTCGGTTACCGCATGCACCTGATACAGTTGCAGCCGCGCAGTGTTGGGATAGATCGCCCGGATCGCCCGGAAGGTTGCGTCGACTGGGCCGTCACCGTTTTCCGTGGCGATCCTGTCTGCACCCTCTACCTCCAGTTCGACCGTCGCTTCGGCCTGACCTCCGGTACCGCAGGTCACTTTCATCGACACCAGCTGAAGATGATCGTCCGCTTCGTCGTCGACGCTCATCAACGCGATGAGGTCATCGTCAAAGACTTCTTTCTTGCGGTCGGCCAGATCCTTGAAGCGCACGAAAATGTCCTTGAGCTGGTTGTCACCAACCTCATACCCCAGCGTTTCGAGCTTATCGCGCAGTGCAGCGCGACCCGAATGCTTGCCCAGCGGCAAAGAGGTGCCAGAGAGCCCAATGTCTTCAGGGCGCATGATCTCGAAGTTTTCGCGGTTCTTCAGCATGCCATCCTGATGGATGCCGCTTTCATGGGCAAAAGCGTTCTTGCCGACAATGGCCTTGTTGAACTGCACCGGAAATCCGGCCACGGTCGCGACCCGGCGTGAAATATGCATGATCTTGGTGGTGTCGATGCCAGTATGCCACGGCATGATGTCGTTGCGTGTGCGCAACGCCATCACAACTTCTTCCAGCGCGGTGTTGCCTGCGCGTTCACCCAACCCGTTGATGGTGCATTCGATCTGACGCGCACCACCTGCGACCGCTGCCAGAGAGTTCGCTGTCGCCATGCCAAGGTCGTTGTGGCAGTGGGTGGCAAAGATTACCTCATCCGCGCCGGGAACCGTCTCGATCAGGCGCTTGATCAGATCTGCAGACTCGACCGGGGCAGTATAACCGACAGTATCGGGGATATTGATCGTGGTGGCGCCAGCCTTGATTGCAATCTCGATCACACGGCACAAATAATCCCATTCGGTCCGGGTCGCATCCATCGGCGACCACTGCACGTTTTCGCAAAGGTTGCGCGCGTGGCTGACCGTTTCGTGGATCTTGTCGGCCATCTCGTCTTGCGTCAGATTTGGTATCGCCCGGTGCAGCGGAGAGGTGCCTATGAAGGTGTGAATACGGTTCTTCTCGGCGTTTTTCACGGCCTCCCAACATCGGTCGATATCGGCGAAATTGGCGCGGGCCAGACCACAGATGCGGCTGTTCTTCGACCGCTCGGCAATCTCGGACACCGCTTTGAAGTCGCCTTCCGATGCAATGGGGAATCCGGCTTCGATGATGTCGACGCCCATCTCATCCAGAAGCTCGGCAATTTCGAGCTTTTCGTTGTGGGTCATGGTCGCGCCGGGGCTCTGCTCGCCGTCGCGCAAGGTGGTGTCGAAGATCACGACGCGGTCTTGGTCGGTCACGTTTGTCATGGGGTTCTCTTTCTTCTTCTGTCCTAAAGCCTCTTGGCGCGCGGGCGTCCTCCTCTGAGCGGGCGCGCCGGATGGCACGCTCAGAGGCGGATTAGGATCAGTAGACCACGCAGCAACGCGCCGCTGAGTGCGGCGTTTGCAAAAGCGATATCTGCGCGGTTGATCATGGGGATCAGCTTATACAGGGCGCGCGGCGAATGAAAAGCGGGAAATTTACGGGGGAACAAAAATGACGGTGGAGTTGAAGCGATGAAGCTTTCGGCTAACTTCTCGAGCATGAAAACTGCATTAATCATCGGAGCTTCTGGCGGTATCGGGCGCGCTTTGAACGATCACCTGACAACGGATGGTGTCAAAGTCACCCGACTGGCCAGATCAACGGATGGGTTTGACCTGACCGACCCGGATGGCGCAGAGCGTATGCTGGCGTCCCTTTCTGATCCGTTTGATCTGATCATGGTGGCCTCAGGGGCGCTTGAGATTAACGGTATGGGTCCGGAAAAATCTATGCGCGCCTTGTCCGCGAAGGCGATGATGGACCAGTTCGCACTGAACGCAGTTGGCCCGGCCTTGGTGTTGAAGCACGTGCACCGCCTGCTGCCACGCGACCGCAGATCGGTGATCGCCGTGCTGTCGGCCCGAGTTGGTTCAATCGGGGACAACCGGCTGGGTGGGTGGGTCAGTTATCGTGCGGCCAAGGCGGCTGTGAATCAGATAGTACATACGGCTGCCATCGAATTGGCGCGCACTCACAAACAAGCCGTTTGTGTCGCTTTGCACCCCGGAACAGTCAAAACGGCCTTTACCGAAAAGTACCTTGCCCGCCACCCGGCTGTTGAACCCAATGAGGCCGCAGCCAATCTGCTGTCCGTCATCAATGGACTCACCCCCGCTGACTCGGGCAGTTTTTACGATTGGGCTGGCAAGCGCGTGCCTTGGTAGGGCTGATTTAGCCGTCGTTTATATCCGGGTCTGTCGCGTCAGGGGCGGGCGCGTCGGGGGTAGAGTCTGGCTCAGTGGTTTCAGCACCCGCAGCGGGGGTTTCGGGGGCAGTCTCTTTTTCGGTCGCCAGCGTGTCATTTTCCCAGACGCCGGTCTCAACCTCGCCGCCTGCGAAACGCATCGTGCCGTCACCATGGCGTTTGTTTTCCAGGAAATTGCCCTCATAGACATCCCCGGTCTCATAGGTGGCGGTTCCAAAGCCAGTGATCTTGCCGTCGGCCCAGTCGCCTGTGTAGCTGTATCCGCCCGGTCGGGTCAGTGTTCCCTTGCCGTGACGCTTGCCATTCAGAAAATCGCCTTCGTAAATGATCCCGTCCGGAAACGTAGCCTTGCCCTTCCCCTGTCGGACGCCGTCTACCCAATCGCCATCATAGCGATAGCCATTTGCAAAGGTCAGAATACCTTTGCCGTCGAAGCGGGCGTTTTTGAACTGGCCCGTATAAGCCGTTCCGTTGGGATAGGTTGCCGTGCCGGTGCCCTCAAAAATCCCGGCGATCCAGTTGCCGTCGTAAACTGATCCGTCGGGGTATGTCGTTTGCCCCTTGCCATGAGGCAGGTCATCCAGAAAGTCGCCGATATAGACCGAACCATCGGGATAGAGCATCTCGCCCAGGCCCTCAATCTGGCCCTTTTGCCAGGCACCTGTGTACGCAAACCCGTCGCTGCCCTTGTAGGTGCCCTGACCATGGCGCTGGTCGTCAGAATAGTCGCCTTCATAGGTCGCACCGTTGGCGTATATGGACTTGCCTTTGCCCTGTCGGCGATTTTCGACCATTTCGCCTTCGTAGACATCTCCGTTTGGTTGAACCAAACGGCCTGTTCCGGCCATCTGGTCGTTGGCCCAGGACCCAGCATAAGTCATGCCGTCGACCCAGACCTGACTGCCCTGACCATGCCGTTGCCCGCCATTCAAGTCGCCCTCATAGGTACTTCCATCGGCGTAGGTGATCTTGGCGCTGCCGGTTTTCTGGCCGTTTACCCAGTCGCCCTCATAAACCGAGCCATCCGGGCCGGTCAGCACTCCGTGACCGTGATATCTGGCGTCCTTGAAGCCGCCCTCGTATTTTGAGCCGTTGGAATATGTCGCGATACCGGTACCGTTTATCGTGCCGTTGGCCCACTCGCCCTCGTAGGACTGGCCATCAGAATAGACGATTTTGCCGCGCCCTTCTGGTTGGCCCTTGGTGAATGTCCCTTCATAGACAGAGCCATTGGCGTAGCGCGCGGTGCCTTGCCCTTGAATCTCGCCCTCGACCCATTGACCGGAATATTCAAAACCGTTCGGCAGGCGGTAAGTGCCGGTGCCATGGCGCAGCCCGTTTTCGAACGTGCCCTCGTAAACACCTCCGACATCATCATCAGCGATGACAATCTGACCGTCCTGTTGGGCGATCGCAAAAGACGCCAGCATTGTAAGCGTTGCAGCGGTAAGGGAGGTGCGGATCGCTTTCATTTTTGTACCTGCCTGCGGTGTTTGTGTTGGCGCAAAACTAAGATACCGCCGAGGGCAGAGCAACGGCTTTTGGCGCATTTGCCTTTCACTCGCGGTGTGATCTGCTAAATCCCTGAAAGACATGAGGGCAAGAGGGCAAAAATGGCCGATCGTTTCCGCATCACTCTGGCGCAATTGAACCCAACGGTTGGGGATATCGACGGTAATGCCGCCAAGGCTGCTGCAGCCTGGCAGCAAGGGCGCGCGGCGCAGGCCGATCTTGTGGCGCTGCCCGAGATGTTCATAACCGGCTACAATACCCAGGATCTGGTGATGAAGCCCGCGTTTCATCGGGCCGCGATGAATGCGGTGCAGGCGTTGGCTGAAGACTGTGCCGACGGCCCGGCGTTGGCCATCGGCGGTCCTTGGGTTGAAGATGGGAAGCTTTATAACGCCTACCTGATCCTTAAAGGTGGGCGGATTGTCAGCAAAGTTCTTAAACATCATTTGCCCAATGAAACCGTCTTTGATGAAGTACGCCTTTATGATGCGGGTCCTATGGGCGGCCCCTATGCGGTTGGAAATGTTCGTATCGGTAGCCCGATTTGCGAGGATGGCTGGCACGAGGATGTCGCCGAGACACTGGAAGAAACCGGGGCCGAGTTTCTGCTGATCCCCAACGGCTCGCCCTATTTTCGAAACAAATACGATATCCGGTTGAACCACATGGTGGCTCGCACGGTCGAAACGGGTCTGCCGGTAATCTACCTGAACATGGTCGGCGGGCAGGATGATCAGGTTTTCGACGGTGCTACGTTTGGATTGAACCCGGGTGGAGAGCTTGCGTTCCGCATGCCCGTCTTCGATGAGGCCGTCAGCCATATCGATCTGTCGCGCCAAGATGACGGATGGCGTATTGTGGCTGGTGAAGTCGTGCCGCAACCCGACGAATGGGAGCAGGATTATCGCGCGATGGTGCAATCTCTGCGCGATTACATGGGCAAGACGGGGTTTGGCAAAGCTGTGCTGGGGTTGTCGGGCGGCGTCGACTCGGCGCTGGTGGCCGCAATAGCCGTGGATGCGATCGGTGCGGAAAATGTACGCTGCGTAATGCTGCCTTCGGAATATACAAGCCAAAGTTCTTTGGATGATGCCGAAGCCGTCGCCAAGGCGCTGGGAGTGCACTACGACTTTGTGCCGATCTCTGAGGGACGCGCAGCGGTAACCAACACTTTGGCTCCGCTTTTTGCAGGGCGGAATGAGGACCTGACCGAAGAAAATGTCCAGTCTCGCCTGCGCGGTCTTCTGCTAATGGCGATTTCGAACAAGTTTGGCGAGATGCTGCTGACCACCGGCAACAAGTCCGAGGTCGCAGTGGGATATGCCACCATTTATGGAGACATGAACGGCGGCTATAACCCGATCAAAGATCTGTACAAAACTCGCGTGTTCGAGACCTGCCGCTGGCGCAACGCCAATCATCGCGACTGGATGATGGGTCCCGAGGGTGAGGTCATACGCCCTTCGGTGATCGACAAGCCGCCAAGTGCTGAATTGCGTGAAGACCAGAAAGACAGCGACAGCCTGCCGGACTACCCCGTTCTCGATGCGATTCTTGATATTTTGGTGGATCAGGATGGCTCAATCGCCGACTGCGTTGCAGCCGGATTTGACGAGGCCGAGGCCCGGCGGGTCGAACATCTGATTTACATTAGTGAATACAAGCGCTTCCAGTCCGCGCCTGGCACACGGTTGACACCGCGGGCCTTCTGGCTGGATCGCCGCTATCCGATTGTAAATCGCTGGCGGGATAGAACGTAAGCACCGCTCTGATTGAAGAATTTACCATTGTTTCGAAAGTGCATGGTAATGCGGATTTCTGCGGCATTTTGTTTATCCATTTCAGCCAGTTGTGCGATGAAAAGACTATGTTTCGCTTGTACGCGCGTCCTTTTTTTGCCACATTTACGACAGGGGTCTGCCTCATATGGGGCGGATGTGACGCAATCCGGTAGGTTGGCCTGCCATTTTCAGAGCCGATGACCGGGATTGTGGAACTGGGAAAAGGCATCCGTGTTTGGGATGTCAGTAAAGGTATTGGTGGTCAAATGACGAATGGATACGATAAGCCGCTTCATTCTCCGTTGCAGTTGAAGCCTATGGAATCAGCGCCTCGCAAGTTGGATGAACAGGCGCTGGATGCTGCGATTGCAGACATTATGAGCCAGGAAGAGCCGACGCCCGGCGCGGTGGCAGGCCCGGTTCCGTTGCGATCGGAATTTCCGGTGTTGCAGCCACAGGAATCGCTTGCATCAAAGTCCGATCCCAAGCTCAGCACGGTACTGCGCCAGAAATGGGCGCAACTTTCCGGGGCGGCGTAATCTGAACGCATCTGCGCGGCGTAATTCGCCGCGCATTGGCCAATTGGCCACAGGTTCCGGCAATTGCCCGGGACCAACCGATTTCTACATTGCCAGTGAAATCGCCTTCAGGCTGGATGTCGCTCCGATGAACGAGCACCGAGCGGTTAATGCCAGGCCCCACACCGACACCCGTCGAATCTGATCTCACACTTCCCAAACACGTAGATGTTGTCGTCATAGGTGGTGGAATCATCGGGGCTTCGGCTGCCTTCGAGCTTGCTGAGCGAGGTGTTTCCGTTCTGTTGTGCGAGAAGGGCCGGATTGCGGGCGAGCAAAGCTCGCGCAATTGGGGCTGG
This sequence comes from Ruegeria sp. D6, assembly GCF_056534365.1. Lineage (NCBI taxonomy): Bacteria > Pseudomonadati > Pseudomonadota > Alphaproteobacteria > Rhodobacterales > Roseobacteraceae > Ruegeria > Ruegeria sp. D6. Next base: position 96,006 of record NZ_JBQFPH010000008.1, on the reverse strand, counting down.
GTGCGCGTTGGGACACGTGATCCGCGCGAGATCCCCCTGATGCAAGAGGCGCTTAGAATCTGGCAAGGGCTGGATGCGCGATTGGGACGCGCCACAGGCTATGTTCAATCAGGAATCGTGTTTGGCGCATCTGGCGCACGAGACGATGAAAACCTGACGCGATGGCTGGACCATGTTGAAGGGCTGCAAACAGGTGCTCGCATGGTATCCGGCCCTGAACTGGGCGGGTTGCTTTTGGATAACAGTATGAAACTGCGCTCAGCGCTTTACATGCCGCAGGACGGGCGGGCCGAGCCGCAATGGGCGGCTCCCGCAATCGCCGAGGCGGCGCGCGACCGTGGGGCCGCGATCATGACGCAATGCGCGGTGCGAAGTGTCGATGTTGCTGCGGGCCGGATCGCAGGTGTTTTCACCGAACGCGGCCGCGTAAGGTGTAGTCAAGTCGTACTTGCAGGCGGAGCCTGGTCTCGGCTGTTTGCGGGGAACGCTGGAATCGCTCTGCCACAGCTCAAAGTGCTCAATACGGTCATGCGGACCTCTCCGGTTGCAGAAGGGCCAGAGGTGTCGCTTTGGAGTGATGATTTTGCCATTCGAAAGCGCTCGGACGGGGGATACACCATAGCTTCGGGTCACGAGAATACAGTGGACATCGTTCCTGACAGTTTCCGACTCGGGTTGCAGTTTCTGCCCGCATTCCGGCAAGAGTGGCGGTCCTTAAGGTTTCGCCTTTCGAGACGCTGGATGGTCGAGGCGAATGAAGACCGAAGCTGGCTGCCGACCGATGTGACACCGTTTGAACATTGCCGAGTACTCGACCCGGAACCTTCCCAGAAAGTGTTGCGAAGGGCGTGGGCCAACGCCCGCAAGGCGTTGCCTGCGCTTGATAGTGCGGAGATCGTGCAAAGCTGGGCCGGCCTGATCGATGTGACCCCGGATGCGATCCCGGTCATCTCGAAAGTGGACGCGGTGCAGGGCCTGCATATTGCGACCGGTTTCTCTGGCCACGGTTTTGGCATCGGTCCTGCCGCCGGTCGATTAGTGGCGGACCTTGTTACGGAAAGTACGCCTTGCGTTGATCCGACCGCCTTTCGCCTGTCCCGTTTCACGGATGGGTTAAAAGTGCGGCCGGATGCTGGTTTTTAGCCTCTAACCCATCATTTGATAGCTGACCGGCACGAACCGGAACCCGTCGCCACGGGATTCGACATACCCAGCGGCTGGGAAAGGCATGTGATAGCCGATCATAGGCACTTTGTCCGCAGCCAACATGCCCAGCACATTCCGGCGCGATTCCGTTGCAGCGGCTTTGTCCATGTCGAATCGCACTTCCCATTCAGGATGTGCAAATGACCAGACATAGTGATTTGCAAGATCCGCCGTCAGGACCAGACGCTGACCGTTACTTTCTAGGTGATAGACCATATGGCCCGGAGTATGACCAAACGCTGCCATACCGGTGACGCCGGATGCGACTTCACCACCATCCCCGATAAAGGTCATCTTCTCTGCCATCGGGGTGACTTTGGCTGCAACCATATCACCCACTCGGTTGCCCGCGTCTTGCGCTGACCAAAAGTCGTATTCGGGTGCTGCTGTTACATAACGCGCATTGGCAAAAGTCGCGGCATCATTGGTTGTCATACCACCGATATGATCGGGATGCATGTGGGTAATGACCACCACATCGATCTGATCAGGCGTTACGCCGGCGTCGGCCAACGCGGCCTGAATTCCACCTTGGCCAAGCCCAGTATCAAACAGGATCATCTCGGACCCCGTATTAACCAGCGTTGGTGTGAAGAAGAACTGCGCAACATCTGGCGAGATGAAGTTGTCAGCCGATACACGGGCGAAATCTTCATCCGAGGCGCCGCCGCCGAAAATGTCTTGCGCACCATCACGAGGCAGGCTGCCATCCAACAAGGTGGTGACGATGAAATCGCCCAGTTGAAACGATTTTGCTATTGTAGAGTTGGCTTTGGTCTCGGTACCTGCGGCCAGAACAGGCGAAGTAGCTGCCGCAAGCGGCAGAGCCGCAACCGTTCCAAGCGCCGCCCGGCGAGTCAATCTGATGGTCATGGTCGTTCTCCCTGTCAGAGCATGTTTGACTGAATTAGGTCAGTCTGGGCCTGTGGCCATACTATGGCACTGTTATATGGGCTGCGTGGTTGAACATTACGTGTTAATTTTTGTTCATGCCGCGATCTGCGAATAAAACCGTACCCACCGGGCAAAACGTTGCTGATTTACTGGCGAGCATTCAGCCGACCCGCAAGGCGGAAGAGGCGCACGTGCTGGACAGGCTGTTTCGTGAAACCACAGGTTATGCGCCCGTAATGTGGGGCCCGTCGATCATTGGCTATGGTCGATATCATTATCGCTATGCGTCAGGGCGTGAGGGCGACTTTCTCGCAACTGGGTTCTCTCCGCGTAAGGCGGCGCATTCTATCTACATCATGCCGGGTTATGCTGATTTCGAAAATATCCTGTCTCGACTGGGCAAACACAAGCTGGGGAAATCCTGCCTCTACGTGAATAAGCTACCGGATATCGATCTCGACGTGCTTGGTGAACTCATCAAAGCCGGGCTCGAACGCCTAGATGGCATTTGGCCGGTTGAACCAACCTGAAAGCCCCTGCTGGACAAAAACGCGCCCATGTGAGATGAGCCGCGCCAACAGGAGACTTCCATGACCACGACCCGTTTTGCCCCGTCGCCCACCGGTTACATCCATGTGGGCAACCTGCGCACCGCCCTGATGAACTATTTGATCGCCCGCAAGGCTGGCGGTACGTTCATTCTGCGCATTGATGACACCGATCCCGAGCGGTCGAAGGAAGAATATGTCGACGCGATCAAGCAGGATCTGGAGTGGTTGGGCCTGCATTGGGACCGGGTCGAGCGACAGTCGGAGCGTCTGGACCGCTACGCCGAGGCCGCCGACAAGCTGCGCGAGATGGGCCGGTTCTACGAGGCGTTCGAGACGCCCACCGAGCTCGACCTTAAGCGCAAGAAGCAACTGAACATGGGCAAGCCGCCGGTCTATGACCGTGCCGCGCTGAACCTCAGCGATGCCGAGAAAGAAGCCCTGCGCGCTGAGCGTGGCAATGGCGTCTGGCGGTTCAAACTGAACCACGAGCGTATCGAATGGAACGATGGCATTTTGGGCGACATCTCGATCGATGCAGCTTCAGTATCCGACCCGGTGCTGATTCGGGGCGATGGTCAGGTTCTCTATACGATTGCTTCTGTGGTCGATGACACCGAAATGGGCGTAACCGATGTCGTGCGCGGCTCGGACCATGTCACCAACACCGCAACGCAGATTCAGATCATCGAGGCCTTGGGCGGGACCTGTCCGCGTTTTGCGCACCACTCGTTGCTGACTGGCCCGCAGGGAGAGGCGTTGTCGAAACGCTTGGGCACTCTGGCCTTGCGCGATCTGCGAGAGCAGGGCGTGCAGCCAATGGCCTTACTGAGTCTGATGGCGCGTCTGGGGTCGTCAGATCCGGTTGAGCTGCGCTCGGATATGGCAGAGTTGATCGACGGCTTTGATGTTACACGCTTCGGTGCAGCCCCAACCAAGTTCGACGTGCAGGACCTGTTCCCGCTGACTGCGAAGCATCTACAATCGCTGCCGCTGACCGATGTGGCCGATGCCGTTGCTAAAGCAGGTGTACCTGCTGAACTGGCCGAGCCTTTCTGGACCATGGCGCGCGAAAACATCACGACGCTGAGCGATCTGGAGGGATGGTGGGAATTGTGCCGTGATGGGGCCGAACCCCTGATCGCTGACGAGGACCGTGAGTTCATTGCTCAGGCTGTCTCGTTGCTGCCCGAAGGCCCATTCGATGGGGAAACTTGGGGCACATGGACCAAGGCCGTGAAAGAGGCCACAGGCCGCAAGGGCAAAGGCCTGTTCATGCCGCTGCGCAAAGCGCTGACGGGGATGGAGCGCGGGCCCGAAATGGCGACCTTGCTGCCGCTGTTGCAGGTGATCCGCGCTCGCGGCTGACTTCAGGGTCAGTGCTTAGAATACGAAGGAGGCAGGTAAATCACCTGCCTTTCTTTGTTCTCCGGGTCGCAAAACTTGCGCCGAAACGCGTTGCAGTCGGTCATCCACGAATTCGGTCTCGGCCTGCTTCAATTGTTGGTGACGGGGATAACGGGGCTCGGCGCGGTCGTTCAAAATCGGAGCATCCCAACCATCGGTTGTTGCAAAGAAGCGATCGGCGCCCTCTGGTCCAAAAGCCCGCAGATACCCTTGCACGACAACATCAATATAGCTGAGCAATAGGGGATGGTGATTGCTGGGCGCGGTGTGTCGATCATGCGGGACTGCGTAGACAGCGATTTCCACCTCTTGCGCCAGAGTGTGCGTGATCGACCGTGTGGCTGGAACGCGGTCATAGGCCCATTCTCTTTCATCCAACGCGGCCCAGTCGTTTTTAGGAACATGGGCGATCATACCATCGATCTCGGAATCAGCATCCGGCACAGCGGTCAAAAACGCCACCGGGCGCAGATCCGTGTGCCGCCATGCGCGTCGCCAACCTTTCAGTCGCGCTGGGCGCGGGTCGGGGAAATCATGCGTCGACAGGTTCACGAGGCTGCCATAGCCGAAGAAATAAGGGTCTGCCATGCGGGTCGCGTCCTTCTTTGACGATTGATGTATGTCAAACAGTCTTTTTACGAGACATGCAATAAAGCTTCACCTTGAGATTCGGGAGGCCCTAATGCGGATTACCAAACGGACGAATATCGCGGTGCGTGTTTTGATGTATTGCGCCGCACATCAGGAACGGCTGGTCACGAAGGCCGAGATCGCCGATGTCTGTAATATTTCAGAAAACCATCTGGCGCAGGTGATCAACCAACTGAGCCAGCTAGACTATCTCAGCACACAACGCGGTCGCAATGGCGGCATGACCCTGGCGCGCCCGGCGGATCAGATCCGGGTCGGGTCCGTGTTTCGCCATGTCGAAGGCGGGTTGCCGATTGCCGAGTGTTTTGCGGATGCTGACAACACCTGCCCACTGACCGATGCCTGCCGCCTCCGGTTGGCGCTGCGGGATGCGGCTGAGGTGTTTTATGCGTCGCTGGACGAAATCACGCTCGATGCTTTGGTGTGCGACAATGACCAATTGCTGAAAATATTGCAGCCTGTCGCTTGTATGCGCTGAACTCAGTCGCTGGCGCGCAGTATGCGCGCAGGGCGTACTGAAAGCGGGCGCAGGGCAAAGACCATCCCCGCGCCTAAGGTAACGCCAACACCGGCGATGACGATCCCAAGCGCGGATGGCCAGATGACCGCGAACTCTGTGTCGAATATATAAGTAGCCACGGCCCAACCGCCCAGAATTCCGGTCAGCAAAGCAACGCAACCTGCAGCTGCTCCCAAAAGGATTGCCCGCAGGGCAAAGCTGCGCAATATGCGCCCACGGTTGGCACCCAGAGTCTTGAGGATCGCTGCCTCGTACCTACGCGCCGGTTCGCCCGCTGCCGCCGCACCGATCAACACTAAAAACCCGGTCAACAGAGAAACCCCTGCGCCATATGACGTGGCTGCCGCAAGCCCTGCCAGCAGGCCTGATACCCGGTCGATGGCGTCTCTGACCCGGACTGCCGTGATGTTGGGGAATTGACCGGCCAAATCACGCAGAATGGCGGCCTCGGCCTGTTCTTCGGCATAAACGGTAGCGATGAAGCTATGCGGGGCACCAGCCAATGCAGAGGGGTTCATCGACATGACAAAACCCATTCCTGCAGTAGAGAAATCAACCTCGCGCAGCGATGTGAGTTCAGCAGTGATATCGCGGCCCAGGATATTAACGGTCAGCTCATCGCCCAGTTTCAGGCCCATCTCGTCGGCCTCTTCTGCGGCAAAGCTGACTTGCGGTGGGCCGCTGTAGTCCTCTGGCCACCAAACCCCGTCAGTCACGCGGGCATTCCGTGGGGGGCGGGCAGAGTAGGTTACGCCCCGGTCGCCGTCCAGAACCCAGTGATCGCCTGCAATCTCGCGCGCAGGTCGCCCATTGATTTTGGTAATGATCCCACGCAGCATCGGAGCGCTTTCTACCCGACTGACGGCAGGGTCGGTGTCGAGACGTTCGCTGAACCCGGGCATCTGATCCTTCTGGATATCGACGAAGAAATAGGAGGGTGCGACCTCGGGCAAGTTGCCCGAAATCGCATTGCGTAGCGTGCCGTCGATCTGCCCCACCGCCGCAAGGACCGAAAGGCCGAGCCCAAGGGACAGGACCACCGATGCTGCGCCTTCGCGTGGGTCAGAGATGGCGGACAACGCCCACCGCAGGGCTGGACGCCCTCTGGCCCAAGGAGCGCCCGCGCGGGCCAATTTGCGAATGGCAATGGCAGAAAGGGTCAGCAAAGTGAGCGCCCCCGCCAGACCTGCGCTTGTCCAGAGGGTCAACCGGGTTGAACCGCTGAACCAAGCGGCGGCTCCGATCAGTACGGCCAGGCCAATTGCAGTCGCAATTACATAGATCAACCGCGGGAAGCTGTTTGCCGAAGTCAGCGCATCCCGGAACAATGTTGCCGCACGCACCTCCTCGGTTCTGGCCAGAGGCCAAAGCGTAAACAGGAACGCGGTTAGCACACCATAAAGTGCGGCCTCGAACAGGGGCTGCGGATATAGCGAGAATACAGCAGGGATCGGCAGTTGGGTTTCGATAACCGGTGCCAGCAGCATTGGAAGCGCCGCGCCCAGGCTCAAACCCATGACGATACCAACGCCTGAAAGAACGGCGATCTGGATCATGTATGTCTGAAAGATTGTGGCCCGATCAGCGCCCAAAGTCCGCAATGTCGCAATGGTTTCCGTTTTCTGGGACAGATAGGCGCGCACGGCAGCCGATACGCCGATCCCCCCAACCGCCAATCCGGACAGACCAACCAGCACCAGAAACGCGCTGAGGCGCCCTACAAACTCGGATATCCCGGGCGCACCATTGCGGGCATCAGTCCAGCGCATGCCGGTTCCCTCGAAGGCCTGCCTGGCCTGCTGCGACAGCGCCTCCAACTCGGCGGTTTGCGGCAAGTTCATCCTGTATTTGGTGGAAAACAAAGTACCCGGAGCCAGCAGGCCCGATGATTGCAAATCCTCGGTTCGAACCAACGTGCGCGGTCCCAGCGAGAACCCATCTGCCGCACCATCCGGTTCGTGTTCCAGCGAGGCCACCAAAACGAACCTCTGCGTGCCGAGATCAAATTGGTCCCCAATCGCAAGGTTCAGGCGGTCGATCAGGGACGGAGCCATCACGGCGCCGGGCAGCCCATTGGCGCCCGCCAAGGCCTCGGGCAAAGAAACTGCGGGTTCCAGAGCCACCGATCCCAACAGCGGATAGGCCCCGTCCACGGCCTTCACCTGAGTTAACGCCCGTTGCGCGCCTGCGCCATCACCCGTGACGGCCATGGACCTGAAATCGACGACCTCCGACACTGCTTGCGCGGTGTCCGCCATCCAGTCACGTTCCTCATCGTTTGCAAAGCGATAGGTGAACTCCAACTGGGCATCGCCGCCTAAGAGCGACGCGCCCTCTTGTTGCAATCCGGTCTGAATGGCTTGGCGCACCATGCCAACCGCAGCAATTGCTGCAACACCCAAAGCCAGGCAGGCCAGAAACACCCGAAACCCGCGCAACCCACCGCGCAGTTCGCGCCGGGCCAGGCGACCGGCCAGACGCAGGCTCATTCGGCGGCCTCACGCTGGGATTCCTCGGCGATACGCCCATCGCGCAAGCGCACAACGCGGTCGCATTTCTGAGCCAGCGTATGGCTGTGCGTGACCAGAACCAGAGTTGCCCCGTGACGGTCCCGCAGTCCGAATAACAGATCAATGATTGCTGAACCGTTGGTTTCATCCAGATTTCCCGTTGGTTCATCTGCCAGTAATATATGCGGGCGCGGGGCCGAAGCGCGGGCCAGCGCCACACGCTGTTGCTCGCCGCCTGACAACTGCGCCGGGTAGTGATCGATACGATGTGAAAGGCCCACGGCCTCCAACTCGGCCGCGGCGCGCTGGAAAGCATCTTTGTGTCCCGCGAGTTCTAACGGGGTCGCCACGTTCTCAAGCGCGGTCATCGTCGGGATCAAGTGGAAATTCTGAAACACTACGCCCATGGCATCTCTTCTGAACCGTGCCAGCGCATCTTCGCTCATTTTCGTTAGATCTTGACCCAATGCGGTAACACGTCCGCCGGTTGCCTGTTCTAAGCCGCCCATCAGCATCAGTAGCGAAGACTTTCCGGAACCAGAGGGACCGATCAGCCCCAGAGTTTCACCCTTGCTCACAGTCAAAGTGATGTCGTGCAGGATATCCACTCTTCCGGCATTGCCATCCAGCGATAATGCGGCATCTTGGAGGGTGAGAACGGGTGTCGTCATCGATCAGGCCATCAAGAGGGGTACAGTCCATTGGGATATGGCGCGATACAGAAGCTGCGCAAGGGTTTGATGTCAGGCGTGTTCATCTGTTGCGGATTTGCCGCGACGGCTGAGTCGGTGGTGATTGCGGCGCTCGGAGATTCCCTGACACAAGGATATGGACTTCCGCAACAAGACGGGTTTGTGCCCCAACTGCAACGCTGGTTGCAGGAGGAAGGGGCGGATATTCAGCTTATCAACGCCGGTGTTTCCGGGGATACGACCGCAGGAGGAGCCTCCCGCGTTGATTGGACTCTGACGCCAGAGGTCGATGGCATGATTGTAGCCCTCGGCGGCAATGATCTGTTACGCGGTATCGATCCGGATGTGTCGCGCGCCAATCTTGAGGCAATCCTGAACACCGCTGAAGCTGCGAATGTCGAAGTTCTGCTGATCGGCATGCAAGCCCCCGGGAACTATGGGTCGGATTACAAGCAAAGTTTCGATGCCATGTATCCGGAACTGGCGCAGCAGTATGGCGCGATCTATGCGGAAAGCTTCTTTGACGGGCTCACGACCGAGGGCGATCCTGCAGTCGCGCGCCAGTTCATGCAATCTGATGGCATCCATCCAAATGCCCAAGGCGTTGCGCTGATCGTTGACGCGCTAGGACCTTTTGTACTGGCTTTAGCGGAGCGCGCTACCGATTAGGAGGGGTCCTATGCCAGGCCGGTTTTTTCTCACACGACCAATTGGCGAGATAGTTAAGTTCCTGAATGTGAAAGATAACGTAGGGCCTCAGCCCCCGCGCAGAAATATTCAACCGGGTCAGGAGGTGACGGTATTGACCGGTGAAGGCTTGAAGATGATGCGATGGGGGATGATCCCGGTCGGCAGGGTCAATGCGCGCGGACGTCCGGTGATGGAGACCATTATCAACGCTCGCTCTGAAACGGTTTTTGACAAAAGCGCATTCGAAGGTGTTGGGCGCGCAGTTATACCAGTTGATGGCTGGTACGAGTGGACCGGAGAGAAACGGCGCAAAACTGCATGGCGTATCGCAGCGAAGGATGGCATACCGCTGTTATTTGCTGCAATTACGGATAGTTGGGAGGCCCCTGGTGGGCAGCGTGTGGATCAGGTCGCCGCAGTCACCTGCGAGCCAAATGCCGATGTAAAGCCGATCCACCACCGTATGGGTGTGTTGCTGGGGTCGCAGGATGTGGATTGCTGGTTACATGGATCCGAAGAAGAGGCACAGAAGCTGATGCGCCCATGGCCAAAAGGTCGCCTGAGGATTGAACAAGCCGACGATGTGGATTGGTCGGCGGCTTAGACCACGGTCACCACGGTTCCAATCGGCACCCGGTTGTACAGATCGATTACATGCTCATTCAGCATCCGTATGCAGCCGTTCGAGGCCGCGCGACCGATGGTTTGCGGTTGTGTGGTGCCATGGATGCGGAAATAGGTGTCGACTCCGTTTTGGAACAGATACAAAGCGCGCGCGCCCAGTGGATTATCGCTCCCTCCCGGTTGGACATAGTCGTTGTCCTTAAACCGACCATAGGCCACCGGGTCGCGTTCGATCATCTCATCGGTCGGTCGCCAGGTGGGCCATTCCTTCTTGACGTCGATAGTTGCGGTTCCTGTGAACTCCAGTCCGGCCTTGCCGACGCCGCAGCCATAGCGGATCGCTTTGCGGGGTTCGGTTATGAAATAAAGGTAGAAGGAACGGGGAACGACCAGCAGCTGACCGGGTAGGAATTGCTTTTTGACCCGCACGAATTGTGGCGTGGGATCATACTCGACCGCTTTCTTGGCGCTGACAACGCCCGGAAGCAGGCTGACGGCAGTACCGGCCAGAAATACGCGGCGTGTGAACATGGTGACATCCCTCAAATGACCAAAGAAATCATAACGCTAGTTTTGAAATGATAGCGGATTTGGTCAATCACCGGGGAGGAATAACCCGATTGTGATGTATTCCCTATGCCACACAATCAACGAGGGCATAGCGGAGTGCGGCGGGAAAAATCCCGCCCTTTGAACGGCTTAGGCCAGTTCGATATTGTCGGCGCTTTCGCGGCCGTCACGACCAGCGCGCAGCTCGTACGTGACTTTCTGGTTGTCGGCCAGACCGGTGAGGCCCGAACGCTCGACAGCCGAGATGTGTACGAAGATGTCTTTGCCGCCATCTTCGGGTGCGATAAAGCCGTAGCCTTTGGTGGTGTTGAACCATTTTACGGTGCCTGCGGGCATATCCGTTGTCTCCTGTTTAGTGCTGCCCACGTGGATGCGGCAGCCCGGCGTCGTTGTCTGGATCGATAGACTGAGCGCCGTAGAAGGAGACTGCAGGTCGAAATAGAAAAACGTAAGCCTCATGGATATGGCATCGGTCAGGCGGTGTGGCAAGGGCGGATTGTACGGTTTGTACAGGGGTTTGAGGGGCAATCGTCCGACTTGTACAAGAATCCGCCGATGGTTTTGGTTATTAGTTAGCGGAGCTTTGATAAGGTCCGGTTATTTATCTGGCGCGTCGGAGTGGCATTCAGAATCCGTTAACCCTCGTCATGATCAAGTTACAGCATGAGCGATTATCGACACGTCCGCGTTCCCGGAGCCAAGTATTTTTTCACCGTGTCTTTGGCCGACCGGTCGTCGGATTTGCTGGTGCGTGAGGTAGCGCATCTGCGGGCGGCCTTTGCAGCAACGCAGATAGAGCGGCCGTTCTGGTGCGATGCGTTTGTTGTATTGCCGGATCACCTGCACGCGGTTTGGACCTTGCCGCCGGGGGATGCGGATTATTCGACGCGGTGGCGGTTAATCAAAAGCCGATTTGTGCGTGCCGTCGGAGAATTCGGTCCGCGAAGCGAGTCCAAGGTTGTCAAACAGGAACGCGGGATTTGGCAACGCCGGTTTTGGGAGCACACCATTCGGGACGAACGAGATTACCGCAATCATGTGGTTTATTGTTGGGGCAATCCGGTCAAACATGGGTTGGTGGAGCATCCAACCGATTGGCCGTATTCGTCGATTTATCGTGATATCCGCGCAGGCCGGGTTGATCCGGTATGGAGTGGCGTTGTCACCGAAGGAGCGTTTGGGGAACCGTAGGATGGGTGATTTCACCCATCAATTTATGTGGTGGGATATTGGAGAATTGAGGAGTGATGGGTGAGAGCACACATTCTACACTTGCTAAAAAAAACGTTTCCAGTCGTTAGCCTGTTGAATAAACTTGGTTGATAGTTGTCCGAAAAAGTTTGGAATTTGTTTGATGGATGTTCTTTTGAAATTGATTATCGGAATAGTGTTGTTGCTTGCCAGCTCTATGCAGGCACAATCGCTTGAAGACGAAGATCTAAGGAGAGTCAGAGAGGCAGTTGTAGTCGTTTGTGGCGAATTCGCGCAAGGCGGTTCTTCGAGTGAAATAAACGCAAGTGGCGCTGCGGGAGTCGAATTGAAAAATCTGGCTCGAATATTGGCAGATCTTGGTCTGGAAGGCGATGGTGACTTTTCAGCCGAGGAATATGTAGGGGTACTAAGGGAAGAACTTGGTGAAGAAATACTGAATAACAGAGCTTGCCGTCTGAAAATTTGGAGCGATATTGTTTCCGGCGTTAATTCGAGTGACCAGACTGATGTAGCGGAAAAAGCTCAGCTTACTTCAGATTACGGGAATTCGTCCGGGCTATTTGATTGTAAATCAACACAGAATTTTGAGGTTTGTGTTGATAGTTCAAGAATTAGAGGTGCGTTTGCAGATTTGAGTCTGACACTGCGCAACAGGACCGACAAAACTTTAGATGTTTGTCAATCCACACCTCACGCGTACGCTATTTCAGAAGAAGGTAAAAAAACTGAAGTAGGTATTGGACCGGATTGCAGGAGGGTTGTTGGAGGGGGGCTCGAATCGTTTAGTTTTCTATTTGAGTTTGAAAGTAATGTTGGTGGATTTTATGATGCTACGGTGGTATTTTCACGCCCCTCAACACAAATTACATATCGAAACTTGCGTTGAGGGTAATCAGACTCAACACTAGTTCACCGCGCAAACTTCTTATGCTTCAACCGTTTGGGCTCCAGCGCGTCCGGTCCCAGACGGCGTTTTTTGTCCTCTTCGTAGTCCTCGAAGTTGCCCTCGAACCACTCCACATGGGCATCGCCCTCGAAGGCCAGAATATGCGTGCAAATCCGGTCAAGGAAGAAGCGGTCGTGGGAGATCACCACGGCGCAGCCGGCGAAATCGACCAGCGCGTCTTCCAGCGCGCGGAGGGTTTCCACGTCCAAATCGTTGGTCGGTTCGTCGAGCAGCAGGACGTTGCCGCCCTCTTTCAGCAGGCGGGCCATGTGGACGCGGTTGCGTTCACCCCCTGACAGCAACGAGACCTTTTTCTGCTGGTCGCCGCCCTTGAAGTTGAAGGACGAGCAATAGGCGCGGGAATTGACCTGCGCGTCGCCCAGTTGGATGATCTCGGCGCCGCCGGTGATCGCCTCCCACACGGTGTCGTTGTCTTTGAGGTCATCGCGGGATTGGTCGACATAGGACAGCTCGACCGTGTCGCCCAGCGTGATGGTGCCGCTGTCGGGCTGTTCCTGCCCGGTGAGCATCTTAAACAGGGTCGATTTACCGGCACCGTTGGGGCCGATGACGCCAACGATGCCGCCGGGGGGCAGGGCGAAGTCCAACCCTTCGATCAGTTGCTTGTCGCCCATGTGTTTCGACAGGCCCTCAACCTCGATCACTTTGCCACCAAGGCGCTGGCCGTTGGGAATGACGATCTGGGCGCGGGTCAGCTTTTCGCGTTCGGACTGCTCGGCCAGTTCGTTATAGGCGTTGATCCGGGCCTTGGATTTGGCCTGACGGGCCTTTTGGCCCTGACGCATCCATTCCAGTTCGCGTTGCAGGGTCTTCTGCTTGGACTTGTCTTCGCGGGCTTCCTGCTCCAGCCGTTTGGCTTTTTGTTCCAGCCATGCGGAATAGTTCCCCTCGTACGGAATGCCGCGACCGCGGTCGAGTTCGAGGATCCAGCCGGTGATGTCGTCCAGGAAATAACGGTCGTGAGTGACGATCAGAATGGTGCCCTTGTAGTCGATCAGGTGCTGTTGCAGCCACGCGATGGTCTCGGCGTCCAGGTGGTTGGTCGGTTCGTCGAGCAGCAGCATGTCGGGCGCTTCCAGCAGCAGCTTGCAAAGCGCCACACGGCGTTTCTCACCGCCCGAAAGGTTGGCGATGTTGGCAGCGTCTGGCGGGCAGCGCAGCGCTTCCATCGAGACATCGATCTGACTGTCGAGGTCCCACAGGTTTTCCGCGTCGATCGCATCCTGCAGGGTAGTCATTTCCTCCATCAACTCGTCCGAGTAGTTCTCGGCGATCTCCATGGCAATCTCGTTGAACCGGTCGACCTTGGCCTTTTTCGCGGCCACGCCCAGCATGACGTTCTCGCGGACGGTCAGCGATTCATCCAGCTGAGGTTCCTGCGGCAGATAGCCGACCTTGGCGCCTTCGGCCGCCCATGCCTCACCGGTGAAGTCCGTATCGAGGCCTGCCATGATCTTCATCAGCGTCGATTTACCCGCGCCGTTGACGCCGACGACACCGATTTTCACGCCGGGCAGGAAGCTCAGGTGGATGTTTTCAAAGCACTTTTTGCCACCGGGATAGGTCTTGGAGACACCCTGCATGTGGTAGACATATTGATAGGCAGCCATGTCGCGTCCTCTGGGTCGGGGAAATCAAGTTGGAACGCTGGATATCCGAGGCGAGCGGGCGGGGCAAGCTGGTGGTTTTGTGAATTTTCTGTGGTCGTTTGATCCGGTAGAACCAACACGACAAGGAGTGGTGGGGTTTTGGCAGAACTTGCGGAACTGATTGCCGGTTGGGCGCAACCGGGCCGGGTGACATGGATCGGTGTACGTCCTGGCCGCAGAGCGGAATTGGATGGGCGCAACGAGGTTTGGGTCTCAGCCGATGGGCTCGACGGCGACCGCAGCCGGGCGGGCAAGCGGGCGGTGACTTTGATCCAGCAGGAACATCTGGCGGCGATTGGCTCTTATCTGGGGCAAGGATCGGTTAAGCCTGAGATCCTGCGGCGCAATCTGGTGGTTTCGGGGATCAATCTGGCGGCGCTAAAGGGGCGGGAGGTGCAGGTCGGGGAGGCCGTTTTGCGCTTTACCGTGATATGCGCTCCGTGCAGTCGGATGGAGGAGGCGTTGGGCAAAGGCGGCTATTCTGCTGTGCGGGGGCATGGGGGATGGTGTGCCGAAGTAGTGCAACCGGGGCAAGTCAGGCTTGGCGATGTGGTGCAGCCGATTGATTGACAACACCTCTCAGTTCTGAACATCAGCAGAGGATGGAACGCAGTACCATTCCATATGCGGGGCCCGGGCAGGTCGTGGGGTTGTTCGGAGGGTCATTTGATCCTCCGCATCAAGGCCATGTGCATGTGACGCGTGAGGCGATGAAGGCGTTTGGGCTGGATCGGGTGTGGTGGCTGGTGTCGCCGGGCAATCCGTTGAAGGAGCGGGGGCCTGCGCCTTTGGCGCGGCGGATGGCGGCGGCGCGGGATGTGATGCAGCATCCGCGCGTTGAGGTCACGGATATTGAGGCTCTGACGGGGACGCGGGCGACGGCGGATACGCTGGCGGCGTTGCGGAGGCTTTATCCTAAGGTTCGGTTCGTTTGGCTGATGGGGGCCGACAATCTGGCGCAGTTTCACCGCTGGAAAGATTGGCGACAGATCATGGACAGCGTGCCGGTGGGCGTTGTGGCGCGGCCTGGGGACCGGATTTCTGCTCGGATGTCCCCGGCGGCTCGGCTTTATGCCAAGTACCGTATCGACGGGCAGGCGCGGCATTTGCTGGGGCGGGCGGAGGCTCCGGCGTGGTGTTTTGTGAACGTGCCGATGGTTGACGTCAGTTCGACCGAGTTGCGCAATCGCGGGAATTGGAGCGATGGGGTGTTGCCCGAATGACTCCACTTGGCGCATAATCTTAATCAAGTGATTGTCTGCATTTAAGCTCTGGGATTCTAATAGACCCATGGTCGATCGAATTTCGCGTCGTTTGTTTCTGGGTGGATTAGGGGCGTCTCTGGTTCCGGGCACAGGTCTGGCCGAGGCGCCTTCGGTGTCTCTGCGCCCTGTGCTGCGTGGCCCGCAGCCCAGCGGGGCTGAGCGACTGGTTCAGGCGGCGGGGCTGAAGGGCGAGGTTGTTTTTGCCGTGGCCGACGTGGAAACCGGAACGCCGCTGGAGGTGTTCGGCGAGGGCCAAAGCCTACCACCAGCCAGCGTCGCCAAGGCGCTGACCGCGCTTTATGCGCTGGATGTGCTGGGTCCGGAGTATCGGTTCGAAACGCGCTTGATCGCGGATGGACCGGTCGAGAATGGCATTCTGAAAGGCGACCTGATCCTTGCGGGTGGCGGTGATCCGCTGCTGGATACAGACGCGCTGGCCACAATGGCAGCCAATCTGCGCAAGGCCGGGATCACCGAGGTGAAGGGCGCGTTCAAGGTCTATGATGGTGCGCTGCCCTACGTCTTCAGCATTGATCCGGGGCAGCCGGATCATCTGGGCTATAGCCCGTCGATCAGCGGGATTTCCCTGAATTTCAACCGTGTGCATTTCGAGTGGAAACGCGAGGGCACCGGCTATGACGTGACCATGGATGCGCGCAGCGCAAGTTACAGGCCGTCGGTGGATATCGCATCAATGCGGGTCGAGAACCGCAGCCTGCCGATCTACACCTATCAGCCAAGCGCGCGGCAGGATCGCTGGACCGTGGCCAAAGGCGCGCTAGGCAATGGCGGGGCACGCTGGCTGCCGGTACGCAAGCCTGCGCTTTATGCCGGAGATGTGTTCCGCACGCTGGCACGCGTGAATGGGATCGTGCTGGGCCGGGTGCAGGTGACGCGGCAAGCACCGCAGGGGACCGAACTGGTGGTGCATCAGAGCGATCCGTTGGAAAGCATCCTGAAGGGGATGCTGAGATATTCGACCAATATAACCGCCGAAATGGTGGGTTTGGCGGCCACCAAGGCGCGCGGAGTTGCGCCGCAGGGCCTTGAGGAGTCAGCTGCAGAAATGAACCTATGGGCGGCAGAGCGTTTTGGCGCGAATGGGATCGCGATGGTCGATCATTCCGGTCTCAGCGGTTCCTCGCGCATGGCCCCCACCGGCCTGGTCAAGACGCTGGTGGCAGTAGGACAATCAGAGGAGCTGCGGCCGTTGCTTCGGTCCTTCACGCTGGCCGACAAAAATGGGCAGCCGGTCAAGGATCATCCGATCAAGGTCGACGCAAAGACGGGGACGTTGAACTTCGTCTCGGGTCTTGGCGGTTATATGACAACGGCAGATGGGGTGGATCTGGCGTTTGCGATCTTCACCGCCGATACCGCGCACCGTGCCACGATCCCGCGTGCATCGCGCGAGCGCCCGGACGGCGCGCGGGCCTGGAACCGACGGTCCCGCAAATTGCAACGCAATCTGATTGAGCGTTGGGGTGCGCTCTACGGTAGCTAGGTTGTATGCCGCGCCCGTGCCCCGCGCTCGATGGCGGCGGCGTGCAGGCGGTCGATGCTGAGCTCGTACCGGATTTCTTCCAGCAGGCGCAGTTCGGTCTCGGCCAATGTGCCGTCAGCGGCGGCGACGTCGCATGCAAGCGCGTAGGCGGTTTCGTTCAGGCGTTCAGGCAGGTTGTCGCGGATCAGTCCGAATAGGGCATCCAGCCCGTCCACCTGCTCAAACAGATCAAACACGATCTGCGACACGCGGCGGGTACGGTCAATATCGTAGCCTGCAAATACCGGCAGCATGTTGACCGCGCCTTCGATCTTGACCAGCTCTGCGGTTCGGATGTTCTCGTCCGAAGCGGAAATCGCCACCATGATCGCCACAAGGCAATCCTGCGGGGACATCGGATGTGGGGTTTGCTCGGTCATGGTGTCGTCCTGAATGAAACGTTTGTTGCCGCACGATAGGAGCGGGTGCAAGGAGGTTCAACTGGTAGTTTTGGGGTGCAATGAATGCGATCGATGAGGGCGGGTGATTTCGGCTGCGATGTAAACGTCCGTTGAGAGCTTACACCTGCCGTCGACCAGGCTTCTATTCTTTGCATGTGCTGCGCGTCGCGAACCAAGCGTTTCGGACTTTCACCGCCAGCATTCCAAAGCAGAACTTCGCCAAGTTAATTGGCCATACGGAAACGACCAGGCACTAGCTAAGATGCGTTTCAGTTGGGCGTTTTTCTATGCCTTGCACCGCCGGTCATGCCCGATATTTAGCAAGCTCACTCCAGAATAATTCTACAGCATCCGAAGTGTTCTGTGACTTACGCGCTGCGCAGATGTTCCACGTAAGGTTCTGTGCCATAGACACGGGTTTCACCGTCTTTGCATGGATCAGATCCGCAAATGTGTCCGCCATCCCTCCCACGATGTAGTCCGGTTCTGCCAACAATCCGGTCAGGAGGTTGTAGTCGTCGCATTCGATATGCGGCTGTGCATTCACCTTTTCGATGGCTTCAGCACCGCCACCAAGTGCTTTTGTCAAAGCGGCTTTCCAGTGTTTGTGGAGATGCGGAGATGCAAAGGGAAAATCGAATATGCCTGCCATCGTTTGCGGGCCACGCTGATGAATCTCATGGTCGCGATGTGCCACAAACTGGATTTGTTGTTTCTCCATCACCATAATCTCGACGTTGTCAGCTTCGGGAGTGTAGGTCAGGTCACCGAGGAACATGTCGAACTTTCCCGCCTGCAACAAATCAAGCGGTCGTGCGTAGGCGCTTACCAGAATTCGGAAACGAAGATCAGGCATCACTTGCCGCACTGATCGCAGGGCGGGCAGGATCAGGGTTCTCGTGGTCAGAGGCCCGCAACCGATCAGCAAAGTGCCCGGCCCGGTTTCGCGCAAAGCGGCCACGCGCGTCGCATACTGGTTCAGGTCTTCGCGCAGCGCCTGGGCGATTGGCAAGAACTCCTGCCCTGCGCGTGTCAGAGTGCTGCTGTTTCGGCTTCGATGAAACAAAACAAGCCCCGTATAGTCCTCGGCCTGCCCGACATAGCGGGACAATGATGCGTTGGACACACCCATCGCACGGGCAGCATTTTGGAAACTGCCGATTTCAGCCAATGTAAGAAAAGCGGTCAAAGAGTTTTCGTTCATCATGCCGTCAACCACATTTCAGGTTTTGTTCTTTAGATTTCACAATATGAAATTCCGGTAAAGCTCTGTTGCGACGCGAAAGTTTCGACCGCTATCCCTGATCGGACTTTCGATACTCCCTTCACCGGTATCGTCTTCTACGTTCGCAGAGGTAAAAATGTTCATTTTTCGATCTATTGTGGTTTCCGCCACGCTGGCTACAGCTTCGGTCTGTGCCCTGCCAGTTTTGGCCGAAACCGACCAGCCCAATATCCTTGTCATCATGGCCGACGATGTCGGCTGGGCCAGTCTGGGCAGCTATCATCAGGGTGTGAAAAGTATCAAAACCCCCAACCTTGACCAGCTTGCTGCGGATGGTATGCGCCTTACGGACTACTATGCACAGCCAAGCTGCACCGCAGGGCGATCTGCCTTTATCACCGGACAATTGCCAGTTCGGACGGGGATGCACACAGTCGGGCTGCCCGGAGATCCGGAAAAAGGTCTGAATGAAAAAGACCCTACTCTGGCAAACATCCTTAAATCTCTAGGCTACACCACCGGGCAATTCGGCAAAAATCACTTGGGCGATATGAACAAGTTTCTGCCAACTGTGAAAGGTTTCGATGAATATTGGGGCTGGCTCTACCACCTGAATGCGATGGAATACACCTCTGACCCCGATTGGCCCAAAGATCAGAAATTCAACGACACATTTGGCCCACGGAACATCATCCACGCCTATGCCACTGATACAATTGATGAAACCGTAGATCCACGCTGGGGGCTGGTTGGAAAGCAGCGTATAATAGACGATGGCCCAGCTCCGCCTGAACGGCAAAAAACGCTCGACGATGAGGTGACGGCCCATACTCTGGACTTCATCAACCGCGCGGTCGATAGCGACACGCCCTTCTTTGTCTGGATGGCCCCGGCCCGAGCGCATGTCTGGACACATCTGAGCCCCGAATACGAGGCAATGCTGGGCGACGGGCGCGGTTTGCAGGATGTCGTAATGAAAGAGCTTGACGACAACGTGGGCAAGGTCTTGGCCCGTCTGGACGAACTTGGCATCTCGGACAACACTATTGTAGTCTTCACCTCGGATAACGGCCCCGAAACCATGACTTGGCCTGATGGTGGAACAACACCGTTCCGAGGCGAAAAAGGTACGACATGGGAAGGCGGCTTCCGCGTTCCTGCTATCATTCGCTGGCCCGGAAGAGTTTCCGCCGGGACCGTAAGCAACGGTATTTTTGCCGGTCTTGACTGGATGCCTACCCTCGTCGCCGCCGCCGGAGGACCTGACGATCTGCCTGGATCACTACTGAAGGGCTATGAGGGCTATCAGGTGCATCTGGATGGTTACAACCAACTGCCTTTCCTGACTGGCGAGGGTGAGAGCAACCGGGACGAGATTATCTACTATGAAGGTCCGGACCTGCAAGCGGTACGCCATGGTGATTGGAAAGCACATTTCACGATACAAACCGAAGGATGGGCAGGTCCAAAAGAGGAACTGAACGCGCCCCTGCTGTTCAACCTGCGCCGCGATCCCTATGAAAAGGCAGCTGAGGAATCGGGGATGTATACCCGTTGGATGGGCAACAAAATGTGGGCCTTTGGCCCTGCTGCCAAATTCGTCCAAAACCACCTGTCTACCTTCATTGACTATCCTCCGCGGGGGTCGGACATAACCAACCAGGGCCATGTCGAAGAGCAGATATCGACCGAAGGTGGGATGTCGCAGTAGAAAACAAACCTCGGGAGGCATCACCTGTTGCCTCCCGATCTGTGTCAAGGATTTCATCGAGGGCCGCGAAAATCACGCTTCACCGCCTCTTTGCTATCGCACCGCCCGGTTCATCCCGCCGTCGGACAGTATACTCTGACCGTTGATATACCGGGCTGCATCGCTGGCGAGAAACACGCAAGCTTGTCCAATTTCTTCGAACGTTGCGGGCCGCTGAGCGGGGATTTCCCGGCGAGCCTGTTCGGACAGGTTCACGTTTTCGCAGAACCCCGGCAGCAGGTTGTTCATGCGAATGTTGTGCCGTGCATATCGGTCCCCGTAAAGCTTTGAGAAACTATGCAATGCCCCACGCAGCATGCTCATGGGATAGGGCGCACGTGGTTCGATTGTGTTCATGGATGAGATATTTACGAATGCGCCACCGCCTTGTTCGATCAGAATTGGCGTGACGATACGGGCGATCTTGACGACATTTAGCACATACATGTCCAGACTTTCGTGCCATAACTCGTCGCTGAGTTCCAATAGCGGTCCGTCAAAGTCAGGATCGAAACCGACGGTTTTGATGGCTTCAGGCACCGTTCCACCGTGACCCATATTACTGACGATTGCATCAATCCGTCCATATTTGCTCATGGTGTCGTCGACCATCGCTTGCAAATCATCGACATCTAATACAGAGCCGCGACGGCCAATGCCCTCAAGTTCCTCAGCTAATTCAACCGAGCGGTTGGACGGAGACATAAGCGAAACCTTATAGCCGGCTTTCGCCATTTCAATGGCACAACCCCGGCCAATTCCCTGTCCTGTACCTGTCATCAAAGCAACTTTGGTATCGGGCATGGTATGTCCTTTCTTTGGGCGCACAGTGTGTGAGGTTTATTGATCTGTGGTCAGTGTAACTGCCGGAAACAAAGCAGACCTATCGAGTTTTTGGGGCAATGCTGTTAGGTTTTCTCACATGCCGGAGAACCTTAGACATCTACGTGCCCTTCAGGCCTTTGATGAAACCGCAACCCACTCCAGCCTGACCAAGGCAGCGGATGTTCTGAACGTCACCCACGGGGCGATCAGTCGGCAAATTAAGCTGCTGGAACTGCATCTTGGCGTAACGCTTTTTCATCGCCGCCCAAATGGGGTTGAACTGACCAGTGCCGGGGAGCTTCTGCATCAATCGACGCGCGGGGCATTTTCGGCGTTGCAACTGGGCGTGATGGAGGTGAAGCGGCTGCATCACCGCCAGTCGATTACGGTGTCGTTGTCAACATCGCTGGCGCTTAAATGGCTTGTCCCGTTGCTCAGTTCATTTCAGCAAGAACATCCGAGTATCGCGTTGCTGCTGGACACAAATGATCGATTTGCGGATTTTGATGCGTCTGAGGTCGATGTCGCCCTGCGGTTCGGGGAACCCGGTTGGGACGGGCTCTATCATGAGCAGATAAGACAAGAGGACCTGATTGTTGTAGCAGCGCCATCCCTTGTTGGTAAAACCCGACTGCCGATGCCCGCCGAGAATGTGGCTGATCTTCCACTCTTGCATGATGCCTACAACGTCGGGTGGGAAAGCTGGGCTGCGCAGGTCGGGCTGGGCGCTGACCGGATCAATTCGCAGAGCATCAAGTACGTGGACAGCGCGGTTCTGTTGGAGGCTGCGATTGACGGGCAAGGTGTAGCGTTGGCAAGACATCTCTTGGCGGAGAGGGATTTGAAACTTGGTCGCTTGATCCGCCTCGATGAAAGCCGGGTTCCATTGGATCGGGGGCTCTACTTCGTCTGCCGCCCCGGCGATCAGGAACGGGTCACCGTGAGAATTTTCAGGAAATGGCTTATGTCGATTTAATCTTTTGCCTTGCTTGCAAATCCGCGAGAGCGATCAACAGACTACGTTTTTCAGAATGCGGCAATGCTCTGTGCTGCGGACACTTGTAACCAAGACCAGATATGGATTGCACGCCGTTCATGCTCATAGAGGCATGAAAATCACCACCCTTTATTGACTCATACTGCACCTGCACAATAACAGGGGCCGGTCCGGGCGCATGGGGTGTCTGGCACGTTTCCCGATGGAGTATCCAAATGTCTGACCTGCGTGAAACCGCGATGACGTCCAAGGCGTGGCCGTTTGAAGAGGCGCGGCGGTTGCTCAAACGGTATAAGCAGGGTGCTCCGGAGAAGGGATATGTGCTGTTTGAGACGGGCTATGGCCCCTCGGGTCTGCCGCATATTGGTACCTTTGGCGAGGTCGCGCGGACCACGATGGTCAAGCGCGCGTTTGAGGCGCTGTCGGATATCCCCACCAAGCTGATCTGTTTCTCGGACGATCTGGATGGGATGCGGAAAGTGCCCAGCAATGTGCCGAACCCCGAGGCGCTGCAGGATTATCTGCAATGTCCGCTGACCTCGGTGCCGGACCCGTTTGGCGAATATGACAGCTTTGGTGAGCATAACAATGCGATGCTGCGCCGGTTCCTCGATACTTTCGGGTTCGAGTATGAGTTCTATTCGGCGCGCGAGTTTTACCGCTCGGGCCAGTTCGACGAGATCCTGAAGCGCGCCGTTGAGAAGTATGACGACGTGATGGCCATCATGCTGAAAAGCCTGCGGGAAGAACGTCAGCAGACCTATTCGATCTTCCTGCCGATCCATCCCGAGACCGGGCGGGTTCTGTATGTGCCGATGAAGAAGGTTTGCGCCGATACCTACACTGTCACCTTCGATGACGAGGATGGCAAGGAATGGACGCTGCCCGTGACTGGCGGCAATGTGAAGCTGCAGTGGAAGCCTGATTTTGGCGCGCGCTGGGCCGCTTTGGGTGTTGATTTCGAGATGTATGGCAAGGAACATGCCACCAACGAAAAGATCTATGACGCGATCTGCCGGGCTTTGGGAGGTCGTGCGCCTGAGCATTTCTCGTATGAACTGTTCCTCGATGAGAACGGGCAGAAGATATCAAAGTCCTCGGGCAATGGCGTGTCGATCGACGAATGGCTGACCTATGCACCGACCGAGTCGCTGGCCTATTTCATGTATCAGAAGCCCAAAACGGCGAAGCGGATGCATTTCGATGTGATCCCAAAGGCGTATGATGAATATCATCAACAGTTGCGGGCCTATCCGGGACAGGACCTGAAGGCTCAGCTGAATAATCCCGTCTGGCATATCCATGGTGGCGACGTTCCGGAATCCACCCTGATGGTTCCGTTTGCGATGCTGTTGAACCTGGCGTCCGTGTCTGGGGCCGAGGACAAGGAGGCGCTGTGGGGCTTTATCCGCCGTTATGCGCCCGAGGCCACTGCCGAGACCCATCCCGATCTGGATCAGGCGGCGGGCTTTGCAGTGAGGTACTTCAACGATTTCGTCAAGCCGACGCGCCAGCATCGCGCGCCGACGGATCAGGAGCGTGAGGCGCTGGAAGCATTGAGGGCGGCCTTGGAAGCCTATGACGGGCCGATGGAAGACGAGGCACTGCAATCGGTGGTCTATTCCATCGGGCGTGAGCGGTTCGATCCGATGCGCGGCTGGTTCACGGCACTTTACGAAGTGCTGCTGGGGGCCTCGCAAGGACCTCGGTTTGGTGGGTTCATCGCGCTTTATGGCGTGCCGGAGACGATTGCTCTGATCGACAAGGCGCTGGCCGGGGAATTGGTCTGATTTGACCTGATCCAGTGTGGGGCTACCCTTGCATCAGGAGGTGGCCCCATGCGTCGACTATTGCTTGCTGTATCCCTGAGTGCCGGACTGGCATCCGGAGCTTTTGCTCAGAGTGACGAGATTGAGGCCAATATCTCGGCGCAGATTCAGGCCTTCAAGGCGGATGACTTTGCCACCGCCTTCACCTTTGCCAGCCCCAATATCCAGCGGCTGTTCGGCGATCCGGAGAATTTCGGGACCATGGTGCGCCGCGGCTATCCTATGGTCTGGCGGCCTGCGGATGTGAGGTTTCTGGAGCTGCGCGAGATTGGCGGAGCCCTGTGGCAGAAGGTCATGATCACTGATGGTGACGGACGGGTGCATCTGCTGGACTACCAGATGATCCAGCAGGAAAACGGCTGGAAGATCAACGGTGTACAGTTGCTGGGCAATTCTGACCCGGCGGCCTGAGGCAACACCACCGTCACGGTGGTAAGAGCCGCGCTTAATTCCTTTTCGATACTCAGACCCATGCGTTTGGGCTCAGGGCCCGGACGTGATCGGGTTTTGGCGCGCGTGCTTGGCGCGATTGGGAAAGGGATTTTACATGAACAAGGCAATCACCGACGGCATCGTGTTCATGCCGCCCGCCTATGCGGCTGGTCTTGGGGTCTGGTCCAGTGGCGACGGCACGCCGGGCTCTCCGACCTATGAGGGGTCGGGCACGGGGGTGTTCGTTCCGGCGGATGCGGATTTCGCAGGCTGTCTGGAGATTTATAAGACGGCAGAACCGCAGCGGCTGCGCTATATGGGGCAAACACCTTTGTTGCCGGGCTGCTATCTGCAGATCAAGGCGCGGGTGAAGGCGATCAGCGGGCCGCTTCCCGAGGTGCGGATTGCCGGCTGGGCCGGAGGAGCCGGAGATGCGCATGTGGACGGATTGGCCGAGCAGGGTCCGGCGGTGCAGCTGACCGGCTATGGCACTGTGCATGAGGTGACGGCCATCGTGGGCACAGGCCTGCGGCCCGGCGTGGACATGCCCTGGGGCAATGCGGTGCTTTATGGCCATTTTGGATTGGATATCGAAGGCACCAACGGTGCGGTGGTGCGGGTGGATGATATCGAGATCACCGATGTGACCTCGGTCTTCCTGCGCGATTTGATTGGTCTGGTCGACGTGCGTGATTTTGGGGCAGTCGGGGATGGTGTCACCGATGACTCGGCAGCGTTTGAGGCAGCGGATCAGGCAGCGAATGGGCGCAAGGTTTATATTCCGCGAGGAGTGTTCCGGCTGGAAGAGAACACCAACATGGCGTCCGAGGTCTCGTTTGACGGGACCGTCACGATGCCGGTCGACAAGATGCTGCTGCTGACCAAGAATTTCGATCTGCCCACCTATATCACCGCCTTTGGTGATGAAATGCTGGCGTTTAAAAAGGCGTTTCAGGCGTTGCTGAACAGCTCGGACCATGAATCGCTGGATCTGGGCGGGCGCAAGATCGCAGTAACCGAGCCCATCGATATGGCGGCAGCAGTGCCGAACCGGACGGGCTATGCCACCCGTCGAGTGGTGCGCAACGGGCAGTTTGACGTCAAAAGTAGCTCGAATTGGGATACCGAGACCTTCACCTCGATCGCGACCTACAGCCCGTCTGATCCTGATACGCTGACCAACGTGGCCAATGTGGCGAATATACCGGTGGGTTCGCTGGTCACCGGCAGCGGGGTCGGGCGTGAGGTTTATGTGCGGTCGAAAAACGAAAGCACCGGTGAAATCACGCTGAGTGCGCCGACTTATGATGCCGCAGGGACGCAGACCTTCACCTTCACATCGTTCAAGTACCTGCTAGATTTCAGCGGTTTCAGTGCGCTGCAGAAGTTCAACATGGAAGGGATCGAGTTCCAGTGTAACGGTCGGTGCAGCGCGATCCGGCTGTCTCCGGGCGGGAACACTTTT
Source organism: Ruegeria sp. D6 (assembly GCF_056534365.1). Lineage (NCBI taxonomy): Bacteria > Pseudomonadati > Pseudomonadota > Alphaproteobacteria > Rhodobacterales > Roseobacteraceae > Ruegeria > Ruegeria sp. D6. The sequence continues at coordinate 70,134 of NZ_JBQFPH010000008.1, read as the reverse complement.
GTACTGAAAGACTGTTTCATCAGTCGCCCGAAGGACCGGGGTATCACATCAATCGGGCGCGGATGTCAGGGGATGCTGATCGATGGCTGTCAGTTCCTATCGACCGAGGAAAGTCTGGACGTGCCGGACCGAAGCTCAATCGCGCTGAACGCCAATGCCAACGACGTCAAGCTGCGCCACAACCGGGCCACGCGGTTCCATCATTTCGCGGTGCTGAGCGGCGACAACAATCTGGTGCTGGGCAACCACTTCTTCCAGGGCGACAACGTCGCGAACGGGGTGCGCAACGCCGGGTTGGTGATCATCGGCGGCTATAACAGTTCGTCCATCGCCGAGAACTATGTCGATAACTGTTTTATCGAATGGACCAACGAGCACGATGCCAACCCGGATTACTTCACCAGCTTCTCGTTCAGCGCGCTGAGCATCACGGATAACATCTTTTATGCCAGCGATGTTGCCCCCTGGTTCAGCTATCTGGTGATCCGCCCCCATGGCACAGGGCATTTCTTGAACGGGCTGACCGTCACCGGCAACAAGTTCCGTGTCAACAACGTGCGGATCGACCGAGTGGACCGGGTCGATACCAGTTTTGCCGATCTCGACCCGGAAAGGCACAAGAGGGTGTGTTTCGAGAACAATACGTTTCACGGCATCGATACGCCTTGCGCCAATCCATTGCGGCTGCAGCACACGCAAAGCTCACCGTCATCAGCCTGGACCGTCAGTTCGCAGGGCCAATTGCCGTTCGGGGGCAGGGCGCGCGGGTGTGATGCGGTTGTTGCCCTGGGAAGCCTCAGGACATCGTTGAATGCGGTGCGCTATACCGCGCCAAATGTCGAGTTGCGACAGGGATCGGGCCAGAGCGATATCCGCCTGCGCTGGTCCGAAGGCTTGCGTGGTGCGGTTTCGACCATTCTGCGGATTGATACCTGATTGATGCGGTGGGCCGCCTGAATGTAGGCGGCCCATCTTTAATAGCTGCGCCACAATCCAAATTTGATCCCGATGTTATCATCAGCCGAATTGCGCTCGGCACCCAGAATCCAGGTGAGTCTGCCCGTCTTTGGGCGATACATCAGCGAAGGTCGCACCCTCCAGTACCATGGTCGGTCCGAAACATAAGAAGTTTCGATCTGCAGGAGCGGGTCAAACCGTCGACCCGAGGACAGACCGGCCGTGAAATCCAATTTGCGGATCACTGCCTCATGGGTGCGGTTTTCGAGCGCTGCGTCGACATTGATCCATCCACCTCCCAATCCGGTTTGAATGCTTTTGCCGTATGAAAGTGTTGCTTTGTACATTGCCCAACTACTGTACTGGCGATGGTGCGCGCCAACGCCGAACTCGGCCGCCAGACGCCCTGCTGACCCCATGTCTGCAACCGGCACGCGTGCAAAGACCAGCGCGTGCCCATACAAATCCTGATGCTCCTCGGCATCCAGTCCGATCGTGAGTTTCGGCCGCAATCCCCACTCGGTATAAAGCGAGGTTTTGTACTTGTAGACGTCTTCCTCTTTGAAAGCGGTCACAGATAACGCGGTGAAGCTTGACCCCTTCTCGCGGAGCCACGCACCGGACCATGCCGGAGTGCACACCATAAAAAGCAGCGGAATGACGAGAACCAGACGAGCCATGGGGGCAGCATCGGCAGACATGGTTAAAGGATGGTTAGTTTCTTGTTCATCTTTGAGAAAGATTTTTTGATCCAAAAACATTGTCTATGTGCAGGAAAAGGGTGGCGTTTTCAAAAGCTGTGCTAGGCTCGGGTCAGCTATAAAGGAGGAGCCTTATGCCGCAGATTTCCAAAACCAACAGCTATCAGACTGTCATCACCACCTTCGAGATGACCCCCGGAACCTGCCAGGACCTTCTTGAGGCGCTGACCGATGCGTATGCCGAGTTCATTTCGAAACAGCCAGGTTTCATTTCAGCCGGATTGCATGTGAATGATGCCCAGACGCGGATTGCCAATTATTCACAATGGGAGCGTCGGGAGGATTTCCTGGCGATGTTGCGCACACCGGAAATGCGAGAGCGGAATCGCAGGGTTAACGAGCTGTGCAAGAGCTTTGAACCCGTGATGTACGACGTCGCCGAGACATTCGGTGAGACCTGATCTGAGTCAATGCACGGCCACCACCGGTCGCGCAGTATAGCGGCACAACTACGGAGGCGCGAGCCATGTATCATAACATTCTTGTTCCCATTTCCTTTGATGCCGAACGGGACAGCTCGGCAGCGTTGAAGCTGGCAGAACTACTGTCGACGCCCGAGGCTGCGGTTACGCTGCTGCATGTGGTAGAGCACATTCCGGATTATGCGATCTCGTACATGCCCGCCGAGTATCTGTCCGAAGCCCGCAAGGCCATCCAGACCGAGCTTGATGCTCTGGCGGCGCGCGTCCCGAATGCGAAGGGGCTGGTGGTTGAAGGCCATTCCGGGCGAACGATTCTGGACTGGGCCGAAGTGAATAAGCCTGACCTGATCATCTTGGCTTCGCACCGCCCGGGGATGCAGGACCTGTTGTTGGGTTCAACCGCGACCCATGTGGTGCGCCACGCCAAATGTGCCGTGCATGTGGTGCGATAAGGTCGAGCTTTTTCCAAGCCGACCCCGATTGCGGCCATGGCTTTGCCACATACCGCGTGTAAGACCTATGGCATGACAACCGGGAAACAAACGAAAGACACCGATCCGAACCCTCGTCTTACACGGCGGCAACGGCGGGCAGACGCGTTGCGCAGGCAGGCCCTGTCTCCGGTGCGTATTCTACTGATGGTGCTGGCCTTGCCCTTAACCACAGGAATGATCGCAATCGGTGTCTACCTGCGCGTTTCAGACTACGAACGTCATGAAGCGGTGATCCATCTGATGGCACTGGCCGGGTGTGATGCTGTGGAGATGCTGGGATTCGGGCCTTTTCGCGAAGGAAGGCCCGGATATCATAAGCGCAATGACCCCGATGGCGATGGTGTCGCCTGTGGCTCGTTTGCCTTGCAGAAACCACGCAATGTCGCGATGCCGGGAGATATCCAAGCCAATCCCCGGAATCTTCAGACCCCGAAACAGCGCACTGTCGGAACGGCAAAGTTTTTGAAGCCTTGAATCGGTGGGGGGCGAAATCTTGAAAAGATTTCGGGGCGCTTTCTTTTCAAGAAAGCGTTGCGTGGCTCAGGTGAGCCAACGCACGGGTGCGCGGTTGCAGAAGATTACGATCTGGCCCGAGTTTTCCGCCACTTGATAACCGCGACGATTGATTTCGGCCATAAAACGCTCCATCCCGGCAAATCGCTCTATATCGCGCGCCTTGCGACGGATTACGCCACCTTGCTGCACCGCCTTTGAGGCGAATAGATCACTGAGCCAGACCTCAGGCGAGAGGGGAGAATTGCAGTTATACATCATCTATGATTTGGCGCAGCTAGGTTAATGCCGGGTAAAGAAAGTTGCGCCCGCAAAGCGGGTCTTGCCTTGTCCTGACCAGAGCGCCACAGTCGCCGCGATGACTCGTGATGAATTCAATGCCTTTTGCTCGGACCTCAAAGCCACCAGCCATGTCGTGCAGTGGGGCAACGCAGATGTCTGGAAAGTAGGCGGCAAAGTCTTTGCCATCTGTGGTTGGAACGACGGAAAGGATGCGTTTACCTTCAAGGCTACCGATCTTGCCTTTGAGGTCCTCGGAGATGAGCCAGGTATCCGCCCAGCGCCCTATCTGGCATCGCGAGGTATGAAATGGCTGCAGGTTTACGATGAACGTGGCATGAGCGACGCGTCGCTGCGAGATCATATTGTAATCTCATACGATCTGGTCGTAGCTAAGCTGACCAGAAAGGCGCGGGCAGAGCTGGGCCTTTAAGGCGGTCAGTCTTTCATGGCGTGCAGCAGCTCAAGCAGTTTTTTCCGGTCATCATCGTCGGCATAGTCTCCGCGGGCCAGCCGTTCGGCGATGCTGAGGCGCAGACGGTCACGTTGTGTGCGAACCTCTTCGCCCGCCGTTTCCGCGAGGGTCTTCATGATCACTGCCACCGCCTGCTGCCGTTTGGTGGTGGGATTGGCGATGTAGTCCACAAGGCTTTGCTGTCCGGAATCAAGGATGTTTTCTGCCAGATCACGCAGTTGATCCCCATTTGGAAGCAACGGCGTAGGGGCATTTTGCGGTGGCAGAATCTCAGGCGGGTTGCGCGGGGTTTCCGCTAGCGCATTGGTGCCGTCAACAAAGGCTTCGGTGATCATCCGCGTGATCCTGATCGCGCGCGGATCTTTAAACAAAGTCGAGGCAATAGCTACGCCGTAGTCGGTATAGACCCACGGATTGACCCGTCGGCCACCGCGGCCTTCGGGTTTTGAGATCACATTCTGTGATTGCAAATCCGCGACCTCTGCGTCGGAAAGCTGAAAGCGGTAGCCTTCGAACAGATCCTTATTGCGCGAGACGGCCTGATTGAAGGCGCTGACGGATTTTCCGTAAAACTGCGCCAGATCTTCTGCCAGAACCACGCGTACACCGCGCACCCGATGAATGGCGTTTTGGACCTCTTGAGGGCTGGGCAGGTTTTCCGGGTTCGTCATCATATCCGTTTGGAATCACAATTTGTGATTTCAAACGTGACGCAGGGCGCGCTGGGCTGCAAGTTTGAACTGCAGGTAGGTTCGATGTCTCTTGCCGAGAGGTCTGCCAGATTCGGCCAATACCCTGATGGAAATAACCTTTTTGAAAGAACAAGCTTGCCCCCTATCAAGTTGACAATCCTAATGGATTGACTGATACAAACGGAACAAGACCGGGCCGTTAGCTCAGCTGGATTAGAGCAGGGAACTTCTAATTCTCAGGTCGGGGGTTCGAGTCCTCCACGGCTCGCCATTTTTTCAGATGTTTTTCGAAACGGGGCAAGGGTACGGCCCTTATATCTGAATTCAAAGCGGTCGGTCAGACTGCACCAAGCGGGTGCATTCAGCTTTTCCCTCAGCGTTTTGGGCTGGACGTAAGGTCCAACCGCATAAACGCGCTGTTTGGATCGGCGTCATAGCCGTAGATCGGACCGCAATAGGAATATCCCAATGTTTCATATAGCTTGCGTGCTGCGTCATATTCCGAGAGATGATTTGCGCCAGTTTCCAGGACAAGTGCGGAAACGCCCTCGGCTCGGGCCAGATCGGCAAGATGGTTCATGATCACACGCGCCAATCCTCGGCCGCGCGCAGCAGCAACCACGTGCACCGATTTAACTTCGGCAGTGCCATCCGGCAGCGCCTTAAGCGCACCACAACCCAAGGGCTTACCCGCCTCATAAATAGCCCAAAAGCGAATGCCCGGCTCGCGCAGGGCATCAATGTCCAGCGTATGATTTGAGGTTTGCGGTGTCGCGCCCCAGCTATGGGCGAGATGCGCTTGAATGATCGGGCGCAGATCCTTGGCGCCGGGGTCTGCTTGGCGGATGTCGATCATTCACAGGGCCTTGTCAGTGGGTCCAGGGAGCGCGCCGGTCAGTGGCGAAATTCTCACCATAGCCGCGCGCCCGCAGGTTCGGCTTGCGCTTGTGCGGCTCGCTTACCTGCGCGTCGATGCCGTTGTCTTTGGCATAGTCCAGCGCCTCTTCCTTGCTATCGAACTTCAGACGCACCTGCGTTTGGGTGTCATTGGACGAGGTCCAGCCCATCAGCGGATCGACCTCACGCGCAGAAGCCGGGGCGTATTCCAGAACCCATTTGCGGGTTTTGGCCATCCCCGAGGTCATCGCGTTTCGCGAAGGCTGGTAAATCCGTGCGCGCATGTCGCCTCTCCCTACTCACTTGGCTGAAGCTGTTTATGCGTCAGAGCGCGCGCCGGGACAAGATGACAATTGTCGCGGGTCGCATGGACTGCCTAATGACAGGTATTGTCATTAGTTCGGGGTAGAAAGCGCGCAGACTTATAAGGACAGCAGGATGCTTCACCAAGAACGCCACCTCGACATCAACGCCCGACCCAATGAGATTTGGGCCATCCTCCGCCGCTTTATGCATATCGATGAGTTTGCCCCGCAGGTGACATCGGTTGATGCTTTGACTGCCGGATCGGATGGTGTTGGGTCACAGCGCCGGTGTCACTTCGCGAACGGCACATCATTGGTCGAAGAGGTGACGGATTGGCAGGTTGACCGCGGCTACACCGTGCGGTTGTCGCAGATGGCGATGCCTCTGCGCGAAGCACAGGCGGCGATTGCCATCACACGGCTGTCCGACACGCGCAGCCGTGTTATCTGGAGTATGGATTTTCGTATGAAATATGGACCGTTGGGCTGGTTAATGGGACAAACCCTGTTGAAGATCATGATGGGCCGCGTGCTGGCCGAGAACCTGTCGGCCTTGGCGGCGAAGGTTCAAACGCACCCCGACGCCCAACCCCGGACCGCTTAGCTGAAAATGAATCCAGATCAGCCCTTGCAGATGGACAAAATAAGAACAAATGTAGGGGCCTGACCCGGAGCCCGCCCATGCCTTATGCCCATTCCGACAAGACTCAACTGACCGCAGACGACGTGCGCGCGCGCCTGAAACTGGAGGGCGGCAAGGAGTTCGTCATGCACACCGAGTTCGCCCCGGCTGGCGACCAGCCGACGGCGATCAAAGAGCTGGCAGGCGGTGTGAATGATGGTGAGCGAGATCAGGTCCTGCTGGGTGCGACCGGGACGGGCAAGACCTTCACCATGGCCAAGGTGATTGAAGAAACGCAGCGGCCTGCGATCATCCTGGCGCCAAATAAGACGCTGGCAGCGCAGCTGTACGGGGAATTCAAGGGCTTCTTCCCAGAGAACTCGGTCGAGTATTTCGTTTCCTACTACGACTATTACCAGCCAGAAGCCTATGTGCCGCGGTCGGACACGTACATCGAGAAAGAATCGCAGATCAACGAACAGATCGACCGGATGCGCCACTCGGCCACGCGGGCGCTGCTGGAACGCGATGACGTGATCATCGTCGCCTCGGTCTCGTGCATCTACGGTATCGGTTCGGTCGAGACCTATGGAGCGATGACACAGGATCTGAAGGTGGGTCATGAGTATGACCAGAGGCAGGTGATGGCTGATCTGGTTGCCCAACAGTACCGCCGCAACGATCAGGCTTTCCAGCGCGGGTCCTTCCGGGTGCGTGGCGATTCCCTGGAAATCTGGCCGGCCCACCTTGAGGACCGTGCTTGGAAATTCTCGTTCTTCGGCGAGGAACTGGAAACCATCACCGAGTTCGACCCGCTGACCGGCGAACGCGCGGCAACGATGGAGCAGGTGCGGGTCTATGCGAATTCGCACTACGTCACGCCGAAGCCAACGATGAATCAAGCGATCATTGGGATCAAAAAGGAACTCCGCATCCGGTTGGACCAGCTGGTTGGCGAGGGCAAGCTGCTGGAAGCTCAAAGGCTGGAACAGCGTACGAACTTCGATCTGGAAATGCTTGAGGCCACCGGCGTTTGTAACGGGATCGAGAACTACTCACGCTACCTCACGGGCCGTGCGCCGGGCGAACCGCCGCCAACCCTGTTCGAATTCATTCCGGACAACGCGATTGTCTTCGCCGACGAGTCCCATGTCAGTGTCCCGCAGATCGGCGGCATGTACCGTGGCGACTATCGGCGCAAGTTCACGCTGGCCGAACACGGGTTCCGCCTGCCGTCCTGCATGGACAATCGACCTTTGAAGTTCGAGGAATGGGACGCAATGCGCCCGCAATCCGTCTTTGTCTCGGCCACCCCGGCGAAGTGGGAGATCGAACAGACCGGCGGTGTCTTCACCGAACAGGTCATCCGCCCCACCGGCCTCTTGGACCCCGAGGTCGAAATCCGCCCGGTGTCGATGCAGGTGGACGACCTGCTGGACGAGGTGCGCAAGGTGGCCGCCAACGGATTCCGCACGCTGGTGACAACGCTGACCAAACGCATGGCCGAGGACCTGACCGAATACTTGCACGAGCAGGGCATCAAAGTCCGCTACATGCATTCGGATATCGATACGCTGGAACGCATCGAAATCCTGCGCGACCTTCGCTTGGGGGCCTTCGACGTACTGGTCGGCATCAACCTGCTGCGCGAAGGATTGGATATCCCCGAATGCGGGCTGGTCGCCATTCTGGACGCGGATAAAGAGGGTTTCCTGCGCTCGGAAACATCCCTGATTCAGACCATCGGCCGTGCTGCGCGGAACGCGGATGGCCGGGTGATCATGTATGCCGACAAGATCACCGGCTCGATGGAGCGCGCCTTGGGCGAAACCAACCGCCGCCGCGCCAAACAGCTCGCCTATAACGAAGAACACGGCATCACGCCTGAGACCGTGAAGAAGAACGTCGAGGACGTTCTGGCCGGTCTCTACGAAGGCGATGTCGACATGAACCGCGTCACCGCCACCATCGACAAACCGATGCACGGCGCGAATTTGGAGGCTCACCTGGACGGGTTGCGTGACCAAATGCGCAAAGCCGCCGAGAACCTGGAATTCGAAGAGGCCGCCAACATCCGGGATGAGATCAAGCGTCTGGAAGCGGTCGATCTGGCCGTCGCCGACGACCCCATGGCGCGCCAATGGGCGGTAGAGAAAGCCTCGGAAGACGCCGTGAAATCGCGCGGGAGGTCAACGGCTGGCAGGCCGGGGCAAAGGGGCGGAAATGTGAAGCGGCGGAAGCGGTAGACAAGACAGCTTCTCTGTATAGTATGCCCAATAAATCGCCGGAGAATTCAACTTGGACGAGTTTTTCACTCAAGTGATTTCATCATTTGGAGTATTAGGGCTTATTATTGTCGCTATCTTTGCTGGTGTTGTCTGGATACTTGCGCACGCGTCTGCCGAGCAGGGCACTTCAGTCTCGGTTCTATGGGGTCTTGTTGCTTACACGAAGTCTTCTAAAGCTTCGAAGATCGAAGCCCATGCATCAAAGCCTGTTGTCAGCGCTGAGCCGGAGATGCTCCCCCCACGGCCTCATCAGCAGGACGTAAGCGAGACTCAAGATTATCAAAAGGGAAAGTCACTTGAATTAGTCGTCGAACCTGGCGACCCCCGCTTTGGTCGAAATGGTTACGCTGTCTTTTCGAAAGCTTGGGGCAAGGGAGTTCTTGATGCCTTGGAGGGATATACAAGTTTGCAAAAGAGTGAAGAAATCAATAAACTTGTCGACACTCATTTTTGCAAATTAACCGGTGAAATCATTGACTTGGATAACCTATCCCTCAAACTGACGACGAAAGACGGCCTTGCCATAGTCATGACGGATAATTGGGAAGAGAGTGCGGCCAATACTCTTGAAATCCTTCATATTGGTGATCGAGTGGAAGTTATTGCCAAGATTTCTCCGTCTCCTAATGGCCTTAGTAACGCCATTTTTAATGGCGCTGTTGCCATTAAGCGTATTGTCAAGTCAGGTTAAGGCTGGGCTCATCCTTCGAGATTTTTTAGCAAGCGCAGGATGGGTGCTCGCACCCATCTCACCCGTGACCATACAACAACCGATAAAACCCTCTCAGATCACGGTGCCAACGTCTTAGAAGTCAAACAGCTCATCCAGAAAGCCGCCGCGTTTCTTCTTTTTACGGTATCCGTGATCAGATCGGTCATCATAACCCCGCTGCGGCGGTGGCGGCGGCGTATGGTCGGCAGAGCGATCGATGATCTTGTCCAGCTCTCCACGGTCCAGCCACACGCCACGACATTGCGGACAATAATCAATCTCGACCCCGCTCCGCTCGGTGATTACCAGCTGAGTTCCATCAATCGGACATTGCATCAGACGCTCTCCTTTTTCTGTCCTGAACAGATGGGAGCGCGCGCAGGGATTTTCACCCCACTGCGACCGCACGTCCCGCTATGGGCAAAGCTATAGGGCAGAGTTGGCCCGGTCCCGCGCTGCCCCCTTCAGCATTGGAATTCACAAATTGAGGTTCCAAATGGCTGCCATGATGAACCCTAAGAAATTTCTCAGCAGCTGATGGGCGCATAGACCCATTGTCTCTGTCTTCGAGCCCTCAATGCTGGGTTGGATACTCCCCAAAACGCGATGGAAATGTGCTTAGGGCTCACCTCAAAACGCAGGCGAAACCCAAACGTGAATTGGTCTAACGAGATGCGTGCAACGAGACCGCAGAACGACCCGAGTTTGGACAAAATTCCGCCCAGAATCGTCAATAGCCGCCGCAGTGCAACAGATCGAATACAGATTGGAAATCAATGAAAAAGGCAGCTCTTCTTCTTGCCCTATTGCCAGCAGCCGCAGTTGCTGAGGAGCGGGTGTTTGAATGTGAGGCACCGGATGCGGAACACCCGGAAATGGCCGCTCGGCTTGTGAAGTATGATGGCCAGCAAAAGGGCCACATCACGATCGGGGATATCGACAAGGATGTGGATGTGTTTCCCGGTCTCGACACCCTGACCTATCTGTATGTCGGTGAGGATTACACGCTGAATTACAACGTTCACCCTGAGAAGGGCACGTTCGACTACTCTGCCTCGGGCAGCAAGTCAGGATGGGGCAAGGGAACGTGCGTAGAGACCACGGGCCAATAATGGCGTTCGAATAGAATGGTTTAAGGCGCGGTCGGGACGGCAGTCTGGTCGCGCCTTTGCTTTTGTTCCGAGATCAAGTTCGCACAGCTGATCCAAGCATTTGCAACATAATTACGAGCCAAGGCGGAACTTGGTCGGTGTCATTCCGGTCTGGCCCCTGAAAAAGCGTGTGAAATGGGATTTGTCGGAGTAGCCGAGCATTAGACCGATCTCAGCTATTGTCATTTTGTCTTCTCCGAGGTGTTCCTTGGCGACATCGACACGCAGCCGTTTGATTTCGCGGGGCAGCGTTGTGCCTTGCTGCTGAAGCGCCTTAAGAAACCGTTCCGGCTGTATTCCCAACAACCCGGCCACAACCTCTGGTCCCAAATCGGTTTCATCCAGCTTATCGCGTAAAACAGATCGCAAAGCAGCTACTACGGTTACTTCTTCATCTTGTCGCGGTGAGGCGATGGGCTTGGCAGAGCCCTCAGAGACATGGTGCAAAAACAACCATTCTACAGGGAAACTAATCTGCATTCCGGGATCGGTCCCAAGGCCGACCTCGATCCCCTTGTAGTCGATAGGCAGACCGTTGATGTATCTGCTTTCCCATCGCACACGCGAAGAATCCCAGGCATCTCCGACGACGGTCTGCAATAGGCGTACATAGATTGCGGCACCAAAACCGGTCACCTGAATCGGCGGTACAGTAGGCTCTTGTTGTCTTTCGATTCGATAAGTCGCTTTGTCCGCTTCTACGACAAGGCTGTGTCGCACAGAATTGGATTCCTGCGGTACAAGCCCCACGAAACGGGTAAAGAACTCGAACAGCGTCTTTGTCGATTGCAGGGCCTGAGCGAACGGAGGCCACTCTTGCAGGTCAAACGTCTCCCCTACTTTCAGTCCAAGGTATCGATCTCCTGACACTTCTGAGAAGGCGTTTACCAAACCGTAGACCAACTCTGAGTGCACGAACACGGCTGGGTCAGACAACAGTCCGGCTTTCAGGCCGACCTGATCCAATGCTGGTTGCGGATTGATCTTACGTTCGGTGAGATATTGCAGGAACGGAGCAGCTAAGGAGAGGCGAATAAAGCCCTCGCTATGCTCTTGAGAGGTGGAGTTGAAAGGCAAGCTCGTCACCCTCGTTTGGATTAGTTTTACAATGTGGCCATTTTTGCGATCACATTCGAACATTCTAATTCAAAAATGGCAACCGAGCCAAGTTTTTCCGGACTACAGTTTGCAAAACACGAATATGAAGGGAGTACTTATGTCCGGCCTACGAATGTCCCTTTGCTCGACGGTAATTGTCGCTGCAGCTCTTTCTTTTTCAACGTCCGCGCATGCTCAGGATCAAGAAGAACCTCAAACGTTGTTTACCAACGTGCATGTCTTCGATGGCGTGAATGAACAGCGTATCGAGAATGCCAGCGTATTGGTCGAGGGTAATCTGATTAAGGCCGTATCAACCGAAGCGATCGATGCCCCCAACGCCACGGTCATTGACGGAGAGGGACGGACACTGACCCCCGGGTTTATTGAACTGCACGCGCACCTCATGCTGATGGGGCCGACGTTACCTGCGATGGAGGCTAACACTACGTGGGAGGATTTTGCCATACACGGTGCGCGGATGGCCGAGATGTATTTGATGCAGGGCTTCACCACAGTCAGGGATGCGGGTGGCGCCAATGGCGGGTTACGTCGCGCAATTGACGCAGGCCAAATTGACGGCCCGCGTTACTTTCCATCTGGTGCATTTATCGGAACGCGGGGTGGTCACGCTGACTTTGCGAATTTCACCGCACCGCCCGGGTCTGAAACAAACATGAGCAGGCTGAACTTGGCGCAGGAAATTAGCGGTGTTGATGACGTTTACAAGTTCGCACGCAACAATTTCCGCATGGGCGCGACGCAGTTGAAGTTCATGCAATCTGGTGGCGTCGTATCGGCCTTCGATCCGTGGCAGTTGCTGGCTGGATCGCCTGAGGAAATCAAAGCTGCGGTGCAGGTGGCAAACGAGTATGGCAGCTATGTCATGGCGCATTCCTATCGGAAGGAAGCAATCCTGAGCGCGCTAGATGCGGGTGTGATGTCGATCGAACATGGCTTCTCGTTTGACTGTGAAATTGCCCAAGTCATGAACGAAAAAGGGGCATACATTACCACCAACCTGACGGCCTTCGATCCCGGATTGCTAGATATTCCGGCAGTGGCAAATGTCCCGTCGAGTCTTGCTAAGGCAAAATCCGCCTCGGCCACATTTGCGGGCTACATCGACAATATGAAGGAATGCCCGGTGAAGCGAGGGTTCCAGACCGACTGTGTTGGTTCGGTCGAGGCATGCAATATCCAGATTGCCTACGAGAAGCACCTGAACAATGAGTTTTTTGGACCCTACACGTCGATGGTGACGTTGACATCGACGGGTGGTGAGGTGGTCGCTTTGTCAGGTGACTTTATGAACCCGTATACCGCCGGAAAACTGGGCGTTATCGAGGAAGGAGCTTATGCGGATATCCTGCTCATCGATGGTAACCCACTTGAAGACTTCTCGGTTGTTGGCACGGGTGATCAATGGTTCGGTGCCGACCCGAGGCCTGAAAGCCCAGATACGATCCGCCTGATCATGAAGGACGGCGTCATCTATAAAAACACACTGGATTGACCAGTCTGAACAGCCGGAGAGTATTTATGCGACATTGCTTCCGCTCCGTAGTATTCGCAGGGTTGGTTTGGTGTGCTCATCCTGTCATTGCGACGCCAGGAACCGCGTTAGACTGGTCTGACCTGCCTGACCCGTCCGCGCAGGTCTTTGAAGACCCCTATCGCGAACTTAGCGCTGAACAATTCGACGATGTCCTTTACGTCGTACGACTGCGCGGCAGATTGCAGCGGGAATCTGGTAGCGATGAAGAAAGGCAGAAATGGCAAGAGCTTCTGACCGAGACTGAGGATGCCTTGGTGGCAGATGGTATTGATGTCGACTGGCTACTCGATCAGCGAGAGGTCGTAACAGAACGTCGAAGAAAGGCTGGTACAAACGGAAATCCGCAATTCGACGGTCAAACAATCACACTCGCGGGCTTTGCCATTCCCGCTCCGAGTGATCCGGACGGGCGACCTGTCGCGTATCTGGTGCCGGAACGCGGGATGTGCAGTCACATGCCTCCACCTCCGCCCAACCAAATGATCCGTGTACGGCTGAACGGCGACTGGACGCCCAGCTATTTCCACGAACCCGTTCGGCTGACGGGCACGCTGACTATCGATCCTTCTGTTCAGAATATGATGGTTGTGGACGGCCTCATGCCTATGAATGCGACTTTCCAGTTGGAGACGGAACGCGTCGAAACTCTGGAAACTGAAGCAGACAGGCTGGAATGGAAGCAGCGCGCCGCCGATCGCATCCGGGCGGCGGGAGATCGCAAGACCAGCGGGGCAAGGGCATCTGAATGATAAGACTTCTGTTTGCCGCATTAAGTATTGCCTTTGCTGGCGCAGCGTCGGCCCAAGGACTGTCAGGGCCATCTTCGGTCGAAGCTGATCTAGAGCCCGGCGATGGGCTAACCGATCCGCAATACCGTTCCGATTTTCCACGCAACATCGCACCAGGTTGGTTTCAGTGGAAAGACCGACTGGCCGAGGACGGTTTTCGCTTCAATATTGATTACCTGGCATTGGGCCAATCCACGAATGCTGATCTGGGAACCGGCGAAGCGGCAAGCGGTATTGCGCGTTTTTACGGCAGTTGGCAGGCAACTGAACGCGGCTCTTTGACATTCAAGATCGAAGACCGGCACAGTTACACCGATGTTGCCCCGCAATTCCTTGGGCTGGATGGCGGAGCACTTTCGATCACTGGGACAGCCTTCAACGATAATGGTTTGCTGCTGACCAATCTGTTCTGGACGCAAAGGGCCGAGAACGGCGCGTGGACACTGCAAGTCGGGCAGATTGATGTAACGGACTTTGTGGACATTTATGGGTTGGTCAGCCCATACAGCGGTTTCCAGAACCTGTCTTTCAATACCAACCCGACTATTAACACACCCAATCAAGGCCTTGGCATTGCCGGTGGAGTAAAGCTGAGCGAAAACTTCTACGCTGTTGCGAGCATCTCAGACGCAAACGCCGACCCGTCTGATCCAAACTTTGATGTGTTTAGCGATGGCAATCTCTTCAAGTCACTCGAGCTTGGTTACACCTCCGGCTTTGATCGCATCTACTTTGACAATATCCACCTGACCCTTTGGCACGCGGATGCAGCCGACGATGGCAGCCGCCCTGAAGATTATGGGGCTGCCTTCTCAGCGGCTTGGTTTGTTGGCAATAAATGGATGCCATTCTTCAGGGCAGGGGCCTCAAAAGGGACAGCGGCGCTTTATGATCGGTCCGTTTCTGCGGGTCTGGGATATTACGGTCGCAATACCGATCTGGCCGGGCTGGGACTGAACTGGGCCGAGGCAAGGGGCATAGACGGTGATCAGTTCACGCTCGAAGCATTCTATCGTTTTTCAATATCACCCGGGCTGCAGATCACGCCATCACTGCAGTTCATTTCTGACCCGCTGCTGAACCCCACGCAGGATAGCATTATGCTGTTCGGTCTAAGAACTCGGATCGTTTTCTGAGATGGTTCGAGAGTGACAACCAAAAAGCAAAGTAGATTGGGAGGTTCGGACATGAAGACCTTGTTAGCCCTAGGTGCCATAGCGATTGCTATTGGGGGCGCATTGAACGCCAGCGAGGAAAGCAAGACTTGGGAAGCGTCAGATGAGGCGAAGCAATTTGTGCAGGACGCAATTGTCCTTGGCATGTTGGCCAGCCCCCACGGCACCGGCTGGACCGAAGACGAGCAGCTTCACACATACTTTGAGCGTGCTCGCGAGAACGGTATCACAGGGCACGAAATGACGCTGGCTGCTGCAGATATGTCTTTCGAAACCTTTCTGGATCAGCATTACCACTTCCGTGCGGCCATGGCGCAGCAACCGGAAAACTACCTGATTGTGAATGAAACCCGCGATATCGAAGCTGCCCATTTACAAGGCAAAACGGCGGTCATCTGGAACAGCCAAACGGCTACGATCCTGGACGGCGACCTTAAGAAGATGGCGGTGCTCAAGGATATGGGGATCAAGAGTATGATCCTGGCCTACAATGACATCTTCCGCACAGGTTCAGGACAATTGGCGGCCTACAACGGGCGCGATATTGGTCTGACCCCTTGGGGGAAGTCGGTCATCGATGAAATGGTGAGGTTCGGTATCCTGCTGGACCTGAGCCATACTGGCTCAAAAACGGCCAATGACGCAATGGACTACATGGATGAGACCTATCCCGGTGTGCCTTATGTTTACACGCACTCTGTCCCTGCTGGTCTTTACGCGAATGAACCGAATGCGACGCTACGCGGGTGTTATCGTGCCATTCCCGACGACGAGGCGCTGCGCGCGGCCAAATCGGGCGGCTACATTTCTCCGACCTTCACTGAATGGATGATGGACGGCGTCTGGCCTGAAGATATCTCACCCAAGCAGGCCGCTGACATGATCGACTATTACGTCCGACTTGTAGGAGTTGACCATGTCGGAATCGCAACGGATGACATGTTCTCACTTGAACTCGTCGTGCAGTGGGCGACTGACAATGCGAGTATGTACGATGATGGCGGCTACATGATCGACGCGTTCAACAAAGGGGCTACCGGCAACGGCGAACTCGCCAAAATCCTTGCGGCGATAACCGATGACCTTTGGGCGCGGGGCTATTCAAACGAGGACCTTGCAAAGATCTATGGCGGCAACAAGATGCGGGTTTATGCGCAAGTTTGGGAAGGCAAACCACCCGAACAATTCATGAAAGAATACCCTGAGCGTTTGCGCCTGAGGCAAGAACTTCGTGATGGATTCTATTCACGGTAACCGTCTGGAGCTTGCCTCTACCCTCCCAAAAAATGTGCCGTAAATTCTCGTCCGGTCCCAAAGCGGACGTTTTTACGATCGGTTGCGAATGACCGAGTTTAGCTCTTAGCGGACGTTCGCATGAACGGATTAGCCTAATGTTGCGGCGACCTGAACCGCCGGGCTTTTACAGCAACGACGTAGGTATTTGGTATATTTCACCCCCCGGGAGTATACCAAATTGGCGAAGTGTAAGCGCGTTCCTGTGTTGAGGTCGGCACTTCAGCAGGCAATTCGTCTCCGAACCGAACGGCATCGTAAATTGTCCACCTCGGTGTGGGAATTTCCAGGACGCGGGCGTAGTAGAAAGCCCGCA
Source organism: Ruegeria sp. D6 (assembly GCF_056534365.1). Lineage (NCBI taxonomy): Bacteria > Pseudomonadati > Pseudomonadota > Alphaproteobacteria > Rhodobacterales > Roseobacteraceae > Ruegeria > Ruegeria sp. D6. Next base: position 53,338 of record NZ_JBQFPH010000008.1, on the reverse strand, counting down.
CAGAAGGATCGAATTCGGGGTCTGTCCAAACAGTGATCAGCTCCGGGGATCCTATCGAATTGGTAAACGTACCCGTTGCAACATCCACGGTATTCCCCACCGCCGGTAGGTTGCCGTCCGCATCAGGTTCGCGGTCTCCCGACCATGCCACGTCATAAACCCGCTCTTCAGTGTCGCCGTTGGCATTTAACCAGCCTTTCACAATCTGAATACGGTCGAGATTGCCGGAAAACGGGTCTTTCAGGGCAGCAACCAGGAATGTCGGGGCGTCCGCGCCTTCTGTAGCGGTTGCGAGGTCCCCACCCATCGGAACGCCTTTTTCATATCCGACGTCGGCGGGCAAACGAGATTTTGCATCAGCTTCAGTAAAGTCCCAGCCACCAAAGAAGCGAACCGCGATGCGACTACCAGTCGTCCCATATACTTCTTTCCTCTCCATGGCATCGAATATTGCTTCGCGCGTGTTATCTTCTGCCCAGACTGCAGCGTAACCTGAGGCTGCCATTTCCCACCCAAGAATCCTTGTCGTATCGAACTCGCCAACGACATGCTGCCAACGGCCAGGTTCCGGTTCGACACCGGAGTGTTTGCCAAAGAAATTGTCTTCTTCCGCCGTTGCCAAAGCCGTATGGCTGTCGGTCGAGCCCACTACTCCGAACTTGTATGGATTGGTGCCGAGTTGAGCCTCTAGTTTAAGACCATTCTTCAAAGCCTCACGCGCGTATTCGTACTGAAGCATCCAGTCTTCTTTGGGTGTCGGACCCAGATTTGACTTATCCCAGGTTTCATAGTCCGCGAACTCATCGTTCGGGCTGAGAAACGGGTGGGTTTCTCCATCGCCCTTGATCTGGGTGATCTCATACATCGGCTCCCACTTGGCACGCCGCTCTGCGTAATCTTCTGTCAATGGTTCACCCGTTTCAGGGTTGGTCTCGACAGGAAACATCAGGCCATTGGAGACGTTACCGTTGTGGGCAAGGGCAAGCACACGGCCGCCGGTCTCTAGTTCATAAGTTTCCATCCAGTCCCACAAACGTTCGGGATTAAAAGTTTCTGCGGTTGTGAATGGCAGCATCTGCCGTGCGCGAATGGCATCATCTCGGTAGATCACGTTGCGGTGGAGGTTGTTGCCTCCTTCAGTGGACGTCCATTCGTACCCGATGAACGCAGTGAATGCGCCGGGGTCGTTGTGATGATCCGCAGTTTGCGTGAATTCGTCCCAAACGGATTGTACGAACCTGCGATCTGAAACAGCCTCGGGAAGAGCATCACCGGTTATACCCGCAAAGGTTTCTATGACCTCCATTGTTGCGCCGAGAGCAACATCTCCACCGGCATTAAGACGTTCGTTCCAGTCTCGAAGTGTTGGATCGCGCATCAGCGTAGAATTCCCTGCGACGATCTCATTCATGGCGCCCATGGCGTCCGAGTGATCGGATACGACAAGCCAGTCGAGGGGACGCGATAACTGCACCCGAAGGCCGTGCGACGTAGTGACTTCCTCACCGCGTGCAAATCTATAAGCATCGTCTGGGCTCAGGATGACGCCAAACCCCCGCGCGTCGAGCGAATTTGACGTGTGCAGGTGAGTGTCACCCCACAGAGGTCGTGTAGGAAAGTTTCGACCTGCATAAGGTGAGAAATCAGCAGGCGCGGGTTCACGCATATCATCAACTGATATGGTCATCTCTCCAACTTGCCCACCTTGAGCGGCCTCTTGAGCATGTGAAGAGCTTGTTATGAATGCTGCGGAAACTATTGCTGTTGATGTCGTCAGAAAAAACTTCATTTGAACCTCCCAGCCGAGCTGAATGCTAGCCCATGGCAACATCTGAGCTGGCTGTTCGTCAAGGAAAACAACAGTTTTTCTTAGTTTTGCACAAGGACCCCGGGGGAAGTTCGACCAAAATCGGATCGCAGCTTCGCCCAATTCTTTAACGCTCAGCCGTTGTGAGAAAATACCGCAACGAGTGGGTGTTCTTGACGACTGGTGGCCTGGATCGTCAGACTTGAACCTGTGATCTTGATTGGAGGCGTTGTTATGAAATGGTTGTCGCGAACATTCCTACTGGCCTTATCCCTTCTATTTGCCACGGGCGCTTCAGCTCAAGATAAACCAAACATCGTATTCATATTTCTCGATAATTTTGGTTGGGGTGAACCCGGGTTCAATGGAGGTGGCATAATCCGAGGTACAGCGACCCCCGAGATGGATGCCCTCGCTGCGGAGGGACTGCGACTCACGAACTTCAACGTGGAAAGCCAGTGCACGCCGTCCCGCGCAGCGACCATGACGGGACGATATGGCATCCGGAGCGGCAACCACACGGTCCCACTAGGCGGCGGTGTCTACGGCCTGACTCAGTGGGAACTCACGATGGCCGAGATGCTAAAGGATGTGGGATACAACACGGCCATGTACGGCAAGTGGCACCTTGGCTGGACCGAAGGACGATATCCAACGAATCAAGGATTCGACGAATTTTTCGGAGTTGAGACCACTGACGTTACAGTCTGGCGCACGCTTCCGGGATTTGCTGAAGCCAACTTGGAAGAGCCTGTTGTGATGCAGGGTGTTGCAGGTGAGCCAGCAACCATCGCGCGGGACTACGATCTCGACTATCGCGGCGAGATAGACGGCGACCTGACGAAAAAGGCTATCGAGTTTATCAAAGCGAAGAGTGCCGAAGAAGCGCCGTTTTTTATCTATCTTGCCTATACTCAGACTCACTATCCAAATATCGCGTCCGAGGAATTTGATGGCGCCACCGGTAATGGTGTTTGGGCCGATATTCTGCTTCAAACGGATACCTATGTCGGGCGCATCGTTGATGCGATCGAGGCGGCAGGTGTTTCCGACGACACTGTGGTGATATTTACTGCTGACAATGGCCCCGAAGCTCTTCCGGTTGGAAACGCAAATGTCTCGCCCGTGCCAGCGGTACATGGCACCGCCGGGCCCTGGCGTGGCACTCTGTTCACCAGCCTCGAAGGAAGCATGCGGGTGCCTTTTGCGATCAAGTGGCCGGGTAAGATTCCCGCGGGTTCAGCAAGCAACGATGTTGTCCATTCGATGGACCTCTATCCGACACTTGCGGCATTTGCAGGCGGCAAGGTGCCTGATGACAGGGCCTTTGATGGTATCGACCAGTCGAAGTTCTTTCTTGGTGTCCAGCCAAATTCAAACCGAGAAGGCGTGATCGTTTACATGGGAGAGCAAATATTCGGCGTAAAATGGAAGGATTGGAAAGTTCTTTTCAAAGAGAATACGACGGCTTTTGGTGCAACGGAGTCTTTCGACACACCAAGGGTCTACAATCTATTGAACGATCCACACGAGCGCGAAAGTGTACTTTTCCCTTACACGTGGGCGGTCGAAAAGGCGCTTCCGCAGCTGCAAGAGCACATCGCTACCTTCGAGGAATACCCTCCGATTCCACCGGGAACGCCCGATCCCTACGAACCACCCAAAAACTGAACGGCGTCTTTGTCTGCACACTCGCCTTTAGTCGTCATTAGGTCTAACGACCTTTTTTTGCAGTTCGCGACTTGCTGCAAGAGCGAAACCCTAAACGGCGATCAAGGTCCGCTCAGGGCTCTCACCACCAGTCCAAGCGCACCACAGTGAATGGCCGCAGCGAGTCCATACTTTCGACTGCCGCAATCCAACCGAATGGCCGCAAACAGTGCTTCAAGGTGGTGAGCGATACCGGCTCTCAATTCAGAATGTCGGCGATTGCCCCTATCAGGTTCAGCACTTCATGTGTTTCACGGTTTACTTCGTAAACATAATCTCCGGCACGCACGTAATATCCGTTGCGCCGTAGTCCCCAACGGCTGGGATCATCAATGCGGACATACCCATCATGGATGTAATCGCCACGTCGATATTTCTTTGCCTGTCCAGGCGGTACGCACGGGATTGCCTTTTTTGCCAAGCCCGGCGGACAATGTCCGGATTTGGATTTCACATGGATCGGCGAGGTAGCGCCGGTTCCGCTAACGTGCCCCGTGCTAAGGCTCCACAAGCTGACACTGGCGTTCGCAAATGACGCGCCTTGCATGGTCAGTGCCACCGCCAGAATCCCAACAATCTTTTTCATTCCCAGCGCCTTTTTCAGCTTCTTAGCCTAGATATGATCTTGAATGGGCCTTGGCGAGTTCATAAGCGAAGAGTCGCTTTCCGATGCAGCAGTTTGTTCACGAGCTGAAATCATCGGCTGCGATTGTCATCGCAAATTCAACTAAAGCATCAAAACGGGATGTTCTTCCTCCACCTGGTCGCCCGCCTATTCGTTTGTCTTTATTTCGCGAACAACATTAACTGAACGTGAACAATGTATTCTCAGAGTGTTCAAACAGTCTCAGGCATAGTGACGGTGTTAGATCATACGGGACGTTGTTCCGTTTGATCGCTGACAAGGGGAAACGCATGATCAAGTCTGCCTTTGTGACTGAAGAGTCCAGCACAACAGCTGTGATGCAAACCTCCGGCAAAATCGCCGAAGAACGTTTGCCAACCACGACCAAATCGAGCAGTGGTCGCTTCCCTCCTATCGAAAATGCATTAACACAGATCGTCAAAAACAAGCGGCTTTCCGAGGCACATAACAACGTCTGAAGGCAGTTCAGCAGACCCCCACACAATTCCCGGTATTCGTCCTAGATATTGGAATTGAAAACTAAATCCCGCTCCAGTTATGGGGCGGGGTTTCTTTATTATGCCTTTGGGAAAAAGGGCGTAGCCCTTGATTTGCAAAAGTATCCGGCCAGCCGCTACCCATCCTGTGAAGCCTTTGGCTGACCCGGGCTTTAGTACTTCCGTGAGTGGTCAGTACTGCGGGTTGATTGACGCAGAGAGCCGTTGTCTTTCGTTACAGACCCAACAGCGCCTTTACCTCATGTTCAACGGCGTCGGTCACGGGCTTGTTTGCGGCGGCTTCCAGTGCTTCCCGTTCGGTCAATTCCTGTTCCTCGACCTGGTCAGCCAGTTCTTGCACCTGTTCAGTCGCTTCTTCGTATTCGACGGCAGCCTGACGTTCATCGTTCAGCTCCTGCGCTGCTTCGATCGAAGAGTCCAAATCAGCGCGGGCTTCATCCAATTGCTCCTCAATCTCTGGGTCCGTTCCGCCTGCGTCTTCCAGCGCTTGTTCGAGATCCTCGACGCGTTCCTGGTTTTCCTGGACTTCACCCAACGCGGCTTCGAGGTCTTCTTCAATCTCAGGAACAGTCCGCTCCGGCGGCTCCAAGCCAGCGAGCTCTTCCAATTGTTCCTCAAGCTCTTCGCGCAAGGGTTCTCCGGCCAACACAGTATCTCGATAATTGGCAATTCGGCCTACGCGGGAATTGGGCGCTGCATTTTCTAATGCAGTTGCGCTGGCGTTGGCGGCATTGAGCGCCCCTAACTCAGACGGGTGGGCACCAAGAAGTGCCGCCATCTTGTTCCCCTTTTCCCTGACCGCTGGGCGAATGGACTCTTCGACAATTACTGTTTTCGAAGGCTTCTTGTACGTCCTGGGCTTTTGTTTGCTACCGCTGGTGGTCGAGCGTTTTCCAGATGTGGCAACCGTTCTCGACTTGCCTTTGCCGCTAAAGATATCCTTCAAGGAAAAACGACCGCCCTTGCCCAAAGCAGAGCGCGAAGATTTTGTCTTGGATTTCCCGGTGTTTCGGCCACCAAAACTTTTGTCGGCACCTTTCTTTCCGCCTTTGTTACCGGCGAAACTGTGGTCACCACGATCTCCGCTGGCGGAGTTCCCTTTGCCACCGCTATTGCCTTTTCCGCCGCCGTTGCCTCCACCGTTTCCTTTATCGCCGCCTTTGCCGTTGCCTCCACCGTTACCCTTTCCACCGCTATTGCCTTTGCCCTCCTTTGCAAATGCAATATCCGGCACCGCAACGGTAGCTACGATGGCTGTAGATCCCAACAACGCGATTGCCAGGGTCGATGCTTTTAGCAGTCTCAAACTGGTGATTTTCATATCGACCTCCTCGGTGGAAATCAGCGGGTATCAGTTTTCTGAAACAACTCGCTATGTTCAATAGTCTCGATTCACGCACGAATCCCCAATGCTTCTTGCCATTTAACTTGAGGGTGCTTGAACGCAGGGCTAACTGCTTGTTCATCATCGGTTCATGTCGAAAGACGTAGTCTCTAGCCGCGAAATACGAGGACTTTCATGCGCGCGAAGGTGATCTTGGTGGTAGCAAGCCTGATTGTTGCTTTGCCTGTTGGGGAAGCGGCTGCCCAGACACGCGAGCTCAAGCAAGGTGAACTGCGCAAAGCGACCCTGACCGGGGACACCATTCGTTTGAAACGGGTTATCAAAGGTGTCGAAAAAGCCTATGGCGGCACCCCTGTCGATGCGCGCGCGTTTCAGGCTGATCAAATTTACTATCGTATTCTAGTCAAAAAGCCCGATGGAAAAATTGTCAGTGTCATTGTGGATGCACAGACCGGTACAGTCGTTTCCAATCGATCCAGTGTTGGGCGTCAAATATCGAAAGCAGCCCGTTCGAACCCCGCCAACGCCAACAACAGCCGCGACACCAACAGCAATCGTGGAGCTTCTGCGAGCCGTGGAAACAACGGCAAAAGCGGTGGCAATAGCAATGCTGGTGGAAACGGCGGCGGCAATGGCAACGGCGGTGGCAATGGCGGCGGCAACGGCAACGGCGGCGGCAATGGCAACGGCGGCGGCAATGGAGGTGGAAATGGTGGTGGAAACGGAGGAGGTAATAGCGGTGGTAACGGCAGCGGCAATGGTGGCGGAAACAGCGGTGGAAACGGCGACGGCAACTCTGGCGGGAACGGCAAGGGCAACGGTAAAAAATAGGGCTTAAACCAAAGCAGTTGTGACTGTAGTTTTTGAATATGAGAGTACTTCTGGCCGAAGATGAACCGCAGCTATGCGAGCAGATTAAGAAACTTCTTAGCGCAGAAGGCCGCGTGGTAGATGTGGCCAAGAATGGTACTGACGCCCTGCACCTAGGTGCGACCGAACCTTACGACATGATCATCCTCGACATCGGGTTGCCGGAACGCGACGGTATTTCTGTCCTGCGCGAATGGCGCAGCGCGGGCGTCAAGACACCCGTGTTGATCCTCACCGCCCGCGATGGGTGGAGCGAGCGCGTGGATGGTCTTGATGCAGGTGCTGATGACTATATGACCAAGCCATTTCACATGCCCGAGCTGGCCGCTCGTGTACGGGCCATCCTGCGCCGACAAAGCGGTCAGTTAAACCCGGTTATCGAAATGGGGGACGTTATGCTCGATACACGAAACGGTCGCGTCAGCGTGGGCGGCATTCCTGTTGATCTGACGGCGCAAGAGATCGCAGTTCTGACATACCTTGCCCACAACATCGGACGCATGGTGTCACGTACCGAGTTGTCAGAGCATATCTATGAATATGACGGTGACAGGGATTCGAACACCATTGCCGTCTTCATAACCCGGCTGCGAAAGAAACTGGGCTCTGACCTTATTACAACGGTCAGAGGACGCGGCTATATGATCGATACGGCCTGATGTTATCGCTGCGCCAACGCGCTTTGCTTGGCGGCCTTGCGACAGGCGCGCTTTCTGTCGGCGTCGGAACGTTGATTGTGTTTTCGTACATCAACACACGTGTTCTGGAACAATTCGACCAGACGCTACGTGACCGGCACACCCAACTCGTTGTCGGTTTGAGCGCAACGACGCATAACCCTGAGGCATTGCGCGAACTGATATTCGATCCAGCCTATGGAACGCCGTATTCAGGCAGATACTGGCAGGTTACCGATGGAAACGGGGCTACATTCACATCAGCCTCGCTCTTTGACGAGACAATTTCCGAACCTGTACGTGTGAGCGAAGAGGCAATCGTTTGGAACACCACAGGTCCGGACAGCGAAGCCGTTCGTAGCGCATATCAGAGAATCACATTCGAAGACGGAACCGAGTGGGGCGTAACGGTCGCCGAAAGCAGGCGAGAGCTGATAAGCGAACGCAGAGCCGCGCAAAACAACTTGCTACCGGTTTTTGGATTGGTTGGTTTGATTGGAGTTGCCGGTTCGTTGTTGTTGATGTCAGCAATTATCGGCCCCCTCAGGAAGTTGCGTGCAGATGTGGCGCATCGCTGGGACAAGGGAGATGACTTGATTCCGGAAGACTACCCAGAAGAGGTTTCGCCGCTTGTTGAGGACCTAAATAAATTGCTTCACAGGAATCGTGAAATTGTGTCTGGTTCTCGGCGACAAGCTGCGGATCTGGCACATGCGCTCAAAACACCGACGGCAATTCTCAGAAATGAACTGGCGATTTTGTCGGACGCGGGTGCAGATATCGAACCTGCAGATGACGCGTTAAATCGAATTGATGCTCAGCTAAAGCGCTCACTTGCGCGTATGCGTGCGTCGAACACCGCAGAACTTACGCATTCACGAACTGACCTTACCAATTCCGTCAACAGGTTATCCAGACTGTTTTCGGTCATGGCGGAACGCGAAGGAAAATCTCTGACGACAGATTGCGAGGATGGGATTCAGGTTCGAATGGATACTCAGGACATCGAAGAGGTGATTGGAAACCTTCTCGACAACGCGCTCAAGTGGTGTCGGACAACAATTCACATCGCCGCAAAGCGTGTAGACGGCGGCATTGAGATTTGCATTGAGGATGACGGACAAGGAATTCCGGAGGATGCACTTGACGGAGTAGTTCGATCCGGAGGTCGGTTGGATACCTCTGTCAGCGGCACAGGATTGGGTTTGGCAATCTGTGTTGATCTGATGAACGCTTATGGTGGCAAACTGAAACTGGAGAAATCAGCGGACCTTGGCGGCTTGGCCTGCCGAGTACTTATATCAAGCTAAAGGTGGCCGCATCTGGTTAGAAATAGTCGTTGATCGCAAGCAATCAAAAGGCGGCTTTGTCCGTAGAGCAGACATTGAGTTGAATTCAAACAACGACTGCTTCGTGCCCAATCTCCCAAATGCTGCGCCTCACCCCAAACGCACCGATGCGCCCAGAGCTGACATTGAGCCATAAACGAACGACCCAAACTTGCTTTCCAGTTACCTTTAGATACCCGGCTACGTAGCTCCTAAGAATGGAAATTCGGTGCAAACGCGAAATCGGAGCAGTATCGAACCGAAAAATTTGTGGACATTCGAGTTCTTGTTTGAGTGCGGTTTGCCAGAGTTCATTGTGCTCAAGTCTGACACTGGTAGGTGACTTGTCGGACGGCAGATCCAACGTAAGAGCTTTCACGTATTCTATCAAAAAGGAGATTACGTGCAGGTTGTATGGTTCAAACGCGATCTCCGGGTCGATGATCATGAGGCGCTGGCGCAGGCGTCTCGTAACGGTCCGGTTTTGCTGCTTTATGTGGTTGAGCCCGAGCTTTGGCAGCAACCCGATGCCGCGGCGCGACATTGGGACTTTGTTGCCGAAACACTTGCTGAATTGCGTGGAGATTTAGCGGACTTGGGCCAACTGCTCATCGTACGTATGGGGCGGGTGACACAGGTGCTGTCTGATTTGGCGACCTGCCGACTGATCGAAGCCCTTTGGTCACATGATGAAAAGGGAAATGATTGGACCTATCGGCGGGATCGTGAAGTTAGCGCGTGGTGCGGGCAGAGAGGTAATCCTTGGACCCAGGTTCAGAACCATGGTGTGTTTCGCCCGCTTAAATCCCGCGATGGCTGGGCGGCCCGTTGGACAGAGTTTATGGAGCGGCCCGTGTCTTCGTCAACGCAACTTACCCCTTTAGACATAGAGCTCGGCCCCACGCCGATCCGGTGTGACCTTAACCTGGCGGATGATCCATGCGCCCACCGCCAATTTGGTGGCCGCCGTGCGGGACTTGATTCCTTGGATAGTTATCTGATCAGCCGCGGCAAACGATATCGGCGCGAAATGTCGAGCCCTATTGAGGGCTCAGTCGCGTGCTCGCGCATTTCGCCTTATCTTGCATGGGGTGCGTTTTCGATGCGTGAAGTGAAGCAAGCGACGGATCGACAGCGTCGTTCAATGCCTGCGAATGCCAGAAATTGGCGCAAATCTCTCCGATCATATTCCAGCCGGCTCCATTGGCATTGCCACTTTATTCAAAAGCTTGAGGACGAACCGCGGATGGAGTCGGAGAATTTAAATCCGCTCTACGATGGTCTTCGTCCTCGGGAGCCCCACGCGGATTTACGTTCCACATGGTCAAGGGGGGAAACGGGGTATCCGTTTTTTGATGCCTGCATGCGGTCATTTTCAGCGACTGGGTGGCTGAATTTTCGGATGCGGGCAATGGTGACGGCCACGGCTAGCTATCACCTCTGGCTTGATTGGTGGGCTCGGGGTTTGCATTTGACGCGGATGCTTTCGGATTACGAGCCGGGTATTCATTGTAGCCAAGTGCAGATGCAATCGGGAACCACGGGCATCAATACGGTGCGCACCTACAATCCAGTGAAACAGGGGTGCGATCAGGACCCGCATGAGCAGTTCATTCGAAAATGGGTGCCCGAATTGGCACCGATCTCTGACCCGTACATCCATGAACCTTGGACGGCACCGAACGCAGGGCAGATCATAGGCTTTGCCTATCCTGCACGCGTCTTTGATCATTTGGCGGCCGTCAAAGCCGCGCGCGAAAGGGTCTGGGGGGTCCGCAGAGGCGATGAATTCCGCGATGGATCCAAAAAGATCATGTCAAAACACACCAGCAGAAAATCCGGTAAAAGAACACTTAAACGCACAGGATCGACAGAGGATCTAGCACAGCTCAGTCTACCACGCGGAGACGCCGAATGAAGATGCGAAAAAAAGCGAATCTACCACAGAAAATCTGCTTAGTCTGTCAGCGTCCGTTGTTTGGCGCAAGAAATGGGAAAAGGTCTGGGATGAGGTTAAGTACTGCTCAAAAAAATGCAGATCCGCCGCATGACTGAACTGTTCCCGGAACTTATTACTTTACCCGAGACCGTCGATTTCAGCCCGACGCGCGCGGGTGGCCTCAAACGGCTAGAGAAATTCGTGACGCGTGCTGGACAGGACTATGCTCGCACGCGGAGCTACGATTTTGGGACCGAGCGGTGCAACAATGTATCAGTCTTGTCACCATGGCTCCGCCATCGCTTGTTGACCGAAGAGGAGGTGCTTACACGGGTATTGGCGTCGCACAGTCCCGACACTGCTGAGAAGTTTGTACAAGAAGTTTTTTGGCGGGCTTACTTCAAAGGTTGGCTGGAACAAAGACCAAGCGTCTGGTCACACTATCAACGCGACCTGATGGACGCGCTTAACTCACTTGATAACGACACGTCATTGGCAAGCCGCCATACTGATGCAGTGTCAGGCAATACCGGCATAGACTGCTTTGATCATTGGGCAAAAGAACTCGTGGGCACCGGTTATCTGCGTAACCATGCGCGGATTTGGTTTGCCTCAATCTGGATATTCACCTTGCGTCTGCCTTGGCAGTTGGGCGCTGACTTGTTTTTGCGACATCTGATTGATGGTGATCCGGCGTCGAACACATTGAGCTGGCGATGGGTCGCGGGCTTGCACACGAAAGGCAAGACCTACCTCGCCCGACCTGACAACATCGCCAAATATACCGAAGGCCGATTTCGCCCCACTGGGTTGGCCAAGTTCGCAGAACCGCTGACCGAACCGGTAGAACACCCACGTGTTTCTTTTCCAATCCTTCAAATGCAGCCGAAAGAGCCATTTCTATTGCTAGTAAGCGAGGATGACATGACCGGTGCATCCATCATGCCCGTACCGCCCGTTGCAGTGGTAGGACTTTTGGCAACCCACGGTCGCTCCCCTAATCCGGTTGGATTTATCCCGGTGAATTTTGCAAAAGAAGCAATGAACAGCGTTTTGTCAGACCATGAAGTGCGTGCGCAATCTGCCGATGATTGGAGTCTGCCAATAATTGAAGCTGCGCAAAGTGCCGGAGTAAGAAGAATTGCGACTGCTTATGCGCCAATAGGTCCGGTACGGTCCAGGTTAGATCGTGCTGAGCCTATTTTGCGTGAAGCAGGCCTGACGCTGGAACGGTTAATTCGCCCTTATGACGCTGTCTCATGGCCCCACGCGAAGGCGGGATTTTTCGGACTAAAGAAAAAGATACCGAACGTTCTGAGCCAGTTGAATTTTGTCGCTGTAACGAAGTGAGATCTCAGTTTGTCAACCGCTGCCCTGCTGCTCCCTAACCAACTGTTTGCCCAACATCCCAGTCTGACTCCCCAGCCGGACAAAGTGGTGCTCTTTGAAGACCCTCTATTCTTTGGCGACCCGATCTATCCCGCCAACATGCACAAGCAAAAGCTTTGGCTGCACCGGTCATCGATGGCCCGATATCGCGACGATCTGATTAGGCAGGGTTTCGACGCGACGATCTGGCCCTATGAACGGGAGGCGGGTTCGTGTTTGCGGTTATTTCAGAACCTGCAAGAACTCGGCGTCGATCAAGTGAACATGGTCGATCCTGTCGATTTTATCGCCGAAAAACGCCTAAGTGCGGCGGCGGGTATTACAAACATCACAATCAACTTACAGCCGTCCCCAGGCTTCTTGAACACACAAGACTATAACCTGGCTTGGTCGACCGGCAGAAAGCGCTGGTTCATGGCGGAGTTCTACAAAAGCCAACGCCGCCGTTTGAACGTGCTGATGAATGGCGATCAACCGGTGGGCGGTCAGTGGAGCTATGACGAAGACAATCGAAAGAAAGTCCCCAAAGCGCTGCTCAAGAGCCTGCCTTGGATTGATTGGCCGACCCATGATGCAATTGATCAAACGGCAAAAGACAGCGTTCTTGCCGAGTTTCCGGACGCTCTGGGGACACTGGATCGTCTTTATTACCCAACATTCCACAAAGAAGCTGCCGACTGGCTAAATCAGTTTTTGGAACGGCGCTTTGATCGGTTTGGCGATTATGAGGATGCCATTGTCGAAGGCGAAAGCTGGCTTTGGCACGCTGTCCTGACGCCCGCATTGAACATTGGACTTTTGACGCCGAAACAAGTCTTGAATACAACGCTCGCCCATGCCTATCGCAGAAATGTTCCGCTGAATTCGGTGGAAGGGTTCATCCGCCAGATCATCGGATGGCGTGAATTTATGCGGGCGACCTATGATGACCTAGGCGTAAAGATGCGGACCACAAATCACTGGAACCATCGCCGCACTATGCCAGTCGCATTCTACGACGCCAGCACAGGGATCGATCCGCTGGACGACACGATCCGCAGGGTGCTTAAAACCGGGTATTGCCACCACATCGAGCGGCTTATGGTTCTGGGTGGCTTCATGTTCCTTTGCGAGATCGATCCTGACGATGTTTACCGCTGGTTCATGGAGATGTTCGTGGACAGCTATGATTGGGTCATGGTTCCCAACGCCTATGCCATGAGCCAGCATGCTGACGGCGGGCTGATCACAACGAAGCCCTATTTTTCCGGCTCAAACTACATCCGCAAAATGAGCCATTGGGGCAAAGGGCCGTGGGCCGACATATGGGATGGTCTGTATTGGCGCTTCATCCTGAAACACGCGGGCACGCTTGCCAGCAATCCAAGATGGGCAATGATGTGCCGCACGGCTGAGCGCATGTCCTCGGATGTCAAAGACAAGCACGTCACGACCGCCGAAGCCTTTCTGCAGCGGATAACCTGAACATGATCTACCTGGGGCACCATGGATGAGATCGTGATCACATCCAAAGATCAGCTTTGGCACTGGTTGGCAAAGAACAATGCCCAAAACGAAAGCGCCCGATTGATCACCTGGAAAGCAGCACATCCCGATAAATATATCAGCTGCGAAGAGGTATCGGGTGCGCTGGTTGTACATGGGCCGATCAATGGCCGAAGGCTCAAAGTCGACGAAAAAAGGAGGGCACAACTCATCAGCCCGCGCTGGCAGCAAGCTTGGTCCAAAAGCTACAAAGATCGTGCCGCGCGTCTCAGTCATTAAGGCATCATGCACCTATCAGGTGAACCACTGTCTTCGGCTGTTCGGATATGCTTGGGCCTTACTTATGGCGGGAACGGCGTTTACCGCAGTTTTCATGCACCAGACACGGTTATGGGGGAGCTACTCTCCCATCCACCTGTTGATTCCGGTTACACTTGTTAGCCTTTTTCTGGCGAGCAAGGCGGCACGTCAGGGAGACATCAACCGTCACAAGGTGCTTATGATATCCCTATTTGCTTTGGCGCTTGTGGTAACTGGCTTGTTCACGCTGTTACCTGGCCGCGTCATGAACACTACACTTTTTGGTGCTGTTCATACCTGAATCGCCGCATCGCCTAGCGCCTGATCAAGACTCGTTGTGACTTGATCCACATCCTCCATAGACAGGCAAAGCGGGGGCACCATGCGTAGGCATTGCTGGAACGGACCGGATTTCGATAAGATAATTCCTTGTGCGCGGCAAGCCTCGAAGACCTCGGACGTCATCGTCTTGTCAGGTGTTTTGCTGTCGCGGTCGATCACGAATTCCAGTGCCAGCATCAGACCGTGGCCTCGAACATCTCCGATGGCCTTATGCTTGGCTTTCAGATCGTTCAGGCGCTCCAACAGCTTTGCACCAACGGTCTTTGCGTTCTCTTGCAAACCCTCATCGCGCATTACCGCAAGGACGGCACGCGCGGCGGCAGCAGAGGTCGGGTTCGCTCCATAGGTGTGGAACATGAACTTCTCGGCCATTGGCTCTGCGATATGTTTCTTGGCCACAACGGCGCCGATAGGAAAGCCATTGCCCAAACCTTTAGCCATAACAATTATATCGGGAACCACGCCGTCCGCCTCAAACCCCCAGAAGTGATCGCCAGTGCGGCCGAAACCGGATTGAACCTCATCCGCGATATAGAGCCCACCTGCTGCGCGTACTCGTTCCGCCGCCCCCGACATGTATCCCGGCGGCATCTGGTGGATACCGCCATAACCTTGCACACTCTCAACCAAAATCCCGGCCACCTGGCCGGATGTAGCGGCATTGATCGTGTGGGTGATCTCATCAAGATAAGGCGCAGTGCCGGGGCCAAAAATGCCGCGATACTGGTTCGGATCAGCGACAAAGGCCACGTTGCCGGGCATGCCCGGGTGCCGCCACCCAGAAATACCCGTGACTGATTGCGCTGCAGCGGTCGGTCCATGATAGGCGGTCCTCAAAGCGAGCAAATCAAGATTGCCGGTGAAGGTCCGCGCCATTGTCATGGCCAGGTCGATGGCCTCAGACCCCGAATTGGTAAGATGCACCACCCAGTCATGACCTTTTGGCATTGTGGCAGCAAGTTCCTCTGCCAAATGCGCAGGCGTCGGGTGATAGAACATGGTCGTACAATGGGTGAGTTCTTGCGCCTGTTCCATCGCTGCGGCGACGACCCGGGGATGCGAATGGCCGACAGAGATGCAGACGTTCATTCCCAGAAGGTCCGTGTATTTCCGCCCGTCCGTATCCCACAGATACTGACCTTGCCCCTTCTGAAATACGATTGGTTCCTGGAACGGTGTGAAACGGGTCAGTGAGGCCGCATAGAACCGATCACGCCGCGCGGCGGTGCTGTCAAAGTTCCACTCGGTATGCAGGGGATGTTCGATCATTTGGCGGCTCCAGCTTTCAAACGGGTATTGTCAGGGTCATATGGAGGACGCGGCAGAATGGTTGCCCGCCTGTGCTGCCCTAGGATGGAAACGGTCAAGTTTTCGCGTGCGGTTGGGTCGCGCAGGTACGCCAGTGCGAGCACCTTGCCGGTGCGATGGCCATAAGCACCGGAGGTGATGATCCCAACCGGGTGCTCCCGATGCCAAAGCGTGTGGGCATAGAACGGATCGACTTCGCCTGCCTCAATCTCCAGCAGAACCATGTCCCATTCTTGACGTAGGGTGTTGCGCAAGTCTTTGCGGACAAAGGGTGTAAGTCCGGCTTCTAGCGGGCTGCGTTCCGTTGTCAGGTCGCTTCCCCAAGCGCGATAGCCCTTTTCCAGCCGCATCGAGTTGGCGGCATAGGCGCCATAAAAGCCAAGGCCATGGGGTTGGGCGGTCTCTTCCAGTTTGGTGAAAAGCGCAACGGCCTGATCGCGCGTAACATGCAGCTCCCACCCGCATTCCCCAAGGTAGGACACGCGCAGGGCTCGCACGGGGATACCAGCGATCTCGGTTGCCTGCGCGGTGAGCCACGGCATGCTGGTGAGTTCGGGCAACACATCGGGTGATTTCGGGCCCATGACACCGATCACGGCCAGATCTTCGCAGCGGTTGGTAACGGTGACCTCGAACGCCGCCGCTGCCTTGATCAACTGATCCAAGTCGATTTCCTCGGCCGCAGCCGCGCAGGTCAGGTAGGCATGATCCTCGGCCAATCTGGTGACGGTGAGCTCTGACAATACCCCACCTGCTGGTGTTAGCATATGGGTCAGGCAGATGCGCCCCGGTTCTGGCGCGCGGTTGGATCCGAGCGCCTCAAGGAACGCCGCCACATCCGGCCCGGTGACATCGAATTTCGAGAACACCGAAAGATCGGCCATCGCAACGCGATTGGTGGCGGCATCGACCTCGGCGGCCACTGCATCGAACCAATTGGCGCGGCGGAAGGTTTCAATCGCCTCTGCGCCGGGTGTATCGGTGAACCAGTTTGGCCGTTCCCAGCCATGGGCCGCTCCCATTACCGCGCCCCGTTCGACCATCAGCTCATGCAATTGAGACAGACGCAGGCCACGACCTGCAGGTCGTTCCTCGTGGGGATAGTGGACACCAAATTGTAAGCCGAAACACTCAATGGCTTTGGCCACGCGATAGTCGCGATCTGCCCAGGACCCGAAGCGGCGACTATCCACTGCCAGCGCATCCATAGGCGGCGCGCCATGGGTCATCCAATGCGCGAGGAACCAGCCTGCGCCGCCGCCCTCCATCACACCCATGGACGAGCCGGTCAGCAACCACGCGTTTTGCAACCCATGCGCCGGACCAATCAGCGGGTTGGCGTCGGGGGTAAAGGTGATGGGGCCGTTGATGACCGATTTGATGCCCCCAGTTTCCAGCGCTGGAATGCTTGCCATGGCCGCCTCGATGATATCTTCTACCCGGTCTAGGTCAGGCGGCAGCAAGTCCGCACCAAATTCGGGCGGGACGCCATCCACGGACCAGACCTGTGCCTCTTTTTCGTAAGGTCCAAGGATCAGCCCATCGCGTTCTTGCCGGACATACCAGCTTTCTTCGGGGTCGCGGATGATCGGCAGTTCAGGCAGCCCCTGAGTAATCCGGTCTTCCACGACCTGTACAGTATCGGTTACCAGATATTGGTGTAGCACCGGGACAGTGGGGATGTTCAGCCCCATCATTTGGCCGATTTCCCATCCCCAAGTGCCAGCCGCGTTGACTACATGTACCGCCTCAACCGTGCCTTTGGGCGTGTCGAGCAACCAATGGTCGCCATCGCGCCGGATCGCGGTTACTGGGCAGTTGCGCCAGATCTGCGCGCCGCCCTGGCGCGCCACCTCGGCCATGGCGTTGGTGGCAAGCGTGGGATCGACGTGGCCGTCATCGGGTTCATAGATTCCGCCCAACAGACCGTCGAGTCTTGCCAGCGGATGCAACTCGGCGATGCGTTCGGGTGTCAGGACTTCCAGCGGATAGCCCGTGAAATCCGACAGGCCTGCGACATGGCGAAACTCATCCATCCGGTCCGGGTTGCGCGTGATCCGCATTGCGCCAGTGGTGTGAAACCCGCAGTCACGGCCCGTCTCCTGTGGCAGAATATCCCGATAGAGTCGCACGGACGTGGCACGCAGTTCCTGAATCGTCGGATTGTGCGCGAAATGGGTACACAGGCCCGCTGCATGCCAGGTTGAGCCATGGGTGAGGTCGTTCTTCTCCACCAGCAGCACATCCGTCCAACCCACTTTGACCAGATGATACATCAGCGAGACGCCCATCGCGCCGCCGCCGATGATGACAACCTGTGCCTTGGTCACGGTGCTCATTGTCCACGCATCCTTTCATTTTTCGGGTCAAAGGGCGGGCGCTGCAACGGGGTGGCAGCATAGTCTTTGCCAGCGACCTTTACCGTGAAACTACGTGCGCAAGTTTGAGCTTTCGCCTCACTTGGGTCGGTGGACACAAGAGCAAAGCAAAGGTTCAGCCCGGTGCGAGGTCCACGCGCGCCGGAGGTTGTGAACCCGACATGTCGACCTTCTTCAAAGATGGGTTCATCGTGCAGAATCAACGCCGAACCTTCGATTTGCATCAGGACAAGACGTTTGCGGGTGCCCTGTTCCTTTTGTTCCTGCAAAGCTGCCTTGCCGGTGAAGTCCTTATTCCAGTCGATGGTAAAGCCAAGCCCCGCTTCCAAAGGTGTGACGGTCGGATCAATGTCATGGCCCCAGTGTTTGAAGCCCTTTTCGATCCGGCAGCCATCAAGCGCATAGTGCCCAAGCGGCGCAGCGCCTGCAGCGATGAGCGCGTCGAAAACGCGCACTGCGACAGCATTGGGAAGGGTTAACTCCCAGCCGTATTCACCGACAAAGCTTACGCGGGTGGCGCGCGCACTTTGGCCTTCGACCTTAAATTCGCACACCTGACCCATTGGCGCATTTGCCCATGCGACCCCGGCATCCAGTTTCTGCAGCACCGGGCCACTGCCTGCGCCCATGACACCAAGTGTGCAAAACTCCTCGGTCACATCCGTTAGCGTCACGCCATCGGCCAGATTGCGTCGCAGGAACGCAAAGTCACGAGCACGGGTCGCGGCACCCGATGTGATATGGAAACGGCTGTCGGCGAGACGAGAGACGGTGATATCCATCTCGATCCCGCCACGGTCGTTCAGGATTTGGGTGTAAACTGCTTTGCCGATAGCGACGTCCATCTGCGCGGTACAAAGCTGGTTCAGCGCGTCAAGAACACGCGGCCCCGTGACGTCTATCTTGGTAAAGGGGCTGAGGTCGATCAGGGCCGTGCCCTTGGCCATAGACGCAGCTTCGTTTTGGGTAATCGGCCACCATCCTTGAGCGCCAATAGAATACGCCTGCGCCTCGCCATACCAAAGCCCTCGCTCCCACCCGGCGGTTTGTCCAAACTGCGCCCCAAGGGCAGCCCATCGATCATGCAGTGCGGACCTAAGCATCCCGCGCCCGGCCTTGGGCTGTTTGTAAGGCCAATGCAGGTTGAAGAGGTCCGCGACGGCCTCTTCCATCCGTGCTTCCAAATGCGCGGGCGTTGCCGTAAGTGGGTCGACCCGGGCGACATCCACCTCCCACATGTTCATTGGCGGTTGGCCATCGACCATCCAATCGGCCAAGGCGCGTCCGATCCCGGCCGAGGACATAACGCCCACCGAGTTCATGCCTGCGCCGACAAACAGACGATCAACGTCAGTTTCCCCGACTAGTGGGCGTGTGTCGGCGGTAAAGCTCTCGGGGCCGTTCATGAAATGCTGCACGCCTAAGTGCTCCAACGCGGGGCAAAGCTCCAAAGCCGCTTCCATAAAAGGGGCAAACTGATCCCAGTCTTCTGCCATCTCAAGGAAAGGTCGGTTGCCTTCTGGCCCGTATGGGTTCCAGCATTTGGCATTGGGTTCAAATCCGCCAATCACCAATTTTCCGGCATCGCCCTTGATATAGATGCCTCGATCCAGATCGCGGATCACTGGGAAAGGGTCGGGCAGATCGGGGAAGGGTTCGGTCACAACGTACATATGCTCAACCGCTTGGAGCGGTAGCGCGACCCCGGCAGTCGCAGCCAGCTCTCGCGACCAGGCTCCTGTCGCGATGACCACCTGGTCCGCTTCCATAGTGGTGCCGTCAGCAAATGCCACGCCCTTTGCTTTCCTGTTTTCGGTGATCAGTCTTTCGACCTCGACGCCTTCACGGATCGTTACACCGAGGGTCTTGGCGGCACGAGCATAGGCCATACATAGGTCGACCGGGTTCACATTGGCGTCTTCCGGCACATGCAATGCGCCGACATGTTTTGAAAGATCGAGCGCGGGCAGCGGAACATCGCGCGCAGCGATCACCGCTGGCGTTAACCCTTGCGTCGCGCCGAGGTCAGCAATCCGGTGAAATTCGTCCATGCGCGCCGGTTCGCGCGCCAGCCAATAACCCCCGGTGCGTCGATATCCGGTGGACATGCCTGTCTCTTGCTCCAGCGCCGGAAAGACCTCAAGCGCGGCAGAGGCAAGTACCGTCATATTGGGCGTCGCGCGCAAAGGGCCAACAATCCCCGCCGCATGCCAGGAGGTGCCCGACGTCAACTGGTTGCGCTCCAGCAACGTGACATCATCTGCGCCGCGTTTCCCAAGATGATAGGCTACGCTAAGGCCAATTGCGCCGCCGCCAATGATCAAAATGCGGCTCATGCAAACCCCTGTTGACGCAAGCTTTTCAGCACCACTAGGCTAACCACATGACTATACATGCTTTGTGGTGCCACCCACGCTCGGTTTCGACGGCGTTTGAACGGATCATGCGCGAGCGTGGTGATCTGTCGGTCCTGCACGAACCGTTCATGTACCACCACTACCTTACGACCAAGGATCGGCTTTTTCCGGGTTTCACTCCGGAACCGGGACATCCGGTGACCTACGATGAAATTCGCGCCATGATCCGCAAGACCGCGCAGGGTGGTCTGGTTTTCTTCAAGGACATGGCATACTACGTCGCCGACAGACTGCCCCGCGATGCAGGGTTTGCGGGCGAAATGACCCACGCCTTTTTGGTGCGCAATCCCATCGAAGCCGCGCTTTCCTACGCAAAGCGCGATCCTGAGTTTACGCAGTTGGAGTTGGGACATGAGGCGCAATGCAGGCTTTACAGCGCGTTGACCGAGCTGGGCCATAGCCCGTTGGTGATTACTGCAGATCAGTTGCGCAATGATCCGCAGACCACGTTGCGCCGCTACTGGGCACATGTGGGGCTTACGTTTCTGGACCATGCGTTCACGTGGAACGATGCTGTGCCGGATGGATGGGGTTCGGTTCAAAGCTGGCATACCGAAGTGCTGCAAAGCGGGGCGATCAAGGCGCCTGAAGCGGTCGACTTCCAAGCAGAGCTTCACCAGCTCGGAGAACCCTATACCGACATAGCTGCGCATCACGTACCGTTCTACGAGCGGATGTGTGAGATTGCAGAAAGCCAGGCCCATCAGAAGTATTCCTGATCTGGTTTTTCGGCTTTGCGGGCGGCGATGTAGTCCTTGAGAGCTGCATCAATGTCTCGGTCGAGGCCGGGGTCCTCATACCCTGCTAGTCGTTCCTTCCAAATGACGTTGGCCCGCACGGCCGCATCCTGTTCACCTGCCGCGTGCCATTGCTCGAACGAGTTATCGTCGGGTGTCCACGGGCGAAAGAGCGCAGTCATGAAGTTGGCTTGCGTATGTTCAGACCCAAGGAAATGTTGCCCCGGCCCTGTTGTGGCAATAGCCTCCATCGCCTGAGCATTTTCGCTCATATCGATCCCGTCAAAAAAGCGTCCGATCTTGCCGCACAGATCATGATCAATCACGGTTTTTTCGAACGAGGTCACCAACCCCCCTTCGAGCCAGCCGGTCGCATGGTTGATCAAGTTGGCACCGGCAAACATCGACATCATCAGACCCCACGCGGCCTCTTGCTGGCTCTGCGCATCGGACAGTTTGGACGAACTTAGTGTGCCAACAGTGTGCAGGGGCACCCCGAGCCTGCGCGCAAGTTGCCCCGCGGCGAGAACCATCAACCCGGCCTCAGGTGTGCCAAAAGTTGGCGCGCCGGATTTCATCGACATGGTCGAGGCGAAGCTGCCCATCAGACAAGGCGTGCCGGGGTTCACCAGTTGGGTTAACGTCATTGTCGCCATGGATTCGGCCAGCACTTGCGCAAGCGTGCCGGCCACGGTCGCGGGTGACATCGCCCCAGTCAGCACCCAGGGCGTGCAGGCGACGGGCTGGCCCGCGCGGGCATAGGTTTTCAGCGCGCCAGACATATGGCTGTCCATCACCAAAGGCGCATTGGTGTTAGACACGCAGTATAACGCGGGCTTCTCTGAGATGTCGCCAAAAACAATGCGTGCCATGTCAATTGCATGGCCCGCCCGTTCAGCACCGATAAAGGCACCCATAAACGCGCGGTCAGAGTGGCGGATATGAGCGTAGAGCATATCCAGATGGCGCTTGTTGGCGGGCAGATCAACAGGTTCACAAACCACACCGCCCGAATGATGCAGCCATGGCAGTGTGTGGTGTAGCTTTACCAGATTGTTGAAGTCTTCATGGCTCGCATAACGCCGGCCGCGATCCAGATCATGCACAAAAGGCGGACCCCAGGACGGGCACAAAACCGTCGCATCGCCGCCAAGCTGGACAGTGTTTTTGGGGTTGCGGGCATGCTGTATGAACTGGCTTGGCGCGGTTGCCATGATGGTCCGGCGGCAAAAGCCGGGCGCGAACCGTACCCGTGTGCCGTCTACATCGCACCCTGCATCCGCAAAAATCAGGAGGATCTCAGGATCGTCTTGAAATTCCATACCCGTCTCAGAAAGGATGGTGTCGGCATTTGCCTCAATCTGCTCAAGCCCGGCATCGCTGAGGACACCGAAGGTTGAAAGCTTGCGCAAAATGAATGGCGCACGCGCGTCGTTCGGTGAGCGTTGCTTTGCCGTTTTTTTGCGGCGAGAGGTGCGTATGCGAGACATGTGATAACGATGCCGCAGCGATTGACCAAACCCAAGAAAATCTAAATAGCATTAGAGATTCTTATACTAAGGATGAGCCGTGCTTGATCGCTATAAAATGTCACCCAGTCTTATGCGCTCGCTTGAGGTGTTCCTTGCGGTAGCAGAAACAGGTCAAATGCGGGCTGGAGCGAGCCTGCTGAGTCTGTCACAACCCGCCGCATCTCAGCACATTTCCGCGTTGGAAAAGGCGTTCGGCACGACGCTACTGGACCGCAGCACGCGACCCGCAAAACTGACATACGCTGGTGCACGACTGCACGGCAAAGCGCAAAAGATACTTGATGCTTTGTCGGATATGGAAACCGAGTTGCGCCATGTCGGTGGCCAGTCCCTGACGCTGCTAAGGGTGGGCATTCAAGCCTCCGTTGCAACAACCCTTACACCGCCATTGATCGATCTTGCGCAAAAGATGTTCAACGTCGAAGATATCACATTGCACGCCGGGCAAAGCGGTAACCATGAGCATCTCTTGCGCACCAAGCAGGCGGACCTGGCAATTACATCAAACCCTTTTTTGGACATGGACGGGCTAGAACGGCATCACATTTTGACCGAAAAATACCTCTTGGTTCTTCCTGAAGCATACAACGGGCCAACTGAAAGCCTGGAAGCAATCCAGACAAGGCTGCCTCTTGTACGTTTCGGGGATACGACCAATGCAGGACGCCAGATTGCCCAGCACCTGCGACGACTGCGCTTCGAGCCTGACAAAGTCATACAGGCAGATCGCTCCAGCATGGTGACTTCCTGCGTTTCGACAGGACAGGGTTTTAGCCTTTTGACCCCGACGCTGTTGATCGATGGTCTCGTTGAAAACATGGCTTTGCGATTGCAAGAATTGCCTGTTTCGGGTTTGTCGCGCACGTTGACGGTCGTTGCGAGGAAAGAGGAGTTGCAAGGCTTGCCAGCGGCCGTAGCGGAGTTGTGCAAACAAAGGCTAGCAGAGCGAATAACTCTCCACATGGGTAATATCGGAGTTAACAGTGTGGAGCTCGAGCGGTCTAGTAGCTCAGTCTATAGTTGAATGGCGGTTGGCTAAATCGCCTGACTTCAAGACAAAATAACAGAAGCAGACATTCCGTCCGCAAAGTTGGAGATCGGGTTTGTCCGAATTGCGATCGTTTTCGGCGACTTGCTTGTACGTCCACTTTGCGGACATTGCTTCCGTTCGCTGTTTTGGACCCAGCAGGAGCGAAGGCCCAAACCGGACCAGGGTGCGCGTGAACGGCGTAAGCCGACCTACACAGGGCTCATTAGGGGCCGCCTGATGTTTCTGCGTATTCGTTAAGCACGTCCCAGACAATTTCTTGCATCCATGCCGCCTGCACCTTGTCCGGCCCGCCCTGCGTCAGCATCGTTGGCGGCAAGCCACGTGGATCGCCGTCGTAGATCACCGCGAAATGTGCCAGTGCGATGAGATAGTTACCCATCTTGTTGGGGTGAATGCTATCTGAAAAAAGGTCGTGAATATCATTGAGCCCCGGGGCTGTGCCTGATGCAATTTCGTCATAAGCGCGAGCCATAATCAGAGGGCCAGGGATCATGTCCATTTCAGGCATCCCATCGGGCCGGTTTGCGTTGACGTGATCAAGAATGCTTTGCCACCGCACCATCTCCAACGGCAGTCGTTCGCGAAATGTCAAATGAGCTTCAGGGTCGTTGTGGCGATTTTCAAAACCCGGACCGCTTTCGATATCGACCCAGCTTGCATAGAGCACGGACCGAGCGCCATCACCATTCGCGCCATGCTCCCACGCATGGCTCGCCCAATGCAAAGCCCAGTGTTTGCTGTCATGATGTTCCATTGTGTTTGTCAGTGCGACACGTTCGGTGATTGCTAGAACGTCGTAACGGGCCATCACCTCAGGCTGACGGATATCCGGGTTACTCGCATTTTCCCATCGCCACTCCATCGGACTGCCCGGAATTGTAGCCTTGTCCAGTTTGCCGCCACGCATACTGGTTACACGCACCATGATCTCAAGCGGACCGATGACGCCATCGGTGAGGCTATGACCTGATTGTACGACGCGTAGCGCCGGTAGCCGCTCAGAGGCCGCAGCGCCAATCCCGAACGCCATACTTGCAAAGCTTGCCAGCACTAGTGCCTTGACCCGGTTGCTTCGATGTAAATTCATGTCAATCCTGAAAGGTTATTCCTAAGAGTGTACAAAATATATGGCTGTGTGCACAAACGCGTTAGGCTCTGAGCGCATCACAAGTGAGAGTCTTGAGGGTTTTCGGATCAAAATCATGCGGCCTGTCTGCTTGAGTGCGCGGGCTCAAATTGGCCATTTCTGACAACTTTCGAAATGTGTAAAGTTGGCCTAGTTTTTGCTGTCCCTGCTTAGGTGCATCTAGCTAACCAAGGTTGGCTTGAAGAGTATAGCAGCTGCCAAAACACTGCGACTAGCCGACGTAGGCTCATTTCGCTGCGAAAGACCGCTTTTCTGCCTTTAACAGCCAATGCTGCGTCTTAGCCTGATGTCTGCTTTGAGCCCTAAGCGGCCATTGCTGAACCTCGATCTAACTTCCGCTTGTCGGCAAGGAGGCAGAGACCACTGTATGACCTCTGCCTCATCACTTCATCTATTGAAGAACTCTGCTACAGCGTCCGTCGACGCCTCTACTGCCTCGGGCTTGTAGTAGAAGTCCACATGAGAGAACTCATCAAACGCCAATTCCTCATGTTCATTCGTCAGCTTCTCAACGAACTGCGTTGAGCAAGGGGCTGTGAAGGCCGTGCTGCTGTAAATTGTCAGGGATGGCTGCACGATCTTGTCGGCGTAAGCTTCTCCAATGGAAATCAGAGACTGCATGCCCTGATCGCCGATATGCATGTTGGTGTATGTCGGAACCGCGACCGGGCCTTTGACTCCATCGCGCCCGTAGTAGTCATAGGATTCTCCGGCCATCGGGTTGACACCCGATCCAACAAATTCTTCTCGGGTTTGCTCATCATTCAGCCCGAATGGTGCAACGTATTCCGGCTCGCCGGTTTCATACATCTTCTGCATCGAGGCGTTCGAGGCCGCGATTTGCTGATTGACCATGTTGCGGTCGGTCCATTGAAAACCATCTGCCGCCATCATGCCCGACACCATTGCAATTTTCTTGATGCGATGGTCGGTGACTGCCGCCGATGCGATGATCGAGCCGCCTTGGCATACGCCCAGACCGTAAATCTCGTCAACGAAAGGAAGCGTGCCCAGGTATGAAACAGCGTCCCAGGTGTTTTCGATGAGCCGGAACATGTAGCGGGATTGCTTGTGCTCACCGGGCAGCGCAGGGGACGAGCCCATGCCGAGGTAATCGAAACCGAGGTAGATGAAACCCCGCGCGGCCATTTCCGGCCCGTAAGTAGCCGGGATCTGATCTTTGACCTGAGGGAACGGGCTGGCCCCCACGATGGCCTTGTAGGTCTTGGTCTCATCAAAGCCTTCGGGCAGGTAGAGATCGCCCGCCAAATCCACGCCAAAGGATTTGAAGGTGACTTCGTTTTTGCCCGCTGTGAGATTTTGAGTTGTCATGGTCTTGGTCCTTTCGGGATCAGGCAGCATTGCGCCTTGCTAAAGTAAATCGTTGAGTTTACTTATGGTGAGGCAAGTGTTTTTGTAAACACTTCTTTTTACTTTTGGGGCTGAATTCGTGAAACGCACTGAAAAGAAACGAAAAGATATCATCGATGCGGCCATCGATGAGTTCAAAGAGCAGGGGTTTCTGGGGGCAAAGACCACTTCAATCGCGAAAAAAGCGAACGTATCGAGTCGCACGCTCTACAATCACTTCGAGAGCAAGGAGGCTCTCTTTGAGGCGATCTCACAGATCATGCTGGAGCAGAACCGGAGCATGGAGCCAGTGCCTTATGATCCGGATCGAGACTTCGTTGAGCAACTGAAGAACGCCTTGTGGCGCTACATTGGGGTGATCACCGATGAGACCGCCATCGGATTGAACCGGATGGTCATCTCAGAATTGATCCGTGACCTTGAACGTTCCCGGCAATTCTTCACTGAAACAGCAACACATGATTACCCAATAACGAGGCTGATCAGCGAAGCCATGGATGCAGGCGTGATCCGAAAGGCTGATCCGGTTCTTGCGACCAACCAGCTTCTGGCGCTTGTAAAAAACTTCTTCTTCTGGCCAGAGTTCTTCCTTGGTGAGAACCCAACGCCGAAAGACGTACTGGACGATTGTGTCGCGATGTTTCTAAAGCACTACAAAGCGGACGTTTAAACGGCCATCACGAAGAGCAGGAAAGTCCGCAGGACTGACGTTCGGCATAAGCTAAGGGAATGTCGGCTTCGCCTTTTTCCTTGAATACTCGATATCGGTGCGGGTTGAGCAAATTCGCAACCAGCCTTGTGCAAAGAAAACAGGTTCTAGCCCGCACGGGCGAGGCTT
This sequence comes from Ruegeria sp. D6, assembly GCF_056534365.1. Lineage (NCBI taxonomy): Bacteria > Pseudomonadati > Pseudomonadota > Alphaproteobacteria > Rhodobacterales > Roseobacteraceae > Ruegeria > Ruegeria sp. D6. Next base: position 26,224 of record NZ_JBQFPH010000008.1, on the reverse strand, counting down.
ACGCCCCGCCCTTTGCTAGGGTGTCCCGCTTCCAAAGAGGTTGCAGGTTGCTGTAACCGCAAAGTTCGGTGAGGTGCTCCAAAGACCGAGCAGCCGAAAGCCCATAGATCGGTCGGTGTGATCAATCCAGTATAGCCTAATCTCATTCCCAAAGGTCTCTCCCGAGGAAATCATTTTGATTTTCCATTGGACCGATCCAAAGAAGCTGTTTCCTCCAAGGCAGTTAAGTGCGTACCCTTTACCTCTAAGGAACAATCCTCTGGGTAGTCCAACACGGTTTTGAAGTTTCGATTCCCGTGCATTCATCCTCAAATAGTCTCCAAGTTCTCGTTACAAGACCCTGAGTAAACCATTGAAAATGAAGGGAATGGTGGGTGATGAGAGACTCGAACTCCCACGACTTCACCGCGAGGCCCTTGTTTTTATGGCGCATTGCAGCCGCCGCCTTTACCTTGATGTACTCCATTAGTGTACTCGCGGTCAATGGATCGATGGCATGTGGCGATCTGTAACTGTTTCTTACGAAGAACCCTAATGACTGGAAAGCATCAACTCAGCGCTCACACGAGAGTTCCATGGTTGTACTTCCTGCTTTCCTGACTGAATACTTTGGGCGTAACGAACCCGGAGACGAGCAGTGAGTGAATTTGCAGGGCAGTGGATCGGAGGCTTTGATGGCGCAGAAACAGGACTTGCTGTTCTGGATTTAGAGGAGCACGACGGGTGGTTGGAGGGTTCTCTCCATGCCTTCGATGCTGATCCAGACAATTTCAATGCCTTTTGCCCCGTGAATGCGATACCTGAAGGTAGTCAGCTTGATTTTGCTGTCCCTGCACATGCTGTCGAAATTGATGCGCCGTATCTGGTGGATCGCAGTCGGTTGGAAGGCGTCGATTTTCCCGGTTTGCTACAATGCAACCTTACGCTTAACGAAGGTCAGCTGACTGGAAGTTGGTCCTCGGACAACAATAAGAGTGGGAGTGTCAATCTTTTCAAAGGTAATGCAAGTGAACCTTCGGGTTATACTGGCGAAGCTGGAGTGACCAATTGGGTTGCCTTTCAGCAAGTAGTCGCAAATCTCGCCAAAGAACCTTATCGGTACATCTTTAGAGGGCAGTCCGAACCATGGCGTTTGCAGACATCATTCCATCGGACAAAACGAAAAGACCTCGTTCGCTATTGGGATAACGATATTCCAAGAATACGACACGCGAGTGTGGGTAAAACTCGGTATGTATTTGACTCGAATTCTGGCGAACACAACGCCGCGTTTCTGCACTTGCTACAGCATCACGGGTATCCGACACCCATGCTGGACTGGACATACTCACCATACATTGCCGCGTATTTTGCATTCGCTTCAGCCAACCCTACTTTACATCCATCGAAACCTGTCCGTGTTTTCATGTTCGACAAGAAGCAGTGGATGGAGGATCACATCCAAATTCTCCACATGACCCATTGTCCACCACATTTCTCGTTAATGGAGCCTTTGGCTTTGGGAAATGACAGGGCGCTTCCACAACAGTCGATTGCGGCGATAACGAATCTCGACGATATAGAGTTGTACATCCAGCACCGCGAAAGAGAGAATGACAAAAAGTACCTCAAAGTATTCGACCTGTCGGTAGAAGAGCGAGCTGCCGTGCTTCAACAGCTGGGGCTTATGGGGATTTCTCCGGGTTCGTTGTTCCCCGGTATTGAAGGGGTCTGCCGAGAGTATCGGGACAGGCACTTTGGCTACGGCAATTGAGAAAGAGCCGCTACGCAATGCCGCTCTCTTAATTTAGAACTATCTCAATAGGATGGCTGGTTTTCGTGCAGAAACTGCTCTGCAGGAACAGGGTAGAAAGACGCCTTAAAGGTTTGGGTATAGCGATAGGAAAACCATGCTGCTGGCAGTAAATTCATGGTCCGAAGTGGGGAAGATCACATACGACGGGAAGCCGGTTTTTCCGCGTATGGGTTCCGTGAGTGGTGTGTACTTGTTCGCGTGGCCAGACGGTCAGGCCTACATCGGTCAATCGATTAATCTGCGAGTGCGTATGTCTCGCTATCGTCACTGGAAACAGCGCAATACCAACCCAAGGCTGTTCGATGCGTTGCGGGCCAAAAGTGGCACTGTCAGTGTCATCACAAGCGCTATGCTGGACGGGCAACCAGTTGATCTGTCGCGCCGTGACGGTCGTGAGATGTTGGAAGCGTTCTTGCGCTACACCCATCGTCCGCCGCTGAATGCGGACAATTGAACTGGAGGGTAACGATTTATGGAAAACGCATTCATTCTGATTGGCTTTTTAATCGGCGTGGTTTTTGTGATCTGGCTCTACATTCTCCCGATCACTATGGCAGGACGGCGCAACCGGTCTGGTCTGGTCTGGTTTCTAATCGGTCTTGTCGGATCGCCAATACTGGCCGCCCTTTTGCTGTTGGCATTGGGCGACGCACCAGAACAACCTGCGGCCTAACTATAGTTCGCGTCGAAAGGCCAGAACGTTGCCGCTTGTTGAGGTCGATTGGACAACTACGATGCTCCAGTAGTTTCAAGGGTAAACTTACCGACATAGTCTCGGTTGATCCGTTGCACCAAATCCTCGTGCCTGATCCCGTGATGTCCAAAGGGATACCCGTAATCTCTCTCACTGAATTGATCCGGTAGCACGTGTCCCAAGGCCTTCCCCCAGACATACGCCAGATAGGTATCCACTTCGTAGATGTCTGTGTCTTCGGTTGGAAAGACCATCCCAAGGCAAGCACATATGTCCTTCAATGTTGCTGTGCCGTTGATAGCTGCCCGGTAAACAACGGGGTGGAATTGTTTGAGGATTACAAGGCCAGTCGCCAACACCCCAATGCCATCCACTTTCTTTTCAATCTCCGGCATCATGGCCAACGCGGACAGAACCCGCTGGCAGTCGCGAATAGAAACGTCCTGATCTGAACTTACCCAAGGTCGGTATCGATTTGCCAAGCTTACCCGACCTTTAGGAATGCCCATTTGTTCTGCCATTTGGTTGAAGTAGGAATGCGCCACCGCTGTTTGGTTCGGGTCCGACAGGTAGCTGTTCAAATGAAAGGAAAGAGTGACGAATTTCTGGAGGTACTTTCGTGCGTCGATCTTTGCTCCGTACCTTGCCCTTACGCTGTTCTGTAGCTCGTTCAAGTTTACACCCAAGACAAAATGCACATTCGGCACCGCAAAAAAGTGCTTAATAACCTCAAGCATAGCGAGGGCATAATCAGGACGGCAGCGATCAAGTTCATCCACGACGAGAACCAGTCGTTTTGCGTTTTCGTCGGACGCGGTGGCACTTGTCACTTCGTTCAGCGCTTCCTTGAAATCTTTGATCGCTTGTAGCTTGTTGGCCTCTTGTGCCCAAAATTTGTCAATCCGATCATTGGTTTGTTCGGCAGCTTGGTTCACGGCGGCGTCAACAACATCGTCAGCCCGAGAAACGATACCTGCAGTCAGGGCAGCAACGCCTATCTTCAACGCCGGACGAAAGAGCAGCGCTCCTGCTCTCTTTGCTTTATTCCACCCAGACGGCGGGTCGCCTGTGCTATCGAACCGTTTTTGCAAGGCACAGGTAAGTGCGACCAAAAGGTCATCCAGAAAATCACTCTCGAACGCATCAACATATATCGTGAGAGCATCACCATCATTCTCGAGAGAATGTGCCCCGACCCAGCACTTTAGGAAGTGGCTTTTTCCAGTTCCCCAATCGCCGTCGAGCGCAACAACCAGTGGGTCCTCTATCTTTTCAACAAGTTCGGAGAGGCGTTTACTATCATTCGTCCGTTCAAGTAGATCGTTTCCCTCAAATCCAACTTCATAAATTGAGATGTCATGTTCCGGTGGGAATATCTTCATAAGGCGTCTCTAAATCAATGATTTGAACGGGCTCAATTCTGTTCTTGAGCGGCTCTTCGAATAGCTTTCGCGTTTCTATCCTCGACTTGCTTGCGCTTGTCTTCCGGGAGCGAAAGATAGAATTCGTTTAAGCGTTTCGGTTCCGAAATCATCTCATGAGCAATCAAGTTGATGAGACCAAAGAGCATTGAGGCCGTTTCCCTCGTGTCGCCCAGCCCGTCCTTGTCCGGGTGGACCATCCCATTACCTGCCAGCCGAATAACATCGAAAGCTTGCTGCACTTTGACACTCATACCCTTGGCGACAAGCGCCCCAATGTCGGCGTTCAAATTCTTGCCGGGTTGCCCCAGTTCGACGCACAGCTTCTGAAGAGCGAGGCGAAGTAATGCACCCGCGCCGCGCGGTGACAAAGCCTCGATGGCTCGAGCTTCAAGAAAGTCGTTTTTGATGTCCGGTGGCAGGTCTTCGTTTGGCATGTCTGCAGTGCCTGTGAGCGGATACACCAGCTCTTTATCGACCCATATCGACAGCTTTTTGCAAGCGAAGCATTCGGCTATCCACAGCCGTTGTATTCGTCTGGCTTCGTAGGTGTCGTTGTCTGGAGCGGACATGCCAAGGTCGGGCAAATAAACCCCAGAAAAAAGATCGGTCAGCTTTTGGATGTTGTCGCTGCGGGCACCCGGTAAGCGTTGAATATCTTCGTCATGGGGCGGAGCATCCCGCTCTACTCCGAGAGCCGAGTGCCATTTCTGTGGGGAAAGCGCGGTGCAGTCTGGGTTTGGGCATGTGAAGGTGGCATGTTGCGTGGAGGCTGGTACAGTTTGCATAAGTAGCTCAACTTATTGTCTTCTCGACAGCAATAGCTTTCTCTCATTGGTAGCGCAACGGTTGCGTATTCATACATCCGTCGTGGCTTTCGTCGGGCTGGAAAAAAGAACAAATCAAAAGAAAGAAGTAAGATCAAAGACCCCACTTGGCTAATGATGCCTGTGCTGCAGCTGGGTCATTTCTGATCCGAAGCACAGTCTGCCGTGTTAGCGTGGTTGCCTTCGCGATCTCTGACGCGCCTGCGCCCTTAGCCAGCATGTCTATGACGTTTGTTAGCGTTTCCCTGTCATAGCTCGGCTTCTTTCCACGGTACTTGGTTTCATCCTGCCGTGCGGCCTCTATGCCCGCCTTCTGGGCCTCTTTAGTGGCCTCTGCCTGTGCTTGTGAGGTAGCAGCCATAAAGGCTATCAGTGCGTCTCTCACGGCTTCCTGCATGGGGTCTGTTGTTGCCCCGTCAAAGTTGAGGTTGTTGATCACCGTCCGCACGACGACACCCTGTCTCATAAAGTGCCTGATCGTGTCGGTTACGTCTTGGTAGTTACGGCCCAAGCGATCCACCCAGCGAACAACCAGCGTGTCACCGTGGCGCAGCTTATCATACAGCCGCTTTCCCTCGGGCCTTTCCTGCAGAGTGGTGCTGATACCTGAAACCCCGTGGTCGGATACCACCTCGTCAATCTCAAATCCAGCAGTCTCAGCTTGCGCCCGCTGATGGTCAAGCGTCTGGTCAGCAGTCGAAACTCGTGCGTACAGGATGGTCTTGCTCATGTCGTCCTCGTGTCCGTATAGGTTCTGTACGCTGATAAAGGTGTACGTTGGCGGAAGTCAACCCTAACGGACAGCCCTTCGCGCAGTGCCGGCAGTGTACGTGGAAGTATACCCTTGCGGACAAAAAGAAGTGCGGTCATACAAAGCCACCGGGGAGAGCTGCCGCCCTCCGCAGCGAAGTTGCAAATCTGTTTTTGCTACAGCTGCGCTGCAGCTTCGATTGTAAGCGTCGGACTGACCGAGTGATTGATACGTTCGACGCGCATGTAGATCAGACAGTCCCAGTGATAGCCTGCTTCTACAATGTCGTGGATTTCGTGGAGTTCTTCCACCTCGTGTGTTTCTTTGACCGAACCAGCCTCTGAGCGATACTTGATGGTTGCTTGCCAGCGTTTCATGTTCATTTCCAATTCTTGATTGATGAGGGGATAGCATCCAGCAGCGCGGGGGCTTCGAATTGAAAAGCCCGTGCCAGATCATTGGTGGAACTTAATTTCCGACAGGTGAGTCAAACTGACTCAGTGCAGTTCTGGAATGCGCGGCGTAGCGTCCGGTTCAATCGAACTCGAACGAAAGAAGACCCATGAAAACTTACACTGTCGCACTCCCATTCATTGGCGCAATCACGCTTGAGAACAACGGATCTCTGCTGCCGTTCTGTCGCCCACAGCTGGATCGTTCAAGCGCCGGAGAGCTGACGCTTTGCGCTGGGAAGGTGAAGCTGCACCTGTCACGTTGGTCGTCCTATCAGCGTCACGTGTGACGCTCTCAAGCTACTGGGAGGGGCGGCAGCGACCCTTGACCATTAGCCAGCCATAGCCAGCACTTTGCACGGCTTCGCAACGGTCAGCGCAGTTTACGCGACACCCACCCCCCGGCTTTTTCTTCCAGCCACACCAACGGCGCGGAGGTGAAGGGGGGAACGCTTCCCCTACGTATAGATAGTAAAGCGCTCAGATTTTTGAACCAAAATTGGCGGGCAAAGAACGTGGCGCTCAATCGCCTTCCCAATTCTCATTGGGCTGCTTGACCTCCGATAGGCGCTGCTTCACTGCTACTATAGCAATAGTTTGGTCATTGAATTTCAACATGGTTGATGGAGGCGCATTTATGACCGCATTGAATTGGCAACTCTCGCCTGAGCACGTCCTTATTTTAAGTGATACTTTGGCGTTACACTATGAAGATCGCAGACCCGGTTTTATGGCGACAAAGGTCTTTGCGTTGCCCCATGCAGGTCTGTGCATTGCAGGTACGGGAGCGCAGCCTCTGGTTCAACAGTTCTTTGCCCACGCTAACAGCAACTGTGTTTTCAGCGATATAGCACACCTCGATGAATACGCGCCCGGTATTCTCCGATCAATCTGGTTGGAGCTGCTCAATCAACCGGACTGTCAAAATGTTGATATGAGCGGAGCGACGAGTACCGTCTACACCTATGGCTGGTGCGAAAGGGAGAGCGCGTTTGTCGGCTACGCATACCGTTCAACTCATGATTTTGCATCTCATTCATTGTCAAACGGGATGGCTGTCAAACCCGCCCCAAATTCAGGAGAAGTGCCCGAACTTAGTAGCCTTGAAGAATTCGTTGGGTTCGTTGCACAGCAAAAGAACGAGGATCGCGCTCGCCCGCGTTCGGAGAGAATAGGTATAGGTGGGGAAGTAATCTTGACACTCATGACCCGTGATGAAGCGGGTTTCACAACCATTGAACAACGCCCCATCATCAGGTTTGATGACTTTGAAAGTGATTGGGATATCATCTTGGCCAAGTTGCCCGAGAACCAACACAACCCTCGATCAATCGCCATTTTAGAGAACGACCCCTAACCAAGTGTAGATGCCTTAAAACAAAAAACCCCCCAACGAAAATACGTTGGGGGGCTGTAGCTACATGTCAAAACACAGCCAAGGAGGCTGGGTCATCCCCAATGGCTGTAGCAATAGGAACTATGACTATGGGATATAACGGGGGAGGGGAGTAGCCACAGGTAGCTACACTCAAAGCGTTAGCATAGCTATAGTGTAGCGGGGGCATTTATCAATGGTGGAACCTAATTCTAAGACGTTGATATTGCTTAATATTCGCGGACCAGAAATTCACGCCCAGATCAGGCTGTCTCGGTGCTGATTTCGGGCTGCTTCGGTGACCAAATCTGGAGTTGCCCCCGTGGCCAGCAGGTCCATTGAGATGTCGATTTCGCCGTGCCAAGAGGCCCCCCGCCGTTAAGCGAGAGGCCCCGTTTTGTTGTGGTGGTTGCAGCTGGGGCCAGTGCAGCTTGTTGTTGACCGGGGCGGATTAGTTTCCCGTTCTCGTCAAATTGAATATTAGTCATTGGTTTCCTTTGTCATGGTTTGGTCGGCGCGGTTGTTTTTTGAACCGGGCATAATAAAAAACCCCCAGTGCCGAGCAGGGCAGTGGAGGCGAAAGCTGAGATGCTGTGTGGGACGAGGGCTCGTCAGCCGGTCGATGTGGAAGGCTCTGTTTCCCCCTCCAAGATGACCAAAAGCTCATTGAGTTTTTCACGCCCGCGTTCGGTCAAGCAGTAGCGGTACTTTTTGGGGTCTTCCGCATCTGGGAAACTCTGCACAAGATGAGGATAAGCTGTCTTGCCATTTCTCCGAGCGCCCAGCTGGCGGGTGGTTCGGCTAACTGTGGCTTGTACGACGTCAAGCCGGTCCTGCAGGTATTGCGACGTGCAGAGTTCTTCCTCTGCGATTTCGAGAAACATGCGGGTGGCCATTTTGGACTCGCCTCGTGTTCCCAGAGAGAAGCTAACGATGGCGGTGCTGAAGCGGCTTACAAGTGATTTTGATTTCAAGGGATTTCCTTTCCGTTTGTCTATCGTGAGGCCCGAGCGTTTCGGGTGTTATGCGATGGTGGAACTTAATGAATGGAGCTGGAATAGATGTGCGGCCCGCCGAAGGGGCAGGGGCCGTTGTGTAAGCAGTTTGCAGACGTTGCGGACGACGCTGCACAAAAAGATGCGGCGCTGTATTTGACCCACATCTGCTCGCGGGATGTTGCTGTGGTTGTCTGTGGCGGAACCCCATACGCTTAATCCACTGCGTACGGCTGAACCTTTCGCATCTGAGCTGCCAAGCCGGGGAGCATTGCCTCGCTTTTGCCGTACCCCTCAGCCGAAGACCCGCGTGACCGCCCCGTGATGTAGAGCTTGGCCGAGTCTGTCATCTGAGCCAGTAGGGCTTTGTCTTCAAACAGGTGTCGCCAGCCGTGGTTCGGTGCCATTGTGTCGCGTGTTAAACCGAGCTCATCTCTGACCCAGTCACGGATGTTGCCTTGCGATCTGTTCGGGAACAAGCGTTTGACGCCGCGCTCTCGACTGTCTTCAACAAAGCTGAGCAACCCCTCGTCAATCAACGCAGGGTGTATGGGAACGCGCCTGATGCTGTACCCACCCTTGAGCCGCCTGTCGCCTTCTGTCGTGAGCTTGTAGAACCAGTCTTCACCGACGCGAAAGAAGTCGTCTGGCCTCAGTTGAGCCACCTCGCCGATACGCGCACCTGAATACGCACACATCCATGGTAGCCACCTAAGCTCTGGCTTGCTCTCCTCACGCGCTGCTTTCAGGATAGCCCGTGCTTCGTCCAAGCTGAGTGTACGCGCTGCGCTGTCAGTCGCCTCCGCTTTGGGCGGCTTAACCACGTCCAACGGGTTCCTGTCAGGAAAGACCTCGCCCAGCCCTTGCTCTCGCGCCCATTCGATAACTGTCTTCACGTTCTTGAAGCGGTCTCGGACAGTTTTGATTTTGAGCTTTCCTGCATCAAGAAGCTCGTTCAACCATTGGTCGGCTTGCTTTGCGTCGATGGTCAGAGTGTCATCATCGCCTCTTGATGCGTCGAACTCAGCAACAGCTTGCCTGTACTTCTTCTCTGAATGCTCTCGCAGCGGCGCTCCACCACGCCCAGAGGCCCGCCGTTGCACCTCTTTGTCGATCACGGCTGCGAAGGTGAGGCGGGCGCTGCTAACGGGTTCTTCTGTCGGCGCAACGATCTCGAAGGCTGGGTATTTGTTTGTCTCGCCGCTGTCAGAGTAGTCGCCGAGCGCTTTGGCTTGGTTGATCTTAGCCGCGTCGTACATCGAATTGTACAGATGGCCGATTAGTTTGAGCCGTGAAGCTGCCGTGACGCGCAAGTGATGGCGGTTGAGAATAGCATCAGCAAAACCGCCAAACCTCTTTTCCATCAGACCCTGTTCTTTGTCAGGGTCATCGACCTGCAGCTCGTTGGTTCGGCCAGTCCGCGCCAACTCGTTCTGCTTCAACACGTTCGCCCACATCTCACTGTCGCCGGGGTTTCCGTCCAATATCCGCACGAAGTCCGCTCTGACCTCACCTGCTAAGGCCAAGGATTGCTTGTGGGTGAGTTCTACCGGCCCCTGTCTCAAGCTTTCCCAGTGGGCTTCCACGCCAGCTAATGCGGAAGGGAACCTTTGTCGCGCGATTTTCAGGTCTGAGGTGCCGAGGGGCAGCTTCGCGTGTGTCCCGACCTTGCGATTGATGATCTGTCCATTGATCGTCGCGGTAACGAAAGTCCCCTTAGCTTTACCTTTGAGATCGGCAGGGACAGCGACTCGGCAGTAGTACGAGCCTTTGATCAGTGTTGGATTTGGCATAACTAAACGACCCATGATGTACTCCCGCAATGTACTCCGAGCGGCAGCGGATCATCCTTATTTTAAAGGACGCCAGTAAAACAAGGGCTGTTTGATGGTGGGTGATGAGAGACTCGAACTCCCGACATCTTCGGTGTAAACGAAGCGCTCTACCAACTGAGCTAATCACCCGTGAGGGCTCATGTAGCTAAGCCCGTGCGTGGGTGCAAGAGGGTATGGCACAATTTCTTTTGCAAAATTGCGCAAGGTTTCAGATCAGCGTTTAGGCAACTGGGCGCGGTTGCCAATCGAGCAAACTCAAGTGTCATATCGTGGTTGAATAGCGAAATGCGGATATCGCTGTTCAGGCGAGGCGGATCAGACACGTTGTTTAGCGATTGAGCGCTCTACCTCGGGAGTTTCCGGTTTTAGAGAAGCGCGACAGCATATTGATCTTGGGTTGGGCGATTCTCGTTTTCCATCGAATTCTGAGTTCAATATGGGCCGTAGCTTTGGTTGTAAGGCCAAAGGGCCTTGCCTGCCATGTGTTGCCTCCGATATGCCCAGAGGGATTGCAACCCTCTGATCCGGAGGCAAAGAATGACGGGCGCCTGTCGCAGTCTGATCGCAGCTTTGGCCTTCTGCGCGATACTCGCTGCCCCGGTTCGGGCCGAGGGCGTGCTGGTATTTGCCGCCGCCAGCCTCAAGACCGCACTGGACGGGATTGCCAGAAGTTATGAGGCTGAGACCGGGCAAGAGGTGACGGTGTCGTACGCGGCCTCCTCGGTGCTGGCGCGGCAGATACAAGCGGGGGCGCCCGCCGATCTGTTCATTTCGGCCAACGAGGATTGGATGGACGTGCTGCAGGATGAGGGCCTGATCGATACCGCTTCACGTATTGAGTTGCTGGGTAACGGTCTGGTTTTGATTGGTGCGCCGGGGGCTGACACGGCCGAGATTGAGGCGGGGTTTGACCTGAGCACCCGTCTAGGCAGTGGGTATCTGGCCATGGCTTTGGTCGATGCGGTGCCTGCGGGCATCTATGGCAAGGCCGCGTTACAGGGTCTGGGACTCTGGGGCGATGTTCAGGACCGGATTGCCCAGACGGACAATGTTCGTGCCGCGCTGGCGCTGGTTGCGACGGGGGCGGCGCCTTTGGGGATCGTCTATCGCTCGGACGCTGTGGCTGATGAGCGGGTCGGGGTCATCGGTGTCATCCCTGCGGATGTCCATCCGAAAATTGTGTATCCGGCAGCCCTGACTTCTACTGCAGAACCTTCGGCGCAAGCGCTTTTGACTTATTTGCAAGGCAATTCCGCACGGGCCGAATTTATGAGGCAGGGGTTCTCCCTGCCCGAAGGGTAGTACGATGGGATGGTTGGGCCCGGCAGAGATGGAGGCATTGCGCCTGTCGCTGCGCGTATCGTTCTGGGCAACGCTGATCACGTTGCCCTTTGGGATTTTCATTGCCTATGCGCTTGCGCGCTGGCGGTTTCCGGGGCGCCAATTGCTGAATGGTCTGGTTCATCTGCCTCTGATCCTGCCGCCGGTGGTGACCGGCTATCTGCTGCTGCTGACCTTTGGGATTCAGGGGCCGTTGGGCGCGCCTTTGGCCGAGCTTGGGATCGTTTTTGCTTTCCGATGGACCGGCGCTGCGCTGGCTGCCGGGATCATGGCTTTTCCGCTGATGGTGCGCGCGATCCGGCTGTCGATCGAGGCAGTAGACCCAAAACTGGAACAGGCAGGCGCCACTTTGGGGGCGTCGCGTCTGCTGGTCTTTGGAACGGTGACGCTGCCGATGATCCTGCCTGGGGTCATTGCGGGCGCGATCCTGGCGTTTGCCAAGGCGATGGGAGAGTTCGGGGCCACGATCACATTTGTTTCGAACATACCCGGTCAGACGCAGACGTTGCCCTCGGCAGTCTATGCGTTTTTGCAGGTTCCAGGGGGTGAGGCGGCGGCGACTCGGTTGGTGATCATCTCGATCATCGTCGCTATGGGCGCGCTTTTGCTGTCGGAATATGTGGGCCGTCGTGTGGCCAAACGCGTGGCCGGATCATGAGCCTGTCCGTCCGCCTGCAACACCAGCTGCCCGGGATGAAGCTGGACCTCGATTTCGACGCACCTTCCGGTGTAACGGTTCTGTTTGGGCGTTCTGGTTCGGGAAAGACGACGGTGGTGAATGCAGTCGCGGGGCTACTGAGACCCGAGGCCGGGCGGGTCGCGGTTGGCGATTGGGTGTTGTTCGACACGGATCGCGGTGCGTGGCTGCCGCCACATAGACGGCGCTTGGGCTATATCTTTCAGGAAGGCCGTCTGTTCCCGCATCTGACCGTACGCCAGAACCTGAATTATGGTCGCTGGTTTGCACCGCGCGGGGCACGACGCGAAAACCCGGATCGGGTGATCGAGATGTTGGGTGTTGGCCATCTGCTGGACCGCCGCCCAGCGATGCTATCGGGGGGTGAGAAACAGCGCGTCGCCATTGGCCGCGCCCTGCTGGCCAGCCCGCGCCTGATCCTTGCGGATGAGCCTCTGGCCGCGCTCGACGACGCGCGAAAGGCTGAAATCCTGCCCTATTTCGAACGGTTGCGGGACGAGGTATCGGTCCCGATACTCTATGTGACCCATTCGGCGGCCGAGGTTGCCCGGCTTGCAACGTCCGTGGTCGCGCTGCAGGACGGGCGTGTCGTGCGGCATGGTCCCGCGTCCGATGTTCTGTCGGACCCATCCGTGGCCCCTGCAGGCGTGCGCGCGGTGGGGGCCGTTCTGCGGGTCCGTGTTACGGCGCATCACGACGATGGCCTATCCGAACTTGATGCCGGTGGCGCTCGTCTTTACCTGCCTCGGATTGCCCATCAAATCGGCGAAGAGCTGCGTATTCGTATTCCGGCGCAAGAGGTGATCCTGTCCAATAGACCACCCGAGGGTCTTTCAGCCTTGAATGTGTTGTCGGGGCAGGTCGAGGCGATCCGGGCAGGTGAGGGGCCCGGTGCAATCGTGTCGGTCAAAACAACTGCGGGTGTTGTGCTGGCGCGCGTGACCCGACGCTCGGTCGCGGCGCTGGGTTTGCAGCAGGGCAGTACATGCTGTGCGGTGATCAAGACCGTCGCGCTGGCTCCGCAGGATGTCGGGGGGCGGGTTGTCTAGGACCTAGGCAAGCGCACGCGCCTCATGTTCGCGCAGGATCAGCCGCGCAGCAAGGCCGAAGCCGATATGTTCGTCCGAGGCGCGCTCGGGGAATATCTCGGCGAGTTCCTGCAGCGCGTCAGAAGACAGCGTGTGGAGGGTTTCTTCACCCAGAAACAGGCTTTCGGCCTGAGCCCCTTCGGCAAACAAAATCTCGTGCCTGTCCAGCAGGATATGCAGGTATTCGACCGGCTCATCACCGGTATCAATATCTATTCCCGGCCACGAGCACAGATGTTTGGCGGCGACCAACACTTCGGGCGCGCCAAACAGAATCTCGACCTTGGGGCCGTGGATCAGGAGGCGATGCTGTTGAGACACCAGCAAATCGCGGGATGGAACACCGGGTCCCAGACTGCCTGCGGTCAAACGCACCGGGCGCATCGCAGGATTTGCGCGCAACCGCTCGGGCGACATGGTGCTGCTTTCGATCCAGCGGATCGGCTGTATTCCGTGATCGGCAGTCAACACGTCGTCATCCACGCGCAGGGTCTCAATGGCGCGCTGGCCTTCCGCCGTTTCGATCAGAGTACCTGAGGTAAAGCAAACGCCTTCGATAGTGATATCAATGATCTGGGTCTGGGTTCCACTGAAGGTGAAGAAACCATTGGCGAAATTGGCGGTGACCGTCACCTCGAACGAGTCCAATTGGATTTCTCCGTCATCGAGGCTATCGAAGAAGGCCGGGTCGACGGTATAGGTCCACGTACCGTTCGCATCTATTGAGGCGGTGCCGAAATCCGGTTGATCGGAGATTGCCCAGGTGGCCCCGGTGAAGGTTCCGAAATCCGATGTTGCGGTGACATCGAGGTCACCCGAAGCAACATTAGGGGGAAAGCCGGTCACGTCGCCCGTGATATCGCCCGATATGGTTACAACCGAAGTCATCCGTTTTCCTGCTCAAGCGTTCTGGCAAATTCGGCATCGCGGTAAAGGCGCATATGCACCTGTTGCTGGTCATCGCGTGTCCATTCGACGATACGTTTTGTGGATAGGTCGCTGCTGAGGCGATTGGTGCGCACGCGTGGGTGCGGGATGTCCCGTTTCAGCATGTCGACGATCTGACGAGTTTGGCCGAAGGGTGCCACCATATCGATGATCCAGAAGGATGAGCCACTGGCGAAATCGACATCTCTCAGCGGCTCTTCCTTCACCGCATAGCGATATTCGGCTTCCGAGCTGAGACCGGCAAATGTCACGAATCCGCGCGGAAAGCCGTTTTGGCGGAAGATGTGATACTGGCCCAATCTCAGCGGCGTTTCGAACGCATAGAGAACCTGTGCCAAACTGCGGTTACGATGCGTTTTGGTCAGGGCAGCCAGATAAAATAACGCACCGAAGTCGGCGTATTTTTCACCGGAAAGATCGAACCAGTCTTTGGGAAATGACTTTTCCACGGGCCACTCTGGAAACTGCTGATGCTGAGATCATAGCGCACCACATATTCAAAGAAAGAATTTTCACTCAAGCTGATGTGTTACGGGTTGAGTTAGACCTGAGGCCCGGTTTGACTATATTGATTCGTATAGGCTGGTTGGTCTCACGTCGTCTCAGCCGTGATCGCGTTTTTCATAGGGTGTTTTATATGCGTTTTCTTACATGCCTCTCTTTGACAGCCATCATACTGGCCCCCACCATTGCGCAGCCCCAGGGCGTTGGTTTTGGATACAAACTTAGACCGCAGTTCAGAACCCAGATCACGCCGCTTAAGGATGGAACCTACGAAGTGAAGCCTGTCGGCGGGTCCTCGGCTGCGGTCACCTATTGGTGTGGAATTGGGGATTATGCAGTTCGCACATTGGGAGTTTCAAACTCGCAGCGGATTTATGTTTCCAAAGCTTACGAGAAAGGTGTTCGCACAGTGCAGTTTTCGCTAACTCCACCGCCCGGCGCGGATACCAATCCGGGATATTCTTTGACCGTCAACAGGGTGGGTGAGAACCTGTCCGCCGCTTCGGCGCAAAACTACTGCTTTGATAATTCTATCGATATGGGGTTTTAGCGGTCAGACCCATTTGGCCAAGGGCGGCAGACTCATCAGAACAGCATCGGGGTCGTGCCCGGTTTCCAGACCAAACTTGGTGCCCCGGTCATAGACCAGATTGTATTCGGCATAGAGCCCACGATGCACCAGCTGGGTGTTTTTGTCCGCGTCGTCAAAGCTTTGCACCCGGCGTTTTTCGACCAGAGGCAGAAAGGCGGGCAGGAAGGCGCGACCGATGTCCTGCGTTAGCGCAAAATCCGCCTGCCAGTCGCCGGTGCAATAGTCATCCATGAAGATCCCGCCGACACCCCGAGCGCGCTTTCGGTGGGGGATATAAAAATACTCGTCAGCCCAATCTTTGAGGCGCGGGTAGTGGCCGGGTCCGTGCGGGTCGAGATGCGCTTTTTGGGTGGCGTGGAAATGGGCGGTGTCGTCGTCATATTCGATGCAGGGATTCAGGTCGGAGCCGCCGCCGAACCACCAGGCATGTGGGGTCCAGAACATCCGGGTGTTCATATGGACCGCAGGCACATGCGGGTTCTGCATATGGGCCACAAGGCTGATGCCCGAAGCCCAGAACCGGGGGTCGTCCTTCATCCCCGGAATACCCTTGCGCGCGGCCATCGCGTTTTGCGCGCGCTCACCCAGCGTACCAAAGACGGTTGAGACATTAACGCCCACCTTCTCGAACACGCGGCCCCCGCGCATCACCGACATCAGCCCGCCGCCCGCGTCGGAGCCATCGTCAGACTGCCGTTTAGTTTCTTTGACTTCGAACCTTCCCGGCTGAGAATCCGAGAAGGGGCCTGAGGTGTGGCTGTCTTCCAACGCTTCGAAGGCGGTTACGATGTCATCTCGCAACTGGCGGAACCAGGCAGCGGCGGTGGCTTTTTCTTTATCGAACATTGGGATCAGTGGGCCGGGGCTGCGACAGGGTCCAGCAGGGTGCGGCCTCCGTCAATGGTTAGAATTTGGCCTGTCATGAAGCCCGCAGCGTCCGACGCGAGAAATTGCGCGGTTTCGACCAGTTCGTTCGGAGCGGCAATCCGGGAAAGCGGAGTATGTTTTTCGATGTCGTCCCGGAAATCTCGGTTTTCCTTCAGCGTTGACTGCAATGAGGCGCTCATGACCGATCCCAGCGCGATGGAGTTTACGCGAATACGGCTGGGCGCAAGTGCAACCGCCAACGAACGGGTCATCTGATCCAGCGCAGCGGTCGAAACGGAATAGGCCATCAGATCGGGATGGGTGCGGCGTGCGGCAATCGAGGACAGGTTGATGATTGACCCGGCAGGGTTCTCATCGTCTCCATCAGCCTGTTTGATAAATCGCTTAGCCACTAGTTGGCTCAGTCGCAGCGCGGGCATCAGGTTCTGGTTCAGCAATGTGCGCACGGAATCGTCATCGGTGTCCAGCGGGTCCGACGGGATCACCTGCCGCGCACCATTGATCAGGATATCAACCTGATCAAACGCATCCAGCGTGGCCGAAAGCAGATTGGCGATGGTCAGCTTTTCACGCAGGTCGCCGGCGAAATAACGGATGTTGCTGTCATCCGCCTGTTCGCCCAGCTCATCGGACAGGCGCTTTTCATCCATATCGGCGAACATGACATTGGCGCCTGCATCGGCAAAGTGCCGTCCGATGGCCAGTCCGATGCCGTTGGCACCCCCGGTGACGATTGCGGTCTTGCCCGCGATGGAAAAGGACATGCGAATCCTCCTGAGTTCTGGCGCAGGTTAGCGGGCCTCAGCCCCGAGGGCGAGAGGCATGGAAAACCTTGAAGCGGTTGTCTCCTGCCACTTCGTCAACACGGGCGAAAGCCTCGGCCAGCGTGGCCTCGTAAGGCAGGTGGCGATTTGCAACCATCCAGAGTTGACCGTTGCGGGTGAGGTTGCGTGCAGCACTGGTGATAAAGCCCTGGCCCAATGTCGGGTCGGCGCTGCGCGAGGTGTGAAAGGGCGGATTCATGATCACCATGTCCAGCGGCTCGGGCGTGCTCCATTTGGTGGCGTCGGCCCAGTGGAACTGCGCACGGGGGTCGGTGACGTTGGCGCGGGCACAAGTAAGGGCGGTGTGGTCGGCCTCAACCAGATGCAGGCTGCGCAAGGTGTCGTCGATCAGCTTTGCGGACAGAAAGCCCCAACCTGCACCCAGATCAGCGATGCGCGTGCCGCGCTTGGTTGGCAGAGACTTCAGCAGCAGGGCCGAGGCAGGATCGATACCATCGGCGGAAAACACACCGGGCGCGGTATGGAAGCCGTCAACCATTTGGTTTTCAGGCGCAGCCCAGTCGGCAAAGGCGTCCGCATCAGACTGAAACCAGAAAATCTTGCCATGTGCCTTCGAGATTGGACCCTCGATCGCGACCCGCTTGCGGATGTCTTTCAGCAAACTGTCGACGCCATCGGTTTTGGCCCCGTCCACCACGATGACCCCGCTGGCGCGGCTGCAGGCCTGATGGATCAGCGCCCGGGCCAGCGCCTTGGCGCGCGGTAGAAACACGACCGCATCCTGGCAAGGCGCGTCACTATTGGGCGTTGCGACAAAGCCCTGCGTGGCAAAGTGATCGTGGAACGGTTTGAACGGCTGCACCATCTGCGCCTCGCGCGGAAGGTCCGACAAATCGTGGTCCGGGGTAGGCGCCAAAACAGTCAGCGATTGCGACAGGCTGAGCCCGCTGTTCAAGGCTAGATCAAGGCGAGAGGACATGGCCGCGCGTTATTCTTCGCGTTCCATGGTGCATTGCAGCGGGTGCTGATGCCTGCGCGCGAAATCCATGACTTGCCCGACCTTGGTCTCGGCAATCTCATGGCTGAACACGCCAACCACGGCGACACCTTTCTTGTGGACGGTCAGCATGATTTCAAACGCTTGCGCATGGGTCATGCCGAAGAACCGTT
The DNA here is from genome assembly GCF_056534365.1 of Ruegeria sp. D6. NCBI lineage: Bacteria > Pseudomonadati > Pseudomonadota > Alphaproteobacteria > Rhodobacterales > Roseobacteraceae > Ruegeria > Ruegeria sp. D6. The sequence continues at coordinate 8,066 of NZ_JBQFPH010000008.1, read as the reverse complement.
CCAGCACATGCACCACGAACTCCATCGGCGTGTAATCGTCATTCAGCAACAACACCTTATACAGCGGCGGCCGCTTGGTCTTGGGGCGCGTTTGCACCAGGACCGACGTGTCGTCGTCTTCGTCGTCCTTTTCAGACATGATCCACTGGTGTTTGCGCATTGCTGTAAGAGAATCTCGATTAACACTACGAATTGTTTCCCGGCTTATATAACGTCACGGTGGCCAGAGAAAAGAGCAACCGGACGGAAATGCGATGCGGGACAAGCTGACAACAATCGGGTTCGATGCAGACGATACCCTTTGGCATAACGAGCGTTTCTTCCAGCTGACTCAGGCATATTTTGCCGAATTGCTGGCCGATCACGCCGATCACGATCACCTGATGGAACGTCTACTTGCCGCCGAAAAGCGCAACATCCAGCACTATGGGTATGGCATCAAGGGCTTTACCCTGTCGATGATCGAGACAGCGATTGAGGTGACGGAAGATCGCGTACCGGCGCGCGTCATCCGCCAACTTGTTGAAGCGGGGCAGGAGATGCTGGCACATCCCATCGAACTGCTCCCCCATGCGCGCGAGGCCATCGAGGCGGTGGCCGAGACGCATAAGGTTCTGCTGATCACCAAGGGCGACCTGATCGATCAGGAGCGTAAGCTGGCGCAATCCGGATTGGGTGAGCTGTTCGATGGCGTCGAGATCGTGAGTGAAAAAACGGCGGCGACCTATGCGATGATTTTTGACCAGTACGGTGATGGACCCGACGCTTCGATGATGATCGGAAACTCGATGCGTTCTGACGTGGTGGCCCCAATCGAAGCCGGGTGCTGGGGCGTGCATGTCCCGCACGGGTTGGTATGGGAGGTCGAGCAGGCCGAGGTCCCAACTTCCAACCCACGGTTCCGCGAGTTGAAGGATTTGGGTGATCTTTCAGCTTTGATTGATCAGATTTCCTGACCTGTTGCCGTTTGACATCAGTCACAAAAAATTCGATGACACGGCTTGCCTGAAATTCGGCACAATCGCCGGTATGGTGTCCGGGCGCGCATGAAACACCATATGTAGCGTGAATCTGATCGTGCATATGATCCACTCAAACGCAGCTTTCAGTTTCTTTAAACCCGTCCCTGTGTTAGCCTGAGGAATATCAAAATAAAAATTGCTGACCGGGAAAACCCGGCGGCGCGAGGCAGACAGAGGCAAAGATCGTGCAGATTCGGCGGACAGTTCCGGCCCGAATGGGCTTATTACTTATAGCATTTCTGTGGCTGCTTTCATTTGCACCACTTCAGGGCATGGCGGCCCCTTACGCGGCCATGGTGATCGACGCACGCACCGGAGAAGTGCTGCATTCCCGCAATGCCGACACGCGGTTGCATCCGGCATCTCTGACCAAGATGATGACGCTGTATATTGCGTTTGAGGCCGTGCGGAATGGTGAGATCACGTTGGACACTCAGGTGCGCATCACCAAGGCGGCAGCGGCTGAGCCGCCCTCGAAGCTGGGTTTGCGCACTGGGCAGCGAATCGCGTTTCGCTATCTGATCCGGGCGGCGGCGGTGAAATCCGCCAATGACGCGGCAACCGCGATCGGCATCGCCCTCAGCGGGTCCGAGGCGGCGTTTGCTCGTCGCATGACCCGCACCGCCAAAGCGATGGGGATGAGCCGGACCACCTTCAAGAATGCCCATGGTCTGACCGAGTCGGGGCATTTGTCGACCGCGCGGGATATGACCACGCTGGGCCGTCACCTGCTGTATGATTACCCGCAGTACTACAACCTGTTCTCGCGCCAATCGACGAATGCCGGGATCAAGACTGTACCGAACACCAACCGCCGCCTTTTGGCAGCCTATCGGGGCGCCGATGGGATCAAGACCGGCTATACCCGCGCTGCAGGGTTTAATCTGGTTGCTTCGGCCAAGCGCAAGGATGAACGTATCATCGCGACGGTCTTCGGTGGCAAATCAGGTGCATCGCGCAACGCCCGGGTGGCCGAGCTTTTGGATATGGGTTTCCGCCGTGCCCCCTCGCGTGCGCCAATCCGTAAGCCCGCCCGCCCGGCCTATGCAGGGAATGCAGGTCTTGGTAGTGCACAAGTGGTCGCCCAAGCGGGCCCGCCGAAAAAGAGCCTGCGCCCGGTGTTGCGCCCAGTGGCGAGCGAAACGGTTCAGGTCGCGGGGTCGGTCGCCGCAACGGCTGAAAAAGACAACACCCGGATTCAGGACGGAATCGCTGCTGCGATTGCAGCAGCAGACATAGCACCGTCGGATGGCGCCAAGCCTTCCGAAAACGTGGTGCTGGCCTCGGTCGAACCGGCCAAACAGCCCGAGCCTGAACCCGAAGTTGTGACCCGCTTGTCCACTTCCGGCGGTCACCTTTGGGGCGTCAATGTTGGCCGCTACACCACACGGTATGAGGCCGAGAAGGTTCTGTTGAAAACTGCGCTGTCGGAAATGACCTCTTTGGAAGGCACTTTGCGTAAGGTGAATCAAAGCTCGCGTGGGTTTGACGCGACATTTCAGGGCATGACCCGCGAACAGGCTGATCTGGCCTGTCGTCGGTTACAGGCGCGCAATGTCACGTGTTTCATGATCGGGCCGTCATAAGACCCGGCATTCTCTCCTGGATGGGCCTGGGCTGCGATGACCTCGCAGCCTATTTTTTTTGGCAAATCAATCGAAGACGTGGCCGTGCTTGTACTGTTCATCTTGCCCGGCCGCCGCAGTTAAGGCTGCAACGTTATCCTTGGTGAAGAAACCGTCGTAGTGATGACAACGTTCGATGTATTCGGTGATCAGCAGCGTGTGTTTCGAGTGCTTTGAGAAGATCTGTTTCAGGTTCGGATCATCTTTGCATTCCCCGACCACATGGGCCAGGAACGGAACGCCCTTGTCTTTAAGAGTGTTGACCACGAAATCGACATTTTTCTCACCCGCGCCATGGTCGCCGTCCTGGATTTCAACCGCCATGTGGTGCAAGCGTCGTCCGAAATTACGCACGAAATCCTCGGTTGGCATCGGTAATTGCTCGAAAGAGTTCACGAACGACGGCGTGTTGTTAGCAGTAAAGACCTTGGCAGGGGATTTCTTGTCGTCGTCCACATTGGCATTGCGATTCACATTGGTCGACGAGTTCATGTCGAAGATGTTGTACGCCCCCCAGAAGTAATAAGGCACCATTGTCAGAAATTCGAGGATCGCGTCCTCACGTTCCCCGGCCAGAATGCGTGTCGCCAGATGGTCGATCCCCAGCATCAGGGGTGCGATTTTGCTATCCGTCCCAAACGCAGCGGCCTGATCCAGCTTGGCTTGTTCCACATCGCTCAGCAAAACACGGTCGCCTAACCCCAAACTGTCTGTGTCGTTGAAATCCAGCGTGGAATAGCCGACGCGATTGCACGTGAAATCCGATGGCGTCGTAAAGCGGTATCCTTCCAGCGTGTAGAACGGATTTTCGGTGTCCCCAGAATATTCGAACCGAATGTTCTGATCCTCCAGCGATCCAGTCAGCGCCTTCAGGTCGGTGGCACCGTAAATCTCACCTACATATCGCGTCTGCGGCTTACCGCGCGCCAGCGGGTACATACGATTGATACGCGGGATGAAATCCTCGAATGCCGGGCTGAGCGGAGCCATCAGGATCAGCGCCGGATAATCGGCATGTGAATGCATCACCGAGAACTTGTGTGTCTGTCCCAAATAGCTTGCGGTGTGGCGATAGGGGGTCATCACATAAAGCTCGACCAGCGTGTCAAACAGCGCATCTGTCTCGACCTGAATGACAATGGCCCGCATCGCACCGACCTGATCCGCAATGCCCGAGCTGATGCGGCGCTCGTAAATCCTGGGAAGATATTCGGTGAAGAAGTCCGAGTTCTTCTTGTCGCCCCTTGGCTGGTAGGACATCAGATCAAAAGACATAGGCTCACCTCCTTGCGGCGCGTTGCTTGGATTTGTGGTAGTCAGATCATGCACTTGCCGCGATGCTAGGCGCAAAGCTTTGCTTGGGCAACAGCCTGTTCAGAGAAGCATCAGATGGAATGCTTGGTTTACACGTGCGAATGTGAACTTCGGGTCGGGCACGCCTAATCGGCAGTAATCCCGTACTTGAAGGCTAAGTCGCCAAGAACTGTGCCTTTCTGTGGTCCGTTTGCGTGAAAGAAACGTCTCACATTGGCCTGATAGAAATGCGTCACACAGGTTTTGGGAGTCGATACGTCGCCTATCGATATCCCTTCAGAGAAAAGCATGTAGCCTTTGGTGTTCCCAATCGGATTGAAAACCTCGTGGCTGAAGGCTTTATCGATATTATCGGATTTCTGGAAAACATGATTAAGAAGATCGGGCCCGAATGTAGTCTGTCTGCTGGTCACAATTTCGCGGCGTTCGCGGCCAGAGAATTGTCTTGCCTTTTTGGCGCGGCGCGGTGGAACCCAATCGGGAATAGCCTCGGGGTCCAGAGCAATCTCAAGCAGTTCTGACAATTCCTGAGACTCCGAGGGGACTCGCAGAATATTGTTGTTCAATAGCTTCGATTCCGCGTCCGTCCTGGCAAGAATGATATCCGTATCCGGCAGGGGCTGAAGCGCCACGCAATCGCAATCTGCCCAGATATAATTAGTGTCCCGCATTAGAATGAGCCTGAATATGTCGGATGCCACACGAGGAGTCGTGCCAAGCTTGGTCAGAATCTGCGAATCCAAAACCTCCCGATAGTCTCGGAGCGGAAGGTCGCTCTCGGTTTCGCGCAGCGACTCCTCGCAGAACAGTTCTACGGGATGCCCGATTTCCTGAAATGTTTTGATCGCGACTTTGTTGAACCATGGCAGTTCATTGCCAAGCCACAGAAATCCAACTGTTTTCACCGCCACCTCGATCGAAGATTTAATGCATCCGGGACATTCAGGGAATGTTGGTCAACATTAGTAGCCATGTTCGCGGGGGCAAGTAAGAACGCACTTTCTGAATGAAATAGCATGCTTGTGCATCTAAACACGGCCATTGAAGCTGAGATATATCCGAGCAGGCGAATGATCGATCAAGGATAAGCGCAGTTTCAGGTAAATAACATGACGCTCTAACGGATGAATTTTGTGACCTCGACTCCGCCCGCGATCAGGTTCTCGCGCACCGAGTGCGCGATCTGAACTGCCGTCGGGCCATCACCATGCAGGCAGATCGTATCGATTGAGGTCTCAAGGCGTTTGCCGGATTTGGTGATGATGGCGCCTTCCTTCACCATTTCCAGAATACGTGGTCCGGCCAGCGCCGGATCATGGATCACGGCTCCCGGCAGTGACCGATCCACCAAAGTGCCATCGTCGTTATAGGCACGGTCGGCAAAAATCTCGCCCACCCATTTGCAGCCCAGCTCGCGCACCGCTTCTTCTTGTTTGGTGACCGCCAGCACCATGATGATGATGTCCGGGTCCACGTCCAATGCACCCTGATAACAGGCCCGCGCCATATCGATATCGACCGAACACATGTTGGCCAGCGCCCCGTGCAATTTCAGGTGCCGTACTTCAGTGCCCACCGCCTTGGCCATGCCGATTGCCGATCCCAGTTGATAGCGTACCAGATTGCGCAAACTGTCATGGGGCACTTTCATGTTTCGACGCCCAAATCCCTGCAGATCAGGAAAACCGGGATGCGCACCGATGCCCACACCGTTCTGGGCTGCCAGAGCCATGGTCTTGGCCATCACATCAGGGTCACCCGCATGAAAGCCACAGGCGATATTGGCTGATGTGATGATCTTCAGAAGGCTTTCATCGTCACCCATCTTCCACGGGCCAAAGCTTTCGCCCATATCGGCATTCAGATCGACGCTCGGCATCGCAATAACTCCTTATTCGGTGGCAGAGATCATTCCGCTGATCAGTTGGTAGGACAGGAGGTCCGGGATGTCATGCGGATCGCGGACCAAGGGTTCAACACGGGCGGGCAGGCGGGCAAGGTCGGCCTTAAATGCGGCTTGCAGCGCGATGGCTTGTTCCAGTGTTACGAATTCGAAGCGCACCTCGCCTCCCGCCGGGGTCTGTGCAGCGCGGGGCAGATCACAGGGCAGAACGGTTGCGATGCGCGGGTAACCTCCGGTGGTCTGGCACTCGGGCAGTAGGATGAAGGGCGCACCGGTGCCGGTCATCTGTATATCGCCGGGGGTTATGACTTCGGACAGTATGTTCAACTGACCCTTGGCCGCGAAGCCGTCACCTTCACTATCCAGCTGCATGCCCATCCGGTTGGCTCGGGCGCCGCGGCGGAATGTCGTTTGCGTAAACCGTGCCAGCGTCTCGTCATCGAACAGTGCAGTTTGAAAGCTGGCCACAACCCGCAACGTCCCACCCGAAAACCGATCCTCCGAACGCAGCTTCAGGCCGGTCTTGCCGGTTTCCGTCGAAGGCAGGTGATCACCCGCTTGAACGGCGCGCCCGATCCTTGCGGTCAGATGGGCCGCGCGTGAGCCGAGCGTCATGTCGGTCCCGATCCCGCCACCCAGATTCAGATACCCGTAACTGCCCTGCAGCACCGACCCGACTACCAGCCGCTGCCCAGCCTCCATCTGATGCGAGGCATTCCACAAGACGGCGCTGCCATCGATACTGGCCTGCATCGGTGCGCCGGTCAGCGCGATGGCGGTTGGTGCGGTTGCCTCAAACTCGCCACCCATCCCCGCCATTTCGAGGGCGGCGCTCGTTGGGGTATTACCAAGCAACGCGGCCCCTTCATAAAGTGCCACTATATCTGCGGCACCCGAACGCGACAGGCCTTGATCCAGATACCCGGTGCGCCCTTGATCCTGAACCGTGCAAGCCGGGCCGATGCGGTGGACGATCAGCGTCATGTCTTGATCTCCTCGCAACTCGCACTTCCAGAGCCATCAGTGCAGGTTGTACGGATATCCTCAAGCTCTTCGCGCGAGACTGAGATGAACTGCATCTCATCACCGGGGTTGAGGGCAAAACTTTGCTCCATGTCCGGACGAAAGCAACGAAACGTGGTTTGTCCAACATGACGCCATCCGGTTGGGGTTGGCCCCGAGAACAGGACAAATTGCGAAATTGCCAAAACCAACGCCCCTTCAGGTACCATCGGCGTCAGCTCTTTCAGGCGTGGAATGTTGAATTCGGGTCCGAGTGGCCCGAGATAAGGTTGGCCCGGCGCAAATCCGATGGTTAAAACCCGCACACGCGATTGGCTGAGACGATCAATGGCGTCCGCTGGTGACAACCCTGCTGCCAATGCCGCGTCTTCTAGCTGTGGCGCAAGATCGGAACCGTAGACCGTCGGCACTTTCCAGAATCGTCGCCCCGCAGGCAAAGGTGCAGCGTACCAATCGCGACTGACCAGCATAGCCCGCAGTAACTCTTCGATGTCATGATGCGACAGGCTTAATGGATCAAACCTTATAAATGCAGATGCCAGCGAGGCCGAAGTCTCAAGCACGCCGTCAATCTGCTGCGCCTCGACTGCGCCCCGAAACGCCAGGGCGGCGCGGTTCGACGGCTCGGACATGGTTTGCGCAAAGATCACCAAGAGACCGTCAAATCCAACGGTTCGCAGCAAGGGAAACTTAATGTCATTCGTCATATCAAGGTCACAGGCGTATCGGGTTTGCTTTGAAAAGACCTGAGCCTATCCATAGACAATGCGCAAGGCCCTGTAAGGCCAACTTGCATTGCGCCTGGCGGCGCCGATATCGGGTGCGATTCCGGGATTGGAAATGAATCGCTGATTGCCGTCGAGTCGGTATGGTCTTGTGGGTGACTGTAGTGTTCTCACTATATGTTGGGTTTGAACCAACAAGCACTGAAACCTAGGCGGTATATCTGGTGTGCTTGAAGGATGATTTTCGCCGATTTCTATGAGGTGAGTGCCGCTCAACTATTTGAAACTATTGCTTAAAAAATGAATTTGAAGTTTTTTGCGATATTCTTGAATTTTCCACTTGCGCGTTGAATGCGTAAGGCATAGAACGCCCTTCACCGGCGCTGCTGAGGTGCTGGGACGCGGTGGAAGCTGCGGAGACGCTCGGGAGAGACTGGGGGCATCTGAGGTTTTT
>NZ_JBQFPH010000007.1:0-145894 GCF_056534365.1 Ruegeria sp. D6 | reverse complement strand
CCATCAAACGGCCCTGCATGTCAACCAGACAAACCAATACCGTATCAATCTCGCCAGACGAAACCTCAGCCTTCAAATGCTCAAATGTCAGTGTCGCGCTCACGATGCGTCCTCCCTGATCGTGATACCGTTCAGCGCCGGTTCAAGCAGCGCCAGTATGTCCCGGGACATGTTGGCAACCTGTATTTCATTGCCCAAAAGATCATTGCGTACTTCGATCATCACACTGGCCAGCCCCCGGCTCAGCGCATGAAGACGGAGCGAATGCGTTACACCGTCAGCGGGGCCATAGGGCTGATTACGTTCCGTGCGGCGATGCGGGATCTGATCCATATGATCCAGCATGGCATCGACCAGACGGCTGTCCTCGTCATGGAGAAGTCCAAGTTCAACCGCGCGCGGCTTACCAAAATAGACTGGCGTGAAGGAGTGAATAGTCACAACGACTGTATCCGGACCGCGCGCATCCAGAACCTGTGCTACAGCCTGGCAGAACGGGGCATACACTGCCTGGGTACGTGCATCGCGTTGCGATTGATCGAGGCCCACATTGCCCGGCACTTCGATCAGTTCTGATTTCTCGGGCATTGCGCTTGCAGCCTCGGGCGGACGGTTGCAATCATAGACCAATCGCGAGACGGTCGAGGCCACGACCGGAGCATCAAGCGCTGTCGACAGCGCCCGTGTCAGCGCCATTGCGCCCGGATCCCAAGCAGCATGGCTGACGCGCGCGGATGCGGACAACCCCAAATCATCAAACTCTGCCGGAATGCGGTTGCTTGCATGTTCACACAGCAGAACGACGCGCCCAACGCCCGCCTGGTTCAGGATTTCGACCGATCCGGTCATCCTTTGACCTCGGTATCCGCATCCTGTTCCATCTGCGGCATTTCTTCGATCAGGCGGGTTTCAAGCAACTGCCCATTGCGATACAAGATCGGATAGGCAACCGCCGCGATATGGCTGTTGAATTCGCGAAAGGCGCGCAGGGTTTCGAGGTGGATGTCACTGGTTTCAAAGCTCTCCGCACTGCCATGTTGCAGACGCTTTAGGTGACGTTTGCGGCTGTCACGCTCGGCCCGTTTGATTTCGGTCTTCTCAAGGCTCAGCAGACGCGCGCTTTCCAGATCGTCCGAGATCAGCACGTTCGAGGCCAGTTTCAGGTTGGCCACAATCCCCTCGTGCATTTCGACCAGCTCTGACCAACCTTCTTTCGAGAACGCGGCCCCCTTTTTGCGCATGTCATCCGCCAATGCCGTCAGGCGTTTGGCCACCACGTCGCCCGCGGTTTCCAGGCGAATGGCATATTCCATTAGGTCCCGCGCAATCTTGGCATTTTCCTTGCCGAACGCATCAGCGGGGATAGCCGCCACATATTGCCGGATACCAGAAAGGCAATCGTTCACATCAGTATCCATGTCCCGAATGGCCCGGATCTGCTCCTTGTCGCCGCTGCGATAAAGCTCCAGCGCAGGCCGGAACATCGAGCCAACCATGTCGCTCATCCGCAGAAGCTCGCGTTTGAGGTTAGACAGGGCCTGATTGGGTCTGCTGAGGGAGTCGAGATCAAGTGCGCTGATCGGTTGCCCGGGCTGCGCGCTGCTTTCAGGACTTTTCGGATCGGGCAGCAGTTTTTCGAATGGCGCGCGCAGCATGCCGCAGAACGGCAGTGCCAGAACCAAAAGCGAGGCGTTGAAAATCAGATGTGCATTCACCAGCATCTGCCCGCCTTGCAGATCGCCCAATACTCCGGTTCGCAGCGCCAGGTTGGCAGCAAACAGCGAGACAATTGACCAACTGCCCCGCAACGCCAGGTTAGCGAAGGGAATGCGCCTTGCAGACAGGGCCATGCCGCGTGTCAGCCAAACCGGGATGAAGGCGGACCCGAAATTAGCACCCAACACCAGTGAGAGCCCGGCGGCAAACGGGATCGCCCCGATTTGCACCAGGGTCACACACATCAAGATCGCAGCGACCGAAGAATGCATGACAAAGGCCAGCGCTCCACCGACTAGGAACGCTGTGATGTAATCACGCGCAAGATACTCGGCGATGGCGGGTAGAAAGGCGCTGTCACGGATTGGGTCCATCGCCTCGCGGAGAAAACGCAGTGAGATCAGGATGAATGCGACACCCATCAGAATACGGCCCAACTGGCGCGGTTTCTTGGCCTCTGTCTTGACGAACAGATAGCCGCCGACCGCAAGCAGTAGCGGCACCAACCAATCCAGTTTGAAGGACAGAACCTGAATGATCAGCGCCGAGCCGAGATCGCCACCCAGAACCATCGCGAGCCCGGTCGGAAAGGCCAACATCCCGCCCGCCGCAAATCCGGAGGTCAGCAATGCAACCGCGGCCGAGCTTTGCAAGACGACGGCCATTGTAAGCCCTACCATCGAGGCCTGCGCATAGCTGCGCTGCCCCGTCATCACCCGCTGAAACGATGCACCATAGCTACGCTCGATGCCCGTGCGCACCATGCGCACAGCGTAGAGCAGCAGCATCGTTGCACCAGCCAGACTTATGAGGAAACTGACAATCGCCATTCCGTTATCCGTTCACCAGATCAAGCAGCTCGGAATGCAGTTGCGGCGTGGCCGCCGATATGACTCGGCCGTCGGAGTTCAGACCTAGCGGCTTACCCTCCCAATCGCTCATGATCCCGCCCGCAGCTTCAACTACGGCGGAAACCGGCAGATAGTCATAAGGCTGCAGATCATAATCGATGACCGCATCAACATGGCCCATCGCAAGCAGTGCATGCGGGTAGCAGTCATAGGCAAAGCGTCGGGTCTGTCCCGAATTCATCAACCGATCAAACAGGGCCGGATGATCCCGGTAAATCTTGTCGCCTTCGTTGACGAAAAAAACTGCGTCGCTCAATTGGCGTGTAACGCTGACCGAGACAGGCTTGCCATTCAGTGTGGCCCCTTGACCTTTCATGCCGATCAGAAATTCGTTCAGGGCAGGCATGCCGATGACCCCCAATCGGGGAACACCATTCGTGAGATATCCCAACAGGAACCCAAACAACGGATGCCCCGACAGGAATGACCGGGTGCCGTCAATGGGATCTACAATCCAGACATTCTGCCGATCCTGACCTTCGAACCCCTGCTCTTCGCCAAAGATACCGTCATCTGGAAAGTTCTCAGCCAAATATTGTCGCACAACGGCCTCGACACCCTTGTCCGCCTGTGTGACCGGGCTTTCGTCCGCCTTGAACTCAACCCCCAAACGTCCCCGAAAGTACCCGCGCGCAGCCTGCGCGGCGATATTGGCGATTTCGGCGGCGTGAACCGCGATATCTGACGTACCTTCGGGCGTTGCAACGGTATTTGGTGGGGTTAGCATCTGTTTTTGTCCCTCATTGCAATGCCTTAAGCAGTATTCAGAGACGCCGTCATGGTACAGGTAAACTGGATGACTAACGGATCGCCATTGCACATGGGTGTTCCGGTTGTATCGTCACTCTGCGATGCTGCATTACGCAACATCTTTTAAGCATCAACGTCACAAAACCCCACACAGTACAGCAACATTAACCCACAAAAAACAACTTATTCAACCAAATTATTCCGTTTTTGGTTGATTAGCGGTTTCGTTTGTGGATTTTTGAGCGGTGGGTATCGCCATTCCGAGGCAAAGCAGGCAATACCGCCGCGTAGTTTTGGCAGGAATACACGCGCAGGGCCAAGGATTCGGTTCAGCGATCAGGAGCACCGGGATATGACAGACAAACACAACGTCCTGTTTATCATTACCGACCAGATGCGGGCGGATTGTTTGTTTGGGGCATTGGAGGCCCATGTTGACCTGCCTCACATGCGCGCATTGATGGAGGACAGTGTTTCTTTCACGCGGCACTTTTCCGTTACCAACCCCTGCGGGCCATCGCGCGCCTCATTGCTGACCGGGCAATACGCGATGAACCACCGGTCGGTACGAAACGGCACACCCCTGCGCCACGATGCACCGACCATCGCCAGCGAGATGCGCAAGGCAGGGTATCTGCCGATGCTGTTTGGATATACCGACACATCACAGGACCCGCGCGTGTTTGATGCCAAAGACCCGGCGCTCAGGTCATATGAATTCCACATGGCCGGTTTTCAGGAAATGCTGGAAATGCGGTTAGAGATGTCATTCCCATGGCGTTCTCATCTGAAAAACCGTGGATATGAGTTCGAAAACTACATTGACGTGTTCAAACCTGTCGCACCCGATGGCGGCCAGCCTGCACTGAATGACCCGGCCTTCTACGCAGCCGAGGATAGCGATACCGCCTTTCTAACCGATCGGTTTCTGGAAACCATGCCGGCCTATGCGGATGATGACCGGGGATGGTTTGCACATCTGACCTACATTCGCCCGCATCCACCGCTGGTAGCCCCGGCACCATATAACCGAATGTATGACCCTGCCTCGCTACCATTGCCATCGCGGTTACCAACCGCCGAGGCCGAAGAGGCGTTGCATCCGTTTTTCGCTCCGGCACGGGCCAACAGCACGGTTGCCGGATTTGTTGAAGGCTTCCCGGACCTTGAGCCGACGGACGAGGTAGTGCAGACGCTGCGCTCGATCTATCTGGGTCTTGCCACGGAGGTAGATCATCATATCGGCCGCGTGGTTTCGTTTTTGAAAGAGACAGGGCAGTACGACAACACGTTGCTGGTGGTCACCGCAGATCATGGCGAGATGCTGGGGGATCGACACAGTTGGGGTAAGATGTCGGTTTATGATGCGGCCTATCATACACCCTTGATCGTGCGCATGCCCGATGGAGCCCGTGGCAAACGGGTCGAGGCACCCACGGAATCGATTGATATCGTTCCGACGATTCTCGAATGGATCGGGCAGACAATACCGGATTCCATGAATGGGCATTCGCTGTTGCCCTTCCTTCAGAGTGAATCCTCAACCCCGGCTGACTGGCGCCGCTATTCATTCTCGGAGTTGGACTTCGCTGATCCGCTGAACCCAACCCGCTGGCAACGCGAACTGGAAACGGGGTTAGAGGACAGCTGCCTGAGCATCCTGCGCGACAATCGGTTTACATTGGTTGAGTTTGCGGCTGATCTTCCGCCCATGCTGTTTGACGGTGAAGGGCAGGGTGAGATGGAGAACGTGGCAGAACATCCTGAACACGCCGCCACATTGGCGCGCATGACACGCGACATGTTGCGTCACCGGATGCGGAAAATGGACAAGACCCTATCAAACTGGATGATCACACCGGATGGTCCGCGCCATCCTTGACGTTCCTATATGGCTGAGGATCGTCAACCACCCCACGTTACAGTCATCAGCATATCCTCGAACTCTGCGGTGTCGAAAAACAGCACGATCTCACCCGTTGGGCCTGCGGGCAACGGAACCGTCGCCAACTGACCAACCGCCAGATCGCCCAGTTCCGGACGGCGGGTCAATGTGTCCTGAACCACACCTCCGTCGCTGGTATCAGAACGATCAGACACCGTGATTGTTGCCGGAGCAGCATCCAGACTGCTTTCAGCAAAAAGATCGCACCGTTTGAGCGTCGTGAGGCGACCAGCCGACCAATAGGGATAGTGCTCGGGTCGGAGTGTCAGCCGCAGCTCGTGACGCCCACCCGCAGCGGGTGTTTCGCGGCGGAAGCGTGCCCATTCTGTCGGGAACTCGTGCCGCAGTGAGAATAGCCGCACGTTGCCCACAGTCCCGTCTGCCGCAATGTCGGACTTCAGGTGGTCAACTGCCGCATTGCGCACGGGTCCACCTCCATCCCGCGCAGTGTAACGCAGGTGCAAGACGACGTCCGAGATCGTGTCATAGTCGAACTGTTGCGGATCGCCCTGCGTTGGGTCCGCCGGCAGCTCTAGCCGCCATTCGCTGACTGCGCCCACATTTTCGAATGGTAGATAGCGATCATCAGGCATGCCCTCGAACTGACCGGTTTCCATTTGCGCCGCACTGAACACATTGCTTTCGGCGCTGTGTATATCGGCGAAACGGTCGTCTTCGGGGCCCGTGCGAACATAGCCATCCCCGATATCCGGTCGTTGCCGGATGCTGCTCTTGAGATGCACAAGTTTCGCATGGGTTCCTATATAGGGCCCGGAAACACAGGGCAGGCTGAGCGCAACACTCTTGATCCGGCGGAAGTAATGGCCCGGCCCATCCAGATCGAACTGGGCCTCGGGGATTTTAAAGGTACACCGACCTGTTCTTCGCAGATTGACCAGGGCCAGCGGATCGATTTGTAGCAGGCTGACATGTTTGGTCAGCTCGTATTCGTTGCGATTGTGCTCGTGATACGCAAGCTCCATCCGCTTGACATCCAGCAGCAGCGCCTCGCCTGAAAGAAGCCCCTTGCGACCGCCATCCCAATAGTTGAACTGCACCAGAGTTTTCTTATCCAGCTCGGGCCGCATCAGTTCGGCTTTCATGGTCTGCTCGGCGCGTCGCGCGGTATCGAAGGCAAAGCGGTAGTACTCGTAATACAGCTTTGACAACTCGCCTTGCAGCCAGCCATAGAGCTCTTCGTTGGTATATTTATCCTGCAGTAAATCGCGGGTCTGTTCGGTCAGACGGATTGCCTTTTTGACGTTCAGATATTCGCGATGCTGCGCCTGTTCCGCGATCAGCGACGTCAGGATCTGACGCCCGATCTGCATCACATCATGGGCCGCCAGATTGTGCTGCAATATCCATTCATCGGCGCGACGTTCATAGGCGGCAGTGCGGGCCGCCATCCCGGCCTGATCACGGTTCCAGTCCGCGATCATCCCGGAAACATCCCCCGCGATCCGCATGACCGAGGACAGCACGGTTCCCACCTTAAAGTCGATGGTGCCGCCAAGGCCCCAATAATGCAGGTCCAATTTCGGGTCGGGGATCGGGGTCAGGGTTGCCGAGATCGAGTGGAACACAGATTTGGCCAGCGTTGTGTCCCGGGCTATTGGCAACAGGATGTTAAGTTCTTCATTCTCTTTTTTCGACAGGTGAAGGTCTCCGTCCCCGGTTTGGCCTGACGTCTGCGCGCCATCGCCATCGCCCGGACGCTCAAGATCGGGAAACTCCAGCCGCTGAACCGGCACGTCAAATTGCGCAACAAGCGCCTCATACGCTTCATCAAAATTGGCCTTTGTCAGGGTTTGACGGGTCAACTCAAGGGTTTCAGGCGCATTTGGATCAGCCTCCTGACCCAGCAGGCGCTTGTAGTAGTTCAATCGCTCAAGCGCAGCGCCACGACTGCCTATCAGGGCTTGCGTCGCTGCCTCGGTGTTTTTCCATTGAAGGTAACGAAGATCGACCTGCAGTTTCTGCAAGCTGACTTCGTGACCTTGCCGCAACAGGGCCAGTGCCTCGGCGTCGCGTTTTTCCAAGGCGGTCAGCAAGGCCGACCCGATATTTCGGACCTCACCAGCCAATTCCGCCGCCTTCTCGATCAACACGCGCGAGCGGACGGGGCTGACCGGTTGATTCAAACCCGAAACGACAGATCCGATATCCAGCCCAGCCGCCGCCGCCTTGACCAGCATTCCGGGATCGATCGGGGGGTCGAACAGGGCAAGCGGACGAACCTGCCCTTCGATATCCATACAGTTGCGGATTTTGAACAGCCGGTCGGCAACCGTATCCCAATAACCCAGCAGCTTTTCATTATGCGGGATGCAGAAATACAACGTGCGGGCCATACCGAATAACGGCGCAGCGCTGTCGCTGGTGCCCGCACCTGTTGGCGTTGTGAAATTGAAGGGGAACGCGCCTTCAAGCTCGACCAATGCATTGCCCATCGGATCAAGCCCTTGCGCCCGAAGTTGCGCAAAGGTGCGTGGCGTGGTTGTTCCACCCGCAGGTGAACGCTGCGGCTTGTCGCCCAGTAAATTCGAGGCGAGCACATAGATCTGCAGCGCTTCCATGATGGCTTCGCGCGTGAATTGCTGGAACAGGTTGTCACCCCAGGCAATCAGATTGTCGAGGTACTTCATCACCACGTGCATCATGAATGAAATCGTCCGTGTGCGCGCGACTGCAAAGGGCTGAAACGGGGTGTTTCGCACCGCTTCATACCCATTTAGGATCGCTTCTTTCTCGGCCAGCTCCGCGTCAGTGCATTCGTCGTTTGGTTTGCTGAGCAGGGTCAACAACGTATCGATGGATTGGGCTTCGCCCTCGCGAAAGGCAAGGAAACGCCAATAGCGTGTGGGCACCGGTACATCGGGGTCATTCTCGGTCGGATCGAAAATCAGATGGAACCAGCGTTGCGCTTCGGCGAAACGTTGGGTCTTGGACAAGTGCACCGCAATGGTCAGCGGCACATGGAACATCAGTTCCCAATTGTAGTTGGCATAAGGCCCACCCATCCGCGTGTCGATTTCCTTTGGGAACGAATGGATGTCGATCTTGTCGGTTTCCTGCGGGGAATAGAGGGAATTGAAGAATGACTTGCGCAAGCTTTTGTGAAACTCCGGGGACAACATCCCGGGCACACCCTGTATGTTCAGACGCTCGATCAACTCCGACACGAAGGGGTGGAAGAAGTTTTCAAACGTGTAGTCCCAGTGTTTTTCATAGCTGATAAGCTTGATCTTCTGGGGGCCGAAAATGTCCTGATCAAGCAGGTGATGATAGCCGTAAGTGCTGATCTTGCTGGTATCCATGATCAAAGTCCTTTCCGGATCAAGTGCGACGCATGCGGACGGTGCTGCCCATCGGGCCGATGTCGCGGTCGCCAAAGCGGACCGTGCCACCGGTGCCCAGCGCTGTATGGACAAAGGCGTCTTCGGTCACGAATGCACGAAGAGTGCTCAGGTCGGCGCTGCCAAAGCCGGGGATTGCAGTCACCCGTTCAATCCGGTCGGGCTGCTCGGCAAGCGGCTCGAATGCCAGCACCATGGTATCGATTGTCGGGTCAACCTCGGCCACGCGGCCAAAATCAAGCCAAGTCACAACTTCAACGATCCGCTGTTTCGTGGACACGTAGAACACATGTCGCGGGTCGGCATAGAAGAACGGCGACTCCCAGGCTTCTCCATTGGTCGGGTGATGCGGCTGTGTGGCCTGATCGGGCGCCTTATTGGACAGCAACCGATGCGTGATCCCGTCATTGGAATAGATCGCTGTAAGGCGGTTTGACCCGGTCGACGTAATACGTTTCGGCAAGAAATGCGGCGCCTTCTTGGGTGAGCGCGTATCGGGTGTGCTAAACGTGTTGTACATAAAGAACGAAACGCCCAGCCAATCCTTGTACGAGATCGATATCCGCATCCCGTTGGTCCATGGGAATGAAGACAGGCGGATGCCTTTACGGAAATTGCGCATCTCTCGGGCTGGCACGTTTTCGCGCAGCAACAGGGGCTCATCAGGATCCGAACTGCGCGGCGGTTGCCACACGCCATCCACCCGTTCGGTCCAGTTCAGCATGACCTTGACGTCAAAGGTGGGTTCATCAACATCCATCAACGATGACGCCTCAACCTCGGCCAGCGGGCCTGATCCCGCGTTGGGTGTTCCTTGTGCCGTGTTTTCCGGCATCATCTTGATCCAGAACAGGAACAGACGATTGTTCCAGACCAGCGGCATAACCGGATTATCCTCGATATCCAGCGGGATTTTCTCCCACGCGCTCCACGAGCCGTAGGCACGGGTTCGGTGGTAATAACTGCGCTTGGCCCCGGCGGTCCGCCCGATGACGTGCAGCACATCGTCTGCTGCACCCGGATCGCCCTCGATCTGGTAGAGGCCGCATACTTCCAGCTTGGCGACCTCTTCCAGTTTCTGCAGATACCCGATCAGCGAGGTGGCTGCGCGTTCCTCGGTGATGTCACCCTGCAACAATTCACTCATCGCCTCACGGAAGAAGGGTGACTGGTCGTCGCGCAATTCCGGCTCCATCCAGTTTTCAGGGTACAGGAAGATTTTCCTGTTTGCCTCCCACACGCGATAGCGTTTCATCCATTCCCAGTGTTTCGACCTGAGGCTGGATGCAGCCACACGGGGTTCAAGGTTCATCAGGCAGCGCTCGGTAAAGATCTGTACCGAGGACAATGCGTGGCGAACCCGCGAAGTGAGCATGCACGGCTCCATCTGCACGTCCATCAGGAAGTATTCGAACAACTTTTCGGGCGTGTTGATATGCGCCGCATCCGGACGCCCGCGCAGATCGTGCAGGATATGCGCCACCAATGCATCACGCTGGCGCTTGCGCAGGCGGTCATTGATCGGTTGCAGGATTTTGAGCCAGTCATCCGGGCTGTAACGCGCACGAAGGGCGGCGCGGAAATTCCG
This sequence comes from Ruegeria sp. D6, assembly GCF_056534365.1. Taxonomy (NCBI): domain Bacteria; kingdom Pseudomonadati; phylum Pseudomonadota; class Alphaproteobacteria; order Rhodobacterales; family Roseobacteraceae; genus Ruegeria; species Ruegeria sp. D6. The sequence continues at coordinate 135,625 of NZ_JBQFPH010000007.1, read as the reverse complement.
CACAATGGGTCCGGTTGGGGCGGGTGTTGCGGCAGCGATAAGCGCTGTCGCCGGAATCCCAAGTGCCGTCAGCCATTCGGCGATGTCATGAAGCCGCTCCAGAACGGCCAGATCGCCAATATCGGCTGGGGTGAGTCCGAAATGTACCAACAGGGCGGCGATATCCACGGGATCCCAGCGCGTGACTTGGAACAACTCAGCCTCGGCGTCGGCTATGGCGACCGCTGGGTTCTCGGCTATCGAAACCAGCCGGGCATTTTCAGGGGCATAAGCCGCCTTTAATCGCGCCATGCGCAGGTGGGCCGTTAGCACCCCCATCAGCGCGGCGGAGGTCGGATCATCGGGTGTACCGGTGATGGGCAGGCTGTTTGGCCAGGCCGCACCCGCAATCTGCAAATCGCCATGTGTCGTCAGGTGCAAGACCTCAGCGACGTCAAGTTTCAGCGTTTCGGACAACCGTGCAATGCGGCGCGTGCGGAGGTAGGCCGCGCCCAGATGCGATACCGGATCAGCCGGGTAGAGATGCGAAGCGCCGATGACCTCAGTTCCTCGGCCCGGTGCACTCCAACGCAACGCCAGACGGTCGGTCACATTGGCCACGCCCAGCGCGATTTCGACCAAAGTGCCTGCGCGAAGCTCGATCGCGTTGGTGTTTGACCATATGCCGCCCGCCTCGGTCAGAGGAACAGGTTCGCCTGCGATGCTGAGTGTCACGGTCGCGCCCGCATCAGCTTCGACAGCAATGTTGAAGAATCCGTTTTCAGGCGCTTCCAGATATCCCCGTAACTGGATCGAAATCGAAGAACCTGGTGTGGTTTGATTGTCTGGCAGCACTGTTCCAGTGGAGGCAAAATCAATCGCGCCAGATATGGTTTCGACCCGCGCAGGCGGTGCAGTGTGGGCCGGACCATCGCTGATTTCAGCACTCAGACCCCCGGATTCGAGCATCAGGGCATCCTCAAGCGCGGAGCTGGCTGGATCAGTCGCCGCATGCAGAACCTCGGCCTTTTCGAACAGGACAGCTGCCAGATCAGCCTCAACTTCGATCGCGGTACCCAGAAGCTGCAGCGCCACCTGGCGTTTCCGTCTTGAGATCAGCTGCGGCAGGATTCCTTCAAGCAGGGCACGATAGGCCTCGGCCTTTGACGCGGTTGAGCTGCGGTATGCGTCGTGAAGCGGGAGCAGCTCGGGGAAGCGGGTGAAGAATGGCTGTGATTGTGCCTCGCTGGCGTTGAACAAAGCGTCAATTGCTGGCGCGAAGGCAGCAGGTGTCCCGGCGACGGCCTGCAGGGCATCTCTGACAGTGGTCGACATCAGCCCGTTGAAAACCAGAACCTTGCGGAAATCGTCATAAGCGATTTGATCGGGCGCCTCGGCCAGGATCGCCGGCTCTAGCGCAGTGGCAGAATGGTCATAGGTAACCTCGGCCGAGGATGTGACCTCCAGATATCCGAAGAACTGCTCGGTCGCTTCGGCCCCATAGACCAGAGCCATGTGGGACCGGGCAATACCGCCATCGGGATCGTCCACCAGAACAAAGTCATTGGTGATCGCCGCAAACCCTGCACGCAGATCGCGTGCCAGGGTCGTGATGTTTTCTGCGGGCGGTGTCGTCTGGCCACTTGGGTCATGGTTCAACAGCAGCGCCAGCGCAGTTTCCAGCGACAGGCCTAGCTCGGACAGGCGATGCACCAGATCGATAACCGTCAGCAGAGCGGGTGCAGTGGCATCTTGCGGGCCATAGGGGTCAAGACCGGTGGCTTGCAGCAAACGCTCCAATCCCGGCACGCTTTGCTCAAGCGCGCGCGCCAACCAGCCGCGACGGTAGATTGCGCTGACCGTCTCGATGGTCAGGGGTGTCGTGTCATCGAACCCCAAAACAGCAACGATCCGGTTAAATTCTTGACCCGTCAATGAAAAGGCCGCGCGCAATGTTTCAACCTCGGGCAGCAACAGGGCCGCAGGGTCTGTAAGCACACCGCCAAAACCATCTTCGGCAAAGGCGGGGTTTTCGCGAGCAGGTCGCTGGAACATTTCACGGAATAGCGCGGCGGTTCCATTGGTGCTGATTGGTCCAAAGAGGGCCAGGATCGGGCGCATCGCGTCCTCGGGCCTTAGCTCCAGCGCATCAAGGGCCGACATGGCGATGCCCAACTGTGGCAGGAGCTCGGCAAAGCCGGCGTCCATGCGAGCCAGGTCCACCTGCGCGTCGGCGCCGTCCGGCATCTGGTTCGTCGGATAAAGCGCAGAGATGATAGCATCCGTGTCGGCAATGCTAAGTTCCAGAACACGCCACAGACGGACGAACCGGTTAATCCGGATAAAGTCATTCCATTCAAGGCGGTTGGACAACGGATCAGGGTCTGGGTGACGCAGTTCAAGCGCGCTTAGGTCGCACATATCCGACGGGTCTTGCGGATTTGTAAGCACGATCAGACCCATGATCCGGTCGAAAGTAGTGTCATCAAGCAACCATGCCTCGATATCACCGCCAAAGCGTTCAGGCTCGACCCCTGCCGCCATCCGGCTTTGTAGTTCTGCGAAGTTGATCGCGCCGTCCCGGAAGGCCCGGATATCGTCGAAGCCCAGGCCAAGATGCTCAAGCTTCGGGATCAGCGCGGCTCCGGGGTTCACGAACTCGGTCTCTAGGATGTTCACGAGATCAACCGGCGTGATCTCGGTGCGGCGGCATAGGTCGCGCACGCTTTCCAAACCATCACGCACTTCGGCTGCGCTGGCACCCGCATCAAAACCATAAAGCGAACGCACTGTCAGATCGGGTCGCGCTGACCCGGCAACCGCCACGCTTTCGGTCAAGACGGCGTTGAGACCGCGCGAGATGTTCAAGCGCTGCAGCCAGATGTCGCGCCATCCGTACGGTGCATCGTCCAGCGCGTCTGACGAACGCAAGTCAGCCATAACCCGATGTAAAGGCGCGTCGAAACGATTGAACAGGGCCTTCAGTGCCTCCAACGAACGGTCAAACGGCAATGGGGTGGGGAACTGGGCGGTGGCCAGCGTGGCATAGGCGGCATCGCGCACAAATTGTGGACTGGCCAGCAACTCTTCAGGCGGTGTTTGACCATCGGTCGAATGACCCTGATATCCACCCAAAGACATGCCGTTGACAACGAAATGCTCCAGCACCTCGTTCACCAAGTCGATGTATGGCACAGGCGTCAGAGTGTTTTCGCAAGTCAGAGGCAGGTGTTGAATATCAGGCCGCCGATCAAGCAACACATCAAGTGGATTGATGAAGCCGTTCGGAATCTCAGTCGCGGGGCGATCGAGAAACAGCAGAAGATCGACAAGATAGGCTGCGGGGCTGAGGACTGACCGGCAATGCTCGCATCCGCAATAATCCATCGAACCGAAAAGCTCTTCTAATGTGGAGTATGCGAGCACATCACCAAAATTGTCCGACCCGCCCGGGGTAGGGTTCAAAAACCCGTCAGCAGCGCCCACGCTGGGGCCGATCGCTGGCATCATCCGGTGAGTCATATAAGCGGTGGCCAGATTCAGAACCGCTCCATGGACCTGTTCAGCCTTGCGGTAGATCTGCATCGCGACGGCCTCGTTCAGAACGGCCTTGTGGGCGCGCAGGAACTCATCTTGTGGCAGCGCCACGACCGTATAGGCCGAATCCAACCCTGCAGCCAGCATGGCATTCATACTGCTGTCGTCGGGCGAGATCTGATAGACCCGCTGAATGCGTGAGATTTCGCGCACTACTTCTGGCGGTTCGTCCAGCGCATTTTTTGCAATAAAGCGCGCAACGGGCTGCTGACCTATCTGGAAGGTATCGGCATGTTTTGCGAGGAATTCATGAACGTTGTTCGACAACCCGGTATCGACCAATGGCGTCTCCTGCGCCCGGACCATTTCCGCAACAACCGCAGTCGGGAAAGACAGCCGCACCTGAGCGGCCATGAATTCTGCATAGTTGGCGCGTCTTTCGGCGGCATCCCGGCCCTGAACTGCATCTGGCACGGGGTCGGTATCATCCATGATCGCGGCCCAGGCATCGGCTTTATGAAAACCCGCCTTCACTAGGCCTCCCAACGTACCGTCCGCATCGCCATCGGTGTCACGGTGCAAGCGTTCGACCAGCTTGGAGTTGTTGAGCGTCAGATAGGCAAGCTTGCCATCGGTCTGCAAACGGGTGGCTTTGTCCTGACCCAACTTACCCTCTACCTCGGTCCAGAATGTATCGAGATCATCACCATGCGCCGCATGGAGCGCGGCAAAAGTTTCACGCTCGTCATCCCGCGTCAGCGAAAGTGCAAGCAAAGGCTGCATTCCGGCCAAAGCCCCGGGAGGGGGCGTATCCAGCCGCACGCGCGCGGAAACTTCGGTAAATCGGGCAAGGGAGGCATCTATCTGATCCGCCAGTTTGGCGTCGATCAATCCTTCATCCAGCGCGGATTTCCAGATTTGCGCCACTTTAGCAGGGGGCGTGCGGAAAACCGCGGTGTCATCGGCGGGAACACCTGCACGTAAAAGCGCATAGAACAGGCCAGAGTCGATGCGTTGACCACGCCGTCCAGCGGTCTTGTCAGACAACTGTTGGGATAGCGACGCCAGTGCCACGGCGCGCGCGTCCCAACCTGTTTTATTGGCCAGATATGTGATGTCCTGACGGGTGTCGCTTTCTTCAAGTTTCGACAAGGCACCGTTGAACTGACCAGAGAGCGCCTTGGTCAGTGTGGCGTGTTCTGACAACAGTTTTGCGGCACTTTCAGCAGGCAGAACCACGGAAAGCTCGGAATCCGGTCCGGCGTCATATTCCACCGCCGAAGCGGCAACCACATCGTCATTCAAACGCACCTGCACCTGAAGGTCTGGTGCATCCTTGCCGCGCTTGGTGATCTGATCTCCGGCAAACACAATCTCGAAGGCACCGCGTTTACCGGTTGTAGCCTTCCCCAGTTCAAAGTCGCCGCCGACACCTTTGTCGACAACAACAACGGCAAGGCCATCAACAGCCGCACTTTGCGCACTTATGACGCGACCGCTGACACGGTAGGTGCCAAAATCCGTCGGTGTGTCCAGTCGAGCGACCAGATCGTTAATCACAGCCGCCGTCCTTTTATCGACACTGCCGGTCGGGGACAGATCGGCCTCTTTCTGAACCAGGCGAACGGCTTCAGTGGTGCCTTTTCCGTAGGTCGGTGTGCGGCCATCCTTTTCGCGCGACACGATATCGGCCAGCGCTCGGCGCGCGCTGATATCATTGGCCAGCAGCAAGCCTTCACGCAGCAGTGCCAGCAAAGCGGATTGCAGATCGCCCACCGTAGCGCGGCGCATTCTGGGCTTTAGCGGATGCGTAACTTTGGTCATGAGGAGGTACCCTTTCTGACAACTGCGTTCACCATTTCAAATGGCCTTTGATGCCCTGGCCTTGCAGGATCGACATCGTGCCTGCCGCGCCCAGGCCAAGATAACCAGCGGACCGTCGGAAAAAGCCGCCAACGCCGCCCTGACGATGGCCTGCATCGATTTCGTCCACCCAAAAATCGGCCGCTTCGCGTGCGGCGGTTTTTTCGCCTTTGATTGCGGAGCGAGCTTCGGTTCCGGCCAGTGCAATTGAGCCGAAAGCTGCGAGCCCGGCGGCAAGGACCGATCCGGCACCACCACCCGTGACGAGCTTGCCCGACACCGAGACCACGTTGAGAGTGCCCGAGGCCGTGCCCTCGACCACATTTGCAGTGCCAACGCCGGTCTCGCCTTCGGCGATTTGAGTGATCCCTGTGCCAACCTGAATGCCGCTGGCCGCCATACCGATCACCATGAGCCCACGGCCCATGACCCCTAGGATGGCGCGGCCCCCGGACAGGGTCTGCGACACTGCCTTGCTACCCCGCATTGCTTTGGCGAGCTTGGAAATTGAGGTGATTTTGCCTTGCTTGTTCACCATGTTCATGGTGTCGACTTTTTGCACCATCGACGCAGTGTCAGGCGCAGCGCCCGGGCGGTAGACTTGCACGGTGCCCTTGATCATGCCGGTATTGGTGTCGAATGAGGTCAACATTCCGTTTCCCTGTTTCGGGATCTCGATCAGCGTCCAATTGCCGTTGCCATGCGCCACCAGGTGAGACCGGACTCCGGCGACCTTCACACCCTGGGCATGGGTGGTGTTGACGTCTGCAAAGGAAACCATGGCAGTGGGCGGGTGCGTGTGTGCGATAGCCGTCGTTCCCTTTGGAATCGAGACCTCGGGCTTGGTGGCCGTGCCCTTCAATATCTTGAACGTGTTGTTCTCTTTGATAAGGGCGAACTCCTGCACGCTGCCTTCGGTGTTCCTGACCTGAGTCGCCAGCGCATCAAGCGTCTCAAGACCCTTCTGCAACGATGCAACTTCAAGGCCTCCGTTGGGCACAGTGGGCGGCGCAGTGCCCTCGGGATCGTTGAGCGTTACCGGGTTGTTATAGGCATAGGCATAAAGGTTCAGCCCGCCTTCAATTCCGATGGGATCGGCGCTGATCCATCGGCCGAGCCAAGGGGCGGCATAGCGGGCACCATGATGGTTAAGCCCGGTTTCGGCATCCCGCTCCATCGCGGTATATCGAAAACGTTTCGGACCTAGGCCAGCGGTGGCAACGCCTTGATAGGTGGTACTGCCAAAGGGGCTGTATTCCTCGTAAGACAGAACATTGCCGTTCTCGTCCAGTTCGATCCCCACACTGCCCACATGGTTACTGTGCTGATAACGAATGACGCGGCTGACCGCTCCACCGGCGATCGTCGTCTCAACCAATGCGATACGGCCAGCTTCGTCCCCCACATGCAGGGTCTCTCGGGCCCGCGGGTTTGCACCCGGTTCGCGGATAATGTCGAACCCGCCCAGCGAGATCGTTTCGCGCCGAATGGCTCCTGCAGAGGTTTCTGTCACTTTTCGGATGCGAGTCCCGTCAGAGGCGTAAACAAAGAATGTGCGGTCCCCCTGATGGGCAAGGCCGTCCGTATCACCCGGTCCAACTGCCTGACGGCGACACATACGCAGCTGGTTGTCGTGATCCCATTCAATCTGATCGAGGTGGGAAAGCCGCAACATGTTACCCATCGCGTCATAGCCATCGCCGCCCTGACTGATGATATCATTCAAGGCACCGACCGATGTTTGACTTAAGCGGTTCGAGGATACCCCCGCGGCCAGATCGCTGTCCTCGCCATAGGTGTAGGTCCGCGTCCAACCGGGCGCCACGGGATCAGAGCCCCGGTGGCGCATCTCAATCAAGTTGCCCGCAATGTCATAGTGAAAACGCTCAAGATAACGGCCAAGGGCGAAACCATCACTGCGGTGTGGCAGCCGGGTTCGCGCGGCGTCGTTATAGCTGTGGGCGCCGGGTGCGCCGCCTTGTTGGCCCAGATGTTCGCGGCCCGTCGCCTCGATCAATCGATGCAAGGCATCAAACGTATAGTCGTTAGAGGCATCAACACGGCGATTACGGAAAAATATCTGCTGTTGCGCGCTGTCGCGGATGTGGGTCACGTGGCCAGACACATCGTAGATCATGTGCTGCGCCTGCAAGTGGCATCCTGACCAGCCTGCAACTGGCGGTGTCGGACAGTCCGAGCCAAAACCCGTTGCTTCGCGCCGGGTGATGATGCGTTCGGTGAGACGGGTCAACGGATCATGCAGGATTTCTGTTTCAACCGCGTTGCCATAGGAGATGCGTTCGCGGTCGCCCCAAGGGTTGTATGCAATGCCTGTGACCACGGCATGATCCGCAGTGGCGGGATCCAATAAAGTGTCAGGTGCCGCGGGTCGTGCGTGCCAGGTGTCCACCCGATCAAGCCGCGAGGACGGGTTATAGCGGTACTGCACAACCTGGATGCGCGCGCCCGGCCCTTGCGGTTGCAGCGGCACCAGTTGGACCGGACGGTCCAGCGCGTCATAGCGGGTTTGCCCTGCGAAAATCTCGGGCTCAGTCGCCACGGGTGCGGCCCAATCGAGCGTGGTGCGAAACTCCTGCGCCAGTTGCCGCTGGCTGCGGATTGGGTTGCCTTTGAAATCATGGGCCAGAATTTCCATCGTGCCGGATTGGTCGCGGCTGATCGCGATGCGTTTGCGGCGGTTCAGGGCTTCGGGTGTCGGCAGCGATTCTCCGTAGACCGTTTCATCGATCCGCAGCTCAGGAACCGCATTGATGCTTAGATGAGTGGCGATGGGTCGGCGCAATACATCGAATTCGTGGCGCAGCCGGTGGTCGCGCGCATCCCACGTAAACGCCGTTTCGCCATTTACATCCGATAGCCGCCAACGGGTACCGCCCTCCATACTGTCGGTCCGAATGGCGGTGCTGAGCATGTCGAAAGCGGTACGCTGAACCTCGCGCCCAAGCTCATCCCAGGTTCGGCGCGTATTGCCTTCGATATCGATTTCGGTCGCAACGCGGTGGAGTGTCTCGGTCGGTAGGGTGCCCGGGGCCGTGTTGCTGTAGAGAGTGCGGTTCGTGGTGAGGCGCGCGATCAGCGCACCACGGGTATCCGCCAATGCCCGCATCGGTGTGTCATCATAAAGCGCCGATTTCGATGCAGCCTCAGTGGCGCGCTGCCGGTCTTCGGGATCGGGGAAACGGGTCGCCAACGCCTGCGCTTGCGCCGGATCGGTGCGCAGCGCGTGCCAAGTGGGTAAATAGGCAGCCTGCGGCAACCTGCGGAAATGGTCGCCAAGATCGGGGTCTTGGGCGGGATCCGAAATCAGTACAGTATCGCCCGGGTCCCATGTCGTCTGGTCCCAAACAGAAAACCGGTGTTTGCTCCATGCATGATCGGGATTCAAAATCCCGATCTCTCTGCCCAATGCGTCGTAGAAGAAAATTGGGCTTACACCGATGCGGATGTCGGACTCATAGGTCGGGCGATCTGTGAAGAACGGTTCGAACTGTCGAACAATATTGCCCTTGTTGTTACGCACTTGCCAGCCGGTACCAACCCAGCGTGGCGACGGCGATGCGGACATAACCGGCCGACCATCAGGTCCCAGCAGGATGTTCCCCGAGCTATCACGCGTTGGGACCGGACCGTCTTCGGCCTGAATCTTGCGTTGAATTTCCTGCCCCATCCCATCTGTAAAGGTAAGTTCGGCCAGGAACGGGGTGGTTTGACCCGGCAAAAGATCACTGTCGTGAACCTCTCGATGCAGGGAAAGACCGATGACGGGTGATGGGACAGGATCCCCACGAGAGTGATAATAGGCCCAGGAATCATAAACATAACGCATTGTCGCGCGCCCAAGTGCTGCCAGAGCTTCAGGTCCACGCGGATTAGTCAGCACTTGGGTGCGTGCTGCAGGCACCAGTGTCGGATCAAAGCCATCCAGCCTGTCACCTTCGTCGGGCCCATCGACCTTGCCCATTCGGGCCATGCCGGTCACGCGGCCATAGGCGTCAAAGACCACCTCGCTGCGATTACCGTTCTCATCGGTCAATACCGAGGCTTGCAAAACGCGATAATCCTGTCGGCGTTCGGTGATTGCGCCAGCTGGACCGGTCGAGCGTACCCCTGCCGACATGCGATTGCCCAATGCGTCCTGCGTTTCCTCGATCAGCAGATCGAAAGCGTCATAGCGGGCTGTTGTTTCCGTAGGTGTCGTAGGCTGATGGAACGGGTCCCGCAGGCGATGTGGTCGAAAGAAATGCTGACGTGCAAATGCCAGCTCTTGCGCGGGCGTATCACCGCTTGAGGGCGACAAAAGCTGACGGTCCGATGGCCGCCACCACTGGCCGTCACCGTCAATCTCAGTGTATCCTGCCTGCGCCATCTCGGCTGCACCAACGCGGCCTCCATAAACCTGCGTGACAAGATCCGGCGTGAAGGCCAGTTGGAAGCTTTGATGGAAAAGCCCCAAACTGCCCATCTGGCCAAGCGGCAGTGGGCCGGTCAGCGTATCATCCCTGAAATACTGACGGCGGTGTTCGATCAGACGACGCTGCACCTGACCCGCGGTTGGGGTCGCTTCATAAGCAAGATCGGCTGCAGCGTTCGCCTCTGTCTCGATCTCATCAAAGGACAAACGCGTACCCGGCGCTGGGCTTAAGCCGGTAAGCTCAAAGCTTTGCTCTTCACATGACACCGAGGCGCGGTAGGTTTGATCTGTCGCGATCAGGTCCGTGACGCGCCGCGTGTGTAATACCGCATGTAACTGCGCCTGACGCGCCTGATCTTCAGGCGTCAGCGTCGGATCAGGTGTTTGCCGGCCATACATGACATCGACGCGGCGCAGTTCAGTCCCAAACGGGTCAACCTCCAGTATGACCTGATGCTGAAGGCGCGGGTCATCGGGGATCCGCTCATAATGCGCGGTTAGACTTTCCCGGGCATGGGTCAGAAACACGGCATGACGGTTGAGTCCACGGGACTGCAGCAAATGCACAGTCTGCGTTTGCTCAACCACCTGATAGGGGTGACCATTGGGATAGCCGGGCTCCGCCCTGCCATCGAGCGCATAGGTTTCACGCCGCAGCACCGTGCCGCGAAGCGCGCGCGCAGCCTCGCGTGTTTCTTCGGTTGTCAATCCGGGTGGCAACACCGTGTCGGGCAAAAGCCGCCGCCGCGCTTCAACATCGTCGTCACGCCAAGCGGGTGCGCGCCAGTATTCCCCACGATCCTGCCCATCAAGCAGACCAGCCAAGACATCGGGCAGACTACCTTGGTCGAGATACACGCCGGTATGAAACCATGTTCTGGTCAGGACGGGCGGAACATGAGATGCCGGGTCTTCGTTTGATGCCAGTGGCCCCAGCGCATCTGACGAGAGCGCTGCGAATTCCTCGGTGTCCCATTGTTCGACCATGCCGAACCCGCGAAACTCGCGCTCGACCCCGTCGAAATGACCATGGTGAAAGGCAAAGCGAGATACGAACCGGGTTTGCGCCACACGATCATGTGTGACGATGCGATCAACCACCTGCACCGGGAACGGCAGGCGCGTGGCCCAAGGACGTCCTTCATAAAGGTCTTGCAGGTAAAACCGCGACGACGAGGCATAGCGCAATTCGGTCTCGCCACCGAAATTGTTGACATATCGGGTCATGAGGTGCGGTTTTTGTCCGCCCATCAGATCGACGTAACGCAGAGGCTGACCTGCGTCGCGGGACAAAGTAGAGGACCACACAAGACAGGCGGTGCCCGTTCCAAATAGATCGAGCAGATCAACCGAAGTTTCGGTATCAAGCGGCGGCACATTCCCTAGGCGTCGACGCGGTGCAAGCCGGTTGCCAGACATGTTGAAATAGAGGTCGATACCTTCTGCACCCAGATAGACAATGTCGGTGGTGCCCGAGCCGTCGATATCCGTCAGGCGCAGGCGGCTGCGGTCGAACATTTCGGGGCGATCAAATTGTGGCGCGTCGTCCATCGCCACTTTGGTGCCGAAACGCCCATATCCGCAATTGGGCCAATAGGCGACTTCACCACAGCGGATACGAACCAGATCAGACAATCCGTCGCCGGACATATCCGCCAGAAAAATTGCAGCCTCCGGATCGGAAAACACAAGTCGGGGTCCGTCAGTGTCGTTCCATGGCTGCGCTTGCCTGCGCGCGGGGCCAAACCCGGCCTCGCCTTCAGAGGGGTGCCAGACAAAAGCGGTGTCCTCGGTCAGAAGAATGTCAGCAAGGCCATCGCCAGTCAGGTCAACCATCTTCATGCTGTCATTGGACGCATCTACATGTGGCCAATATTCAAACGCGCGGAAGTCGGACCAACCTGATTGCGCGTCGCGCTCATGGAACCCCGGGGTTGTCCGGTCCATTACCACCAGATCCGGGCGACCGTCCCCTGCAAGGTCCATCCATTGGCCTGACTCAGCAAATGCAGGCCGCTCGGCAACCAGCACGGGGGCCGCAAAGCGCGCCGTGCCGTTCATTGGCCCAAGGTTGCGAGTGTAATGCCAGGCACCCGGGGTCGAGGTCAGAATTCCACCAACACCGTCACCGTCCAAATCAACCCAGTTTGCCGGATCGGTAAGTCCGGCCGGAGCACCTTCGGTCTGCCCGCGGTCAAGGCTGTGCACAATATCGTTCACCTCGGCCCGGCTATATGTGAATTCCACGGGCGGAATCGCCTGACGCCGATAGGCAAGGAACGTGGCTCCGTTCACATCGAGCGGTGCAACCGTATCGTCCGGAGCGAAGCCCGACTGCGCGACCGCCATGAGGAATGAGCCATAGCGCGTACTGCCGGGGTGCTGACGCTCGTCATCAGTGTCAGCACCGGGAGGGGTGAAATCGTCATAGGAAAACTCGGTTGCCTTCACGAGACCGCGATAGCCCGGTTCGCCCGTCGGCAAGTCGGGGATATCATGAAAGGTCAGAATTCGATGACAGCGGCGATAGCGCCGAACCTCAAAGCCCGCGCGGTAGCTTGATGTGGGGTCCGGGCGCACTTGCCAATTTCGGCCGGGATCAGCGGATGCATGGACAAACTCATGCTGCGCGTCCGCCGCCACGTTGGGATCAGGTGCGATTGGCATCAGGTGGTCTTCGCCATAATCGAATACGACCGTGAACAGCCATCCAGCTGCATTCACATCCGGATCAACCAAACGAGAGACCCGATTACCATAGCGGATGCGTTTCAGGTACCGCTCGGCTGTGCGGGACCGATTGGCTTCGTGCGCCTGCGCCTGATCGATGCCAACTGCGTCTTCGGCGACATGCTCGTATCGGATGGCGTTGCCTTTGTCGTCAAAGGTCTCGGACAACAACCAGCGAAATACACGGGCGGAGTCGTCCGGGTCTGCCACTCTTGATAGGCCTGACGCGCCATAGATCGAAGTGACGTTTTCGCGCGACGTGACACGCCAATGCGCGATACCCGTCGCCTCGTCTGTCCACCGCTCAATGCGGGCAAAAGTGCTTTCGATCCGTGGGCGGAACCTGTGGATGGTCACACCTGGAAACCGCGCGCGATCTTCCCATTGTGCCCCCTGAGAATCGAGCAGCGGCACCAGATCTTCAGACCCCGAAATCAGGAAGACATCCGATCCGGCGGCATCGTCGTATTGGGGCAGGCCTTTTTCCGTTTTGCGCGTGATCTCGGGCAGCGAAAGCGACCATCCAAAGCCGAAGATGCCGCTGCTGGTACCCGCCTCATAGCTCAGTTGCAGCTCTGGTGTGAAACCACCACGCCCAGGGCTGACAGGAACCGGAATCGTCAAGGACGCAGACCCGGTCACCGGGTTCGAGGTAATCTTTTCACCAATACCAGAAATCGCGCCACCGCCTTTCGGCAGATTAAGCGACAGCACATCTTTGTTGGCGCCATTGTCACCTGAAATGGCGGATGCTTCCGACCTTTGAGGTCGGGAAATGGGAGTGGAGCCTAACATTCGGCCACCATAAATTCGTCATAAAAATATCAGCGCCACAGGGGTGCTTTACGTAGGGTAAGCAATCGGAAACCGCTGGGTCAATGCAATCAGATGGGATCGGCGATTGTCTGCCATACCGTTCTGGTTGTGTTGTTAAGCACAACCTCGCAAGCCTTGGACAAGGCTACGAAGTTTCATTGCGCCGGCAGTTTATCACCGGGGTTGCGGGACCTGCAGAAACAATAAACCCGTAGGGGTAAGGGCAGGGTACGCGTGCGAATCCGGTTCATGTGGGCCAGCTAGAATCAGCGATCCGACTAACGGACGCGCCTGAGGTAAACGTAATAGGCGCCATCACCGCCATGGCTGATATGTGCGGGTGTTACCTGCAGCACTGCTTGTGCAAGTGGTGGAATAGATAACCAGTGGGGCACCTGATTGCGCAAGACCCCACGCGGCGTTGGAATGGGTCCCGGTTCGTCCCGGTCCTTGCCCTTGCCGGTTATGACCAACACCAGCCGTTTGCGCTGTGCCTGTGCGGTCAGGATGAACCGAACCAATGCGGGATGGGCTGCGCTCATGCGCATCCCGTGCAGGTCCAGCTTGCCTTCGGGCTTGAGCTTGCCGCGTTTCATGCGACCAAAAGACTTGGTGTCCATCTGCACCGGATTTGTCCGTAAACCTTCGGTGATCGATGGCTTCAGGTTATTCCGTGACGGTTTGGTTGGCGCAGTCTGACCCAGTTCAAAGGCTTCTATCCGCGCCTTGGGCGTTTTGGTCGGTTTGGGCTTGGGCAAGGTAGTGGGGTGCACAGTCTGAGGCAGTTCGGGGTGCAAACGCTCAGCCTGTTTGGCGACCTTGCGCCACAAATCGATCTCATCCGCAGTCAGTTTGCGCCGGGTCATCAGAACTCATCCGGTAACAGGGCGTAGGCCCTCTGGATCGGCAACAGCACAACCATACGGCCGGGATCCTTCAAGCGACCGGCGGCCTGCCCGGCATCATCCCCTGTGCCAAAGAAAATGTCGGCACGTTGCGCACCCTTGATCGCCGATCCGGTGTCTTGTGCGATCATCAATCGGCGCAGCGGGTTTTTGCCATCCTTTTCTACCCAAACTGGCGCGCCCAAAGGTGTATAAGCCGGATCTGCCGCGATACTGCGCATCGTGGTCACTGAGCGGTTCATGGCGCCTAACGGTCCGAACTCGGGCGCAACACGCGTCACTTCACGGAAGAAAACATAAGAAGGGTTGTGTAGTAACAGCTCAGCCCCGGCTTCAGGGTTTTTGCGTACCCAGGTCCGGATCATCTGCGCGCTGACCTGGTGCGCGCCCAGCGCACCCCGTCGGACCAGTTCCGCGCCGATCGAGCGATAGGGATGCCCATTCGCACCGCCATATCCAACCCGCAATGCACCGCCATCGGGCAGACGTATCCGGCCCGAGCCTTGAATTTGCAGAAAGAACAACTCAACAGGGTCATCGACCCACGCTATCTCAAGGCCCCGACCTGTCAGGGCGTCACCGGTCAGCAGGTCACGGCGACTGAGCCACTTGCCCGCCTCTCGCGCCTCGGGCGGCATCCGGTAGAGTGGATAGCGGTATTTATCAGTTGGGGTTTTCGACCCATCCAGTTCAGGTTCAAAATATCCGGTGAACAGGGCATCATCGCCGTCTTCGACCAGAACAGGGCGAAAGAACAGCTCGAAAAAAGCCCGCGCCGCGCCAGGTTCATAACTCTGAGCCACGCCACACAGCGCCTGCCAATCAGGATCGTCCAGATCACCACAGGTGTTCAGAAAAACCGAAAGGGCCGCCCCGTGATCGTCGGCGGCCCAGCCATCGAGGTCATCGAATGACAGGATGGATCGCGTCGCCTCGGCTCCGGCGGCGCTGGCAGTGGTCATGACGACCCCCAGAAATAGCGACCGGAGCGCTGCAATCATGCGTCCGTGGCAACAAGCAGCCAGTTCGGATCGTCCGCGCCCATGACACGGGCAAAGGTCCAGCTGTCCTTTTGGCGTTTGACGGTGTTCGGGTTGCCTTCGACAATATCCCCGCCGCGATCGCGCACGACCGACGTCAGCTCACCGATAAAGCGCATGGTGATCTCGGCCTGATTGGTATCCTTATCGAAGGTCGCATCGACCAGAGTGGTTTCACGCACCCCGATGAATTCGGCTTCGATGGTCAGACCTTTGTCTTCACGATCCGCAACAACCGATACAAAACTGTCGAATACTTCTTCGGACAGGAACGGCTGGATTTCGTCCAGATTGCCCTTTTCAAAGCCCATCACGATCATCTCATAGGCGCCGCGCGCGCCCTGAACAAATTCGCTGACAGAAAAACTGGGTTCGACCCGCTTCATTGCGGCCAATGTTTGCGCCTGTTCACTGTCTTCGGCCACATGGTCGGTGATGTCGTGATCTGGCCCGCCTTCAATCACTTCGAAATCACGGCGCGCGCCATTGGTATCAGGCTGTTGCTGAAGGGGCGGTTTCTCAAAACCTTCGCGTGTACCCAACACGCTTTTCAAGCGCAGGATCAGGAAAATGGCAATTCCGGCCAGCACCAGAAGCTGGATCAGGGGTGAGTTCATTTCGTCCTCTTTTCAGAACCCGGGCTTTGTATACGCTGCCCTCTGCCACTATGTAGGTGACAGTCGGGGCCAAGTCCACAGCCCGGACCATGCTAAAGGATACCGCAAATGTACTTGTTCTTGGCTTTTTTATTGGTTCCGATCATCGAGATCGCCCTGTTTATCCAGGTTGGCGGTCTGATCGGGCTTTGGCCGACGCTTGCAATCGTGGTTCTGACCGCCGTTCTGGGCACGGTTCTGGTGCGGACACAAGGTCGCATGGCGCTGGCCAATTTGCAGCGATCCTTTGCCGAATTGGACGACCCAACCGAACCGCTGGCCCATGGGGCGATGATCTTGCTGTCTGGTGTTTTGCTGCTGACACCAGGGTTTTTCACCGATGCCATTGGTTTTGCGCTGCTTGTTCCCGGCATCCGGGTCGCAGTGTTCCGCTATCTCAAGTCCAAGGCGACCATCACGCATTTTCAAATGGGCACCGGCGCACAATTCAGGTCGGGGCCAAACCCGTTTGATCAGGACGATGTGATAGATGGCGAATTCACCGAGGTTCGCCCTCGCCAGAACTCCGGAAAGCCGTCGAAGTGGGTGGAAGGCCCGCACCAGCATTGAGCTATCCGGCCCAAATTGCTAAGCAGTGCCGAATTTCAATTCCGGAGAAGTTTCATGGCTGACGAAAGCCCTGCAGAAAACACCGCCGCACAGGCAGCCCCTCAGATCCAGATGCGCGTTCTGGGACAGTTCATTCGCGACATGTCCTTTGAAAACGTCATGGCGCAAAAAGGCGTCTCAGGCGACGTACAGCCCGAGATTTCAGTTCAGGTCAATCTGGACGCAAAGAAACGCACGACCGAGCACCAGTATGAAGTCTCGATCAAGCTAAAACTGACATCCAAGGCCAAGGGCCTAGAAGACGTCCTGTTCCTGTGCGAAATCGACTATTGCGGCCTGTTCCACGTGGAAGGTGTGCCCGAAGATCAAATGCATCCGTTCCTGATGATCGAATGCCCGCGCATGCTGTTCCCGTTCCTGCGCCGCATCGTCAGCGACATCACACGCGACGGTGGCTACCCGCCGGTCAACCTGGATAACATTGATTTCGTGGCGCTCTATCGCAACGAACTGGCGCGCCGTCAGGCCGCCGCACAAGAGCAAAAAACCGACGCCTAAGGTTTTGGTCCGCGTCTGGTTCGGGTCAGGCGCGGGTCCACAGAGCGTTCTCGCCCAGCTTTTCAACAAATTTCTGATGTGCTGCGCGCTCATCCTCGGTGATCCGGGATGGCAGGGCATCGGGTCGCGCTGTCGGGCGCCATTCCTCACCACCGCCAGACGCTGCACTTGCCGACGTTGACAATCCAAAGTCGGGCTGACGGCCTCCGATCAGCTCCAGATACACTTCGGCCAGAATTTCCGAGTCAAGCAGCGCGCCGTGCAGCACCCTGTTTGAGTTATCGATGCCAAACCGGCGGCACAACGCATCCAACGAAGCGGGTGACCCCGGAAACCGTTTGCGGGCAATGGCCAGCGTGTCGATTGCCTGATCCATCGGGATCAGCGACACCCCCATCCAGCCCAGTTCGGCGTTCAGAAACTTCATGTCGAACGAAGCGTTGTGGATCACCAGCTTGGCGTCACCCACGAATTCACGAAACCCTTGCCCAACCTTGGCAAAGACAGGTTTGTCCTTCAGCGTCACTTCGCCCTTTTCCGGCGGGCGCGGGTTTTCCAGCAGGTCGGGGCCGATGCCATGCACACCAAATGCCTCTTCCGGCATAGAACGCTCGGGGTTGATGTAGACGTGATAAGTTTCTCCTGTGGCAACGTGGTTCCACAGCTCAACCGCGCCGATCTCGACGATCCGGTCGCCGCTTTCGGGATCAAACCCTGTGGTCTCGGTATCGAGTACAATCTCACGCATCTGCCAACCCTGCCCGTATCTGCCTGACGATATCCTGCACCTGCGCGCGAGCATGGTCCAGAGTATCCGTGACAATCACGAAATCCGACCGCGCGCATTTCTCTTCGTTTGGCATTTGCTTGGAGCGAATCTGCTCAAACTGCGCCTCATTCATCTTGCCGCGCGCCATGACCCGTCTTTTTTGTTCTTCAGCAGAGATTGAAACACAAGCAACAGCATCCATCGCCGCATCACCACCGGTTTCAAACAACAGCGGAATGTCGAATACCAAGATTTCGGCGGACGACGAAGAACGAAATGAGGCGCGATCCGCCGCTACCAGAGGGTGTACGATTTTTTCTATTGTTTTTAGCGCGTCAGGATTATCCGCAATGATTTGCTTCAATGCATCCCGGCTGACCGCATCCTCGGCAATGGCGGTGGGAAACGTAATCCGCATGGGCTCAACCGCAGCGCCGCCCTTTGCATAGAGCCGATGCACCGCAGCATCCGCATCCCAAAGCGCACAGCCTTCATCTGCAAACATCTGAGCGGTCGTGCTCTTGCCCATCCCGATTGATCCGGTGAGCCCCAGCGCAAAACTCATGCCAAGGCCGCCGCGCGGGTTTCAGCGTCCACTTCGGGGCGAACACCGAACCAGCGTTCAAACCCGGGAACAGCTTGATGCAGCAACATTCCCAGCCCGTCGACCGTTGTACATCCAACCTCTTCCGCCTGTTTTAACAGATGCGTTTGAAGCGGCGCGTATACCAGATCGGTGACAACAGCGCCGGGTTGCAATCCATCCAGTGGTACGCGTAACTCTGGCTGCCCTTGCATACCCAAAGACGTGGTGTTCACGACTAGTTCTGCGTCTTCGATCACATTTCCCGCCTGCACCCAGTCAACGACCGTAATCCGTTGGCCGAACTCTTCCTTCAAATGATCCGCACGGGTGCGGGTGCGGTTGGTCAACAGGATTTCAGGAACTCCGGCTTCTGCCAGCGCTTGAAGCACCGCCCGCGCAGCACCGCCCGCACCAAATACTACCGCAGGCCCATCTTGCGGGTTCCAATCAGGCGCACCGCTGCGAAGATTGGCCATGAACCCGTAGCCATCCGTATTATCCGCGTGAATTGAACCATCCTCGCGGAATACAAGCGTATTTGCCGCCCCGATGACTGAGGCACGGTCCGAGACATGATCCGCCAACCGCAAAGCAGCCTCTTTATGCGGTACGGTCACGTTGGCCCCAACGAACCCAGCCTTGGGTAGTGTCCTCAGAACGGTTTCCAGGTCGGCCGGGGCGACATCCATTGGGATGTAGTGCCCCACCAATCCATAGGTTTTCAGCCAATGCCCGTGCAGTTTTGGCGAGCGGGAATGTGCGATGGGTTGCCCAATCACGCCGGCCAGAGGAACGCGATGCTCAGTCATTGATCGATCACTCCCTTCAAGGCCAGAAAATTGAGCAGCTCTAACAGGGGCATACCCAAGACGTTAAAGTAGTCGCCGTCAATGGTGGCAAACAGGCGCACGCCTTCTTCTTCCAGTTTATAAGCCCCCACTGCGTGCCGAATACTGTCCCAGTTCCGCGCCACGTAATCACGTAAATAAGCATCCGAGCTGGCCCGCATCCGCAAACGCACCTGACCGACTTGCCGCCAGATGGGCTCACCATCCTGATAGATCACCGCCGCCGACAGCAACATATGTCGCTTGCCGCGCATTGCTTTAAGCTGCGCCAGTGCTTTTTCGGGTGTTTCCGGCTTCGACAGCATCTGACCTTCGAAATCCAGAACCTGATCGCAACCCAGAACCATAGCGCCGCGCACTTTGTCACTGATCTTACGTGCTTTCATTTCGGCAAGCGCATCGGCAACATCACGGGGCGAAGCTCCCTCAGCCATCAGGGCGCGTTTGGCTGTGTCTTCATCCACCCGCGCGATCTGAACCGAAAACGGGACGCCTGCGTTTCTGAGCAACTGCGCGCGGATCACGGACCCTGAGGCAAGGACTATGGGGACAGTCATGTGGAAAACCCCGTGTGCAAATCAATGAGTAGTCTCGAATGGTTTGTATGGCTTTCCGGTTGACACGCAACCCCGGGAATTTGGCGCAAGACTTCCCCGAGTCGCCCGGATCCTGTCCAGACGGGACAAGGATAAGTTGGAATACTCGGATAAGCATCCCGTCCCGGATTGTTCCAATGGTTATCCACAATTCAGCCCGAGCTTTTATCTCATAATTTATTGTTATTAATCATTTTTTTTCTTGATCAACAGATTCTGCGCCGATGTGCTTCACTTTTTCCACCTGGGGAAAAAGGCAGGACAAAAAAGTAATCCACCGAATTTGACCTCCCTACAAAACCATCATCCTTTTTCTTTCTTATTTTTTTTATTAGGAGAGTTTCAGGTAAGCCCGGAATACCCAATGACCGATATTCTTTTCGCAATATACCCTTGGGTGAAATCGCTGCACATCATGGCCGTGATTTCATGGATGGCTGGTTTATTCTATCTGCCCAGATTGTTCGTGTATCACGTTGAAAAGGCGCAAGCCGTAGAGGGTGCGCAACAGATTTTTTTTGAAATGGAAGAAAAGCTGCTGCGTGTGATCATGCGCCCCGCAATGGTCGTGGCCTGGGTCTGCGGGCTGATCATGGTTTTCACACCTGGTATTGTCGGGTGGGACTGGAACTGGCCCTGGGTCAAAGGCGCAGCAGTGATCGGCATGACATGGTTTCACCATTGGCTTATGGCTCGGCGCAAGGACTTTGCTGAGGGGCGAAATAAGCTGACTGGGCGGCAGTACCGCATGATGAATGAGGTTCCGACCGTTTTAATGGTTGTTATCGTTCTAGCGGTCGTTGTGAAGTTCTGAGGGCCTGTTTGACTCTTCTTAGGTAAGCGCTTATCTAACGCGTAACGCGCCCGTCCGGGCGAGGTATCTTCCGTTCTGAAATTCCACTCTGGTGCCGCGATCCAAGCGGCCGAGGTTCGTATCATCATGACAACTGAATCCCTGAATCTGGCCGATCTGAAGGCCAAAAGCCCCAAAGACCTTCTGGCCATGGCCGAGGAGCTTGAGGTCGAAAACGCCTCAACCATGCGCAAGGGCGAGATGATGTTTCAGATTCTGCGCGAACGTGCGGATGAGGGCTGGACCATCGGCGGCGACGGCGTGTTAGAGGTTCTACAAGACGGCTTCGGTTTCCTGCGCTCGCCCGAGGCGAACTATCTTCCCGGACCGGATGACATCTATGTTTCGCCTGACATGATCCGCAAGCATTCGCTGCGCACCGGAGATACGGTTGAAGGTGAGATCAAAGCGCCCGATGAAAACGAGCGTTACTTTGCGCTGACCAACGTCACCAAGATCAACTTTGAAAATCCGGACAAGGCCAAACACAAGATTCTGTTCGACAACCTGACGCCTCTGTATCCGGATGAGCGTCTGAAGATGGAAATCGAAGATCCGACCATCAAGGACAAGTCTGCTCGCGTGATCGATTTGGTTTCGCCGATTGGTAAAGGTCAGCGATCGCTGATCGTGGCACCGCCGCGGACTGGTAAGACGGTGATCCTGCAGAACATCGCGCATTCCATCGAACAGAACCACCCGGAATGTTATCTGATCGTCCTGCTGATCGACGAACGCCCGGAAGAGGTGACTGACATGCAACGCTCGGTGAAGGGTGAAGTTGTGTCTTCAACCTTCGATGAGCCCGCGACCCGCCACGTGGCCGTATCCGAGATGGTGATCGAAAAAGCCAAGCGTTTGGTTGAGCATAAACGAGATGTTGTTATTCTTCTCGACTCGATCACAAGACTTGGTAGGGCATTCAACACTGTAGTGCCATCTTCGGGTAAGGTTCTGACCGGTGGTGTAGATGCAAATGCCCTGCAACGGCCCAAGCGCTTCTTTGGTGCTGCGCGGAACATCGAAGAAGGTGGTTCGCTGACCATCATCGCCACCGCCCTGATCGATACCGGCAGCCGCATGGACGAAGTGATCTTCGAAGAATTCAAAGGCACTGGTAACTCGGAAATCGTACTGGATCGTAAGATTGCAGACAAACGCGTGTTCCCGGCAATCGACATCCTCAAATCCGGCACCCGGAAAGAGGATCTGCTGGTCGACAAGGGTGATCTGGCTAAGACATTCGTTCTGCGCCGCATCCTCAATCCGATGGGCACAACAGATGCAATCGAGTTCCTGTTGTCGAAGTTGAAACAAACCAAGACGAACGGCGAGTTCTTCGATTCAATGAACACCTGACAAGGTTCTGGCACTGACGCGGGGGCTATCAATGGATACGATATTCGCCCTGGCCAGCGCCCAGGGCAAAGCAGGCGTGGCTGTGATCAGGCTTTCTGGTCCGCAGGCATATGCCTCCGCCAATGAGTTGTCTGGCGGGGGCCTGCCAAGGCGTGGATTGAGAGTACGAACACTCAGCGCGTCGGATGGATCGCGGTTGGATGAGGGCTTGGTTCTGACGTTTCAGGCCCCGTCCAGCTTTACCGGCGAAGACGTGGTCGAGCTTCAGATTCACGGAAGTATGGCGTCTGTCAACGCTGTGCTGACCTCTCTTTCGGATATGGACGATCTTCGGCTGGCCGAACCTGGTGAGTTCACGCGTCGTGCACTGGAAAACGGCAAGATGGATCTGGCGCAGGTCGAAGGTCTTGCTGATCTGATTGATGCAGAAACCGAAGCACAACGGAAACAAGCACAGACGATTTTGGCTGGTGCTTTGGGCACATTGGCAGAAAGTTGGCGGCGTGATCTGATCCGCGCGGCTTCCCTGTTGGAAGCCGTGATTGATTTTGCTGATGAAGAGGTGCCGATCGACGTAACCCCTGAGGTTCGAACGTTAATCTCTGGTGTTATGGAGGACCTGAGGCAAGAAGCGAAAGGCGTTCGGATCGCAGAACGCATTCGCACCGGCTTTGAGGTCGCCATTGTTGGCCTTCCGAACGCAGGGAAATCGACCTTGCTGAACGCGTTGGCAGGTCGGGAAGCCGCTATTACCTCGGAATATGCCGGGACAACCCGTGATGTGATTGAAGTTCGTATGGACTTGGACGGATTGCCTGTCACGCTGCTGGACACGGCCGGTTTGAGGCAAACCGATGATCACGTTGAAAACCTGGGAATTGAATTGGCGCGCAAACGGGCAGAGGCCGCTGATTTGCGGGTGTTTCTGACGGATGACCCTGATCACTTAGGTGTACCGAGGCAGGCGGAAGACATTCATGTTCTGCCAAAATCTGACCTACGTGGGCCTTCTGCCGGCGGCATATCAGGGAAAACCGGGCAGGGGATTGACCAGCTGATAGACAACATATCGCGTGTATTGATAGCCCAAACTGCTAGTCATGGTATTGCAACGCGGGAACGCCATCGCGTTGCGATGACAAAAGCAGCTGACTCTCTTGCCGCTGCGCAAGCTGTTCTGGAATCAGGCCCAGATATGTATGATATAGCTGCTGAAGAACTAAGGACGGCCATTCGGTCGCTTGAGTCTCTGGTTGGCAGGATTGATGTCGAAACCCTTTTGGATGAAATCTTCGCAAGTTTCTGTCTGGGAAAATAGGGAGTGTTTCACGTGAAACATTCGAGATTTGATGTTGTAGTCATTGGCGCTGGACATGCCGGTACCGAGGCTGCCCATGCGGCAGCACGGATGGGTGCGAACACGGCGCTGGTTACTTTGTCCGAACAGGACATCGGTGTCATGTCCTGCAATCCTGCGATCGGAGGGCTAGGGAAAGGTCATCTGGTCCGTGAAATCGATGCAATGGACGGGGTCATGGGTCGTGTGGCGGATCGTGCCGGCATTCAGTTTCGTCTATTGAACCGACGTAAAGGACCAGCTGTTCAAGGCCCAAGGGCGCAAGCGGACCGTGCGCTTTATCGGACCGCGATGAAGGAAGAAACGAAAAAACAAGACAATTTGTCGGTGATCACTGGGGAAGTGGTCGATTTCCTAATGGATGGTGACTGCGTAATCGGTGTCAAACTAGCCGACGGTTCCGAGGTCCCAGCTCAGACAGTTGTTCTGACGTCGGGTACATTTCTGCGCGGTGTAATTCACATAGGAGACGTTACAAGGCCAGGTGGACGCATGGGGGATCGTCCATCGGTTAGGTTGGCTGAGCGCCTTGACGCTTTTGAATTACCGACGGCACGGCTGAAAACAGGTACGCCACCGAGGTTGGACGGACGAACCATAAATTGGGATATACTTGAACGACAGGATGGCGATGCAGAGCCAACACTGTTTTCATTCATGTCCCAAGCGGTGACGGCGCCGCAAATCGCCTGTGGAATAACTCATACCAATGCTCAGACGCACGGAATAATCGAGAAAAATCTATCGCGATCAGCAATGTATGGAGGTCATATTGATGGTGTTGGTCCCAGATATTGCCCTTCAATCGAAGACAAAATCGTCAGATTTGCGGAAAAGGAGTCACACCAGATATTTCTGGAACCAGAAGGCGTGCGGGATCATACGGTGTACCCAAACGGGATTTCAACTTCTTTGCCCGAAGATGTACAAGTCGAATATGTCCAATCCATCGTAGGATTGGAAAGCGCGGTAATCCTACAACCCGGATACGCGATTGAATACGACTACGTTGACCCGCGCGTTCTATCTGCGTCTTTGTCTGTGCCCGATGTTCCTGGTCTATATCTTGCAGGACAGATCAATGGGACCACAGGATATGAGGAAGCGGCCGCGCAAGGCCTCGTTGCAGGTTTGAATGCAGCTCTGGAAACACAGGGGCGTGCGCCAATACATTTTACACGCTCAGACAGCTATATTGGCGTAATGATTGACGATTTGACAACACGAGGCGTTGCCGAGCCTTATCGGATGTTCACATCCCGTGCAGAGTTTCGCCTATCACTTCGCGCTGACAACGCAGATCAAAGACTGACCCCGATTGGCGAGCAGTTGGGCTGTGTGGGTGAACTCCGCCGCAAGGTTTTTGCTGAGAAATCAGAAAAACTTGTAAAGGCAAAGAACAAACTGACAGAGACCACATATACGCCAAAGCAAATTCGCGAAGCTGGTATCAGCATAAATCAGGACGGAAACCGGCGCGATGGAATGGCGGTTCTTGCTTTTCCAGAAGTATCGTTTGAAGACATGGTTTTACTCGAACCTGATCTACAGAATACAGACGATGAAATTCGCCGTCAGGTCGAGCGCGATGCGTTGTATGCAAACTATATTGCGCGCCAACAACGGGATGTCGAAGCAATGAAGCGCGATGAGGCGCATGAAATTCCTCGGGATTTCAATTATTTTGCGCTTGATGGTCTGTCGAATGAAATGAAGCAAAAGCTATCGCAGGCGAAGCCTGCGAATATTGCGCAGGCGAGTCGGGTTGAAGGTGTCACGCCTGCGGCTTTAACCCTCGTCCTGGCGAAGCTCAGGCGCGATGTGAAAGCCAGAAAAGCATGAGTTATCAGAACGCCGTTTCTGCGGAGGCTCTGGATGTTTCACGTGAAACATTCGAACGCCTGGTGATCTATGTATCTCTGCTTGAAAAATGGAACCCAAAAATCAATCTGGTTTCAAGAAATAGTCTTGAAGAGATTTGGATTCGCCATATCAAAGATTCCATTCAAGTTTTTCAGAACGCAGATCGCGTAGATCATTGGGTGGATTTAGGCAGCGGAGGCGGCTTTCCTGGCATGGTCTGCGCCATCATGGCAATTGAATTTGCGCCTGAAACGCGTTTCACATTAGTCGAAAGCGACCAACGTAAATCCGCATTTCTTCGAAGTGTGACCAGAGAGAGTGGCGCCAATTGTTCCGTGATCTCCCGTCGAATTGAAGCCATTGATCCCTTGCATGCGGACGTGCTTTCAGCTCGGGCTCTGGCTGATCTGACCTCTCTAATGTCATTTTGTGACAGGCATTTAAGTAAAAACGGTACAGCGTTGTTGCCAAAAGGCGCAACCTGGAAAAAAGAGCTGGAAGATGCGCGCAAAGAATGGAAATTCGAGGCTGAACCCATTAAGAGTTCAACAGAACCCCAAGCCGTTATCCTGAAAATCAAAGGAGTTGCACGTGGTTGATCTGTCTCGTCCTGCTGGGCCTCGGATTATCGCGGTTGCCAATCAAAAGGGCGGGGTCGGGAAAACCACTACAGCGATCAATCTGGCAGCCGGATTGGCCGAGGCCGGATGCAAGGTTCTTGTGGTCGATCTCGATCCTCAGGGAAATGCCTCTACGGGTCTAGGGGTCGAAGATCGCGACTGGACGACATATGATCTTCTTCTCGACGATGCACCATTGGAAGCTGTGGTGCAGGAGACCGAGATCGGTAATCTTTTTGTGGTTCCAGCGACCGTAGATCTCAGCTCGGCAGATATTGAGCTGATCTCGAATGAAAAGCGCAGTTATTTGCTGCATGACGCGCTTCGACAGACTGCAATTGATGCCTTCAATCTGGACTTTGTGCTGATTGATTGTCCGCCGTCCTTGAACCTGCTCACCGTAAACGCAATGGTAGCAGCGCATTCCGTCCTTGTTCCATTGCAAAGTGAGTTCTTTGCGCTGGAAGGGCTGTCACAATTGATGTTGACCATTCGCGAGGTTCGTCAGACCGCTAATCCTGACCTCAGAATCGAAGGTGTTGTGTTAACAATGTATGACAACCGCAACAACTTGTCCCGTCAGGTCGAAAAGGATGCGCGTGACAATCTGGGTGAGATGGTATTTAAAACCAAGATACCCAGAAATGTGCGGGTCAGCGAGGCACCATCTTACGCGCTTCCTGTGCTGCAATATGATTCGGGTTCGCTCGGGGCGATGGCGTACCGGTATCTCGCCCGAGAGGTTATGCACAAGAACAACAAGGTAGCCAATTAAGTGGCCGTGAGGAGGGCAACATGAATGCCAGGAAAGGAAAACCCCGAGGATTAGGTCGCGGGCTATCTGCGTTGATGGCTGATGTCGCACCAGAAGCTGACGGTCGGATCGTATCTGAACCCCGCCGTCCGGATCTCACGGTACCGATCGAAAAACTGCAGGCGAACCCAGATCAGCCGCGCCGCCGTTTCGCGCAAGAGCAATTGGATGAGCTTGCGGCCTCGGTCAAGGAAAAGGGTATTATCCAGCCGCTGATTGTCCGCAGCATCGATGGTGGCCAATACGAAATCGTTGCGGGTGAACGGCGCTGGCGTGCTGCGCAGATGGCGCAACTGCATGATATTCCAGTTATTGTTCGCGAATTTGATGACACCGAAGTGCTTGAGGTCGCGATTATCGAGAACATTCAGCGCGCAGATCTGAACGCGGTGGAAGAGGCGGCAGGCTTTAAGCAATTGATGGATCGCTTTGGTCACACGCAAGAAAAGCTGGCCGAAGCGCTTGGTAAAAGCAGAAGCCATATCGCTAATCTGCTGCGTCTTTTGTCACTCCCATTGGACGTGCAATCCCTTGTAATAGAAGGAAAATTATCCGCCGGTCATGCAAGGGCGTTAATCACGGCAGAAAACCCATCGGAGCTGGCGAAACAGGTGGTTCGTGAGGGCCTTTCGGTGCGTGCGACCGAGGCATTAGTGAAAAAGCAGCAAGGTGGGACGGATAAGCCGGCTCCGAAATCCAGAAATCTGAATGCTGGGAAGGACGCAGACACCCGAGCACTTGAAAAGGATTTGTCTGCGATTCTGGCGATGAAGGTGACGATCAACCATAAGGCCGGATCTGAATCCGGGCAGGTTGTGTTGGCTTATGAGAACCTGGATCAGTTGGATGATCTGTGCGCGAAGCTCAGCCGTTAGGTCGGGTCCAGATAAAGAGCATCACAGCGCTGAGCACAATGGCCTGAATGATCAGGACGTGAGAAGGAACCGACAGTAGAACCGATAAGCCAAATACGGCGGCAACCGAAAGGGTGGCCGCCTTTTTTGCGCCGGGTCTGATTGCGCCAGAGCTTTGCCAATCGACGATCATGGGGCCAAAGGTTCGATGGCTCAGCAACCAGTTATGCAGCCGTGACGATGAGCGGGCAAAAAAGAACGCGGCCAACAGAAGAAATGGCACCGTCGGCAGCAGCGGCAGAGCGACACCGATCATGGCAAGCGCAACGCATAATAACCCCAATCCGGCCCAGAGAAATTGCATCTGTTACTCCAACAGCTCTCGGATTACCGCGTTGAGCACGGCGCGCCCGTTTGAAGTGGCGCGCAATTGATTGCGATCAAGGGTTAGCATGCCCAGATCGATCAGCGAATCAAGTTTGTCATGCGAAAGCTCTTCACCTGCAAGCAGAGTGTATCTGTCTATATTTAGGCCCTCGACCAAACGTAGACACATCATAAGGTATTCTGAGGCTTGTTCACGTTGGCTAAGCTCGAACCGATTGCTTTCGCCGTGCCCCTTGGAGGCAGCCGTCAGCCATTTGTTTGGTGAAAGATGAGTTTCCGTCGCGAATTTCCGGCGATCCAGGGTGATCCGACCGTGTGCGCCGGGTCCAATACCGATGTAGTCACCATAGCGCCAATAGATGAGGTTATGCCGTGATTCCGCTCCGGGCCGGGCGTGGTTTGAGATCTCATAGGCAGGCAGCCCATGCGCTTCGCAGATTTCCTGCGTCGCCAGATACATATCCGCAGCGTTGTCGTCCTCGGGCAGACCGCGCAGCTTGCCCAGGGCATAGCGATCACCAAACGCTGTGCCTTCCTCAATGGTCAGTTGGTATAGGGACAGGTGATCAACTGCCATCGATAGGGCTTCGGTCAGCTCAGCACGCCAGGCGTCCAGAGTTTGATGCTGGCGGGCATAGATCAGATCAAAGCTCACACGGTCAAAGCAAGAGCGCGCGATATCGAAGGCAGCGCGAGCCTCGGCAACCGTGTGAATGCGCCCCAGACGACGCAGGTCATCGTCGTTCAAGGCCTGAACACCCATCGAGATGCGGTTCACGCCCGCATCATGATAGGCCGCGAACCGCCCGGCCTCGACCGAGCCTGGATTGGCCTCAAGCGTGATTTCCATATCGTTGGCCGATCGCCAAAGGGCGCGGGCCTTGTCGATGATGGTGGCGACGGTCTCGGGGGCCATCAGTGATGGAGTTCCGCCGCCAAAGAAGATTGTGTTCAAAACCCGGTCAGGAGTTTCGATGGCCGAGCGGCTCAGTTCACTAAGATAACACTCAAGCCATTGTTTTTGATTAATAATCTTGGAAACGTGGCTGTTGAAATCGCAATAGGGGCACTTGGCCTCGCAAAAGGGCCAATGCACATAAAGGCCAAAGCCCCCGTTTCGCCAATCATCCGCCAAAGCAGCCTTTCACGAACATCTCCACCGCGCGCCCGCGATGGCTGATCTTGTTCTTTTCCCAGCGATCCATTTCGGCAAAGGTAATGTCGTGCCCCTCAGGGACAAACATCGGGTCATAGCCGAACCCGTCCTTGCCACGGATCGGCCAAGTCAGGTGACCGGTCGCGATGCCCTCGAACACTTCGTCATGCCCGTCGGGCCAGGCCAGAACCAGAGTGCAGCGAAACTGGGCCATACGCGGGTGGGGGGCGTTTTTCGCCTGTAGCTCATTATGGGCGCGAGTCATCGCCATCAGGAAATCGCGGCCACTGCCGGTTTCGGCCCAATCGGCGGTGTAAACACCGGGTGCGCCATCCAATGCATCGATGGTGATCCCGGAATCGTCCGACAAGGCAGGTAGGCCGGTCGCCTTTGCAGCTGCGTGGGCTTTGATCCGGGCGTTACCGACGAAAGTGTCCTCGGTCTCTTCCGGTTCGGGCAGGTTCATTTCGCCCGCGCCGACAACCGTTACGCCAAAGGGCTCAAGCAGATGCGCCATCTCCTCGAGCTTGCCTTTGTTGTGGGTGGCGACCAGCAGTCGATCACCTTCGAACCTACGAGTCATGCGGTTGCAGCTTTCTGGGCAGCAGCAAGTTCGCTAACGCCTTTCTCGGCAAGGTCCATCAGTTGATCCATTTGCGCGCGGCTGAAAACGGATCCTTCGGCGCTCATCTGCACTTCGATCAGCTTACCCGAGCCGGTCATGATGAAATTGCCGTCAACGCCAGCTTCGCTATCTTCGGGATAGTCCAGATCTAGCACGGGCTGACCGGCATAAATTCCGCATGAAACGGCGGCAACAGGGTCTAATAAAGGGTCAGAGATCACATCGCCTGTTTTCATCAGCTTGTTCACGGCCAGACGCAGCGCCACCCAACCGCCAGTGATCGAGGCACAGCGGGTGCCGCCGTCGGCTTGAATGACATCGCAGTCAACAGTGATCTGCCGTTCTCCCAACGCAACCCGATCCACACCGGCGCGGAGGGCGCGGCCGATCAGGCGTTGAATCTCAACCGTGCGGCCACCTTGCTTGCCGCTGGCAGCCTCGCGCCGCATCCGCGTATTGGTCGCACGGGGCAGCATGCCATATTCAGCGGTGACCCAACCCAGGCCCGAGCCTTTGATGAACGGTGGCACGCGATCCTCGATTGTGGCGGTGCATAGCACATGGGTGTCGCCCATCTTGATCAGGCAAGAGCCTTCGGCATGTTTGGTGAACCCCGTTTCAATTGAAACGGCGCGCATTTCGTTTAGATCACGTCCTGAGGGTCGCATGAGAAATCCTTTATCTGCTGGGTTGGGGATACCGTCCTGCGGCGTTACGATGCAAGCCCGATTGACCTTTCATTTGCCTGCGATTTAATGACGATCCAGCAGAGGGCCGCCGATGAGCGAAGCAAGCAAAATTCTGGACGAGATGAATGACCGGTCGCGTGAGGTGTTCCGGTTGATTGTCGAAAGCTATCTGGAAAGCGGTGAACCCGTGGGCAGCCGGACTCTGACGCGCACATTGTCCGAGAAAGTCAGTGCTGCGACCGTACGCAATGTGATGCAGGATCTTGAATTTCTGGGTTTGCTCGACAGTCCGCATGTCAGCGCTGGTCGAATTCCAACACAGCAGGGGCTGCGCATGTTCGTGGACGGATTGCTGGAAATGGGCGATCTGGGTGCGGATGATCGGCAGAAGCTGGACGAAACACTAGGCTCTAACGCAGGCGATGTGGGTGGTATGCTCGATCGCGTCGGCGCGGCGCTATCACACGTGACACAAGGGGCTTCGCTGGTTCTGACGCCAAAGCATGAGGCCGAGATCAAGCATATCGAGTTCGTCTCGCTTGGTCATGACCGGGCCTTGGTGGTTTTGGTGTTTTCGGACGGGCAGGTAGAAAACCGGCTGTTTACACCTCCGCCTGGGCAGACGCCAAGCTCGATGCGCGAGGCGGCCAATTTCCTGAATGCACTAATCGAAGGTCGAACGCTTGGCGAAGTGCGGCGGCAGATGCTGTCACAGATCGACGCGCGGAAACAGGAAATCGATGTTCTGGCGCGTGAGATGGTCGAGAGCGGCATTGCCGCTTGGGACGGGGACGGCGGCGACTCGGCCCGGCTGATCGTGCGCGGGCGGGCGAATCTGTTAAATGAGCCGGGTCAGGCAGAAGAACTTGATCGAATCCGCACCCTGTTTGACGACCTTGAACGCAAACGCGATATCGCCGAATTCCTTGAATTGACCGAAGAAGGCGAAGGTGTGCGCATTTTTATTGGCTCTGAGAACAAACTTTTCTCACTTTCGGGTTCCTCTTTGGTGGTGTCTCCATATATGAACGCTGATCGTAAGATAATCGGTGCGGTTGGGGTCATTGGACCCACACGTCTGAATTACGGGCGAATCGTACCAATCGTGGATTATACGGCGCAACTGGTCGGCAAGCTGATTTCCGACCGGAGCTAGAGGGTAAGAGATGGCAGAGCCCAAGAACGAAGATTTTCTGGACGACATCATGTCCGCCGAGGCGGAAGAGTTTGCCGAAGATTTTGCTGAGATCAGCGATGAGGCGCTTGAGGTCGATCAACTGCGTGCTGAGCGCGATGATTACAAAGACAAGTTCATGCGTGCGCTGGCCGATGCCGAAAATGCGCGCAAGCGTGGCGACAAGGCGCGTCGGGATGCGGAACAGTATGGCGGGTCAAAACTGGCCCGCGACATGCTTCCGGTTTACGACAATATGAAACGCGCGCTTGAGGCCGCGACGGATGAGCAGAAAGAGGTTGCCGCCGGCTTGCTGGAAGGTGTCGAGTTGACCATGCGCGCGCTGAAGGATGTGTTCCAGAAGCATGGGATTGAGGTGATTACGCCTCAGGTCGGGGACAGGTTCGACCCGAATGTGCATGAGGCGATGTTCGAGGCCCCGGTGCCCGGAACCAAGGCCGGCGACATCATTCAGGTGTCGGCAGAAGGCTTCATGCTGCACGACAGGTTGTTGCGTCCGGCGCAGGTTGGGGTGTCGTCAACGCCCGCAAGCTGAACAGTTCCTGGGTCAACCGGGTTCGAGGCGGTCAGGATCTGGCCGCCTCTTTCAGTTTGTAGATCAAGTCCAAGGCTTCGCGGGGGCTGAGTTCATCTGGAAGGATGGTTTCCAGCATATCAGCAACGGGCGAGGTTTTTGGCGCAGGGGGAGGCGGCGGCGCAGCTGAAAACAGGGGCAGATCGTCGATCAGTGCTTTCTGCTTACCGCCTTCACGTTCGGTTTTTTCTAATTGATCCAACACGATACGGGCGCGGTCCACGACCGATGCGGGCAAGCCAGCCAATTGTGCAACCTGGACACCGTAAGACCGATCGGCAGCGCCTTTATGTACCTCATGCAGAAAGATGACTTCACCCTTCCATTCTTTGACTGCAACGGTCGCGTTTTCTACACCGTTCAGACTTCCAGCGAGTGCAGTTAATTCGTGGTAGTGGGTGGCGAACAATGCGCGGCATTGGTTTGCCGCGTGTAGGTGTTCCAGTGTGGCCCAGGCAATGGAAAGGCCGTCGTAGGTCGCGGTGCCTCGGCCGATCTCATCAAGGATTACGAGCGCGCGGTCGTCGGCCTGATTCAGGATGGCTGCGGTTTCGACCATTTCGACCATAAAGGTCGAACGGCCGCGCGCCAGATCGTCTGACGCTCCGACGCGGCTGAACAATTGACTGACTAATCCGATTTGCGCCCGTTCCGCCGGAACATAGCTGCCCATCTGCGCCAATAGGGCGATCAGCGCATTCTGGCGCAGGAAGGTTGATTTACCGGCCATGTTTGGGCCGGTGAGCAACCAAATTGCAGCGCCTGCATCGGCGCTCAGATCGCAGTCGTTGGCGATGAAAGCATCGCCGCTTTGCTGCCTCAGGGCATGCTCGACCACCGGGTGACGGCCTCCTTTGATGTCGAATGCGCGTGACCCGTCGACCTTTGGACGGCACCAGCTTTCGCCGCGAGCCAGATCGGCGAGTGCAGTGGTCAAATCCAACTCAGCCAGTCCGCGCGCGGCTTGATTCAATCGGGCGGCAAGATCCAGAACAGCCCCAGAAAGCCTTTGATAGAGCCGCTTTTCGATCTCTAGCGCGAGATTTCCAGCATTCAGAATCCTTGTTTCGATCTCGGACAGCTCGACCGTGGTGAAGCGCACCTGATTGGCGGTGGTTTGGCGGTGGATATAAGTCTCGCTAAATGGCGGGTTCAACATTTTCTCGGCATGGGTTGCCGTGGTCTCGATGAAGTAGCCAAGCACATTGTTGTGTTTGATCTTCAGTGACGTGATGCCGGTATGCTCGGCGTATTTCTGTTGGAAACCTGCGATGACCGAACGGCCTTCGTCACGCAAGGTGCGCGCTTCGTCCAATTCGGTATCAAACCCGGGGGCGATAAAGCCGCCATCGCGGGCCAGCAAGGGTGGTTCGGCAACCAATGCTTCGTCCAGCAAAGCCAACAGATCGTCAAATCCGACAAGGTTCTGGACGGCAGTGGCCAGCAGAACAGGCAGATCCTGTGAGGCACAGGTTTCGGCGATTGTTGCGGCTTGTTCCAATCCATTGCGGATAGCGGCCAGATCACGCGGGCCGCCTCGATCCAGCGAAAGACGAGACAGAGCGCGATCCAGATCGGGTGTTTTGCGTAAAGCTTCGCGCAGATCTGAGGCGATCAGGCCATCTTCGACCGCTAAAGATACTGCGTCCAGTCGGGCGTGGATCACATCCAGATTACGCGAGGGGCTGGACAGTCGCTGTTCCAGAAGTCTTGCGCCACCTGGCGTTACTGTTCGGTCGACTACGGACAGCAGCGACCCGGCGCGCCCACCAGACAGCGACCGGGTCAGTTCCAGATTGCGTCGCGTTGCGGCGTCGATCTGAACCACGCGATCCTCGGATTCCTTCAGGGGAGTTTGCAGTAGTGGCAGTTTGCCCTTTTGCGTGATCTCCAGATAATCGATCAGCGCGCCCATGGCCGAAACCTCGGCACGCCCGAAGTTCCCGAATGCATCCAGAGCGCCCACGTGAAACAACCCGCAGATGCGTTTCTCGGCTGCAGCGCTGTCAAAACTGGCGCGTCCAACAGGGGTGAGCGATATGCCAAGGTCCATGACGGTTTCATGCAGCTTTTCCTCCGACCCATCTGCCACGATCAGCTCGGACGGGGCCAGCCGAGCGAGTTCGGGGCTCAACCGGATTGACGTCAGCGGCATCACGTGAAACGCACCGGTTGAGATATCGGCCCAGGCCAGTGCGGCTTCGTCCCGAACCTCGGCATAGGCGGCCAGAAAGTTGTGCCGCCGCGCCTCTAGCAGGGCATCTTCGGTCAGTGTGCCGGGCGTCACCAGACGCACAACACCGCGCTTTACCACCGATTTAGAGCCTCTTTTCTTGGCTTCCGCCGGGCTTTCCATCTGCTCGCAGACCGCGACGCGGAATCCTTTGCGGATCAGGGTCAGTAAGTAGCCCTCGGCAGAATGCACCGGCACGCCGCACATCGGGATATCGTCGCCATTGTGTTTGCCGCGCTTGGTCAGCGCGATATCCAACGCCTCAGCCGCGTTCACCGCATCCTCGAAGAACATCTCGTAGAAGTCGCCCATGCGATAAAACAGCAGGGCATCTGCATGAGCCTCTTTGATCTCAAGGTACTGCGCCATCATCGGCGTGACTGTGGACAAATTCGGCCCCCTTCTGGCGTGTTCCGGGCGCGACCTTACAAATCCCGCATCTTCAGTAAAAGGTGAAAACTCATTCTCGTTGAGGCGCGGCCCCGCCTGCGTTATGAGGCAAAAGCCCCAAAGTCATGGAAACGACCTGTAAGATGCCCAAAGTGAAGATCACCAAAGAAGAGGCGCTGGCCTTTCACCTAGACCCGACCCCCGGCAAGTGGGAGGTGCAGGCCACCGTACCCATGACCACGCAGCGCGATCTTTCGCTAGCTTACAGCCCTGGCGTTGCGGTTCCCTGTGAAGCCATCGCTGAAGCACCAGAGACGGCGTATGACTATACAAACAAAGGCAATCTGGTTGCCGTGATCTCGAACGGTACCGCCGTTCTGGGCCTTGGAAATCTGGGTGCGCTGGGCTCAAAACCGGTGATGGAAGGCAAATCGGTCCTGTTCAAGCGGTTCGCTGATGTGAACTCGATCGATATCGAGCTGGATACCGAAGACCCGGACGAGTTCTGTCGCGCTGTGCGCCTGATGGGCCCGACCTTTGGCGGAATTAACCTTGAGGACATCAAAGCGCCCGAGTGTTTCATCATCGAACAACGCCTGAAGGAAGAGATGGATATCCCGGTCTTCCACGATGACCAGCATGGCACAGCAGTGATTTGTGCGGCGGGCCTGCTTAACGCATTGCACATCTCGGGCAAAAAGATCGAAGATGTAAAAATCGTCCTGAACGGGGCAGGCGCTGCAGGAATTGCCTGTATCGAACTGCTCAAGGCCATGGGTGCACGGCATGAGAATTGCATCGTCTGCGACACCAAAGGCGTGATTTATCAGGGCCGGACCGAGGGTATGAACCAGTGGAAGTCGGCCCATGCCATCACGACTGATCTTCGCACTTTGGAAGAGGCCATGAAGGATGCGGATGTATTTCTGGGCGTGTCGGTCAAAGGGGCGGTGACACAAGACATGGTCGCCAGCATGGCTGACAATCCGGTGATTTTCGCCATGGCGAACCCTGACCCGGAAATCACCCCGGAAGAGGCGCACGAGGTGCGCGTTGATGCGATCGTCGCGACGGGCCGTAGCGATTATCCGAATCAGGTGAATAACGTTCTGGGTTTTCCTTACCTGTTCCGCGGTGCGCTGGATATTCATGCCCGTGCGATCAATGACGAGATGAAAATCGCCTGCGCCCACGCTCTGGCGCGATTGGCGCGTGAAGATGTTCCGGATGAGGTTGCCATGGCGTATGGCAAGTCGCTGACTTTTGGGCGCGACTACATCATCCCAACGCCTTTTGATCCGCGCCTGATCCACCGTATCCCGCCTGCGGTTGCCAAGGCTGGTATGGATACCGGCGCGGCGCGACGTCCGATCATCGATATGGACGCTTATGAGCTGAGCCTGAAATCCCGCATGGACCCGACCGCAAGCATCTTGCGCGGCTTGAACGCGCGGGCGCGTCAGGCGCAAAGCCGGATGATCTTTGCCGAGGGCGACGATCCGCGCGTATTGCGCGCGGCCGTTATGTATCAACGCTCGGGCTTTGGTAAGGCTCTGGTTGTGGGCCGGCCAGACGACGTAAAGGAAAAGCTCGAATCCGCTGGTCTTGGGGACGCGGTGCGTGAAGTTGATGTGGTGAATGCCGCCAATACCGCGCATCTCGAGGCCTATAAGGATTTTCTGTATCAGCGCCTGCAGCGTAAGGGCTTCGATCACAAAGATATTCACCGACTCGCTGCACGGGATCGGCATGTGTTTTCGTCTTTAATGCTGGCGCATGGTCATGCGGATGGTCTGGTGACAGGGGCCACTCGTAAGTCGGCGCATGTGCTGGACCGTATCAACCATGTGTTCGATGCGGATGCCGCCCATGGCGCGGCGGGGGTTACCGCATTGCTGCACAAAGGACGGATCGTTCTGATTGGCGACACGCTGGTGCATGAATGGCCGGACGAGAACGATCTGGCCAATATCGCTGAACGCGCCGCAGCCGTGGCGCGCCACATGGGGCTAGAGCCCCGGGCGGCCTTTGTCAGTTTCTCGACCTTCGGTTACCCGGTGTCTGAACGTGCTGAGAAGATGCACCGTGCCCCGGCAGTGCTGGACGAGCGCGGCGTCGATTTCGAGTACGAGGGCGAGATGACGGTTGATGTCGCCCTGAATGTTGATCAGCAGGAAGCCTATCCGTTCCAACGACTGACCGGACCAGCCAATATCCTGATTGTTCCTGCACGACACTCGGCCTCGATTTCGACCAAACTGATGCAGGAAATGGGCGGCGCCACCGTGATCGGCCCGATCCTGTCCGGCGTCGACAAGCCAATCCAGATCTGTTCGACGGTCTCGACCGCAAATGACATTCTGAACATGGCCATCCTGGCCTCCTGCGATATCGGGTAAATCATGACAATCTGGAACCTTGGCTCAATCAACGCGGATATGGTCTATGCCCTGCCGCATTTGCCCGAAGCGGGTGAGACACTGGCGGCCAGTGGGCTACAGAGGTTTCTGGGTGGCAAGGGCGCCAACATGTCTGTGGCGTCTGCACGAGCCGGATCGCGGGTATCCCATATCGGCGCGGTGGGCTCGGATGGCCTTTGGGCACGGGACCGGCTGACCGAGTATGGCGTGGACACGCGGCATATTGCCGAGGTGGATGTGCCGACCGGTCACGCCATCATCGCAGTAGATGCGCAGGGTGAAAACCTGATCGTTCTGTATCAAGGCGCCAACCATGCCATCTCGAACGACCAACTTGGGCAGGCGTTGTCTTCGGCTGTTTCTGGTGATCTGCTGGTGATGCAGAACGAAACCAATGCGCAGATTGAGGCCGCTAAACTAGGTTGTGAAATGGGGCTGACCGTCTGCTACGCCGCCGCCCCATTTCAGGCAGACGCAGTTCAAGCGGTTCTACCGTATTTGGATTTTCTGATCCTCAACGAAGTCGAGGCCGAGCAATTGCAGGATGCAACGGGTCTCGCCCCTTCAGACCTGCCGGTCGAACATGTGATCGTCACCTTTGGCTCAAAAGGTGCGCGCTACTATCAGCAAGATCATCAACCCCAAGCGTTTCAGGCCCATAAGGTCAACGCTGTGGATACCACCGGGGCAGGTGACACATTCACCGGCTATGTGTTGGCTGGAATGGACCGGGGTATGCCGATGGCGCAGGCGATTGCCCAAGCAAACCGTGCCGCGGCCCTGATGGTCACGCGGCACGGCACTGCAGATGTCATTCCTGATCTGAAAGAGGTGCGTGAAGCGCAGTTTGACTAGGACCCTGCAAAGGGCGCTTCGTTGCCCCACAATTGTTTGACCCGCGCATCGCGACCGCAGGCTTCGCGGTAGGCCTTATAGGCGTTCTTTTGGCGCTTGGGGCCAAAGCGGGTCAGTACCAGCTTGCTACCCTTGTAATAATCCTGGTGATACGCTTCGGCTGGATAAAACGTTCCAGCTTGCAGGATCGGCGTGACCACAGTCTGCCCCAGCGCGTTTTGTGCGCTGGTCTTGGCTTGCTGTGCCTGCGCCTTTTCCCCTTTATTAGAGACGAAAATTGCTGTGCGATAGCTGTCGCCGCGATCGCAGAACTGGCCACCCGCATCCGTGGGATCGACTGAGCGGAAGAACATGTTCAGCAAGGTTGCACGGGAAACGCGGGCGGGATCGAAGGTGATCTGGACCGCCTCGTAATGCCCTGTTCCGCCTTTCGAGACCTGATCATAGGTGGGACTATCCGTCTTGCCACCGGTATAGCCCGAGACCGCGCCGATCACGCCGGGCACGGACTCGAAATCGGATTCCACACACCAGAAACAGCCACCGGCGACTGTTAGCGTTTCAGTGCCAGCGGCCGGAGCAGGTAAGGCGCGCAGCATTGCTGCCAACAAGATCAGCACGAACAGAAGTGAAGGTTTCAGGCAATCAAGGTAAGTGATCCGGGTCATGGCAGGTCTCCTTCCGAAACCAAGCTGCCCGCAGATTTTTGTGCTTGCAATGCGCTGACATGATTTGTCACGCGCTGGTGAGACGAGTTTATCAGCCCAGCAGTTGCCCCAGCTTCATCGCAACACCCATGTTGCCCGAGATTTTCAGCTTGCCCAGCGCAACCCCGGTCATTGGGTTCAGCTTACCGGTCAGCAACTTATAGAGGTTCTCGCGCGAGATGCGGATGGTGCAGTCTGTGTCCCGATCCTGGGTTGAGGCAGTATTCTCCGCCAGAACGATCACGCCCTCGTCGCCACAATCGAACTTAAGCGATCCGTCAAAGTTTTTGCCGTTCAAACCCTTTTGAATTCCGTCGGCGATGTCTTGCAGCATTATCCGTCCTTCCCTGATTGACGTATGCGTAAAGTCAATCGCCTGATCCGGGCAAGCCCGACCCGACGGAAACCCGGTAAAGAAAAACCCCGGTGCCTGATCAGACACCGGGGCCAGATCTAAAATTCTAAACGCTTATTTGCTCAGCCGTTTGTCACGCGCGGCCAGAAGCTTCAGGCGCAGTGCGTTCAACTGGATGAAGCCTGCCGCATCTTTCTGGTCATATGCACCGGCGTCTTCCTCAAAGGTCACGTGCGCCTCGGAGTACAGCGAATGATCCGACCAGCGGCCCACGGTTGAGGCAAGACCTTTGTACAGTTTCACGCGAACGGTACCGGTGACATGCTCTTGCGACTTGTCGATGGCCGCCTGCAGCATCTCACGCTCGGGGCTGTACCAGAAGCCGTTATAGATCAGCTCGGCATATTGCGGCATCAATTGGTCTTTCAGGTGCATCGCGCCCCGGTCCA
This sequence comes from Ruegeria sp. D6, assembly GCF_056534365.1. Classification (NCBI taxonomy): domain Bacteria; kingdom Pseudomonadati; phylum Pseudomonadota; class Alphaproteobacteria; order Rhodobacterales; family Roseobacteraceae; genus Ruegeria; species Ruegeria sp. D6. The sequence continues at coordinate 95,985 of NZ_JBQFPH010000007.1, read as the reverse complement.
TGGTGATGGATTCGATGCCACGATGTGCTTCCAGCAGGATGGTGCCGCCGGGAGTTTCGTAGATGCCGCGCGATTTCATGCCCACGAACCGGCCTTCAACCAGGTCCAAACGACCGATGCCGTGCTTGCCGCCATATTCGTTCAGCTTGGTCAGGATGGTCGCGGGGCTCATCGCCTCGCCATTGATGCTGACCGCGTCGCCTTTTTCAAAACCGATCTCGATAAACTCCGGCTCGTTCGGCGCCTCCTCGGGGTGGACGGTGCGCTGATAGACATAGTCGGGTGCCATATCGGCGGGGTCTTCCAGAACCTTACCCTCGGACGAGGTGTGCAGCAGGTTGGCATCGACCGAGAACGGGGCCTCACCACGCTTGTCCTTGGCGATCGGGATCTGGTTGGCCTCGGCAAATTCCAACAGCTTGGTACGACTGGTCAGGTCCCACTCACGCCACGGCGCGATCACCTTGATTTCGGGATTCAGTGCGTAAGCAGCCAGTTCAAAACGAACCTGATCGTTGCCCTTGCCAGTCGCGCCGTGGGCCACAGCGTCAGCACCGGTCGCTTCGGCGATCTCGACCAGACGTTTCGAGATCAGAGGGCGCGCAATCGACGTGCCCAGCAAATACAGGCCTTCATACTGCGCATTGGCGCGGAACATCGGGAAGACAAAGTCGCGAACGAATTCTTCTCGGATGTCTTCGATATAGATGTTCTCGGGCTTGATCCCCAGCAGTTCAGCCTTCTTGCGGGCTGGCTCAAGCTCTTCGCCCTGACCCAGATCGGCGGTGAAGGTTACGACCTCACAACCATACTCGGTCTGCAGCCATTTCAGAATGATCGAGGTATCAAGGCCACCGGAATAGGCCAGAACAACTTTCTTGGGCGCGGACATCTGACTTCCCTTTATGCGTAGAACGACTGGCCCCTAACGGGTTTTGGGCGTGGGGGCAAGCTGTGTGGATTGACGCAGCCCGGGAATTGGGGTGAAACGGGCGGATAGAGAACAAGGATTGGTTGAGAGGGCGGTACAGTTTGTTAGGCTACAGGATATTTAGACATGCGGTTCTAATGCTCTTGGACAACATATCGGTTGCGTTAAGGCTGAGCGTTTTTCCGTTTCTTGGTTTGGGCGCGGCTTTCTATTTACTGACTATATTTCCGATGGAAGGTTTGGCACAGGCAGATGATATTTCCAGTGCTACGGGACCCTTCCTATTTGGCATTTTAGCTTTGATAGCTACCTACTTGATCGTACTCGTTTGGGTTGCTGTGGGCTGGCATCGTTATGTACTTCAAAGCGTCGAACCTCATCTGGCATGGCCAGTTTGGAAAAGAGATAGGATTTGGGCCTATGCTGGCGCATTCCTAAGGATTATTCCGTTGAGCATTCTATTCTGTTTTGTCGCACTTTTGATTTTCATTATACCCGCAGCCCTCTTCAATGGAGGCAATGTGTCAACTAATGACGGAACACTTCTTGGTTTTTTGCTTGGGGTTGTCATCTCATACATCACGATGCGGCTATCGCTCGTGCTTCCGGCCGCAGCAATCGGAGAGTTTATGAGGGCTCCAGACTCTTGGAGCATAACCAAGGAATACTCGAAGCCAATCTTCGTCGCGGCACTTTGCGTTGGCGTTTTAACTGCGATTCCGAACCTGCTGCTACTAACACCCCTTGCTCCGATAGTTGGTGGTGTTGTCTATTTCCTAGTTGCTCAGTGGTTCCTGTTCATGCTGGGTATCAGTATCATGACAGCACTCTATGGTTTCGTAGTTGAAAAACGCGAACTGCGCTGACCCTCGTACACATATGTATTCCTTGCCCTTTCGACGATGATGGGGCAGGGAATCCAACATGACTGATTTCACGACCCGCGCCCGCGCTGCCGAAAAGGCAATGCGCTCAGTGTTTCCGGCAACTCCGTTGCAGCGGAACGCCCATCTGTCCGACCGTTACGGCGCGGATATCTGGCTCAAGCGCGAAGACCTCAGCCCGGTGCGGTCGTATAAAATCCGCGGTGCGTTCAATGCGATGCGCAAGCAGCAGGGGCAGGACCTTTTCGTTTGCGCCAGCGCTGGCAACCATGCGCAGGGCGTGGCCTATATGTGTAAGCATCTGGGTGTGCGGGGTGTGATCTTCATGCCGGTGACCACGCCGCAGCAGAAGATCCAGAAGACGCGCATTTTCGGCGGCGACAATATCGAGGTTCATCTAATCGGTGACTATTTCGATGACACGCTGGCTGCGGCGCAAAGCTGGTGCGCAGAACAGGGCGGGTATTTCCTGTCTCCGTTCGATGATGCGGATGTGATTGAGGGGCAGGCCTCTTTGGCGGTTGAGATCGAAGAGCAATTGGGCCAAGTGCCCAATCATGTAATTCTGCCGGTTGGCGGCGGCGGTATGTCTTCGGGGGTGGCGACCTGGTTCGGGGACCGGGCGCATTGCCTGTTCGTGGAACCGGCCGGCGGGGCGTGTTTGCGCGCGGCGCTGGCAGCGGGGCACCCGGTGGCGCTGGATCATGTGGATACATTTGTCGATGGCGCAGCAGTAGGCCGGATTGGTGAGAAACCGTTTGAATTGCTGAAATCGCGGCATCTGTCGGATGTGCTGACTTTGTCCGAAGACCGCATCTGTACCACCATGATCGAGATGCTGAATGTCGAGGGCATCGTTCTGGAACCTGCCGGTGCATTGGCGGTTGAGGCCGTGGGTGACGTGCAAAGCTTTGTGCGTGGCAAGACGGTGGTCTGTGTCACCTCGGGCGGGAACTTCGATTTCGAGCGTTTACCAGAGGTCAAAGAACGTGCGCAGCGCTATTCCGGGGTGAAGAAATACTTCATCCTGCGCCTACCGCAGCGCCCCGGTGCCCTGAAAGAATTCCTCGGCATCCTCGGCCCTGAGGATGATATCGCACGGTTCGAATACATGAAGAAATCGGCGCGCAACTTTGGCTCGGTCCTGATCGGAATCGAAACCCGCAAGCCCGAGAATTTCATGCGCCTGTTTGCGCATCTGGATGAAGCCGGGTTTACTTATACGGATATCACCGAAGACGAGACGCTGGCACAGTTTGTGATCTAGCGCAGGTTTTCGGCCAGACCGGCCTGAAACAGTTTTTTCGACTCGTCGTAGGCCGCGATAATCGCCAGCAAATCAACGGCGGCGCTTTCACCAGCGGCTGCGCGTCGCTCACCGTCCTGGCACAGTTTCGAGAAACTATCAAAGCCAAGACTCAGCGCGCTGCCCTTCAGGAAATGTAGGTTCTGTTCGATCTCGGAGCGGGTAGTGTCATCGCGTAGCTTAGTGATAACTTCCTGAACCTCGTCCAAAAAGATTTCGACAACCTCGGTGAACTCGTCTGCGCCGACTTCATCACGTAACTGTCTGACTCTGGACCACTGAATCATGCCACCCTCTTGCGGTTGCATGTTGTTAGACCGTCGCGGGTAAAGATGGGGTTAAATCGCGGCGATTTGGTTTTTCATAGGATGTTAAGCTGAGAGGCATAGCGTTGCGACAACTGGAGAGTTGAGCAAGTACAGGGACTTCATGGTGCCGGATGCCAGTCAAGTAGAGGCCCGGGTCGAGCTGGATTTTGGCGCGATCCGCAAGGTTCTTATTGTGGACGACAGCCGTCTGCAGCGGCGCATTCTGGTGGCCTCGCTAAAAAAGTGGGGATTCGAGGTTCTTGAAGCCGACAGTGGTGAAGCCGCGATAGAGCTTTGCACCTCGGACCCACCTGATCTTGTTCTAAGCGACTGGGTCATGCCAGGTATGGGCGGGCTTGAGTTTTGTCGCGCCTTCCGAGAGCTGGACAGTGAGCAATATAGCTATTTCATTCTTCTGACCTCAAAAAGCGAAAAGCAGGAGGTCGCGCGCGGTCTGGATGCTGGGGCAGACGATTTTCTGATCAAGCCGCTTGAGGCTGATGAGCTGCGTGCGCGCATATCGGCCGGGGCGCGTATTCTTGACATGCAACGCGAATTGTCCCGAAAAAACCAGTTGATCGAAACAGCGCTGAACGAACTGAAGCTTGCCCATGATGCGATCGATAAAGACCTGATGCAGGCGCGCAAAATTCAGGATTCGCTGGTGCCTGAATTGAAGGGGACCTTTGGCAACTCACAGGTCAGCCTGCTTCTGAAACCCTGTGGTCATATCGGTGGTGACCTGGTGGGGATGTTTTCGCCCGGTGTCAATCGGCTGGGGTTTTACAGCATCGATGTCTCCGGCCACGGGATCACCTCTGCGATGATGACGGCACGGCTGGGCGGGTATCTGTCCAGCACGCATTTCGATCAGAACATTGCGATGGAGCGTCGTTTCAATAAATTCTACGCCCTTCTGCCACCCGAAGAGGTCGCTTCGCTGCTCAACTCGCGTCTGATCGCCGATGCCGGGATCGAAGAGTATTTCACCATGGTCTATGCCATCATCGATCTGCGCAACGGACATCTGAAAATGGTGCAGGCCGGACACCCGCATCCGCTGTTGCTGCGCCGTGATGGCAAAACCGAGTTTCTGGGCGAAGGCGGATTGCCCATTGGTTTGCTGCCTGAGGCGCAGTTTCAGCAGACGGAATCCTATATGCAACCGGGCGACAAGCTGCTCTTGCATTCGGACGGGTTCACCGAATGCCAGCTCGCCGACGGCAGTCTGCTGGATGATGACGGGTTGAAGGCGATGGCTGTTGAATGCGCCGCCGATCACGGTGGACCGGAATTCCTGGATGACATGTTCTGGCGTCTTACACAGGTGATGTCACCGGACAGCGGAATTGCGGATGATGTCTCTGCAGTGTTTTTTGAATATAACGGACCTTAAAGCCCATGCAGGTGGCGCTGGGCGAAATGGGCGTCGCCCTCGTTGCCCAACAGATGAACGGCATCTGCGGTCTCCATCCAAATGGCCTCGTGAAGGTCTTCGGTCGGAGGGCCTAGGCGTCTGACCGGGTGGGCGCGGTAAATCAGGCAGACCTTCTCGGCCCACAGATCGTATTCCGGCATGTAGGTATATCGACGAAACGCACCCACTCTCCGGGGCGCGGCGATCAGCCAGCCGGTTTCTTCGTAAACCTCACGGTGAAGCGCTGTAATGGGTGATTCCCCCGGATCGATGCCGCCGCCCGGCAGCTGCAGATCGGGTCCGGGTTCCAGCTGACAGGTCAGCAGCAATCGGTTGCCTTGTGGCAATAGGGCATAAACGCCGACCCGCCGGGTGTATTTTCGCTCTGCCTCGGGGCTTTCACCGAACCGTCTGATCATGTAAGGCCCCTTTCAACCCAAACTGTTCAACCTATATGGTGGCGGTATGCCAACCTGTGGCGCTTAAGGAAACCCCATGTCTATTGGAACCAAAATCGCGTGGGACGATACCGTCCTGCCCTTTCAACTCGATATACCCGACATGCGAGGCCGCGTGGCCCGGCTGGACGGCGTGTTGGGCGGCATCTTGAAACAGCACGACTACCCGGAGGTGGTCGAGGCGCTGGTGGCCGAGATGGCCCTGCTGACTGCATTGATAGGGCAAACGGTATCGCTGCGCTGGAAGCTGTCTCTGCAGGTGCAATCCAAGGGCGCAGTGCGGATGATCGCAACCGATTATTATGCGCCACAGGTCGAGGGTGAACCCGCGCAGATCCGCGCCTATGCGAGCTTTGACCGCGACCGGCTGACCGATGCAGCCCCTTTCGATCAGGTGGGTGACGGGTACTTCGCCATCATGATTGACCAAGGTGAAGGTACACAGCCTTATCAGGGCATCACCCCACTGGCCGGGGGATCACTGAGCGCGTGTGCGGAAGCCTATTTCGCGCAGTCCGAACAGCTGCCGACCCGGTTTTCGCTGAGCTTTGGCAAATCGACCGAACCCGGCGTCGGTGAACACTGGCGCGCTGGCGGGATCATGCTGCAGCACATGCCCAAAGCCTCGCCCTTTGCCGCTTCCGGGGAGGGCAGCGGAGAGATCCTGTCTGCCTCGGATTTGGTGGATGGTGAAGAGGGCGAGAACTGGGATCGCGTCAACATCCTGCTCGACACCGTGGATGATCTGGAGATGATCGGGCCATCCGTCGCGCCAACCGACCTTCTGGTGCGTCTGTTTCACGAGGAACAGCCTCGCGTCTATGATGCACAGCAGGTAAAATTCGGTTGCACTTGTTCCGAAGATCGCGTGCGCCAAAGCCTGTCGATCTATTCGGCGCAGGATATTGCGACAATGACCACGGACGAAGGCACCGTCACAGCAGACTGCCAATTCTGCGGTGCGCACTATGTGCTGGACCCTGCGACCGTCGGGTTCGAGGCCGAAGGCCCGGATGGCGCGTGATCTGATCACAGACCTGACCGAGGCGCTGAGCCGTGACGGGTCCGGGTCCAGTGACTTTGATCTGAACCCGGAAACGGTGCTGCCGGCGGGGCGCAAACTGCGCCCTGCGGGCGTGTTAGTGCCTGTTTCTGTGACCGGAGACGCACCGCGATTGATCCTGACCAAACGCTCTTCGGCGTTGAAACACCATCCGGGCCAGATCGCCTTTCCGGGTGGAAAACAGGATGAGGGCGACATCGACGTTACTGCGACAGCTTTGCGCGAAGCACAGGAAGAAATTGGTCTTCCGCCAGAACTACCCAGTATTCTGGGTCATCTGCCGACTCATGAAACCGTGACGTCCTTTTCGGTCACGCCGGTTGTTGCGATCCTTGAAGCCAGTTTTGAACCAGTCGCCGAACCGGGCGAGGTGGATGAGATCTTCTTCGTTCCGCTTGCGCATGTCCTGAACCCAGAGAATTATGTCGTCGAGTCGCGCCGTTGGCGTGGCCAAAGACGGTATTACTATGCTGTGCCCTATGGCCCCTATTATATCTGGGGTGCGACGGCACGGATGCTGCGGGGATTGGCTGCGCGGATGAGTGAATGAAGCGGATCACAGAAGATTGGTTAACCGACCAAGCCACGCAGGATGTATGCACCGCCCTGACCAATGGCGGGGCGCAGGCGCTATTCGTCGGAGGTTGTGTGCGCAATGCTCTGCTGCAGGCGCCGGTTTCTGACATTGATATCGCCACAGACGCTGGGCCGGAACACGTCGTGGAACTGGCGCAGAAAGCTGGGCTGAAGCCGATACCAACAGGGATAGACCATGGCACCGTGACGATTGTCAGCAAAGGTATCCCGCACGAGGTCACGACGTTTCGCCGTGACGTCGAAACGGATGGTCGGCGTGCTGTCGTCGCTTTTTCCGACAAGGTCGAAGAAGACGCCGCGCGTCGTGATTTCACCATGAACGCGCTTTATGCCAAACCTGACGGCACAATCCTTGACCCGCTGAACGGTCTGCCGGATCTACAGGCGCGTCGCGTACGGTTCATCGGGGAGGCCAGTGATCGCATCCAAGAAGACTACCTAAGGTCGCTCAGATATTTCAGGTTTCATGCTTGGTACGGGGATGTGGATGGTGGCTTTGACCCCGCTGCACTGGATGCAATAGCTGCAAATTTGGACGGGTTAGAGACACTTTCGCGCGAACGGGTCGGGGCAGAGATGCTTAAACTGCTCGCTGCGCCTGACCCCGCGCCGTCGGTTGCCGCCATGCGCGTCACTGGCGTTTTGGCGCAGCTCTTACCCGGGGCTGATGACCGGGCACTGCCGATCCTGATTCAGCTGGAACAAGACGCCCTTGCAGCGCCCGAAGCGATTCGTCGTTTGGCCGCGATTGCGTCGCCCGAAGTGGTCAAAACCCTGCGTCTTAGCCGCGCGCAACTGCAGCGTCTGGCTCGGATGCGCGACGAAGCGATGGCGACGACCAGTGTCGCAGAATTGGGTTATCGCTATGGGTCGGAAGGCGGAATGCACGAGACACTTTTGCGTCATGCATTTCTTGAACAGCCTTGGTCCGAAGACCTGAACCGAGCTTTGCAAAAAGGGTCCACGGCCAGTTTCCCGATCAAGGCGGCGGATTTGATCCCCGCCTTCTCGGGCCCCGCGCTGGGCGCAAAACTGGCCGAGCTTGAGGCGCGTTGGATCGCGTCGGATTTCGCGCTTAGCCGCGAAGAATTGCTTGCCGACTGATTTGAAGTCTCAAAAAGGGATGACAAACCCGATTTGATTTGGCAGGGTGCGCCTGACTCATATGGAGGGAGGAATGCGAATGTATTACGGGATCTGGTTCGGCTAAAGCCCGGAACACTTTGACCCGTAGGGGTGGTGTTCTGGCGCCATCTTTCTTCGCATGACCTATTTTTTGCTCGATCGGAGCACTCTCTATGTTTCGCTACTTCGAAAATCTTATTGACCCTTTTGTTGCCTATGAACAGGTAGACAGGCCGCCGACACGGCTGTGGCCTTTCATGCTGGGCTATTCGGAGCCTTTCAAACGCGTTTTCGTACTGGCCGCCCTGATGTCCGTGATCGTTGCTGCGGTCGAGGTCGGACTGATCTTCTATATGGGCCGCGTTGTGGACCTGCTGGGAAGTTCACCTGCTGAATTCTGGCAGGCGCATGGGACCGAGCTGATCGTGGTCGCCGCGTTGATCCTGTTCATTCGTCCGATTCTGCAGCTGGTTGACGTCTTACTGCTCAACAACACGATCCTGCCGAACTTTGGCACGCTGATCCGTTGGCGGGCCCATAAACATGTGTTGCGTCAATCGGTTGGCTGGTTCGAAAATGACTTTGCCGGCCGCATCGCCAACCGGGTTGTTCAGACCCCACCCGCTGCGGGCGAGGTGGTGTTTCAGGTCTTTGACGCGATTTCATTCTCGATCGCCTACATGATCGGCGCGGCCATATTGCTGATGGCGGCTGATCCACGGCTGTTGCTGCCATTGCTGATCTGGCTGGTGTTTTACGGTGCGTTGGTGCGCTGGACCGTTAAGCGGGTCGGCCCGGCATCTCAGGCGGCATCGGATGCAAGATCTACCGTGACGGGCCGGGTGGTGGACAGCTATACCAACATCCACTCGATCAAGATGTTTGCCCATGACACTCAGGAACAGGACTATGCGCGCGAGGCGATTGCGGAAACCCGCCGCACTTTCCAGATCGAGATGCGGATTTTCACCATTATGGATGCCGCGCTGGTTGCATTGAACGGTGTGCTGATCGTGGGAGTCGTTGGTTGGGCGATCTTGCTTTGGACGCAAGGTAGCGCAACGGTCGGTGTGGTGGCCGCCGCCACAGCCTTGACGCTGCGGCTGAATGCCATGACCGGGTGGATCATGTGGGCGCTGACCAGCTTCTTTCGCGAATTGGGTATCGTTGCCGAGGGTATGCAGACCATCGCGCAGCCCATCGATCTGTTGGACGAACCTGATGCGAAACCTTTGCGGCTGGGTAATGGCCAGATCGAAATACGCGATCTGTCTCATCACTATGGACGGGAAACCGGTGGTTTGGATCACGTCAACTTGACCATCCGGCCAGGCGAAAAGATCGGCCTGATCGGTCGCTCAGGTGCCGGAAAATCGACCCTAGTAAAGCTGCTTTTGCGGTTTTACGACGTCGAGAAGGGTGCGATCCTGATCGATGGCCAGGATATCTCGAAGGTCACGCAGGACAGTTTGCGCAGCCATATTGGCATGGTTCAGCAGGACAGTGCTCTGTTGCACCGCTCGGTTCGGGCCAATATCCTCTATGGTCGGCCTGATGCGACCGAAGAACAGATGATTGCCGCTGCGAAACAGGCCGAAGCGCATGAGTTCATCCTCGATCTGCAAGACCCGGAGGGCCGCACTGGCTATGATGCGCATGTGGGCGAGCGGGGTGTGAAACTGTCCGGTGGTCAGCGGCAGCGTGTAACGCTGGCGCGGGTGATCCTGAAAGACGCGCCGATTTTGCTATTGGACGAGGCGACATCTGCCCTAGATTCCGAAGTCGAAGCCTCGATACAGGAAACACTCTACGGCATGATGCAAGGCAAGACAATGATCGCCATCGCGCACCGGCTCAGCACGATTGCTCAGATGGATCGCATCCTTGTGATGGATGGCGGCCGGATCGTTGAACAAGGTGGTCATTCCGATCTGTTGGCGCAAGGAGGGCTTTACGCTCAGTTCTGGGCGCGGCAATCTGGAGGCTTCCTAAACCCGGAGGCCGCTGAATGAGGATTGCCGACCTCATCCAACCGTTCAAAGACACAGAAACGCCCCCGCCGCAAACGCTGGGGGCGTTCATCCGTTGGAGCTTGTCCGGCGCCTGGCCGATGCTGTTCGTCGCAGCCGCCTTCTCGGCGATCGCGGGTGCGATGGAGGCTGGCACCGCCTGGGTCTTGGGCCGCGTGATTGATCTGACCACCAACAGCAGCCCCGAGGCGTTTCTGACCGGCGGCAATCTCGCGATCATTTTGGGTGCTGTCGCATTCTTCATGCTTCTACGCCCCGCACTGTTCGGACTGTCATCGGTGGCAAACAACTACATCGTCATGCCCAACATCACGCCGTTGGTTTTGGCAAAACTGAACCGCTGGACGCTGGGCCAGTCTGTGACCTATTTCGATGACGATTTCGCCGGACGTATCGCCCAAAAACAGATGCAGACATCGAACGCCATGACGCAAGTGGTGTCCGAAACAATCAGCGCTATTGTCTTCGCTATTGCCTCACTTGCAGGCTCATTGCTTTTATTAGGATCTATTCACCCGCTTGTGATGCTGCCATTTGTTGCCTGGCTTGTTGTCTATTTCCTGCTGGTGCGCTGGTATCTTCCACGCATCCGCGTACGCTCTGCCGCGCGGGCGGGGGCGCGGGCGATGGTGTCGGGGCAGGTGGTCGATACGATCACCAACATCAAGACCGTCAAGCTGTTTGCCCATTCCGAGTTCGAAGATCATACCGCCCGAAATTCCATGGTCGACCTGCGTGAACGGTCGCTGGAATTCGGCAAACTATCGGCCAGTTTCCGGTTCATCCTGATGACTCTGGCGGGGGTTCTGCCGGTCCTATTGATCGGCGCAACGCTATGGCTGTGGCGGGCGGGTGGCGCGACCGCCGGGGATATCGTAGCGGCGGGGGCCGTGGCGATCCGTATCTCACAAATGACAGGCTGGGTCAGTTTCACACTGATGGGTCTTTACGCAAATGTCGGTGAGATTGAAAACGGGATGCATACTCTGACCAAGCGCGACCGGGTCGAGGACGCGATGAACGCCTCTGAACTGATCGTCTCAGAAGGGGAGATTGCGTTTGATCATGTCAGTTTTGCTTATGGCCGCGATATTGGCGGTGTCTCCGATCTGCATTTCACCGCCGCACCGGGCGAAAAGCTGGGCATTGTCGGGGCGTCTGGTGCAGGGAAATCAACGTTGGTTTCACTGCTGCTCAGGCTCTATGACGGCGAAAAAGGCGTCATTCGCATCGACGGGCAGGATGTCAGCCAAGTCACTCAGGACAGCTTGCGCCGCCAGATCGGCATGGTCACGCAGGAAACCGCAATGTTCAATCGTTCGGCGCGCGAGAACATCCTCTATGGTCGTCCTGACGCGACTGAAGATGAGCTGATAGAGGCCGCGACCAAAGCCGAGGCGCATGAATTCATACTCGGTCTCGAGGATGCGCAAGGACGCAAGGGCTATGACGCGCATCTGGGCGAACGCGGCGTGAAGCTGAGCGGCGGGCAAAGACAGCGGATCGCCCTGGCTCGCGCTATCCTGAAAGACGCACCGATATTGGTTCTGGACGAGGCGACGTCGGCATTGGACTCCGAGGTCGAGGCAGCGATTCAGACGGCACTGCACCGGGTGATGCAGGGCAAGACCGTGCTGGCTATTGCCCACCGCCTGTCCACGCTTAGCGAGATGGATCGGATTATTGTTCTGGACCACGGTCACATCGTTGAAAGCGGGACGCACGAGGCTCTGCTGGAGCGTGGCGGGTTGTACGCCCGGTTCTGGCATCGCCAATCGGGCGGCTTCATTCAGGCCGAGGCTGCAGAATAAAGGGTTTTGTTGCGCTCAAACCCCAGTTATCAGGCCTCCATGACGCAGCAATACATAATAAACCGCCTTGGACATCAGGGCGACGGAATCGCCGATGGTCCGATCTATGCGCCACGCACTCTGCCGGGTGAAGTGGTCAGCGGTACGTTGCTGGGTCAGTTTCTGAACGATATTCGGGTCAAAACACCCTCGGATCAGCGGGTCAAGGCACCCTGCCGTCATTACAAGGCCTGCGGCGGCTGCCAGTTGCAACATGCGACCGATAATTTTGTCGCCGAGTGGAAAATTGAGGTGGTGCGCAACGCGTTGGCCGCGCAGGGGCTCAATGCCCTGATGCGGCCCATTCACACTTCGCCTGAACGATCCCGCCGTCGGGCCACCATCGCCGTACGGCGCACCAAGAAGGGTACGTTGGCCGGGTTTCATGGTCGCGCTTCTGACACGATTACCGAAATCCCGGATTGCCATTTGCTGCACCCAACCTTGATTGCGGCCATCCCGGTGGCCGAAGCCTTGGCGTTGTTGGGTGGCAGTCGGAAAGGTGTGTTGGCCGTAACGCTGACCCTGTCCGAAGGCGGTTTGGATGTTGCGGTCAAGGGCGGCAAACCGCTGGATGGACCGTTGGAGCTGGCGCTCGCGCAAGCGACCGAGCATCACGGTCTTGCCCGGCTTAGTTGGGATGATGAGGTTATCGCCATGCGTGAGCCTCCGATCCAACGCTTTGGAACCGCTGGCGTCACCCCACCGCCCGGAGCGTTTTTACAAGCCACAAAAGACGGAGAACAGGCTCTATTACAGGCTGTTTCAGATGCTACGTCGGGGGCAAAGCGGATTGTCGATCTGTTCGCCGGATGCGGGACATTCTCGCTGCCGCTGGCACAGACAGCTGAAGTTCATGCAGTCGAAGGTGAGGCCGAGATGACGAAGGCCTTGGATCAGGGCTGGCGCAAGGCGCAAGGCTTGAAACAGGTCACAGCCGAGGCCCGAGACCTGTTCCGCCGCCCGCTCATGCCCGATGAACTCAAGAAATTCGACGCCGTTGTGCTTGACCCGCCGCGTGCTGGGGCCGAGGCGCAGGTGGCCGAGCTGGCGCAGGCCATGCGCCCGGTGGTTGCTTATGTCTCGTGCAACCCGATCACCTTTGCCCGTGACGCAAAAATGCTGGTTAACGCCGGATATGCCCTTGAATGGGTACAGGTGGTTGACCAATTTCGATGGTCGTCACACACCGAACTTGCCGCTCGGTTCATTTTGAACAAATAACCCTGAGATAAGGACCGCCCGCATGGTGATCGCCCAACGACTGCTGCCCATCATCGAAGCACCGGCTTTCGGGAAATTCATCACCGGTGTGATCCTGTTCAACGCGGTGCTGCTGGGGATGGAGACATCGCCCACGCTGATGGACGCAGCGGGTCCACTGATCGTGACGTTGGACAAGCTGTGCCTTACCATATTCGTCATCGAAATCGTCATGAAACTGATCGCCACAGGGCGCCGGTTCTTCACCAGCGGCTGGAATGTGTTTGATTTCGTGATCGTGGGCGTGGCCCTAGTTCCCAGTGCAGGGGCGCTTTCAGTTCTGCGGGCACTGCGTATCCTCCGGGTCCTGCGCGTCATCTCGGTCGCGCCGCGCCTGCGCCGAGTGGTCGAAGGCTTCATCTCAGCCCTGCCGGGCATGGCCAGCGTGTTCCTGCTGATGGCGATCCTGTTTTACATCGGCGCTGTGATCTCAACCAAACTTTTCTCGGGCACGTTCCCCGATTGGTTCGGCGATCTGGGTCTGTCGGCCTATACGCTGTTCCAAATCATGACGCTGGAAAGCTGGTCCATGGGCATTGTCCGCCCTGTGATGGAGGTGTATCCCTACGCTTGGCTTTTCTTTGTTCCCTTCATCATGGTGACCACCTTTGCGGTGGTGAACTTGCTGGTCGGTCTCATCGTGAACTCGATGCAGGATGCCCACCATGCCGAGGATGAGGTCAAGACCGATGCCTATCGTGATGAGGTTCTTGAAAGGCTGGAATCGATCGAACGCCGCCTGACGGAACAGTCGAACAGCAAAAAGTGATTTAAGTTTCGCGAAAATCTGGCATAATAATTGACAAAAAAGAGCATCAGGCAGTGAAAATAATGGATCGTCGAGCATTCGGAATGGGCGCAATGGCAACGCTGAGCCTTTCAGCGTGTGCCTCAGCCAAACCCAGATTTCTTTCTTATCGCGGGCCCGAGGTGACCTCGATGGTCATCAACAAAGGTGCACGCAAGCTGTATTTGCTCCATAACGAGCAGATTTTGCGGGAGTATGATATCGATCTAGGATTTGCGCCCAACGGCACGAAAAACAAAAAAGGCGATGGTCGTACGCCCGAGGGTACCTATCTGATCGACCGCCGCAATCCGCGCAGCAGGTATCATCTATCGTTGGGTATATCGTATCCCAATTCGGAAGACTTGGCTAAAGCCAAGGCCGCAGGTGTTGATCCGGGCGGCGACATCTTCATTCACGGACAACCCAATCTGCGATCCGAGTTCAAGCGGGCTAAGAAGACCCCGGATTGGACGGCAGGTTGTATTGCGGTCAAGAATGATGAGATCGAAGAGATCTACGCCATGGTGAATGAAGGAACCGTGATTACCCTGCGCCCCTAAGCAAGGTTCAAAGCGGTTTCCAGTCACCAAATCCAAATACAGTATAGTCGCGCTGGTATGCTTCCTTCGCCAGCGCTTCAAGCTGTGCGTCGTAAATCTGATCAAGTGCAAACGGCGCGTCCGGCTTGGCCTTGTTCGGGGTTGGCGCGGCTGTGTGCCCTACTTTGTGGGCAAGATCGGGCAGGGCGGTTGCCATCTCATCCTCGCGCAGGATCAGGTCGGGCATGGTGAAACCGGCCATGCCTTCCAGCGTCTGCGCCTGTCCGCACCATTCCCCATCCACACGGATCGGGGTTTGACCCGCCAGAATACTGCGCAGCATGCCCAAAAAGGCCGCGAACGCCTCGGAATGCTGATCGCGGGTATAATTGCTGAGATCACCCTTGGCAGGCAGCGGGACCTTGTACCGTCGGCTCAGCATATTGCGAATGCTGACATATGCGCCGGGGCCTGTGTGCAGAATACGGTCGCAGAACACAGCGTGCGCGCGCGCCAGCGGATGGCGCAGCACCGTGAATTTGCGGTGACCGGGATGATCCTGCATCCATTGACGGGTCTGTTTTTGATTGCGGCCGGTGATCAGGTCGGCTTGAGACACCCCGTCCAGATCGGCAATCCACTGCACCACTTCAGCCTCGGGGCCGCCGCGCACCGGAAGGTACATCAGCGAAGTTTGCGCAGCACCCACATAGCGCGAAACAGCCGGCCCGCGGTGCGGCTCGTAACTTGGGATATGGTGTAGCTTGAAGCGGTCACGTTGCGACAGGGCCAGCTCCATATCATCCGGATTGGTCACTTTCGACAGGGCAGGCGCCGGGTTTTGGCGTTTGAGATGCTGGTTCAGTTCTTCAAGACGTGCGCTGACGCCAAGCCACGCGGCAAGGCCGTTCAGAACGTCCAAATCTGTTAGATCGTCATAGTCGATATAGAACGGTGTTTGCCCGGTGGTCTGGAGATGTTTGAGCACTGTTTGTTGAAATGCTTGCCGCTGGTCGAGCTGTTCGGCGAATTCTTCGGCATCGAAGGTGATTTGCGCCTCCCGCCGTTGCTTAATGTTCACCAACCGCCACTGCTTTGTTTCCAAAGCGATTTTCCACGATATGTAGCTATCCAGAGGGTTGCGCATCAGAATGATTTTGGCGCAGCGCGGATCATCCAGCGCCGGTGGCAGCGCCCGCGCATCGTGGTCGCTAAAAAAGCGAAAGCCGTTCATCTCGCCCGGCGCGTTTCGGATGGCGTCGATCAGCGCCATCGGGTCGCGTTCACGATCTTCCAGGGTAAAGCCCAGAACGCTGTCCAGTTTTGGCAGGCCGACGAAATAGGGGTTAAACGCTTCTCCGTGACACGTGACGCCATCCAGCGTGTTCAGCTGTAATTCAAGCAGGTTCGAACCTGTGCGCATATCGGCCAGAACGATGAAATAATCGAAGCGGCGGGTCATTTTAGATTACTGCACCAAATAGGGCTTCTTGAACGATTTGGACTGTGCGCCAAACACGTCATTCACAGGGAAATCCCCCATCAGATAGGGATGCATCCCTTGGTTCTTGAGGTTTTGCAGGAACTTTCCGAACCCGGTCAGATCGACCATCGTCGGCGCCTCGGTCAGATGCGTGGGTTTGGGCGCGCCCATGTCCTCCAGAACGGTCTGTAGTTGTTCCATGGGGGATTCCACAAACTCTGCCATTGTCCATATTCGGATGCGCGTCTTTGCCCGAGCGGCATCCAGTAGCTTGAGCTGTTTGCTTTCGATCTGTTGTAGGCGGGCAGCTTCGCACCGGATATCGGCAAAATTCAGGTTCGAACGGAACAATGGAACCGCCCAGGCCCCCGAGATGACCGCAATATGTGCATTCTGATCTTGCGTCAGGAATTCATTGATTTTCTGAATATCCGTTGGCCCGAATTGAAAGCACTGACGCTCGCCTCTTGTATTCCAGATGAGGTTCGACAGAAAGGCCGAGGGGTTATAGTCGCGTAGCGTGGCGCAATCGCTGAGCGCACCGTTGATGATCGTCTCATCTTCGGCAAATTGCGCCCGTTCGGGACCGAACAGATGCCCATGCACCCGCCCGCCGATGGCGTTTGTCAGCCAGGGTTCGAAATCTTCGAACAACTCGGTAAAGCCTTGAAACACCGAATAGGGAAAGGCTGTCAGGCTACGTTCCGTAGCCGCGCGAGGGAAGCGGCTTTGCATATAAAGACCATCACGACCGCGAACGCGCCGCTCGACCGCTTTGGAAAACACCCGATCGATCTTGCCGGGGTTGGGCTCGGCCGGGGTCAGTGCGCCTTCGTGGTCGGTCAGGAAGGTCTGATACAACCGGTTCGCGCTGTGCCAGACTTTGCGCGCCACGAAACAGTCGGACCGGCGCAGCAATTGCAGGTGATCGTCGTAGAACATGTGCGGCCGACCTTGATAGTCGAACTTCGACAGGGTCAGCGATCGGCTTTCGATATGGGTGGAATAGAGTCGTGCCAGTGTCTGAAAATAGCTTTCATCGGGAATCCAGACCTGGCGGAAATAGCGATCATATTCGGCGCGCTTGGGATCCTGAAGGATGGCCGACAAGGTTTGGCGGGTCAGACACCACCATTGACTGCCCATATGCGGTACAAGGCCTTCGGGAATTCTGCGGCGCAGACCGAGGGCGCGTTGCAACCGCACGTAATTGTCAAACAGTTTTCGTTGCCTGCGCCATGAGAAGGGGAACCTCAGGGTGAAACGTTCCAGATCCAACCCGCCAATCGTCCAGCTGACGTCGCGCGTGGTTGCGCTTTCGATGAAATCGACACGGGGCCGGTCGGCCAGATAGTCGATCAGATCAGCGACCGGACGCAGCGGCAGACACGCGCCTGAAGACAGATATACATGCCGGACATCTGGAAACCTCTCCAACATCAGCGATGCGGCAGATTGTGATGCGGCGACAATACCCCAGCCGCCCCATTCACAGACATGGCGTTTTGAAAACAGGATCAGCGGTTCATCCGAACAAGCGGCGACAAAATCGGAATAAGCCGGATCGCCGACTTTCTGATCTACATGAATGACCACAGGACAGCCCGAGGCGGCCCAATGGCGTGCCACCTGCTCAACCCGATCCAGCGCGGTGTGCACCAGCATTACGATGCCCAAGCTGCTCATGCCCAGTTCCCCTTGGACATCAGGCCGAGGATCTCAATCTGTCGCCAGTTGATGTATTTCTCGGACCATTTGTTCCAGAAAACCGGATTATCCTCTAACTGCTTGGCATAAGCCTTGTACTCGCCCGACGCAGCATAGTGCTGTCCGCGCAGCAACTCTTCTTTAGCTTTTTCCCCAAGCGTATTGATCAGCTTTGCATGCAGCAGCGCTCCGCTGGTTTTTTCACCGCCCTGCTCTTCATAGACCTGATTGAGCCCGCGCGGCAGCAAGGCGTGGGTTGAGCTGACATAGGCGTAGCGCCGGTGCCATTTCACAAGAGGTATCTTGTTCAGGGCCGGAGCCTTCAGGGGATTGTTCTGAAAGAAAACCCGTGCGCGTGCACCGCCTTGAATCCACAGATTCCCATAGGTCGGGTTGCGGGTAATCATGAAGTTGCCTGAATCGAACCAAGGCGCGACTTCAAAGGGGTTCTGGCCCTCATGATAGGGCGCATCCATGATTCCGGTTTCGGGATACATGTCGATCAGCATGGTGCCGAAACTGCGCACACCAGTATCGTCCAGCCAGTCGGTCAGGGCGCGGATCGGGCGGGTATCGCAAAAAGGATAGATAAAGAATTCATCCGGATCGACCGTCAGAACCCAGTGCTTATGCGCATAGCGGCGCAGCAGGTAGTTGGACCAATCCAGACCAAAGGTCGCATTCTTGTAACCTACATCCGTCCACCACAGCGAAACGTCCGGCTGGCTGCTCAGGTATTCGTGGGTGCCGTCATCGCTGTTGTTGTCCACGCACAGGAAGTGATTGATGCCAAGCTTTCGATAGTAGTCTAAGAAATAGGGAAGGCGGATCTTTTCGTTCCGCATCACGCTCATCAACAAGATGTCGTTTTCTTTGATCTTGTTGGTGTTATCTTGCACCGCTTTCAGATCCCGACGCCGACGTAGGCAACGCAGCAGGCGGCGCTTGCGCCGCAATCTCATGCGATAGGAATCCAAAAGGCTCACGCGGCTGCCCAACCTTTTTTGATACGCGCGTCTGCCCGGGGCCGCCTGAGGCCTGAGTGGTGCCGGACATTAACGTTTTATGACATCTCTGCACCTTGTGAGGCAACGGGTTTAAATCCGGTTTACTTCCCCCCTGTGGCAGGAAATCCGCCCGCGTTCATGAGCCCAAGGTCTTGTAACTGTTGCCAATCACCTAGTTTGACCGAGTCAGAAGTCCAAAGATCAGGCCCGCTGATGATCCCGTCATAATAGGCGCCGAACCGATCGGGGTCGTGAAAATGTTGCCGCCTCTGTTTTTCGATCCGCGATTTGTCGACAACCTCAGGCAGGAATTTCGTGTGTAACAACACGCCCGAGGCGGTCTGCCCACCCGGACCGTCATATTCAAAATTCAAGAACCGGGGCAGCGCGGAATGGCACGAATTCACATAGGCCATATGTCGTGACCACCGGGTTAGAGGGATCTTGTTAAGGGTCGGTGATTTTTGGGGCTGATCTGCAAAAAACGCCCGCTCGCGTACGCCTCCCTGAACCCAAAGGTTGCCCATCGGCCTTTGGCGCTGGGCACGATAGGGGCCGGGGTCAAACCAGTTCAGGCAATCGGTTGGATCGGAATGCGGATCATAACTCTGCTTGCCCAGCCGACCTTTGGGATAGAGGTCCAGCATCATCGCCCCAAACGTGGTTTGACCGCGCGCGTCCAGCCATGCAGTTAAATCGCGCATCGTATGGGTGTTTTGATGGGCGTAGATCAGCAACTCATCGGCGTCGACCATCAACGTCCAGTGGTCGTGCCCAAATTTCCACTGCAGCCAAGTCAGCCAATCCAATCCGAACCGAGACGCGCGATAGCTTGCCGTAGTCCGCCACAGCGACACATCCGGCTGTTTAAGCAAATACGGGACCGAGCCGTCATCGCTGCCATTATCCACCATCAGAAAATGATCAACGCCCAGCGTGCGATAATGGTGAAAGAACCACGGCAGACGGCCGATCTCATTCCGCAGCGTGGTAAAGGCCAGAATGGCGCCGGGTGTGATCTTTTGCGTGTTGTCAGTCAACGACTTCAGTTGATGGCGGCTGCGAAAGGATCGCCACAACAGCCGCTTGCGTTTCAGGCGCAGCCTGTAGCGCTGCACCCAGGTCAGCGGCTGATCCTCAAGGTTCACTTGGTATAGCCGCCATTCTGATGCCAACGCCAGGCATCCGTGATCATCGTCTCTAACGTTGATCTTTTTGGTGTCCAGCCCAGCTCTTCCTTGGCTCGGACCGAGCCTGAAACTAGACGTGTGCAATCCCCGGCCCGGCGCGGGCCGATGCTGTAGGGTACCGCGCGGTTGGTGACGGCCTTGGAATGCTCGATGACTTCCATCACCGAAAACCCCGACCCGGTGCCCAGATTGAACACGCGGCTTTCTTTGCCTTGCTCAAGCCATTTCAACCCCAGAACATGTGCATCGACCAGGTCACAAACATGTACATAATCGCGGATGCAGGTGCCGTCGGGTGTGTCGTAATCGGTGCCGAATACAGTCAAGCCACCCCGCTTGCCATCGATGGCGTCCAGCATCAGCGGCACCAGATGGGTTTCTGGTTGGTGAAACTCTCCAACTTCGGCATCCGGGTCGGCCCCGGCCACGTTGAAATAGCGGAAGATCACGTGCTTCAGGCCATATGCGGCTTGGAAATCACGTAAGATGTCCTCGATCGCTCGTTTCGAAGCACCATAGGCATTCAATGGCTGCTGCTGAGTGCTCTCGTCCAGCACAACGTTGTCATGTTCGCCATAGGTGGCGCAGGTCGACGAGAACACAAAGTTCAAACATCCCGCATCCACAGCCGCTTGTATCAGTGTCAGCGAACCGGTGACATTGTTCGACCAATACGTTCCGGGCTCAGCCATCGCTTCGCCGACCTGACTGAGGGCGGCGAAATGTATTACGGCGGCGGGTTGGTATTTGGCGAACACTTCGTCCAGCCGGGCGCGGTCCAGCAGGTCGCCCTGCTCGAATGGGCCGAATTTCACCGCGTCCTGCCATCCGGTGACAAGATTGTCATAGGTTACGGGCGTATACCCCGCCCTTGCCAGTGCCTTGCAGGCATGAGAGCCGATATAACCTGCACCACCTGTAACCAGAATATTTGTCATTCAAGCCCCATAGCGGCCATCATTTCTTCGATCTTGGCCACGTCCTGCGGGTTGTTCAGCTCCCAGAACTGACGACCTTTGGCTTCAACTTCGACACACAGAACCTTGCGGCCGTTTTCCATGAAGCGCAGCTGTTCCAACCCTTCCAGTGTCTCCAGCGGACCGCTAGTCCAGCCCGGATAAGCAGTCAGAGCGTCAGGCCGATAGGCATAAACTCCGACGTGGTGGAATACCGGTGTCGGGTCACTGCTGGCATAGGTCTCGGCTGTGAAAGGGATCACTTCTTTCGAGAAGTAAAGCGCGCTGTGGTCATTGCCGAACACCGCTGTAGTGCCCCCGACCCGGCCTTGCTTGCGATCGTTCAGTAATCCGTTCAGTGCGTCCCCGTCACAGCGCAGCACGGGGGTGGCCACACCCGCATCTGGCGCGTTGCGCAGACCCGAGATCAGGTCTTCAACAAACCAATGCGGGGTCAAAGGCGCATCCCCTTGCAGGTTGACGACGATGTCATAACCGCCACCCAGAGCCGAGTGCGCCTCGGCGCAACGTTCGGTACCGTTGCGGCAGGTGTCTGAAGTCATCACCACCTCGGCACCGAACCCCTCTGAGGCTTCGCGGATACGGTCATCGTCGGTTGCCACAACCACGCGATCTACGCCTGACACGGAAATCGCAGCGCGCCAGGATCGTTCGATCAGAGTCATGCTGGTTCCGTTTGCCCCGGTCAGCGGAACCAGAGGTTTGCCTGGATAGCGGGTCGAAGCGTAGCGCGCGGGAATGGCAATCAATACTGACATCAGGCTTCCTTCAGCTCAACGCCCGGAGCATAGGCGATGAAAAATGGATTGGCATAGCCGTCTTTGCCATAGGTCAACGGCGAATGGTCGTCTAAGCGCACCACTTGTCCGCCCGCACCGGCCAAAACCGCGTGGCCCGCAGCGGTGTCCCACTCCATGGTGCGTCCAACACGGGGGTAGAGGTCGGCCTCTCCCGTCGCCACCAGACAGAACTTCAGCGACGACCCGGCGCTTTTGCTGTCGCGCACCTGATATTTGTTGATGTAATCCTCGGTCGCCTGATCCCGATGCGATTTGGATGCAACGATCATCAGCGCCGAATTGTTCGGTTTAGAGACTGATATTGTCGTTAGCGCGCCCGGCTGATCTTTGTCCAGATCCCCGATTTCTTCAACCGATTGCCCGTCAGCTTGCGTATAGAACATCCGGCCCCGTGCAGGGGCGTAGACCACGCCACGCGTCGGTACGCCGTTTTCGACCAAAGCGATATTTACGGTAAAATCGCCGCGCCGATTTATGAATTCCTTGGTGCCGTCCAGTGGATCAACAATCAGAAAGGTCTCGCCCTTTTCGGAATGCGAAGCTGCCTGTTCCTCGGTCACCAGCAGGATATCTGGAAAAGCCTCGCGCAATCCGGCCGAGATCAAAGCATCCGCCGCCTCGTCCGCCTCGGTTACCGGGCTTGAGTCTGACTTGACCTTGACGTCGAAATCATCCGCTTCGTAGATCTGCATGATCTTGTCGCCTGCCTGCAAGGCCAGCCGCCGGATGACGGGAATAAGCGCGTCATAAGTCACAAAAAAGCTCCGTTCCTGTGGTTTGTTGATCAGGGCATCTCACGGACTTATGATGCTATGGATACGGAACAGCAAGAATTTCGTGCCAATTTGCGGCTGACACAGCAGGAAAGAGTAGTCGAGTGTTTCACTTCAAGAGAAATCAGTCATTGCTGGGCGGGGCTTTCACCACCGCCGAGCTGATATTCCATGCAGTAGTTCGCAATATCCGGTCGCAGCACTCCAACGCGGTGATGGCAATCCTGATCAACATTGTTCAGGTCGTCCTTCTGGTGACGGCGTTTTATATACTTATGACGCTAATTGGTCGAATGACTGGCATGGCCAAAATCCGGGGCGAGATGGTTTTGTTCCTGCTCTCCGGTGTTTTTTTGTTCCTGACGCATATCAAGTCTGTCACTGCAATCGCCGGGGCTGGATCCGGCAACAATCCGATGACTCTGCACTCGCCAATGACAATGATGGTGATGTTGTCAGCATCTGCCTTCGGTATACTTTATACGCAGCTTATCTCGATCCTTGTCATCCTGTTCGTCTACAGCGTAGCCGTCTCGCCTCTTGTGATCCAAGAGCCCGGCGGTGCATTTGGGATGCTTTTGCTGGCCTGGTTCACGGGATGCTCGGTCGGTTTAGTGTTGTTGGCGCTGAAACCCTGGTTTCCCAATACGGTAAGCATCCTGAAAAATGTGTACCGTCGATTGAACATGATATTTTCGGGCAAGATGTTCGTTGGCAACGCGCTAGGTGGGTTCATGCTGACCTTGTTTGCCTGGAACCCACTGTTTCACATCATCGATCAATGTCGTGGTTTTGTGTTCCGAAATTATTTTCCCCGGAACACCAGTTGGGAGTACGCGCTTTGGGTCGGAATAGTTTTAACAATGATCGGCCTGCTGGGTGAGTTCTATACCCGCAGGCAGGTCTCGAAAAGCTGGGATGCGCGACGCTGATATTTGCTGTGCGTGCTGTATTCTGAAAACCTGTTCCCGGATATTGGATCGCACTTCACATTGCGACTCTCAAAGTCAGGTTGATGCGTCCGCCCTTTGGCAAAAGTTTGGATGATCCAAACCGGATGCGATCCACCCCGTGATAGGTCAAGCGTGCCGGGCCGCCCATGATCGCCACATCGCCCGAGCTCAGCCAGATCGACTCGGTCTTGCCGCCCCGTGTGGTGTTACCGATACGGAACAGCGCGTCATCGCCCAATGAGATCGACAGCACGGGCCACGAGAAATCGGCCTCATCCTTGTCCTGATGCAGGCCCATCTTGGTGCCTTCACCGTAATAGTTGATCAGACAGCAATCGGGCCTCCGATCCGCGCCGGTCAAATCCTGCCAGATGGTCAAAATCTCATCTGGAATCGCGGGCCATGTCATGCCCTTTGGGTGCGTGTCCTGATACCGATAGCCCGCCCGGTCAGTGACCCATCCCAGCACCCCGGCCGAGGTCATGCGCACTGACATTTCCTTGCCCGAAGGTGTCACGGGCCGATAAAGCGGTGCCACTTTCAGAATCGGCCTAAGCAGGTCAACTAGATGCGACTGCGCCGCCGCATCCAAATAGCCTTTCCGAATATCAAATCCGCGCAATAACAGCCGCGCCATTCCAGAATCCCCAAACCTTGCCAAAACCTTGCCAAAAAGGCCACAGATTCCCGAAAACCTGCGTTTCTGAACGCTTGCAGGCCCCTGTTCTCGCCCTTATATACGCCTCGACGCGCGATGGTGTAGTGCTGTCGCGCACATCAATCGGGGGCAGGATGCCGCAACGGGTCCAACCCTCGGGACATCGCCTTGAATGGAAAGGGATTGAAAATATGGGAAAAGTAATCGGGATTGACCTCGGTACCACCAACTCGTGTGTGGCCATCATGGACGGCTCTCAGCCGAAGGTCATCGAAAACGCAGAAGGGGCGCGGACCACGCCCTCGATCGTCGCCTTCACCGAAGATGAGCGACTGGTCGGTCAGCCTGCAAAACGTCAGGCGGTCACCAACCCCGACAACACCATCTTTGGCGTCAAGCGTCTGATCGGTCGTCGTGTGGATGATGCAGAAGTCGAAAAAGATAAGAAAATGGTGCCGTACGCCATCGTCGATGGCGGCAATGGCGACGCGTGGGTTGAAGCCCGCGGTGAGAAATACTCCCCAAGCCAGATCTCGGCCTTCACTCTGGGTAAGATGAAGGAAACCGCCGAGAGCTATCTGGGTGAGGAAGTCACGCAAGCGGTTATCACCGTTCCGGCATACTTCAACGACGCACAGCGTCAGGCTACCAAAGACGCTGGTAAAATCGCCGGTCTGGAAGTGCTGCGGATCATCAACGAGCCGACAGCTGCTGCGCTGGCCTATGGTCTGGACAAGGAAGAAACCCAAACCATCGCGGTTTATGACCTTGGTGGTGGTACCTTCGACGTGACCATTTTGGAAATCGACGACGGCCTGTTCGAGGTTAAGTCGACCAACGGCGACACCTTCCTGGGTGGTGAAGACTTTGACATGCGCATCGTCAATTACCTGGCGGACGAGTTCAAAAAAGAACACGGTGTCGACCTGTCGCAAGACAAGATGGCCCTGCAACGTCTGAAAGAAGCCGCTGAAAAAGCCAAGATCGAGCTGTCCTCGACCTCGCAGACCGAAATCAACCAGCCGTTCATCTCGATGGGTGCAAACGGTCAGCCGCTGCACATGGTCATGAAACTGACCCGTGCCAAATTGGAATCGCTGGTTGGCGACCTGATCAAGAAGTCGATGAAGCCTTGCCAGGCTGCTCTGAAAGACGCAGGCCTGTCGGCTGGCGACGTGGACGAGGTTGTTCTGGTCGGTGGTATGACTCGCATGCCGAAAGTGATCGAAGAGGTCACCAAGTTCTTCGGTAAAGAGCCGCACAAGGGTGTGAACCCGGACGAAGTTGTTGCCATGGGCGCCGCCATTCAGGCTGGTGTTCTGCAGGGCGACGTCAAAGACGTGGTTCTGCTGGACGTGACCCCGCTGTCGCTGGGCATCGAGACGCTGGGCGGCGTGTTCACCCGCCTAATCGACCGCAACACGACGATCCCGACCAAGAAGTCTCAGGTCTTCTCGACCGCCGAGGATAACCAAAACGCCGTGACCATCCGCTGTTTCCAGGGTGAGCGCGAAATGGCTGCGGACAACAAGATCCTGGGTCAGTTCAATCTAGAAGAGATCCCGCCCGCACCGCGCGGCATGCCTCAGATCGAGGTGACTTTTGACATCGACGCCAACGGCATTGTCTCGGTTTCGGCCAAGGACAAAGGCACCGGCAAAGAGCAGAAGATCACCATTCAGGCCTCGGGCGGTCTGTCGGACGAAGATATCGACAAGATGGTCAAGGATGCCGAGGAAAACGCCGAGGCAGACAAGGCGCGCAAAGAGCTTGTCGAAGCCAAGAACCAGGCCGAAAGCCTTGTTCACGCGACCGAGAAATCGATCGAGGAACATGGCGACAAGGTCGACCCGTCGACCGTCGAAGCGATCGAGCTGGCCGTTGCCGCGCTCAAGGATGAGCTGGAAACGGACAATGCCGACAAGATCAAGTCGGGCATCCAGAACGTGACCGAAGCGGCCATGAAACTGGGTGAGGCGATCTATAAGGCACAGGCGGAAGAGGGCGAAGATGAGCCCGCAGCCGCAGATGCCGCGCCGGGTGACGATGACATTGTCGACGCCGAGTTCGAAGATCTGGACGACGACAAGCGTAACTAACGGGTAACCGGGCCAATTTGGGCCGGTCCGGTTGCCGGGCCGGCCCGATTACGTTGAGGCAGAAGGAAATACTGATGTCCAAACGCGACTATTACGAAGTGCTCGGCGTGTCCAAGGGCGCTTCTGCGGATGAGATCAAAAAAGGCTTTCGCTCGAAAGCCAAACAGCTGCATCCCGATCGCAACAAGGACAACCCCGATGCCGAAGCGCAGTTCAAAGAGGCCAACGAGGCTTACGATGTTCTGCGCGATGCTGACAAGAAAGCCGCTTATGACCGCTTTGGTCACGCCGCGTTTGAAAACGGCATGGGCGGTGGCGGCGGCCGTCCCGGTGGCGGCTTCGGTCAGGGCGATTTCTCCAGCGCGTTCTCTGACGTGTTCGACGACCTGTTCGGCGACTTCATGGGTGGCCAGCGTGGGGCAGGCGGGGGCCGTCGCGCTGCACGTGGTTCAGACCTGCGCTATAACCTGCGGGTCACGCTGGAAGAGGCTTATGCAGGCCTACAGAAAACCATAAACGTTCCTACGGCTGTGGCCTGTTCCTCTTGCGAGGGAACTGGTGCCGAAGGTGGTGTTGAACCTACTGCATGTCCGACTTGTTCCGGCATGGGCAAGGTTCGCGCGCAACAGGGCTTTTTCACGGTTGAGCGCACCTGCCCGACCTGCTCTGGTTTGGGTCAGATCATTAAGAACCCTTGTAAGTCGTGCCAAGGTGCGGGGCGCGTTGAAAAAGATCGCGCATTGTCCGTGAACATCCCTGCCGGTGTCGAGACCGGCACCCGGATTCGTCTGGCCGGTGAGGGTGAGGCCGGAATGCGTGGTGGTCCTCCGGGTGACCTCTATATTTTTGTCGAAGTTTCCGAGCACAAGCTGTTCGAACGTGACAGCGTGAACCTCTATTGCCGTGTGCCAGTCAGCATGGCCAAGGCAGCACTTGGCGGTTCGATCGAGGTGCCGACCATCGACGGTGGTCGCGGTCGTGTTCAGATTCCTGCTGGCAGCCAGTCGGGACGCCAGATGCGTCTGCGTAGCAAAGGCATGCCCGCCCTGCGCGGCGGAGGCATCGGGGATATGTTCATCGAACTTGCCGTGGAAACTCCGGTCAATCTGACCAGTCGTCAGAAAGAACTTCTGCGTGAGTTTGACGATTTGGGCGAAGATAACCACCCGGAATCTAAAAGCTTTTTCTCTTCTGTAAAGTCCTTCTGGG
Source organism: Ruegeria sp. D6 (assembly GCF_056534365.1). Lineage (NCBI taxonomy): Bacteria > Pseudomonadati > Pseudomonadota > Alphaproteobacteria > Rhodobacterales > Roseobacteraceae > Ruegeria > Ruegeria sp. D6. Next base: position 68,568 of record NZ_JBQFPH010000007.1, on the reverse strand, counting down.
ATGGCATGAAGGGTTAAACGGTTGAGCAGGGGGCTCTGCCCCCATCGCCCTTTGGGCGACCCCCCCCGAGATATTTATGGCCAGATGAAACAGGGGATCCGTGTGTTGCCGATCCGGCAGGCAGGGATAGGGCGCGTTAACTTTTCGGAAACCGATTCTGCGTCAGAGTGGTGTTATGACCCAAGACGCCTTTGCCGAAGCACCCATGCTGTTCGATACGGATGAAGCACCGGCGCAGCCGCTGCCCGTTGGTCGGTTACCCTCCTACATCAAAGACCATCGCAAGCGGCTGCGCGAAAGGTTCATGTCTGGCGGATCAGCAGCGATGCCGGATTATGAACTGCTGGAACTTGCTCTGTTCCGATCCATCCCGCGTCAGGATGTGAAACCGCTGGCGCGCGCGCTGATGGATGCGTTTGGTGATTTCAATCGTGTGTTGACGGCACCCGAGGAACGGCTGCGTCAGATCAAAGGCGTTGGGGACACGGTGATTACCGATCTGAAAATCCTTGAGGCCTGTGCCCACCGCATGGCGCGTGCCCGGGTGATGCAACGGCATGTGATCTCGGGATGGGATGCGCTTCTGGACTATTGTCACACCACGATGGCGCACCGCGAGATCGAGCAGTTTCGTGTGTTTTATCTAGATCGCAAGAATGTGCTGATTGCGGATGAAGAGCAGGCCAAAGGCACGGTGGATCATGTGCCGGTCTATCCGCGAGAGGTCGCGAAGCGGGCGTTGGAACTCAATGCCTCGGCTCTGATCCTGGTCCACAATCATCCATCCGGTGATCCGACGCCGTCGCAGTCGGATATCGATATGACCAACCGGATTCAGGATGCGTGTTCCGCCCTTGGGCTGACTTTGCATGATCACCTGATCATCGGGAAATCGGCTGAACTGAGTTTCCGCTCGCAAGGCTATTTGTAAGGGTTATCGGATCCAAACTTCGACCCGACGATTCACCTTGCGGCCCCATTCGGTGTCGTCGCAGGCCATCGGCATGGCCTCGCCAAAGCCCTCGACACTGATTTCGATGCTGTCGGGGAGGCTGGTTTCGACCGATGCCAGCACTGCGTTTCGGACGGTTTTGGCTCGCTGCAGGGCAATACGTGAATTGGCGACCGCCGCGCCCTCGCCGTCACTAAACCCAACAAAGATCAATTGACGCGCCTCCAACGTTCCGCTTTCCAAAGCTTGCGCAAGGTTCAAGATGTTTGACCGGGACTGAGCATCGGGTCGCGACGACCCCGGTTCGAACCGAAAGGACAAAGATAGCCGCGAAAGTGGACGGAGGGTTTCGATCATGCGCTGCAACTCTTGCAACCCGACCTCAGCTCCACCGGTGCTGATCGCATTGGCCAGCCGATCGCCTTGCAGCCCAACCTGGATTGTTTCAAGGGATTGATCGACAAATCCGGCTTGCCGGATGACCATCTGTGCGGCGCTGCTTTGGGTATAGGCCAAAAACTGTCGCGCGACTTTGGGCAATCGTCTTTGTGGCAAATAGAAAAACATGGGTGAGGTCAGCGGATAATCTTCGGTCTTGACCGATTGCCGTGTTGCCGACAGGGCATGTCCGCACCCACCGGTCAGAGGCAGGGCGCGCACAGTCCCGGCCTCGGCAAGACTGGCGACGCCGAGCGCGAACGGGTCGTTCGAGACCGTGCGCACCAGATCTCTGTTTCGATCGTGGCGCGTGATCTGAGCGGTCATATGTGCGTTGGCAGGTGCTAACAGCAAATCCTCGACCGCCTGATCCAGCCCGGAACCGACCTGTGGCAGATGCAGAGAGATCGGCGCATCAGGCCCACCGAGATCGCCCCAATTTGCGACCTCGGCGGTGAAAACCTTCACCAGATCAGCAAGCGATATCTGGCGCACGGGATTGTCGGCCGACACGATTGGCACGATTGCATCCAGAGCCAAGACGCGCGACCGGCGGGTTTGCGTCAGATCTCCGAGCCCAGCGGCTTTGGTCAACTCCAGTTCGTCTGATCGAATTTCCCGCTGCGCCAACACGACATCTGCGGTGTTCTCAACCAGATCGATAAAGCCGTCAGCCGTATCCTTTGCACGAAATATGAACCTCGCCAAAGGCGCCTGCCGATCAGGCTGATTCAGGGCGTAGATCCGCAGGTCTCCGGTGCCCTCGGGCTGTGACAGGGTTAACCCTTCCTCGATGGCAAAGCCCTGTGCAAGCGCGGGCAGCAGTGTCTCGGCGATCACTGATGAGCCAGAGAAACGAACTTCGGCCACAAAATCCGTCAGGTTGGGGCAGGCTGGGCCGTCGCAGGTGACCCCTGATCCATCGACCGTCAGCTCTCCGAACTGCGTATCGACACGGTAGAATTCACCGTCGTAACCAAGAAGGGTGCCGACCACTTCTACCTTGCCGTCATGCGAGGTCAAAGTGATGTCCTGCGCGAATACGCTTTGTGCCAAGGATAAGGCAAAAAGCGCGGCGAACGCCGCACGAAGAATGCTCATTGGAAACCGTAGATCTGCCTGCTGCTTATTTGGCAGCGATTGTCAGGTCTGAGAACAGATTATTCAACACCAGAAAATCGCCAGCTGCCTCACAACCGGGCATATCCAGCGACAGGTCACGTGAGCGTAGCCGTTCCGCGCGCCATTCCAATGATTGCACGCTTAGGGGCTTGCCGCAATTTGCTTCAGTGACCTCAGTTTCAACCGACAGAGTGATACTTCCGGCCTCGGTTGCGGTCTCAATGGGATATGAATAAACCTCGATGTTGCGCGCGACGTCCGAACCGCCCTGACCCAGATGGATCACCGAGCCCGCGCCGCCGGTCTGGGACCCGGACCAAACGTGGCCTTCTTCCCCGTAACCTGCGCCGAATTCCAGCGCATGAAGCTGCAGATCGGTTTCGCCCTGCCACTGCAAGGCAACCCGGTTGAAGCTGTTGATCTCGGGCACATGCGTCGTCGCAACGGTGCCTTTCTCATCCGGCAGCGAGATCAGGAAAATAGCGTATTCCGACAGCGCCGGGATGGTCAGGTTCAAGCCGCCAAGCGCATCGGTCTCGGTGCTGAAAACCAGCCCGTTGTGATGAACCTCAATGGTCTCATTGGCGTGGCAGGGGGCCTTGACCCGCAGCCGTACGTTGGCGCCGGGCACAGCCATGGCGCGCGCGCTCATATCGCAATTCGAAGGCAAACGGCTGGTTTCTGGCGCTGAGCGTATGGATTGAGATAGATCCTTGGGACGCGCTTCTGTCGGGGAAGAAGAGGTCAGGACAACGCTTTCCAGTCCGGTCAGGTCCGAGTCCTGTTCCGAGATCGAAGCGACGCGTTCACCGCTCGGCTCAGCATTGGGTTGCTGCGCCGATCCGCTTTGCATCAAATATCCAATGGCCAGAGCGCAGGCAACGGTTCCGCCCGTGGTCACGTAGTTCTTAATGACAAACAAGACACCCTCCCCAGTTGAAGGAGCGAGTCGCAATTTGCTTCCCAATCAAGGCCAATATGTGGCCGTGAGGCGGACTCATTGTGGTGGAAAGCAGGTGACGTTAAGTCAACCTGCCGTGGCAATGTTTGAATTTTTTCCCCGAGCCACAGGGGCAAGGATCATTGCGTGACGGGTTACCCCAAGTCGAAGGATCATCCTCAACAAAACCCGGACGACTGTCACCAGACGCTTCAGCTTCGGCGATCGCCTCAGCATTCCCGGCAGCTTGATCCACAGCTTTCTGCGCCTGTGCCTGTTGCGCCGCCATCTGTGCGAGCATTTCCTTCTGTTCTTCTTCGCTCAGCGGGCGCACGCGCGACAATTGCTGAGTGACGGTTTCGCGCAAGGAATCTAGCATCCCTTCGAAAAGCTGGAAGCTTTCGTTCTTGTACTCGTTCAGCGGATCGCGCTGTGCATAGCCACGGAAACCCACGACCGAGCGCAGATGTTCCAGTGTCAAAAGATGTTCGCGCCATTTGCCATCGATAGTCTGCAGCAGAACCTGCTTTTCGATGTTGCGCATGTTTTCCGGGCCAAAGGCCACGGCCTTCTGCGCCATCATTTCATCGGCGGCCTTGATCAGACGTTCGCGGATTTGCTCGTCATCTACGCCTTCCTCGGCGGCCCAGTCCTGAACCGGCGCATCGATGGTCAGCTTGTCTTTGACCGCTTCGTGCAGACCTTCTGTATCCCATTGATCTGCATATGATTTTGGCGGCATGAATTCGTCGATCATATCGTCGATCACCTGCTCACGCATATCGGACACAACATCCGACAGATCATCCGCTGACATGATTTCACGCCGCTGGCTGAACACGACTTTCCGCTGATCGTTCATCACGTCGTCGAATTTCAGAACGTTTTTGCGCATGTCAAAGTTGCGACCTTCGACCTTGGATTGCGCCCGTTCCAGCGATTTGTTCACCCAGGGGTGAATGATTGCCTCGCCCTCTTTCATACCCAGCGTGGTCAGGACCTTGTCCAGACGTTCCGAACCGAAGATGCGCATCAGGTCATCTTCCAGGCTCAGGTAGAACACGGTGCGGCCCGGGTCACCTTGGCGTCCCGAACGCCCGCGCAGCTGGTTGTCGATCCGGCGGCTTTCATGACGTTCGGACGCCATTACGTAAAGACCACCCGCCTGCAGCACCTTTTCCTTTTCTTCCGCGTGCTTGGCTTCTTCTGCCGCACGCAACTCGGCCGGGTCAGCCTCGGGGTTTTCCGCCAGCGCCTGCAGCACCTTCATCTCAACGTTACCGCCCAGCTGGATGTCAGTACCGCGGCCCGCCATGTTGGTGGCGATGGTCACCGCGCCAAGACGGCCTGCATCGGCCACTATCTGCGCTTCCTTTTCATGCTGGCGGGCGTTCAGAACGTTGTGCTCGATTCCCTCTTTGTCCAGCATCTGGCTGATCACTTCGGACTTTTCGATCGACGTGGTACCGACAAGAACCGGCTGACCTTTTTCACCGGCCTTTTTGACCTGTTCAATAATGGCACCGTATTTTTCGGCTGTCGTGCGATAGACTTGGTCGTCTTTGTCCTCACGCGCGATTGGTTTGTTGGTCGGAACCTCGACCACACCCAGACCATAGATTTCCTGAAATTCTTCCGCCTCGGTCAGCGCAGTGCCGGTCATGCCGGACAGCTTGTCATAGAGGCGGAAATAGTTCTGGAATGTCACGCTGGCCAGCGTCACATTCTCGGGCTGAATCTGTACGCCTTCCTTGGCTTCGATGGCTTGGTGCAGACCCTCCGACAAGCGACGGCCCGGCATCATCCGACCGGTGAATTCGTCGATCAGCACCACATTGCCATCCCGAACGATATAGTCCTTGTCACGTTGGAACAGTTTATGCGCGCGCAGGCCCTGATTGACGTGATGCACCACAGTGGTGCTTTCGGGGTCGTACAGCGAATGCCCCTCGGGCAGCAGACCCGCTGAAAGCAGTTGCTGCTCCAAAAACTCGTTGCCTTCATCGGTGAACGTCACGCTGCGGCTTTTTTCATCGAGCGAGTAATGATCGTCCTGCAGAGTCGGGATCACGGTATCGATGGCAGTATAAAGGTCCGATCGGTCTTGTGCCGGCCCCGAGATGATCAGCGGCGTCCGCGCCTCATCAATCAGGATCGAGTCGACTTCGTCGACGATCGCGAAATTGTGGTGCTTCTGATAGACCTGTTCCAGATCGGCCTTCATGTTGTCGCGCAGATAGTCAAAACCCAACTCATTATTTGTGGCATAGGTGATGTCACACTTGTACGCCGCCATCTTCTCGGCATCCGGTTGGCCCGACCAGATCACACCGGTCGTCATGCCAACGGACGCAAACACCTTGCCCATCCATTCCGAGTCGCGCTTGGCCAGGTATTCGTTCACCGTGACCACATGCACGCCCTTGCCGGTCAGAGCATTCAGATAGGCGGGGAAGGTGGCGACCAGGGTTTTGCCTTCACCCGTTTTCATTTCCGAGATATTGCCCTGGTGCAGGAACAAACCACCCATCAACTGCACATCAAAGGCCCGAAGACCCAGGGCGCGCTTGGCCCCTTCGCGGACATTGGCAAATGCTTCCGGCAGCAAGTCATCCAGCTTTTCACCGTCCAGCGCTCGTTTGCGCAGCTCAGCGGTTTTCTCGATCAGGCCATCGTCGGTCAGGATCTCGAACTCCGGCTCCAGCGCATTGATCTTTTCGACCAGCGGGCGGGCCGCCTTGATCTTGCGGTCGTTCGGTGTTCCGAACACCTTTTTGGCGAGCGTTCCGAGTCCCAGCATGTTCACTCCAGCGGATCTGTTTTTTTCTTGGTTGCGACAGGCTTGCCCACCTTGCGCGCAGCCCCTAGATACGGGGGGTGAAAGGCGGCCCTGTCCAAGGCTTCAAAGCGATGTAAGGGGCAGGTTCCACAGTGTCAACGCTGCGCCCTGTCGCGGCAAAGAAATAGGATAATTCCATGCCCAAAGGCCTCACTTTTCTGCCATCGCTTGCGCTTGCTGCCGTGATGGCGTTGCCGCTGGCCGCCCAGGACGCACCGGATGCCAACACCGTGGTTGCCCGCGTGAACGGCGACGAGATCACATTGGGTCACGTCATCGCCACCGCCTCGGCGCTGCCGGCGCAGTATCAGCAGCTTGAAGATGAGGTGCTATATGATTTCATCCTCGAGCAACTGGTCCAGCAGCACCTGCTGAGCCTTGAACAGGAAGAGCTGAATACACTCAACGCCCTTCGACTGGAAAACGAAACCCGGTCCCTGCGCGCCGTGCAAACCGTCGAAGCGCTGACAGCCGCCAGTGTCACTGATGAGGCCATACAGGCCGCCTATGACACGCAATTCGCCGAGTTTCAGGGCGAAGACGAGTTCAATGCCAGCCACATTCTGGTCGAATCCGAAGACGAAGCCAAAGCTGTCAAAGCCCAACTGGAAGAAGGTGCAGATTTCGCTGAGCTAGCGAAAGAAAAATCCACAGGACCCTCTGGCCCCAATGGCGGTGCGCTGGGCTGGTTCGGCAAAGGCCAGATGGTGCCCGAGTTTGAAGGTGCCGTGCTTGGCCTTGAAAAGGGTCAGGTCTCGGACCCGGTGCAAACCCAGTTCGGTTGGCACGTGGTCACGCTGAACGACAAGCGCAAGACCGAGGCCCCCGAATTGGCGGTCGTGCGCGATGAATTGGCTCAGACCATTCGGCAAGAAGCAATTCAGGCCAAGATTGACGAGTTGACGCAGCAAGCGCAGATCGAGCGTCCCGCGCTCGAGGGCGCCGGCCCCGAGGTCATGCGCCAGCTGGAGCTGCTGCAGGAGTAACCCCGTGGCCACGATAACCAAGGTTTCACCGCTGGCCCCGGCGGCCTTCCCCGAATTGCCCGCGATCGACGGTGTGCGCTTCGCCACTGTCGAGGCTGGTGTCCGATATCAAGGCCGCACCGATGTGATGCTGGCCGTTCTTGATCCGGGCACCTCGGTGGCCGGGGTATTCACCCGCTCGGCCACCCGTGCGGCCCCCGTTCTGGATTGTCAGGACAAGATCGGCGGGCCCGGCGACGGGCCTGCAGCGATCCTTGTGAATTCGGGCAACGCCAATGCGTTTACCGGCCATTACGGGCAGACCTCAGTGGCCGAGGTGACGCAAGCCGTCTCCAAAGCTACCGGAGTTGCGGTAGATCGGGTTTTTACCTCGTCGACCGGTGTCATCGGCGAGCCGCTGCCCCATGACCGCATCGTTGCACAGCTTGAGGCGTTGAAGGCGGGCCTCAGCCGTCACGCGATTGAGGACGCGGCGCGCGCGATCATGACCACCGACACCTTCCCGAAGGGGTCGTCGGCGCAGGTCGATATTGGCGGCCAAACAGTCTCTATTGCGGGGATTGCGAAGGGTTCCGGCATGATCGCGCCCGATATGGCGACGATGCTGGTCTATATCTTCACCGATGCTCAGATCGAGCAATCAGCGCTGCAGGCGATGCTGAGCGCGCAGACTGACCGGACCTTCAACTGCATCACCGTGGATAGCGATACCTCGACATCCGACAGCCTCTTGCTTTGCGCCACCGGGGCATCGGGCGTCGATGCCGCCGGCAATGCCGCTTTCGCGCAAGCGCTGGAAACAGTGATGTTGGACCTTGCGCAGCAAGTGGTCCGCGACGGCGAAGGGGCCACGAAATTCGTCGAAATTCGTGTGACCGGCGCCGCCACGGATGCTGATGCCAAAACTCACGGGCTGGCTATCGCCAACTCCCCGCTGGTCAAAACCGCCATCGCGGGCGAGGACCCGAATTGGGGCCGCATCGTCATGGCCATCGGCAAATCCGGTGCTGCTGCAGACCGCGACCTTTTGAGCATATCGTTCGGAGACATCCTTGTGGCTGAAAAAGGCTGGGTCAGCCCCGACTACCGCGAGGAAGACGCTGCGGCCTATATGAAAGGTCAGGATTTGGTGATCGCAGTCGATCTGGGACTGGGTCAGGGCGCTTCCACCGTCTGGACCTGCGATCTGACCCACGGATATATCGAGATCAACGCGGATTATCGCTCGTGAAGACAGTATTGGTGTCTGCTGTCGCTCTGATCGACATCGAGGGCCGCGTCCTGCTGGCCCAACGTCCCGAGGGCAAATCCATGGCCGGTCTCTGGGAATTCCCTGGCGGCAAAATCGAACCCGGCGAAACCCCCGAGGCCGCCCTGATCCGCGAGTTGCACGAGGAACTGGGCATCGACACCTGGGCCTCGTGCCTCGCCCCGCTGACCTTTGCTAGCCACAGCTATGACGATTTCCATCTGCTTATGCCGCTATTTGCCTGCCGGAAGTGGGAAGGCATCCCACAGTCCAAGGAAGGCCAGGCGTTGAAATGGGTGCGGGCAAATGACCTGCGGAACTATCCGATGCCCGCGGCGGATGTCCCGTTGATTCCGATTTTGCGGGATTGGTTGTAGTTTTTTCCATATATATCGAGAAAAAGTTGTGAAGAATATTTCTGCAGTTTTGATTTTTGTTTCTACGACTGCGTACGCGGGCGAAAAGGAAGAACTCGTCGCGGCTCTGATGCAAGGGGGAAGCCATCAATTCGAAGATGAACGCCGTGAAGTTCAGGTTGATGGGTGTCAAATGACCACCTTTAGGTGGCGCGAAATACCCAACCATGGCTGGGTTCTCTGGACTTCATTCCAATTCGATATGATTGACGCTCAACTCAATGAGGACAATCGTTTTCCTGGAACGAAGTACGCCTATGGCAAGCTTTACGACGGTACACCTGAGGTAGGTTTGGCGCTGTACGGATTCACAATGCGAGATGGCACGCTTACGAGACAAGAACGATCGGTGTTAAGAGAGCCCTCGTCGGATACGTCTCCCTCTCCTAGAGGTGACGGAAATAGCCACTACTACGAGTGGCGAGATAGCATGGTGATTTCGATGACAGGGCCCGGTGTAGAAACAAAAGCTATTACGTTTACAGAGGCTTATGACGCATACGTCAGCAAGTACTGCTCCTTCTCAAGTTAACATTCCTGTATTTCTTAGCTCGTTGGAATTATCAATTGATGTAACTGGAACCAAAGTCACTCATGCCGTTAAACGGCCACTCTTCGCCAACGCATGACAGCTGGTAAGCCTTCTTACGCGTTTCGTACAACTCGAAAGATCACCCCTCCACCCCTGTTACAATTCGTAAGAATTGAGAAAACATCAGGCAAAACTTGACGCTGATCGTTACGACGTCCCTTATCGGGGCATTGGCGTTCGGGCACCATCCCGAACCCGCCATTTTCGGCCCGGGGAGGGGTCGGATGGGGAGGAGAGAAAGATTGGCTCAGACGCAGTCGGGCGCTGAAGGGATGGACTCTCTTCCGGCGCTATTACACCGCAATGTGACCCAGTTCGGGGATGCCCCGGCCTATCGGGAAAAGGAATTCGGGATCTGGCAATGCTGGACCTGGGCGGAAGCCGCCAAAGAAATCCGTGCCATCGCGCTTGGGTTTCTAGAACTTGGCGTTGAAAAGGGTGACCATATTGCTGTGATTGGTCGGAACCGTCCCGCCCATTACTGGTCGATGGTTGCCGCTCAGATGGTAGGCGCGGTGCCGGTGCCTCTGTATCAGGACTCGGTCGCCGAAGAGATGGCCTATGTGCTGGAACATTGCGGCGCGAAATATGTGGTCTGCGGTGATCAGGAGCAGGTCGACAAAGTCATCGAGATTCAGGAAAATCTCCATCAGGTCAAACACATACTTTATACCGACAAGCGCGGGATGCGGAAGTATGACCACTCGCAGATGAACGCGCTTGAGGACATCATGGCCGAGGGCAGCGCCGGTCATGCACGGTTTGACGCCGAACTGGACAAGCGTATCGCTGCGATCACCTATGACGATACCTGCGTGATGCTCTATACCTCGGGCACCACGGGCAAGCCCAAAGGCGTGGTGCTGTCGAACCGGAATGTTATCGAAAGCGCTAAGAACTCGGCGGAATTCGATCATCTTACCCGGAACGAAGACATCCTGTCTTACTTGCCGATGGCTTGGGTTGGCGATTTCATATTCTCGATTGGTCAGGCTTATTGGTGCGGCTTCTGCGTGAACTGCCCCGAAAGCGCCGACACGATGATGACAGACCTGCGTGAAATCGGACCGACCTATTTCTTTGCTCCACCGCGGGTGTTCGAAACCCAGCTGACCAATGTGATGATCCGGATGGAGGATGCGGGCAAGCTGAAGCAGCGCATGTTCCATTATTTCATGGCCCATGCCAAGAAGGTGGGTGGCCTGTTGCTGGACGGCAAGCCGGTGGGCTTTGGCGACAAGCTGAAATACACGCTGGGCAATTTGCTGGTCTATGGCCCGCTGAAAGATACGCTTGGCTATGGCCGGTTCCGTGTGGGCTATACGGCGGGTGAAGCGATCGGGCCGGAAATCTTTGATTTCTATCGCTCTTTGGGCATCAACCTGAAGCAGCTTTACGGTCAGACCGAAGCGACCGTGTTCATCACCGTGCAGCCGGATGGCGAGGTACGGGCGGATACGGTTGGTGTTCCGGCGCCGGATGTCGAGCTGAAGATCGATGATAAGGGCGAGATTCATTACCGCTCACCTGGCGTGTTCGTCGAGTATTACAACAACCCGGATTCGACGGCTTCGACCAAGGATGCCGAAGGTTGGGTGGCGACGGGGGATGCCGGGTTCATCGAGGAGAATTCAGGCCATCTGCGGATCATTGATCGTGCCAAAGACGTGGGCAAGATGGCTGATGGTTCGATGTTTGCGCCGAAATATGTCGAGAACAAGCTAAAATTCTATCCCGATATTCTTGAAGTCGTGCTGTTCGGGAATGGCAAGGATCGATGCGTGGCTTTCATCAATATCGATTTGACAGCGGTTGGAAACTGGGCGGAACGCAACAACGTGGCCTACGCGTCCTATCAGGAACTTGCGGGACATCCTCGTGTGTTAGAGACGATTCGGAGCCACGTTGAAGAGGTAAACAAGTCGGTCGCGGCGGATGAAATGCTATCGGGCTGTCAGGTGCATCGCTTTGTGGTTCTGCACAAGGAACTGGATGCCGATGATGGCGAGATGACTCGGACCCGCAAGGTGCGGCGTGGGTTTGTCGAGGACAAATTCAGCGACATTATTGCGGCGTTGTACGACGGGTCGTCGAGCGTTTCAACCACGACTGAAGTGACCTATGAAGATGGTCGTAAGGGATCGATTTCTGCGACGTTGGAAATTGTCGATGCGCCAGTGGTTCCGGTCGCGCAGCACAAGGTGGCGGCGGAATGAGTGGGCTGAAGCGCGCCGCTCGACCTGCGGTCATCGCCCCGCCCGCCGTCCCGTTTTTGTGTCAGGGAGGTTCTGATGCTGGATAACTCCGAAGGATATGTCACCGAAGACGGCCGCAAGATCGGCGGTGTGGTGATGGAGATGAAGAACATCACCCTGCGCTTTGGCGGCGTGGTGGCGATCAAGGATATCTCGTTCGACATCCGTGAGGGTGAGATCCGTGCGATCATCGGGCCAAACGGGGCGGGTAAGTCCTCGATGCTGAATGTGATCTCGGGCTTTTATGTTCCGCAAGAGGGTGAGGTTTGGTTTCACGGTGCCAAACGCCCGCCGATGCGGCCCTTTGAAGTAGCCCAGCAAGGGATCGCGCGGACGTTCCAGAACATTGCCTTGTTTGAAGGGATGAGCGTTCTGGACAACGTCATGACCGGGCGTTTGGGTTTTATGAAGACCAATATTCTTCAGCAGGCGCTGTGGAAGGGTAAGGCCGAGGCAGAAGAGACCGAGAATCGCGAGGCGGTCGAGAAGATCATTGATTTCCTTGAGATTCAGCACATCCGCAAAACGCCGGTGTCCCGGCTGCCTTACGGGTTGAAGAAACGGGTCGAACTGGCGCGCGCGCTGGCAGCGGAACCGAAATTGCTGCTGCTGGATGAGCCGATGGCCGGGATGAACGTCGAAGAGAAAGAGGACATGAGCCGCTTTATCCTCGACGTGAATGACGAGTTTGGCACCACGATTGCGCTGATCGAGCACGATATGGGCGTGGTAATGGATCTGAGCGACCGTGTGGTTGTGATGGATTACGGCAAAAAGATTGGTGACGGCACCCCGGATGAGGTGCGCAACAACCAAGAAGTCATTGATGCCTATTTGGGGGTCAGCCATGACTGAGGTCCGGGCAGAATTGGGGAGGGGCTGGCATGCCTGAACAATTAATCTTCGCGATGGAGGTCATCCTCAACGGTCTGATGGCTGGGGTGCTGTATGCGCTGGTCGCGCTGGGCTTTGTGTTGATCTACAAGGCGTCGGGGATTTTCAATTATGCCCAAGGGGTTATGGCCCTGTTTGCGGCGATGACGCTGGTCGGAATCATGAACGGGCAGGTGCCTTTTGCGCACCTGATCAACGCGACTTTCGGCACGCACGTCTATAATTTTGGTTGGAATGTGCCCGCGTTGCTTGCGATTATTCTAACCATGGCCGTGATGGTGTTGCTGGCCTGGTGCGTGCAGCGGTTCGTGATGCGCCATCTGGTCGGACAGGAACCGATCATCCTGTTCATGGCGACCATCGGTCTGGCCTATTTCCTTGAGGGCGTCGCCGACCTGATGTGGGGGTCCGAGATCAAGACGCTGGATGTGGGTCTGCCGCAGGGTATCAACCTGTGGATTGACGAGACGACTTTTAACATCTTCGACTACGGTTTCTTCATCGACAATCTGGACATCGTGGCCACGATCATCGCAGCACTTCTGGTGGCGGCTCTGGTCGCGTTCAGCCAGTACACCAAGCAGGGTCGGGCGATGCGTGCGGTGGCGGATGACCATCAGGCGGCGCTATCGGTCGGGATTTCGCTGAACTTCATCTGGATCATGGTCTGGTCGGTCGCCGGGTTTGTGGCGCTGGTCGCGGGCATCATGTGGGGCACCAAATCGGGCGTTCAGTTCTCGCTGTCGCTGATCGCGCTGAAGGCGCTGCCGGTGCTGATGCTAGGCGGGTTCACCTCGATCCCCGGAGCCATCGTCGGTGGCCTGATCATCGGTGTGGGTGAGAAACTGTTCGAGTTCGCCATCGGCCCAATGGTTGGCGGTGCGACTGAGAACTGGTTTGCCTATGTATTGGCGCTGATATTCCTCGTGTTCCGACCTCAGGGCCTGTTCGGCGAGAAGATCATCGAGAGGGTGTAGGGCGTGACCAAGCTGATTGCCATCATCAACGTGATCGCATGGGCGGGGTTTTGGGCCTTCGGCTACATCGCCCTGACATCGAGCGATCTGACCGAGGGCCAACTTGTGATCGCTGTAATTCTGGCCTTTGCCGGGCTGGTCATGGGCATCCTGGCTTACATGAAACTGGTGCGCGCTTCCGAGGCCACCGGATATGCCAAAGGGTCCAATCAACTGGACGCCGCTGCCCGCAATCGGGCGCAGGAAGAATGGGGAAAGTAAGACATGTTCTATCGTGAGGCCGGGGATTTCAAAACCTCATATATCGCCGACAGCCAGACTTTCCCGATCAAGTTTGACCGGTATCGGTACTATGTCGTTCTGGCGGTGGCGTTTGGAATAATTCCGTTCATCATCAACGATTATTGGGCCAATGCGCTGCTTCTGCCATTCCTGATCTATGCCATCGCTGCGATCGGGCTGAACATTTTGGTGGGCTATTGCGGGCAGGTCTCGCTGGGCACCGGCGGGTTCATGGCAGTGGGGGCCTATGCCTGCTACAAGCTGATGACGGCCTTTCCCGATGTTAGCATGTTCATCCATGTGATCCTAGCCGGCGGCATCACCGCCATTGTGGGTGTCCTATTCGGCTTACCATCACTGCGGATCAAAGGCTTTTATCTGGCGGTTGCCACGCTGGCGGCGCAGTTCTTTCTTGTGTGGCTGTTTAACCGGGTGCCGTGGTTCTACAACTACTCGGCCTCGGGCCAGATCAATGCGCCGGAACGCGACGTATTTGGGATCATCATCACCGGCCCGAATGCTCCGGCATGGGCGACTTATCTGTTCTGCCTGATCTTCCTGACCGTCTGCGCGATCATCGCGCGTAACCTGACCCGCGGCACCACTGGTCGTACCTGGATGGCAATCCGCGACATGGACATCGCGGCCGAGATCATCGGGGTGAACCCGCTCAAGGCCAAGCTGACCGCCTTTGCTGTCAGTTCGTTCTTCGTGGGCGTGGCCGGCGCGCTGTTCTTTGCGGTCTATCTGGGCGCGGTCGAGGTTGGAGAAGTGTTCGGCATTCAAAAATCGTTCCTGGTGCTGTTCATGGTGATTATCGGCGGATTAGGGTCTATTTTTGGGTCCTTTGCCGGTGCCGCCTTCCTCGTGCTGCTGCCAGTCGTTTTGAAACTGCTTGGCGTCGATCTGCTGGGCTGGCCCACAGATATCGTGGCGCACCTGAACCTCGTAATCGTCGGTGCTCTGATCATCATGTTCCTGATCCTCGAACCGCACGGTCTGGCGCAGCTCTGGCGTGTGGCGAAAGAGAAACTCAGACTCTGGCCGTTCCCGCACTAAGGACCGGCCCAACGAAAAGACGGGTGTGAAACCCGAAACCCAACATCGGATCAACCAAGGGAGGAGACACCCGATGAAAAAGAAACTGGCAACCCTGGCGCTGGGCGCCGTGATGGCCGCAGGTCCGGTCATGGCCGACCTCGTATTCCCGTCGCTCAGTTACCGGACCGGGCCTTATGCGGCCGGCGGTATCCCATTTGCAGACGGATATGCCGACTACTTCACACTGCTGAACGAACGCGATGGCGGTATCGGCGGTGTTGCGGCCAACGTGATCGAATGCGAGACCGGATATAACACGGAAAAAGGCGTAGAATGTTATGAATCGACCAAGGGCGAAGGTGCTTTGGTCTATCAGCCCCTATCCACCGGCATCACCTATCAGTTGATCCCTAAAGTGACCGCAGACGGCATTCCGCTGCACACGATGGGTTATGGCCGCACCTCGGCGGCGAACGGTAAGGTGTTCAGCAACGTGTTCAACTATCCTGCCAACTACTGGAACGGGGCGTCGGGCGCGATCAACTATCTGCTGGACGAAAACGGTGGCGACTTGAGCGGCAAGAAGATCGCGCTGGTCTATCACAACTCGGCCTATGGCAAGGAACCGATCCGTACGCTGGAAACACTGGCTGAAAAACATGGCTATGACCTGACCCTGCTGCCGGTCGACCACCCCGGTCAGGAGCAGAAGTCGCAGTGGCTGCAAATCCGCCGGGAAAAGCCCGACTATGTGATCATGTGGGGCTGGGGCGTGATGAACCAGGTCGCCGTGCAAGAAGCCGCCAATATCCGCTTCCCGATGGAGAACTTCATCGGCGTCTGGTGGTCCGGGGCCGAGTTTGATGTTGAGCCTGCGGGTGATAAGGCCACCGGCTACAAAGCGCTGACCTTCACCGGTCTGGGCGACGACTATCCTGTCTATGACGACCTGAAGAAATATGTCGTCGATGCGGGCAAAGCTGCAGGCGCCGGTGATCAACTGGGTACGGTGCAGTACAACCGCGGCCTCTATGCTGCGATGCTGGCCGCAGAAGCAGTGAAAACCGCGCAAGAGATGCACGGCACTGCCGAAATCGACGCATCGATGATGCGCGATGGCATGGAGGCGCTGGAGATCACCAACGCCAAGATGGAAGCGTTGGGTATGGCCGGTTTCGGACCTGAATTCGCGGTCTCGTGCGAAAACCACGGCGGCCCAGGCCTTGTCGGCGTTGTTCAGTGGGATGCAGCGGCGGGTACCTGGAACTCGATTCAGGGCTTCGAACCGACTGACGCTGAGGTCATCAACGCACTGATCGACGAAGACTCGGGCGCATATGCTGCTGAGAACAATATTTCTCAGCGCTGCGAATAAGGTGCTCTGAACCAAACGGGGCGGCGGATCGCTGCCGCCCCGAACCCCACACTCGCACAAGGACACGCGCTGATGTTGGATGCGGCACAAACCACTGACGTGCAGGCGGAAACCCTGCTTGAGGTCAACAATATCGAGGTGATCTACAACCATGTGATCCTTGTACTGAAAGGCGTTAGCCTGACTGTGCCCAAGGGCGGCATCACAGCCCTACTGGGTGGCAATGGTGCGGGAAAGACAACCACATTGAAGGCCGTGTCGAACTTGCTGCATTCGGAACGGGGCGAGGTCACCAAAGGCTCAATTAAATATCGCGGCGAGGGCGTGCATGAAAGCGACCCGGCTGCCTTGGTTGAGAAGGGCGTCATTCAAGTCATGGAAGGCCGCCACTGTTTCGAACACCTCACAGTCGAGGAAAATCTGCTGACCGGTGCCTATACCCGGAAGGACGGGTCTGCCGCGATCCAGCAGGACCTTGAATTGGTTTACAATTACTTCCCACGCTTGAAGGAACGCCGTCGTAGTCAGGCCGGTTATACATCGGGCGGTGAGCAGCAGATGGTGGCGATGGGCAGGGCTCTGATGTCGCGCCCCGAGACCATCCTTCTTGATGAACCCTCAATGGGTCTGGCTCCGCAACTTGTCGAAGAGATTTTTGGCATCGTAAGAGACCTGAACGAGAAGGAAGGCGTGTCCTTCCTGTTGGCCGAGCAGAACACAAATGTGGCTCTAAGGTTTGCTCATTACGGTTATATTCTGGAATCTGGCCGCGTGGTGATGGACGGCCCCGCCGCGGAATTGCGCGAAAACCCGGACGTAAAGGAATTTTATCTCGGCATGTCTGACGAAGGCCGCAAGAGCTTTCGAGACGTGCGCTCATACCGCCGCCGCAAGAGATGGCTGTAAGTGGGTGGAGGATATTTCAATGACCTATTTTGATAAGCTTGAAACCCGATCCGCTGACGAGCGCACCGCTGATCACGCGCGCGCCTTGCCAGAACAGATTGCCCGCGCGCAAAAAGCGCCCGGATATGCCGGCATCCTGTCCAACGTGGACGCCGGCACAGTGACAGACATGCAGGCGCTGGCACAACTGCCGGTTCTACGAAAATCCGATCTGACAAAGGCGCAGGGCACCCGACCTCCGTTTGGAGGGTTCACCGTCAAACCAGCGCGGAATTTCCAGCATGTCTTTCAATCTCCGGGTCCGATTTACGAGCCCGGCAGCACTGATCACGACTGGTGGCGCATGGGCCGGTTCCTGAATGCAGCCGGGGTTGGTCCGGGCGATATCGTTCAGAACTGTTTTGGCTATCACCTCACCCCCGCGGGCATGATCTTTGAAAGCGGCGCGCAGGCCGTTGGCGCGTCGGTCCTGCCTGCAGGTACAGGTCAGACCGAGTTGCAGGTGACCGCTGCGCGCGATGTGGGTTGCACCGCATATGCAGGTACGCCCGACTATCTGAAAGTCATTCTTGATAAAGCCGAAGCCATGGGCGTCGCGCTGAAATTTTCCAAGGCCGTTGTGGGTGGCGGGGCGCTGTTTCCAAGCCTACGACAGGATTACGCCGATCGGGGCATCGTCTGCCTGCAATGCTACGCGACCGCTGATCTGGGCAACATAGCTTATGAAAGCCCTGCGATGGAGGGTATGATCATCGACGAACACGTGATCGTTGAGATCGTCACCCCCGGCACAGGAACCCCGGTTGCACCTGGTGAAGTAGGTGAGGTGGTTGTGACCACGCTGAACCCCGATTACCCGTTGATCCGATTTGCCACCGGTGATCTGTCGGCGATCATGCCCGGAGAGTCTCCGTGCGGGCGCACAAATATGCGTATCAAAGGCTGGATGGGTCGCGCCGATCAGACCACCAAGATCAAGGGCATGTTCGTCCGCCCCGAACAGGTGGCCGCGCTGGTCGACAAGCATGATGAAATCGTCAAGGCGCGTGTCATTGCGGCGCGACAGGGCGAGATGGATACCATGACCGTTCAGATCGAAAGCCCCTGCGAGAACGATGGTGCCTATGCAAAATCGGTGGTCGAAGTCCTGAAACTGAAAGGCGCGATTGAAGTTGTGGCGCCGGGCTCATTACCAAAAGATGGCTTGGTGATCGAGGATCAGCGCGTTTATGAATAGGCATCTGCGGCGAACATTGCCGCAGTTTTTGTTAGTCCGCCCACTGGTGTTTCTTAGAGTTTTAGTCGATTAAAGGCAGACCCTACGGGATTCTCAGTCAGACGCCATGGCCGAAGTCGAATATTCAGAACACGGAACGCATAATCGCGGCGCACTAGGCACACGCTTTGTGGGCGGCATTGCCTATGTCGTGGCAGCCGCCTGTCTGTTGCCAATGGTGGCGGTTGTTCTGGCGGCGGTGACCGGTGGCACCGACACAATTTCCCATTTGTTAGAGACTGTTTTGCCTGGCTATGCGCTGACCACGGTGATCCTGGTGGTGCTGGTCGCAGCAGGGACGTTTTCGATTGGCGTCGGCGCTGCGTGGCTGGTCACGATGACCCGCTTTCCCGGAGTGCGGTGGCTGGAAATCGCTCTGGTCCTGCCGCTGGCCTTTCCGGCTTATGTGCTGGCCTATGCCTATACCTTCATTCTGGATCACCCCGGAATCGTTCAGACCACGCTGCGGGATGTGACCGGCTGGGGCCCGCGCGACTATTGGTTCCCCGAGATTCGCTCGACCGAGGGTGCGGCGGTGATGTTGATCCTGGTGTTGTATCCCTATGTCTATTTGCTGGCGCGCGCGGCGTTTCTGCAGCAAAGCGCCACGGCCTTTCTGGCGGCCCGGGCGCTGGGCAACGGCCCTTGGCATGCCTTTTGGCGCGTATCCCTGCCGATGGCACGCCCGGCGATTGCGGGGGGCGTCTTGCTGGCGGTTATGGAAACCATCGCCGATTTCGGCACAGTCGCCTATTTCGGAGTGCAGACTTTTGCCACTGGCATCTACACAAGCTGGTTTTCCATGGCTGATCGCGCTGCTGCGGCGCAACTCGCCCTTTGTCTGTTGGGTTTTGCGCTTGTCATGGCCGTGGCCGAGCGGACACAGCGCGGCAAAGCCAAATACTATCAGGCAGGCAAGCGCCACGCAGGTCTGCCAGCGGCGCAACTCAAGGGATGGCAATCACTTGCGGCATTTCTGCTATGCGCAATTCCCGTCCTGTTCGGATTCCTTCTGCCTGTGGTTATCCTGGTGCAGATGGGGTTGGAATCCGAGCAGAACCTGCTGTCGCGCCGATATATCGGGTTCATACAGAACTCGCTGACACTGGCGGGGACTGCGGCGGTTATCACCGTCAGCGCGGCGATTTCGATAGGATTCTTCCAACGCCTGCGCCCCGGACGCGGGGCCGCAATGGCGGCTTATGTGGCGCGGTTGGGTTATGCGGTGCCGGGTGGCGTGATAGCCGTGGGGCTGATCGTCCCCTTTGCGGGATTCGACAACGCACTGGATGCGTGGATGCGCCAGACCTTTGATATCTCGACCGGATTGCTGGTCACGGGATCCATCTGGTTGCTGATCGCGGCCTATATGGTGCGCTTTCTGGCCGCCGCGCTCAGCGCCTATGAGGGTGGGCAGAGTACGGTTCACGCCAATATGGATGCCGCCGCGCGGTCGCTGGGTCAAACCCCGTTAGGAACGCTGCGCCGGGTGCATCTGCCGATCCTTACGCCTTCGCTGCTAACGGCACTGTTGATTGTCTTTGTGGATGTGATGAAAGAGCTGCCCGCGACCCTGATCATGCGGCCTTTTAACTTCGACACTCTAGCAGTGCAGGCCTATCGTCTGGCCTCGGATGAGAGGCTTGAAGGTGCAGCGGTTCCGTCGCTGGTTATTCTGGCTGTCGGGTTGCTGCCGGTGATCCTGATTTGCCGTCAGGTTGGGCGCAGATAGCGGGCGGGCGATCCAAAAATACAACACCTTGATGCCAGTGGGCTTGATTCGACGGCGATTTCCGGCAAGGCTTGTCATATGAACATGCAGCCTCCCAGCCGGTTCGGGTCCGGCTCTGCCCAGATGCCGGTCGCGTTTGACCGGCGCGAGATGTCTCAAATCCTGTCTGTTTATGGCCGAATGGTTGCTGCCGGTGAATGGCGCGACTACGGAATCTCGAACCTGCGGGATATGGCGGTGTTTTCGATCTTTCGGCGCACGGCGGAACATCCCATTTACAGGGTCGAGAAGCACCCGCGCCTGCGGCTACGTCAGGGCATGTATTCCGTGGTCGGCATGGATGGGCGTATATTGAAGCGCGGGCACGATCTGCGCGCGGTTCTGAGGGTTCTGGAACGCAAGCTTATCCGGGCCGTTGACCTAGATTAGAGCCTTTTATGCGCTGTAACCGGCCCGTCACCCTGGGCGGCGATCCGGGCAATCGCCTGATCCATCGGTTCGAGCGCAACGGCCATGTGATAGGCGTTGGCGTGAAGTAGAAGGTTTTCGGCGGCAACCCAGGCAACATGGCCTTTCCAGAACAGCAAGTCTCCGCGCCGTGCGGGATCGCCCTCGGGCACCGATCCACCAACTTCGCGTTCCTGATCGCCGCTGTCTCCGGGACAAGGAACGCCGCAGGCGAGCAGTGCGAGCTGTACGAGGCCCGAGCAATCCAGCCCGAATCGACTGTTACCACCCCAAAGATAAGGGGTGCCGAGAAAAAGTTCGGCCGCGGAAACGGGATCGGTCAGCAGGGAATAGGCGGGCACGGCATGCACCCCCGGAATGAACCCGATTGGCGTTTCCAGAAATCCGCCCTCCTCAGACAGAGCCCTGATTTTACTGCCAAAGCTAAGAGAGGTCAGATCGCGGCTTTTTATATCGGGCTTCTCATAGGCATGGGTCGAAGCGGCGACGATCCAGTGAGTCTGTGGCTCAATTGGTCCCAGATGGTCCGTCGCCACCCATCCGGTATAGCCGTCCTTGCTGGCTGAGGTCTTGCTCCAGCCGTTTTGGTCGTCCAAAACAGTGACCGTGTCGCCGAACAACAATTGCCGGTCGCGCGGACCGTCAGGGTGGCGTAGCAGGTCTATGACCGGTTGAATGATGCGCGCCTGAGTCATAGGCCAAGGATCTCTGGCAAAGCCCCCAGGAGGGCACGCGGGCCTTGGCCCAAACCACCCTTGCTGCGACCGGGTTCCTTACTGCGTTGCCACGAATAGATGTCAAAATGCATATAGCGACTTTCGGCAGCGAACCGGCGCAGGAACAGTGCCGCGGTGATAGAGCCTGCAAATCCACCAGAAGGCGCATTGTCGAGGTTAGCGATGCCGGGTTCGATCATCGCTTCATAGGGGTCATGAAAAGGCATACGCCAGACCGGATCAGCGGCAGCCCGGCCAGCACGCGCCAGCACGTCCGCGGCTTTGTCGTCATCGGTATAAAACGGGGCCAGATCAGCGCCCAATGCAACCCGGGCCGCGCCAGTCAAAGTGGCCATCGAGATGAGCAGGTTTGGTGCCCCTTCATGCGCCAGAGCAAGGGCATCGGCCAGCACCAACCGACCCTCGGCATCAGTGTTGTTGATCTCAACCGTTAGCCCATTACGCGCCGTCAGGATGTCGCCGGGGCGGAAAGCATTGCCCGCTACTGCGTTTTCGACCGCCGGGATCAGGACCCGTAATTGCACCTTCAGATCCAGCGCCATGATCATACGGGCCAGACCCAGCACATTGGCCGCTCCGCCCATATCTTTTTTCATCAACCCCATCGAAGCACCGGGTTTCAGATTCAGGCCGCCGGTATCGAAACAGACCCCTTTCCCAACTAATGTTAGTTTTGGCCCTTGATCGCCCCAGTTCATCTCGATCAGACGCGGGGCCTGTTCGGCAGCACGCCCCACCGCGTGGATCATCGGAAAATTCTGTTCCAGCAACGCATCGCCTGTGATGACCGAGATGTCTGCGCCGTGTTCCCGTGCCAGTGCCTCAACCGCGTGTTGTAATTGCACCGGGCCCATGTCCGAAGCGGGTGTGTTGACCAGATCCCGTGTCAATGCCTCGGCATTGGCCATGATTTCGATCCGCCGGGCATCTACGCCCTCGGGCGCGATCAGCGTGGCGTTAGCCGGGCTTTGCGCTGCATAGCGATCAAAGGCATATCCCGTCATCAGCCAGCCCAGGCATTCAGCCTCAAGCACATCTGCGGGAACGCCCGAGGCGATATGATAGGTGCCCTTGGGCAGCGATTCTGCGGCAGCGGCTAGCGGAAATCGCTTGCGTACCCGTTTTGCCGCGCTGCCATATCCCGCCATGGCAAACTGCGGATTACCATCTGTGCCGGGCACCAGAAGTGTTTGACCCAGAGCTCCGGAAAACCCATCGGCCGCAACCCAAGCTCGGATATGATCCGGCTGATCGGTCAGCCAGCTTTCAAAATCTGATTGCTCTAACACATGTAGTGGCAGCGATGGGTCGGAGGCAGGGGCGAAGGACAGGGTCATGCGTGTCTCGGCTGGTTGGATTTTCGCCCAGACTATCTGTCTGCGGCGCACTCGCAACCCCCTCTCAGACAGATAGATCTTGTTGGTCCCAGACGGCAGTCAGCGATCGCTCGCCCACCCGGATCAGGCGGCTCAGAGTCGCCCCTGTCGCGACCGCATCGCCAGCGTCGACAGTACAGGCTACATCGCCTGCCACACGTGCCAGTGCTGTCATGCCGATTTGCTCGGATATGGCTACGAGAGATTTTGCGCATTTGCGCAGCCCGGCCCAATCGCGTTGCCGCCAAAACCGTTCACAATTCGACAGCCGCAACGCCAGTTCTTCAACCGTGCGGCACAGCACGTCCATCGCGTTGGTGTCGCCAAGCTGATTGTACAGGCTGCTCAGGCGGTCCGGGTCCAGACGCACGGGTTCTTTCTGTTCCAGTGTGATAATCTTGTCCACCACATTCACCCCAATTGAAATGCCCCCACGGCACTGTCAGAGATTGGCGGCAAATACTTTGCAAAACCTTGCACCGGTTCAAAAGAATGGGTCGAATTTTCTGAGAATTCAGGCTTCCACGCGGTTCTGTGGGCAAAACCGGGCGAGAGTCCGGTCACACCTCTTGCGTTGACGCTCACTTGCTGCCAGTACCATAGAAACCGGACAGAGAAGGACAGGATCATGCCGATTACCACTGACGAGCTGGCCGCTGCCCGTACCGCCTGGGGCGATGGGTTGATTGCGATCTCCAAAGCTTTTGAAGACGGTGGGATCGATGCGGCCCGTTCCGTTGCCGAGGGTGTTCTGGATGCGGCATACGGCTATAATCTGGGTCCGGTCCTGTTCAAACCAACTATGGCGTCCGGAGATCAAACCTTTCGCCCGACTCGCCACGGTGCACTGGCCTATTTTGTCGGTCACGATGCCGAATTTCCGCTTGATGGCGGTTTCGGAATCAAGGGTTGGCGCGAAATGGCAAGTGAGACATCGGCCAGCTTCGTCGAAGGCGATGTCGCCATGTGGATGGGCAAGGTCATTCTGACGGATAGCCAAGGTAACATCACGCAAGTCGACAAAAGCTTCGGCTACAAAAAAGACGCTGACGGAGTGCTTCGCATCGTGCTGCACCATTCGTCGCTGCCTTACCAGCCACCGGCCTGATCCTGCGGGTCATACGATCGGGCCTCTGAAATTACGTCGATTTTTTGATATGTTTCCGATGATGTTTTCAGAATCGGATCGAGCTCATGAAGTTGATTAAACGTATTCTCGTCACCCTACTGGTGATCATTCTGGCGCTTGTCGGAGTATCATATCTTTTGCCTGGTCAGGCCGAGGTGTCCCGCAGCATCACAATCGATGCACCAGCCTCGGCGATCTTTCCCTATGTGAATTCGATGCAGGAGACCGAGAAATGGTCCCCCTGGCTGTCCCGAGACCCCGAAACCAAGCTGAGCTATAGTGGCCCGGAAGCGGGTGTCGGAAACACGCTGAACTGGGCCTCGGACAACCCGCAGGTGGGAACCGGTTCGCAGGAAATCACCGAGAGCACCCCGGATCAGTCCGTGCAAACCGCACTGGATTTTGGCCCGATGGGGACAGCCACCGCCTCGTTCCAGTTGCGGCCAGAAGGATCAGGCACACAGGTTACCTGGGGATTCGTATCCGACCTTGGTATGAACCCCATGTCCCGCTGGATGGGCCTAATGATGGACAATTGGGTCGGCGGAGATTACGAGCGCGGGTTGGAGAATTTGAAGACGCTGGTTGAGGGACAGGGGTGAAGGATCAGGCAGGAGGCATCTCTCTGATGACTGCTTTGAGGCCATACCAGAAACGATTGTTGAAATGTACGTGCGCCCATAGCAGTCCCTTTGCCGCGCAGGAGGCTGGGATCAAGCCATCGTGCAGCGCAAATAACCTCCGCTGACGCGGTGTTCAACTCGGTTCAAGCCCATACAGAACGGGGCGTGGATCGTTTGGTCCTTCGCTTCAATGCCATTTGTAGTGCCTACCATTTTGACGACAGCTTAATCGGGGCGACCACCGACAACCCGTCTGTTATTGAATATCAAATCGTGAAGACCGTAGGTTCGAATGTGCAAGTTGGTTTCTCGAAAGCCACAGATTCGATTTTGATGCTCTGAACATTTGGAAAGGTGTGTTTATGAGGCGAACGGTATTGATGTTAGCTGTTTTGGCATTAGCGGGATGCGCTTCAACCACCACTCCTCCATCAGCACCTATTCCAAACCCCGGTCGCGCGAGCGCGCCCGTCAGTTCACAACAGGCACAAATAAGGTTCCGTCAGGTCGCCTCACGAATAGAACCTGTGGCAGAACGCGAATGCCGCCGCCGCACTACGAATGTGAATTGTGATTTTTTGATCCGCATTGATCCAGACAAAAAAGCACCCTCAAACGCGTATCAGAGTTTAAGTAAGTCGGGGCGCCCCGTTATCACAATGACTCAAGCGCTGATACGGAATGTAAACAACACTGACGAACTTGCATTTGTTATGGCGCATGAGGCCGCTCACCACATTCAAGGGCATTTGGCGCGACAGGCCCAAAATGCGGCGGCTGGTGCGGTGCTTTTGGCCGGTCTAGCAACAATTGCGGGGTCAGGGCCGAATGACATTGCCGCAGCACAAGACATTGGAGCCTTTGTTGGTGGGCGCAGCTATTCAAAAAACTTTGAATTGGAAGCTGATCGACTAGGCACGGTAATAGCCTACAAAGCGGGTTATGATCCACTCAAAGGTGCGCTGTACTTCGCACGAGTTCCTGATCCTGGTGATCGCTTTCTGGGGACGCATCCCCCAAACTCTCAAAGATACTATGCGGTAAAAGCGACAATGTCCCAGATCGGTGGCTGACCAACTGGTGCTGGATAGGCAATGGCAACGCATGCACAAGGCGGCTTTGCCCCGCAATATTGCCATCTCTGCCCGTCCACAAAATAATAAACCCCACTGGCGGTGCAGCGGGGTTTAATAGAGTCACAACCAACTGGCGAAGGTTACCCCTTCTTCAGAACTTCACGGCCCAGCAATTCTGCAATTTGAACAGCGTTCAACGCCGCGCCTTTGCGCAGGTTGTCGGACACGCACCACAGGTTCAGGCCGTTCTCGATAGTCGAGTCCTGACGGATACGGCTGATGAAGGTGGCGAAGTCGCCCGCGCATTCGATGGGCGAGACGTAACCACCGGCTTCACGCTTGTCGATTACCATGATGCCCGGTGCTTCGCGCAGGATGTCGCGGGCTTCGTCTTCGTCGAGGAACTCTTCGAACTCGATATTCACCGCCTCGGAGTGGCCGACGAATACCGGAACGCGAACGCAGGTTGCGGTGACCTTGATCGACGGATCGACGATCTTTTTGGTCTCGACAACCATCTTCCACTCTTCCTTGGTCGAGCCGTCTTCCATGAAGACGTCGATTTGAGGGATGACGTTGAAGGCGATCTGTTTCTGGAACTTCTTCGGCTCAACCTCGGTCGTCGGGTTGTAGATGGCCTTGGTCTGATCCCAAAGCTCGTCCATGCCTTCCTTGCCGGCTCCCGACACCGATTGATAGGTCGAGACGACCACGCGCTTAATGCGTGCACGGTCATGCAGCGGCTTCAGCGCGACCACCATCTGCGCGGTCGAGCAGTTTGGGTTGGCAATGATGTTTTTGTTTTTATAGTCGTGGATCGCCTCGGGGTTACATTCCGGCACGATCAGCGGAATGTCCGGGTCATAGCGATAGAGCGAGCTGTTATCGATCACCACGCAGCCAGCCGCCGCCGCCTTGGGGGCGTAAACCTTTGTGGCCTCGGAACCCACGGCAAACAGCGCCATGTCCCAACCAGTGAAATCGAATGTGTCCAGATCTTTGGTAGTGAGCGTCTTGTCGCCAAAGGTCACCTCAGTACCCAGCGAACGACGGCTTGCCAGAGCAGCAAGTTCATCGACAGGGAACTGGCGTTCCGCCAGGATGTTCAGCATTTCGCGGCCCACGTTGCCCGTGGCGCCGACGACTACGACGCGATAGCCCATTTCATGTCTCCAAAGTTAAGGACGCGCGTTCATAGCCGCGTTGCGGCAAAGAAAAAAGAGGGGTTTCGGCTTATTTCACCCCGTCACACCGATTTGACACAGTTCAGTACCGTTCAGGGTTGTTTCAGCAAGGATCGATAAACCTCGACAATCGCCCTCGCTTCGCCTTCGATTCGAAAATTCTGCTCGACATGGGCGCGCGCGGCTAGTCCCGCAGCGGCCAGCGCAGCGCGGTCCTGCAGCATATCCTCCAGCGCGTCGGCCAGTGCAGGGGCATTGTCTTTCTCGACCAGTCTTCCGGTCTCACCATCCTTGATTTGCGCACTGAACGCTCCGACCCCGTGACTGGCTATGGCGGGCACGCCCGAGGCCATCGCTTCAAGCGGTGTAAGGCCGAACCCTTCGTGTCGTGCGGGCGCAACGAACAGATCGAGCGCGCGATAGGTCTCGACGATCTCATCCCAAGGGCGCTCACCCAGAAAATGAACGCGGTTGCCCAGCCCGGCTTCCTGCAGCTTTTGCTCCTGCTCAGCCTGAAACGCCTCAAATTCGTTGGTGGTACGCCCGGTGAAGATCACATGCGCATCGGGGTGATTAGGCAGCACCTTCAGGGCGGCATCGACCAACAAGTCGACCCCTTTCTGAGGGCGGATACGGCCAAAACACCCGATCAGCAGCCCGTCTGGCAGGCCAAGTTTTTGGCGCAGGGCGCTTTTGTCCTCGGCTGGGTGAAACAGCTCGGTGTTGACGCCATGCATGATGACAGTAGCGGGATGCTCCAGAAAGGAAGCGGCCTGAGGCGTCGTCGCGATCAACGCGTCCATTTTCGAAATCAGCCGCTTGGTGAACCCGGAATGATCACGTTGCGCGGCTGAGGTAAATAGCAGTTTGTAGTTGCGCCGAAGCACCGAACGCAAGACCAGACCCATCAACATCTCGGTATTCCGGCGTGCATGCCAGACGCGTTTTCGATTGGACAGAAACAAAAGTTTCCAGAGTCTGATATGGGGCAAATCTGGCGGCAGGCCGGGACCGGTGGCACGGATGCCGATCATTTTCTGCTGGATTGGCAGCAGTCGGATCACCGTCGTTGTCACGCCCGACAGAGAATGCTTCAGATTGGGTGCAATCACCTCAATGTCCTGCACGGGCGGTCTCCGGTTTCAGTCCACGCTGTCCCGACTGAATAGATAGATCACACAGCCAATGGCAAGGGTGACTGCGAAAAATCCGAAGATCGCCGTATAAGGTGCGGAAGGGCTGATCCCGGCGCTGGCCGCATGGATGCGCCCGGTGGCAAATTGCGCCAGACCGACGCCGCCGACGCCAAAAAGGTTCAGCAGGGTCACGCCCCGCCCGACCAGATGCGGCGGCACGAAGGCCCGGCCATGGGCCATGATCACCGGAAAACTGGCGCCCAGAAAGCCGATCACTGCCAACAGCAGCACCGAGACCCAAACGCCGCTGTCGACCCACAGGCACAACAGGCCGAGCGTCGTGGCCCCTAACACGTTACCGCCCAGGATCACCCATTTCCGGGTGCCCAGCATACGGTCCAGCGGCCCATAGGCGAAGGTTCCCGCGATCATCGCGGCCCCCATGATCAACGTAGCCGTCCCGATCTGAGCGGTGCTGAGCGCGAACACGTCATTCAAATACGGCCCGGCCCAAAGACCTCGGATCGCACCCGATGGCGCATAAGACACAAGCATGAGAGGCAGAATGGCCCAAAGTGCAGGTTCTTTCAGCAGGTCCAGAAGTGATCCTTTTTGCTCGGTTTTTACCTTTTCAGGGTCATGCACCGTCAGCCAGATCCCCGCAGCCACCGCAGCAGAGATAATCGCCAGACCGGCCAGCGTAGCGCGCCAGCCCATCAGCTCGACCGCCAGCGCCGTGGGGTATGAGGCGACCAGATTGCCGACAGATCCCACGCCCAGCATCACGGCGGCGAGCGTGGCGAATTTGGCAGGTGGAAACTCTCGTGCAAAGATATAGTAGGATGCCATCAGAACCGGCGAGCATCCTACCCCGATCAACGCCATGGCGAGCGCCACATGGAACGGGGTCGTTGCGACCGCGAACAAGCCAGCCCCGCCAGCCCCGCCGATCAGCAGCAGCACCGCAGAACTGCGCCGAGGACCGACGCGGTCCAGTGCCCAGCCCACCGGGATCTGCATCGCCGCAAAGATTAGAAACCAAAGACCTGAAGCAAAGGCGAGGTCTTCGGGTGTTGCGCCGATATCGCGTCCCAGATCGGTGCTCAAAACTGCCAGAAAAGCGCGGAAAAACTGGCTGAGTACATAGGCCAGACACAAGATCACCAAACCTGCCTGCATTTCTTGACCTATTGTCTAGCTGCCTCGCCCCGATGCTTGGCACGCCGCGTTGATCGGCACAAGTGCCATGATTGAATCGATTGGGGCGGACATTCTTCACAATTGAGCTATCATCACGGAAGATTTTGGATTTCCCGAGTGTGTTATGACCCCCTCAGACTCTGTATTTTATGACTCCGTCCCCATTTCGGACAATTTCCTCAGCCTCAGTGACCCCGCGCAGTTCACACCTTTGCCAGAGACATGGGTTCTGGGCGTCGCCGATATCGTAGATTCGACCGGTGAAATCGCGCGGGGCCGGTACAAGACCGTCAACATGGTGGGGGCGGCCGTGATTTCAGGCATGATCAATGCGCTGGGTGGGCGCATATTTCCGTATGTCTTCGGTGGTGATGGTGCTGGATTCGCCGTATCGGGTGAGGATGCCGAGATCGCGCGGGATACGCTGGCAACACTGCAAAGCTGGGCCGAAACGGAATTCGCCATCACTTTGCGCGCGGCGCTGGTTTCGGTGGCCGACATCCGCGCCGCTGGACGTGATCTGCGTGTTGCTCGCTTTGCGCCGTCCACCGGCGTTGACTATGCGATGTTTACCGGCGGGGGACTGGCCTGGGCCGAGGCTCAGATGAAATCCGGGCAACTTGTTGTGCAACCAGCCGGACCTGACGCGCAGCCCGATCTGACCGGCCTATCTTGTCGTTGGTCCAACAGTCCAGCGAGGGTTGGTCAGATCGTTTCACTGGTTATTCAGCCTACATCAGAGTCTAATGAGGCTGAATTCGCCGCCCTGACTCAATCCATCCTGTCCGTCGCCGAAGGGCTAGAACGCGCTGGTCACCCGGTTCCGGCCAAAGGACCTCCGATGAGTTTCCCTCCGCCCGGCGTCGATATCGATGCCCATGTCTCACGCGCGGGTCGGAATCTTCTGATGCAGAAAACACGCTTGATGATCGGGAATATGTTGATCGGCTTGTTGTTCAAAACCGGGATGCGCCTGGGTCAATTCGAACCCAAGCATTACAAAGAGATGGTCAGTCGCAACGCTGATTTCCGAAAGTTTGATGACGGTCTGAAAATGACGCTGGATTGTGACTCGAGCACGTTGGAAAAGCTCACTCAGATGCTGGAAGACGCGCAAACAAAAGGCAAAATCAGATATGGCATGCACGCCCAGCAAGAGGCGATGATGACCTGCTTTGTTCCCTCGGCCATGCGCGACGACCATGTGCACTTTGTTGACGGGGCCTCGGGGGGATACGCTCAGGCTGCAGCGTCAATGAGGGCCTAAAGCCCTCGAGCGATTTCAGTGATCACGTCATAGGCCATCATCACGTCCTGTTCTGTGGTTTCAAACTGACCGGCCTGAAAGCGGATGACCAGATCGCCATCCACGCGGGTCTGTGTCAGGTAGATCCGCCCATCATCATTGATTGCATTCACCAGCCGCAGGTTCAGATCATCCAGATCGTCGGCCCCATCCGGCTCGTATCGGAAGGTCCAAAGAGACCACATTGGAGGCGTCACGATCCGAAAATCCGGTTCTGCTGCTAGACGGTCATGCAGCGCGCGCGACCAATTGACGTGATTCCGCAGCCGTTCGCGCAGCCCCTCCAGCCCATAAGTGCGGATGACGAACCACAGTTTCAGCGCGCGGAACCGACGTCCCAATGGCACCGACCATTCCGAGTAATTGATGATCCCGTCCTTGCCGTGGGTTTTCAGATATTCCGGGCTGATCGCAAGCGTGCGGACCAGATCATCGGGGTTTTTCAGGAAATGCGCACAGCAATCGAATTGCACGCCCAGCCACTTATGGGGATTGAATACAATGCTGTCGGCCTGATCGATCCCCGGCCAGTAGTGACGATATTCGGGGCAGATCATCGCCGACCCCGCCCAGGCTGCATCGACATGGCTATAAAGGCCGTATTTCTGTGCGATCGCAAGGCAGCGATCCACTGGATCAGTTGCCCCGGTTCCGGTCCCTCCAACACAAAGGATCACGCCCGCCGAGTGGAAACCAGACTCTAAATCTGATTGTATCGCTGCTTCAAGCGCCTCGGGGTTCATTCCACGCCAATCACCTTGCACGGGGATGCGCACCAGATTGTCCTGTCCGATCCCCGCAACCCAGATTGCGCGGTCGATTGAGGTATGAACCTCGGAAGAGCAATAAATGCGCAGTGGCTTTTGACCGAACAGCCCCTGCGTGTTGCCCTGCCAGTTCATAGCCTTCTCGCGCATGGTCAGCACAGCCGCCAATGTTGCAGATGACGCCGAATCCTGAATAACCCCGGCAAACCCTTTGGGCAGGTCCAACGCTTCGCGCAGCCAGTCCATCATTCGTGTTTCCATCTCGGTTGCGGCGGGCGAGGTCTGCCACAGCATACATTGCGGCGCGATGGCGCTGGCCAGGAACTCGGCCAGAACAGACGGGGCCGAGGCGTTTGAATTGAAGTAGGCGAAGAACCGAGGGTGTTGCCAATGGGTAATGCCGGGCATCACGATTTGTTCGAAATCATGAAAGATGTCCTCGATCGGCTCGCCCTGCTCAGGGGGATGCGCGGGCAGAGCGTTCAGGATATCGCCCGGCTCGGTCCGGGCGCGCACGGGCTTGTCGCCCACCGTCAGGTGATAGTCTTGCGTCCACTCGGCAACCTTCTTGCCCCAATCGGAGAATTCATTCCATTTCATCTTATCCGCCTCGGTAGCCTTTTTGTCAGTATCATATGCTAAACAAGTTAAGTAAAGTCCAGTCAACGAAACTCAACCACAACCAACGTTCTATTGCGAAATATTTGGAATTGCGCGAAAATTCCATATGTCAAAGAACTTACCACAGACGTCCCGATCATTGCCGATAGCGCTGTTGCGCGCTCGGGAAAGGGTGATGGGGCCTATTCGTGGTGTGCTAACGGATGCTGGCGTCACCGAGCAACAATGGCGCGTTCTGCGCGTTTTACAGGAAGAAGGACCTCAGGAGCCTACTCAGATCGCCGAGCGCGCCTGCCTCTTGTTGCCCAGCCTGACGCGCATTCTGAAAAAGCTGGAAGACAGCAAGCTGATCATGAGGCGGCCGGATACCAAAGACCGCCGCCGACAGATTGTCGAAATCAGCGAGAACGGGTTGCAAATTATCGACGCAAATCTGGCGGAAATGTTGGAGCTGGCGGAACACACCCGCTCTTTGCTCGGGGCAGAGCAGCACGAGAAGTTGCTGGACCTTCTGGTAGAGCTTCACCAGCTAGAAGGCTGAGCGCAATGCTCAGAACAGGCTCTAACCAAGCTGTTTGCCGTCGTTCAGACCTCGTATAAGGCCCCAAACGATAAGCATTGTGGGCGGAGAAGGTAATATTCGTTGCCCGTAGATGGTTCGCGTCGTAGCCTCATCCTTACCTTTAACAAACGGTTCAATGCAGATGGATGGGCCCAAACCGCCAGAACCGGCACCGCCTGCACATATTGCAAAGCAGGATTTGAGCGAACGAGTGGGCGCGCGTGTACGCCGGGCGCGTCAAATGCGAGGCATCCCGCGCCGGATCCTGTCTGAGTACTCGGGCGTTTCCCCACGCTATTTGGCGCAGCTTGAGGCGGGTGAGGGCAACATCTCGATCGGCGTGTTGCACCGTGTCGCACAGGCACTGGATTACAAAGCCGAATGGTTGATTGGTGAAGATGATCCGTGGGATTCGGATGCTTTGCACATAGTTGAGCTTTTCCGACAAGCCAGCGACGACGTCAAAGAAAGCGTCAGGCGTGCATTGCAACCTCACCCAGATGAGGATGCACGTGCGCATCGGGTTTGTCTGATTGGATTACGCGGAGCGGGTAAGTCAACTCTTGGCGCTATGCTGGCCGCTGCACAAAGACTGCCGTTTGTTGAGCTCACAGCCATGATTGAAGAGATGGCCGGCATGCCCATGTCTGAAGTGATGGCGTTCTACGGGCAAGACGGATATCGCAATCTGGAAGCGCAGGCGCTGGATCGGGTGATTGCAGAGCATGATCGGGTCGTGCTGGCAGTCGCGGGCGGGATCGTATCAGAGCCTTCGACCTATGCTACCCTGCTTGGCCGGTTTCACACCATCTGGCTGCGCGCGTCACCGACCGAGCATATGGACCGCGTGCGCGCCCAAGGCGACGAACGCCCGATGGCCGGAAATCCCAAGGCGATGGAACAGCTCAAGAACATATTGGCCAGTCGCGAGGCTTTGTATGGGCGGGCAAATGCGCAGCTAGATACATCGGGCAGGGCGCCCCATGTTTCGCTGAACGAGCTGCGCCTACTGATTGAGGAACAAGGTTTCCTGATCGAAAAATTGGGTTCTATTTAGGATCTTTCAGCCAATCCTTTTCAAATTCCACCCCGTCCAGTTCCGCAAATCGCCGTACCCGGTCCAATTCGGCCTGCAGGCGGCGGGTTCTTGCGTCAGACCAACGCACCGACCGTTCTGGCCATACGGATCGGACTTGCAACAGTCCACGGTCTCGCTGGGCCTTCATGTCGATGCGTCCGATCAACCGGTGCCCTTCAAGCAACGGAAAGACATAATAGCCGTAGGTACGCTTGGGTTCGGGTACGAACACCTCGATCCGATAGTGGAATCCGAACAACCGCTCGGCCCGGTTCCGGTCACGCAACATAGGGTCAAAAGGGCTGAGAACTCTGATCCGGCCCGGCGCATCGGGCAGCTCTGTAGCGTGTTCACATAGACCGGGGCGGGCGAACACTTTTCGTTCCCGCCCGTCTGCGCATTCGACGCAGATCTCTTCGATTTCACCCTGTGTTAGAGCCTGTTGGCACCAGGATTTTGCCTCGGCAG
The DNA here is from genome assembly GCF_056534365.1 of Ruegeria sp. D6. Taxonomy (NCBI): domain Bacteria; kingdom Pseudomonadati; phylum Pseudomonadota; class Alphaproteobacteria; order Rhodobacterales; family Roseobacteraceae; genus Ruegeria; species Ruegeria sp. D6. The sequence goes on along the minus strand of NZ_JBQFPH010000007.1, from coordinate 34,565 downwards.
CACTTACCGTATCCCAGAATGCGGCAAGCTCTCCCGATGTGGCGAACCCCAGCCGGTCGAGTGCGGCGTTACACAACCAATCCACAGTTTCATTTGCGTCGCAGTGCAAATTGCCGGGGCAAAGTTGAGTTTCTATAACCCGCTCTGTCAGGTCATAGCGTTTCTGAAACCCATCGCGTCCAACCACGGTCAGCGCGCCGGATCGCCAGAGATATTCCAGCGCGGTCTTGGATGGATGCCAGTCCCACCAACCGCCAGATCCCTTTTTCTCGTCTTTTCCCACATCGGACGAGCCAACCGGACCATGGTCGCGGATATGTTGTAGGACGGTTTCGAACTTTTGCTCAAACCCGTCACGCCGCCAGTTCTTCCAGCGGGCTTTCAACATGTCGGCATCGCGCAGGAACCGCAGATGCCAATGGCGATAGAATTCCATTGGGATCACCGCCGCATCGTGCGTCCAATGCTCAAACAGCGCGCGGTCGCGTTCGTAGAGCTGCTTGAGGTAGCGCGAACGATAGCTGGGCTTACGCGCATATAGGATCATGTCATGCGCGCGGGCGACGGTGTTGATACTGTCGAGCTGGACAAACCCTAAACGATGGATCAGCTGTAACAAGTCATCGCCTTTGGAACTTCCAGTAGGCTGTTCCAAAAGCGCGTGCCGATCCATGAACAGCGCCCGCGCCGCGCGGTTGTCCAGACGTTGCTGCGCCATCGGGAGTTATCGCCGTTTCAGCGTGTCGCCGTAGCTGATCTTTGGGGTTAGGGTAACGCGGGTTTCAACCTCGGAATCCGGATCGGCCAGCTTCGCCGCAATGATCTCGGCCGCGGTGCGCCCAATCTCGGTCCGGCAGGCATCCATCGTGGCCAGCTTGCGTGGTAGCCCCTGCAGCAGCTCCACATTGTTGAATCCGGCCAATCCGATCTGACCGGGCACATCAATCCCTTGATCCAGCAAATACAGCAGCCCACCTGCGCCGATCATATCGTTGGAATAATACAGAAAATCCAACTCGGGCGAGCGTTCAAGCATCGCTTGTGTCATCTCGCGCCCCTTGGCCAGCGCTGAGCCACCCGAATAAAATTCACGGTCCTCAATCTCGATCCCGTGCTTGCCCAATACTTCGGTGAAGCCTTCGAACCGTTTACGGGCACGGTGGTCCAACGGCATCTTGGTGCCCATAAACCCGATATGCTCATAGCCCGCCTTCAGGATTGCCTGCGCCATTTCGCGCCCGGCGCGGCGGTGAGAGATTCCCACCATCGCATCCACCGGTTTGCCATCGGTATCCATGATCTCGACCACTGGTATGCCAGCCGAATCCAGCATAGCGCGCGCGGCTTCGGTATGCTCAAGCCCGGCAATGATCACGCCTGAGGGCCGCCACGAGAGCATCTCGTACAGCACTTTTTCTTCTTTTTCTGGCAGATAGTCCGTGACGCCAACCACCGGCTGCAGTTCAGTATCTTCCAGCACCTGATTGATACCGGTTAGAACTTCGGGGAAGACCATATTTGACAATGACGGGATGATCACAGCGACCAGATTCACCCGGCTTGACGCCAATGCTCCCGCGATCTTGTTGGGCACATATCCCAGCTCTTTTGCGGCGGCCAAAACACGGGTACGGGTGGCATCCGACACATCCCCGCGATTACGTAGCACCCGGCTAACGGTCATTTCGGATACTCCGGACGCTTCCGAGACATCACGAAGGGTAAGCGGGCGTTTTGTTTCTGTGGTCACCGAGATACCTGCATTGTTTGTTTGGCCGATGGTAGCGTGAACAGGGCGAATTGTTCAACTGTTGTGCAAAGCCCATGACAATCTGAAAAAACCCCGCTAGAGAAAACGACGCGCGGCCCCGTGGCTCAACTGGATAGAGCAGCCCCCTCCTAAGGGGCAGGTTGCAGGTTCGAATCCTGCCGGGGTCGCCAAGCTTTTCTGAACGTACCCGATTAAATGCGTTACAGATCAAGCGTTCTAAATCTCTGCCCTTTGGGAGACGAAGGAATTATACCCTCGTCACTTCTTGCCGGGTGTGCCGTCGAATTTCTTTTCGATGTCGCTCCAACAGTCGATGTAATCGTCCTGCAGTGGTGCCTCATTGGCGGCGAACGCTGTGAGATGCTGCGGAAAGCGGGTTTCGAACATGAAGGACATGGTGTTTTCCAGCTTGTCTGGCCCTAGGTTTGAATTCGATGCTTTTTCAAAGGCTTCGCGATCTGGGCCGTGGGGCAGCATCATGTTGTGCAGGCTCATACCGCCGGGAATAAAGCCCTGCGGTTTCGCATCATATTGGCCGTAAATATTGCCCATCAGTTCGGACATGATGTTCTTGTGGTACCAGGGCGGGCGGAAGGTATCTTCCATGACCATCCAGCGCTCGCGGAACAGAACAAAGTCGATATTGGCGGTGCCGGGCTGGCCTGAAGGTGCGGTTAGAACGGTGAAAATCGACGGATCCGGATGATCGAACAGGATGGCTCCGACCGGGCAATATGTACGCAGGTCGTATTTGACGGGTGCATAGTTGCCGTGCCACGCCACCACGTCCAGCGGGCTGTGACCGATTTTGGTCTGGTGAAACTGACCGCACCATTTGACGGTCACGTTTGAGGGCACTTCGCGGTCCTCAAACGCCGCGACCGGTGCTTTGAAATCACGCGGGTTGGCCATGCAGTTGGCGCCGATCGGGCCGCGGCCAGGCAGTTCGAATTTCTGGCCGTAGTTTTCGCACACGAACCCGCGCGCAGGGCCTTCCACAACTTCGACCCGGTAGACAAGGCCGCGTGGAATGATAGCGATTTCCTTGGGTTCAAGGTCGATGATCCCTAATTCGGTGTAGAATCTCAGAACGCCCTCTTGCGGCACCACCAGCAGCTCGGAGTCAGCCGAGAAGAAGTAATCATCCTGCATCGAAGTGTTCACCATATAGATATGGCTGGCCATCCCGACCTGAGTGTTCACATCCCCGGCAGTGGTCATGGTGCGCATGCCCGTGACCCAGGTTGTCTGTTCACCGGTATGGGGCACCGGATCCCAGCGGTATTGTCCCAAGCTGACAACGTCAGGATCTACATTGGGCGCTGATTTCCAATAGGGAACATCGATTTTTTCATAGCGATGTGAATGCTTTACCGACGGGCGGATACGATAGCACCAGGTACGCTCGTTCTGGTGCGAAGGTGCCGTGAACGCAGTGCCTGAAAGCTGCTCACCATAGAGGCCGTAATTGCATTTCTGCGGGCTGTTCATACCCTGGGGCAGAGCATCAGGAAGCGCTTCGGTTTCGTAATCGTTGCCAAAGCCCGGCATGTACCCTTCGTGCGGCCCTTTCAAGGATGGGGCAACTGTCATGCGTTCATTCTTGGTCAGCTCATTCATTTTGCACGTTCCTTCCGGACAGATACGATCGAATTTAATGGGTGTGGTAATAGTTGACTTTGTAACTAACAAGCGCGACGGGAAGGTATCTTCAAAAAAGATGAGTTTGATTTGCAGGAAATTGCCATAGCCTTGCACCATGTCCTTCTTCGACTGGCAAAAGGTAGTGCAACAGAGATTGTTAATTCCGGTACCTGCGGGTCAATTTTCGGGGTCAAACAGAGAAATTGACTCAGACAGGCCAAACCAGTCTGATTGTACATCAGTCAAGTGACCGGAAATGCCAGGGGTTCAAATTTTATGGAGATTTTGGTGCCCAGGAGAGGACTCGAACCTCCACGTCCATACGGACACTAGCACCTGAAGCTAGCGCGTCTACCAATTCCGCCACCTGGGCAGGTGTCGTGGAGGGGCGTTTAAGCTGACTGGCAGTGGGCGTCAACCAGATTCGGGGGTGTTTTTGAAAGTTTTTTGATGCGTGCCCCAACTTCTGGTTAACGCGACGGATTTTCAGAGAAGCGCGGCGTTATTGCGCCTTGTTCGACGGGCTCGTGGGCGCTAGATCAATTCAGACCAAGACAGCAGGAGCGCCATCATGTCGAAACTCGTCACGATTTACGGTGGATCGGGCTTTGTCGGCCGATATATCGCGCGGCGTATGGCTGCCGAAGGCTGGCGTGTCCGCGTCGCTGTGCGGCGGCCCAATGAAGCGATGTTCGTCAGACCCTATGGCGCGGTTGGTCAGGTCGAGCCTATCTTGTGCAATATCCGTGATGACGCCTCGGTCGCTGCAGCGATGCATGGTGTGGACGCCGTGGTGAATTGCGTCGGCGTATTGAATGAGCTGGGCAAGAATGCGTTCGACGCAGTGCAGGCCGAAGGTGCCGAACGGATCGCCCGGCTGGCGGCCGCTCAGGGTATTGACCGCATGGTCCATATCTCGGCCATTGGTGCGGATCCCGAATCCGACAGCGAATATGCGCGCACCAAAGCGCAGGGCGAGGCGGGCGTTTTGCAACACATGCCGGGTGCCGTCATTCTGCGCCCATCAGTCATTTTCGGCACCGAAGACCAGTTTTTCAATCGCTTCGCAGGAATGACACGGATGAGCCCGTTCCTGCCGCTTGTTGGGGCGGAAACGAAATTTCAACCTGTCTATGTCGATGATGTTGCGCAAGCGGCAGTTCAAGGCGTTCTGGGCAAAGCGTCTGCCGGTGTTTATGAACTGGGCGGGCCAGAGGTAAAGAGTTTCCGCGCCTTGATGCAGCAGATGCTCGACGTAATTCATCGCCGCCGGATCATCATCGGGATGCCTTTCTGGGCGGCGAAAATCATGGCGGGTGTGTTGGATATCGCGAAGTTCGTCAGTTTTCAGTTGTTTCCGAACAATATCCTGACCCGTGACCAGCTTAAAAATTTGCGGCGCGATAATGTGGCGGCGGATGACGCTAAAGGTTTTTCGGACCTCGGGATCGAGCCCGCGACGTTGGAATCGGTTCTGCCAGAATATCTGTGGAAATTCCGCCCCGCGGGTCAGTATGACGATATTCAGAACTCGGCCAAGAACCTGCGCATCTGATCAGCTATAGGCAATCACCAGCAGGATTGCTCCGAGGATGACCCGGTAGATCACATAGGGTGTGAAACTGACGCTGCGCAGAAGCCGCATCATCAGGTTAAGCGCGAGCAGAGCCGAAACAAAGGCGAAGGCTGCGGCAATCGCGCCGTCCTTGGCCAGCTGTGTGTCCGCCTCACGGACGACGTCGACCGAAAGCAGGACGCCCGAAGCGACAATCGTTGGGATCGACATCAGCATGGCAATCCGCGCACCATCTTCGCGTGTATAGCCAAGCTGACGAGCGCCTGTGATCGTAATCCCCGAGCGTGAAGTCCCCGGGATTAAGGCCAACATCTGCCACAGCCCCATGATCATTGCGTCCTTTAAGCCCCAGTCCGAACTACGTTTGGTTTGTACCCCCTTTTGATCCATCCAATACAGCACTAACCCGAAGCCAAGCATCGCCCATCCGATGACGGCGACTGAACGCAGAGCCTGCTCAAGCCCCGTCAGGTACACGATCCCGCCCGCAATGACTGTCGGAATCGTGGCGATGACCAAGCCCAGTGCCAACCGCGCCTGAGGCGTCTCAATTCGTCCTCGGATAATTTGGGGTATCCCGGCTAGGGCTTGTTTCACATCTGACCAGAAATAAAGAATAACCGCGCCAAGTGTTCCTACATGGACGGCGACATCGATTGCCAGGCCTTGATCATCCGCGCCGGTCAGGCGGGGCAGCAGGATCAGGTGCCCGGATGAAGATATAGGCAAGAATTCGGTGACGCCCTGAATGATCGCCACAAGAATCAAGTGAAAAAGGCTCATCTGCTCTGCCGGTACCGTGCTCGTTTTGTTGAGAACAATGGGTATAAGCGGGCAACGGGAAAGTGAAGTGTCCAGATAGGTCCGAATCGGAACTAAAAACACGACAAATTTCTCTGAAAAAACATCGAGCGATGCAGTTTTCTCAATATAGGTCAGTACAGTTGACTTTTCATCCAGAATGACTTCACTTAAAGAACCCTGACCAAGCCAATTCATGGAGTCTGACCCGTGGCCAAGCAACCGATGCTGAAATTTGTGCAGATCGATCGTGTCATGCCTGAAAAGCGTGCCGCCAGTGACCGCAAAGAGGACTTCGATGAAATCTATGCCGAGTACGCCGCGGAGAAGGCGGCCGAACAGGCCAGCCGATGCAGCCAGTGCGGAGTGCCCTATTGCCAGTCCCATTGTCCGCTGCACAACAATATCCCTGATTGGCTGAACCTGACGGCAACCGGGCGGTTGGAAGAGGCGTATCAAACAAGCCAGGCTACCAACACTTTCCCTGAAATCTGCGGCCGCATCTGCCCGCAGGACCGTCTGTGCGAAGGCAATTGCGTGATCGAGCAATCGGGCCACGGTACGGTCACCATCGGCTCGATCGAGAAATACATTACCGATACAGCCTGGGATAAAGGCTGGGTTAAACCCGTTCAGCCCCGTGCCGAGCGCGACGAAAGCGTGGGTATCATTGGCGGTGGACCCGGTGGATTGGCAGCGGCGGATATGCTGCGCCGGGCGGGTATTCAGGTCACGGTCTATGATCGTTATGACCGTGCGGGGGGGCTGCTGATGTACGGCATTCCCGGTTTCAAGCTGGAAAAGGATATCGTCCAACGCCGAAATGACCTGCTGGCAGACGGTGGTGTTGCATTTGAGCTGAACTGCGATGTGGACGCCGCGAAATTCGCGGAAATCCACGCGAAACATGATGCGGTAATTATTGCAACGGGCGTCTACAAATCCCGTGATCTGTCCATGCCCGGCAGCGGTCTGGGTGGGATTGAAAAGGCGATCGATTTTCTGACAGCCTCGAATCGCAAAAGTTTTGGCGATGCGGTTGATGACTTCGACAATGGCCGCTTGAACGCGGAAGGTAAGAAAGTGGTCGTCATCGGCGGGGGTGATACCGCGATGGATTGCGTGCGCACGTCGATTCGTCAGGGTGCGACGTCGGTCAAATGCCTCTATCGCCGCGACCGCGCCAATATGCCGGGCTCGCAGCGCGAGACCCAGAATGCCGAGGAAGAAGGCGTGATCTTCGAATGGCTTAGCGCACCCAAAGGCTTTACCGGCGATGAGCAAGTAAACGGTGTCATGGTGCAGAAGATGCGTCTGGGCCAGCCCGATGCCTCGGGCCGTCAGGCTCCCGAAGTGATTGAGGGCGCAGACTATGTCGAAGAGGCCGATCTGGTGATCAAGGCGCTTGGATTCGAACCCGAAGACCTGCCCACGCTGTTTGGTCAACCCGATCTACCCGTGACCCGCTGGGGTACAATCAAAGCTGCGTTCCAGACCGGTGCAACCGAGATGGAGGGCGTTTATGCCATCGGCGACATCGTGCGCGGTGCTTCGCTGGTGGTCTGGGCGATCCGTGACGGGCGCGATTGCGCAGATGCCATAATTGAGCGTTTTAACGCCAAATCCGCCATCGCAGCCGAGTGAAACAAAACGCAAAAGCAATTCGAAAAATCCCAGCGGGTATGCGTTCGAAAGCGAACGCCGACAGATGAACCAAAGCCTGTGTGCCCCCTTGGGAAAAAGGAGACAGCCAATGACCAAATATGATGCCGATTGGGTGCGGGCCGAGGAAGCCAAGCGCAAATGGATGGCAGAAAACGGTCTCTATTCAGAGGAAGAAGAGCATTCCTCGTGCGGTGTGGGCCTTGTTGTGTCCGTCGATGGTAAGCCGTCACGCAAGGTGGTGGATGCCGGGATCGATGCGCTAAAGGCAATCTGGCATCGCGGCGCGGTGGATGCGGACGGTAAAACCGGGGATGGCGCAGGTATCCATGTGCAGATCCCGGTCCCATTCTTCTATGATCAGATTCGTCGCACGGGTCATGAACCAAACTTGGATGAACTGGTTGCTGTCGGTCAGGTTTTCCTGCCCCGCACGGATTTTGGCGCGCAGGAACAATGCCGGACTATAGTGGAAACCGAAGTTCTGCGCATGGGTTACTATATTTATGGCTGGCGACATGTGCCGGTTGATGTGACCTGTCTGGGCGAAAAGGCCAACGCGACCCGGCCCGAGATTGAGCAAATCCTGATCTCGAACTCCAAAGGCGTGGATGAAGAGACATTCGAGCGTGAGCTCTATGTCATTCGTCGCCGTATTGAAAAAGCGGCGCTGGCCGCAGGAATCTCGGGGCTGTATCTGGCGTCGCTGTCTTGCCGGTCGATCATCTATAAAGGCATGATGCTGGCCGAGCAGGTCGCTGTTTTCTACCCCGACCTGATGGATGAGCGGTTCGAGTCCGCTTTTGCGATTTACCACCAGCGCTATTCGACCAACACGTTCCCGCAATGGTGGCTGGCCCAGCCCTTCCGTATGTTGGCCCACAACGGTGAGATCAACACGCTGAAAGGCAACATCAACTGGATGAAAAGCCACGAGATCCGCATGACCTCGGATAGCTTTGGCGTCTATGCCGAGGATATCAAACCGATCATAGCGGGCGGATCGTCGGATTCCGCCGCATTAGACTCGGTATTCGAGGTCTTGGTGCGTGCGGGGCGCTCGGCGCCGATGGCGAAAACCATGCTGGTTCCGGAAAGCTGGTCCAAGCAAGCTATCGAGCTGCCGCAAAGCTGGCGCGACATGTATTCCTACTGCAATTCAGTGATGGAACCTTGGGATGGCCCTGCTGCGCTGGCAATGACGGATGGCCGCTGGGTATGTGCCGGTTTGGATCGGAATGGTCTGCGCCCGATGCGCTATGTGGTAACCGGCGATGGTCTGGTCATCGCGGGGTCCGAGGCGGGTATGGTGCCGATTGATGAGGCCACCGTGACCGAAAAAGGCGCGCTGGGACCGGGCCAGATGCTGGCTGTCGATATGAAAAAGGGCAAGCTGTTCCGCGACAAGCAGATCAAGGACAAACTGGCCCGAGCACTGCCGTTTGGCGACTGGGTCGGCAAGATCAACGATCTGGACGAGTCACTTGCAGGCGTTACGGAACACCCGAAATTCACCGGAGAAGAACTGCGCAAGCGTCAGATCGCGGCCGGGTATTCTGTAGAAGACCTAGAACAGATTCTTGCCCCGATGGCAGAGGACGGCAAAGAGGCGCTGGCTTCGATGGGGGATGATACGCCCTCGGCTGTTCTGTCCAAGCAATACCGCCCGCTTAGCCACTTTTTCCGGCAGAACTTCAGCCAGGTGACGAACCCTCCGATCGACAGTTTGCGTGAATACCGTGTGATGTCGCTGAAGACGCGGTTCGGCAACCTTAAGAACGTGCTGGACGAAGACAGCAGCCAGACCGAGATCATCGTTCTGGAAAGCCCCTTTGTAGGCAATGCACAATGGGACACCCTGGTCAATCAACTGGGTTCACCCCTTGCGGAGATCGATTGTAGCTTTGAACCCGGCCGAGGCGCTCTGAGCGCTGCCTTGGCACGTGTTAGAGCCGAAGCAGAAGAAGCCGTGCGCTCGGGCGCGGGTCATTTGGTTCTGTCTGACATGAATTCAGGGCAAGGTCGTGTGGCGATGCCGATGATCCTGGCCACCAGTGCTGTGCATTCGCATTTGACCCGTCAGGGTTTGCGGACCTTTTGTTCGCTGAACGTGCGGTCTGCTGAATGTGTTGATCCTCATTACTTTGCGGTTCTGATCGGCTGTGGCGCGACTGTTGTGAACGCCTATCTGGCCGAAGACTCACTGGCTGATCGCATTGACCGTGGTCTGCTGGACGGCACCCTGACCGAAAACGTTGCGCGCTATCGCGAAGCCATCGACCAGGGTCTGCTGAAGATCATGGCCAAGATGGGTATTTCGGTGATCTCGTCCTATCGCGGTGGTCTGAATTTCGAAGCCGTGGGTCTCAGCCGCGCGATGGTGGCCGAGTATTTCCCGGGTATGACCAGTCGTATCTCCGGCATCGGTGTCACCGGCATTCAGACCAAAGTCGAAGAAATTCATGCCAAGGCGTGGGACAGCGGTCTGGATGTTCTGCCCATCGGAGGTTTCTACAAAGCGCGTAAATCGGGTGAGACCCACGCGTGGGAAGCAACCTCAATGCACATGATGCAAATGGCCTGTAACCGCGCCTCATATGAGCTGTGGAAACAGTATTCGGCCAAGATGCAGTCCAATCCTCCGATTCACTTGCGCGATCTGATGGATTTCAAGCCGCTGGGCAAGCCGGTGCCGATCGAAGAGGTCGAATCGATCACTTCAATCCGCAAACGCTTTGTCACTCCAGGCATGTCGCTGGGTGCCCTCAGCCCCGAGGCGCACAAGACACTGAACGTGGCGATGAACCGGATTGGCGCGAAGTCGGATTCCGGCGAAGGTGGTGAAGACCCTGCGCATTTTGTGCCCGAGCCCAACGGTGACAACCCGTCGGCCAAGATCAAACAGGTGGCCTCGGGCCGGTTCGGCGTGACCGCCGAATACCTGAACCAGTGCGAAGAGCTTGAGATCAAGGTCGCCCAAGGCGCGAAACCGGGTGAGGGCGGTCAGCTGCCGGGTATGAAAGTCACAGACCTGATCGCGCGTCTGCGGCATTCTACCAAGGGCGTGACCTTGATCTCACCGCCGCCGCACCACGACATCTACTCGATCGAGGATTTGGCGCAGTTGATCTACGACCTGAAACAGATCAACCCGCGCTGTAAGGTGACGGTAAAGCTGGTGGCGTCTTCGGGCGTTGGAACGATTGCCGCCGGTGTGGCCAAGGCGAAAGCGGATATTATCCTGATTTCGGGTCACAATGGCGGAACGGGCGCGTCGCCCGCAACCAGTATCAAATACGCTGGACTGCCGTGGGAGATGGGCCTGACCGAGGCGCATCAGGTTCTGGCGATGAACAACCTTCGCGACCGCGTTACTCTACGGACCGATGGTGGCCTGCGCACTGGTCGCGACATCGTCATGGCCGCGATGATGGGCGCTGAGGAATACGGCATCGGTACCGCCGCCCTGATCGCAATGGGCTGTATCATGGTGCGTCAGTGCCAGTCGAACACCTGTCCGGTGGGCGTGTGTACGCAGGACGAATCGTTGCGTGCCAAGTTTACTGGTAACGCGGACAAGGTGGTGAACCTGATCACCTTCTACGCACAGGAAGTGCGAGAACTGCTGGCTAGCCTCGGCGCACGCTCGATTGACGAAATCATCGGTCGTGCTGATCTGCTAGCACAGGTCAGCCGCGGATCGGCGCATCTGGATGATCTGGACCTCAACCCGCTGTTGATCACCGTCGATGGCGCACATGATATCGTCTACAACCGCGACAAGGATCGTAATGCAGTGCCGGATACGCTGGATGCCGAGATTGTGCGCGATGCGGCGCGCTTCCTGAAAGACGGTGAGAAGATGCAACTATCTTACGCGGTGCAGAACACGCATCGGACCGTGGGTACACGTGTCTCAAGCCACATCGTCCAGAATTTCGGCATGCGGAACACGTTCCAGGACGATCACTTGCATGTGAAGCTGCAGGGTTCGGCGGGCCAGTCACTGGGGGCTTTTGCCGCTCCGGGTCTCAAGCTGGAGGTCTCGGGTGATGCCAACGACTATGTCGGCAAGGGGCTTTCGGGCGGCATGATCGTCGTACGTCCGCCGCAGGTGAGCCCGCTCAAGGCGGAATATAACACCATCATTGGCAACACCGTCCTATACGGTGCCACCGATGGCCACCTATTTGCGGCAGGCCGCGCAGGTGAGCGGTTCGCGGTGCGAAATTCAGGTGCCAGAGTGGTGATCGAAGGCTGCGGCTCGAACGGATGTGAATACATGACCGGCGGCGTTGCGGTTATTCTCGGCGATATCGGTGCCAACTTTGGTGCGGGGATGACGGGTGGTATGGCTTATCTGTACGACCCCGAAGGCAAAGCTGAGGCGCTGATGAATATGGAGACGCTTGTCACCTGTCCGGTGACAGTGGACCAATGGGAAGATCAGCTGAAAGCAATGATCGAGCGCCATGTCGCGGAGACCAACAGCCGCAAAGCCATTGATATCTTACAGCATTGGGATGTGGAAAAGACCAACTTCCTGCAGGTTTGCCCAAAAGAGATGTTGAACAAGCTCAGTCATCCTCTGACCACCGAAGTGGCGGCGGTTCCTGCAGAATAAGTCTTGAGAGATCTAAATCTTTGGCCCGGCGTGTCGTTCCCAACACGCCGGGTATTCTTTTGTCTGGCCATATTGTTTCCAATTCTTGTGTAATGCCGTGCATAACGCCTAGCTTTAGTCATAGTTTATTCGGGAAATGCAGGCATGCTGCTATCCCAATGATGTGAGTGAAGTGGAATATCGGTGTGCCCACGACGTATACAGACCAGTTTTTTGTGCTCGACCCGGCCAATCCGGGTGCGAACGGAACCGTTGTTGGATCCACGCTGAACGTCGAGTTCTTTGATATCATCGATCAGAATGACGATGATCTGATCAACCGGCTGAATGGAGACTCGGTTGACGGATCTGATATCACTGCGTCTTACTTCAATGATATGGTGACGATCGAGTTGCCGGGTGGTGCGCAGGTTACATATACCGGCGTTACCTTCTACCTTGCTGACGGGCGCGAGGTTTTTACCCCAACAGACGGATCGGTTCTGCAGCAAGGCACGTTTGTTTCTTCTTCAGTCACCGATTTTAGCGATGATGGGGCTTCGTTTGGTTCGGTCGATATCGCAAACGGTGATCTCGGTCCGCCCTGCTTTACGCCCGGCACATTGATTGAAACCCCCGATGGGCCCCGGCCGGTCGAGGACCTGAAACTTGGAGATCTGGTTACGACCGCGGATAGCGGCGCTAAACCTGTGCTCTGGATTGGTCGTACCAAGGTGGCAGCCGAGGGTAAACTGGCCCCAATTCGCTTCGAGACAGGGATGTTCGGGCTCACGCGCCCTCTGCTTGTTTCGCCGCAGCACAGGATGCTGATCGATGATTGGCGTGCACCCTACCTGTTTGGCCATGAAGAAGTTCTGATCGCTGCCCATTGTCTTGTGAACGGAACAACAGTCACGCGTGTCGAAGGGGGCGAGGTGGATTATATCCACATTCTGTTCCGGCGACATGAGATCGTGTTCGCCAATGGCGCCAAAAGTGAAAGCTACTACCCGGGACATGCACTGACCCAGGCCGAGCGTCGGACGCAAGCAGAAGTATTGGCCTTGTTCCCGGAGTTGGCGGCGCGCGGAGCAGCCTCAGTCAGAACTGCACGCCCGGTTGTGCGACCGCGCGACGGACAGATGTTGTCGAAATAATCCGTTTCAAATACGCCCTTCGCGGCGTATAGCAAGGCATGGCAAAAAAAGCAGTCCGCAAACCGCGCGGTAAGAAAAAGAGGGCGTCCAGATCAAACAAAACAACAGGCCCCATCGCTCGGATACGGCGCTGGGCCCTTGTTGTTGTTCTGGCGATGGTCGTGGCTTTTGTGTCTTTGGTTCTGATCTATTCAGTCGTGAACCCGCCGGTCACGCATACGATCTGGTCCGAGTGGCGTCGGCTTGGGAAGGTTGATCGCGAGTGGGTGCCGATCGAAGAGATTGCCCCGATCATGGCGCGGTCGGTCGTAGCAGCCGAGGATGCCAACTTCTGCCTGCATTGGGGCTTTGATGTCGAAGCGATCCGCGATGCGCTGGAAGATGGCGGCAGCCGGGGTGCATCGACCATCACGCAGCAGGTGGTCAAGAATGTATTTCTTTGGCAGGGGCGCAGCTGGGTCCGCAAGGCGCTTGAAACCTCGATGACTCCGGTTGTTGAAATCGTCTGGAGCAAGCAGCGCATTCTCGAAGTGTATCTGAACGTCGCGGAAACCGGACAAGGGATCTTTGGCGTCGAGGCCGCGGCGCAGAAGTATTATGGGGTGAGTGCGGCAAAAATGTCTCCGACACAAGCGGCGCGTGTGGCGGCGATTCTGCCATCCCCGCGCAACCGGTCGGTTACGGATCCATCGGTGCGGACCCGCAGGCGTGCCGCGTCAATTCTGGATGGAGCGGCCACCATCCGCGCAGATGGACGCGCCGCGTGTTTCGAGGATTGAAACCCAGACCCCTCAGCGGCTAAAGCTTGAAGGGTACTCTACTGGTTCGAATGGAAGTTCATGGCGCGTCTGTTTCACGTTCCCCTCTCGCCCTATTGCCGCAAGGTTCGCCTGTCTTTGGCCGAAAAGAAGATCGAGGTTGAGCTGGTCGAAGAACGATACTGGGAACAGGACCCGGATTTTTTGCGCCGCAACCCGGCGGGTAAGGTTCCTGTGCTGCGACTGGATGGTCAGATCATGGCCGAGAGCGCCGCGATCTGCGAATATATCGAAGAGACCCGACCCGAGCCACCCTTGATGCCTAAAAAAGCCGAAGCACGTTATGAGGTGCGGCGTTTGGTAGGCTGGTTTGATGACAAGTTTCACCACGAGGTGACCTCAAAGCTACTCTATGAGCGGGTGAACAAGAAAGTAACGGGGCAAGGCTATCCGGACAGCAAGAACGTCAAGGAAGGCGCGCGCGCGATCAAGTATCATCTGGATTATATGGCCTGGCTGCTGGATCACCGTCGCTGGCTGGCCGGAGATCAGATGACATTGGCCGATTTCGCCGCGGCGGCGCATCTGTCGGCGCTGGATTACATTTCGGACGTAGATTGGAACCGAAGCTCTGCCGTGAAGGACTGGTACGCCAAGATCAAATCCCGCCCGGCGTTCCGCTCGATTCTGGCGGATCAGGTTCCGGGATTCCGGCCACCGCCACATTACGCGGATCTGGATTTCTGATAGATTGAGGGGTAGGGGGCTGTCCGTCCCCTCTTGGCCATTGGGCCAATTCACCCCCGAAGGTATTTTTGGCCAGATGAAGAGCGGATCGGAGTTGAAACAGCGGTTGGTGGAGCAAGCCTTGTCTGAGGGGTTTGTCGCCTGTCGGGTTTGTCACCCTTGGGATGTGCCCCTTGTTCCCGAACGGTTGGATGCCTTTCTACAAGCCGGATATCATGGCCAGATGGGCTGGATGGCTGAGCGGGCTCATTGGCGCGGTGATCCGTCTGTGCTGTGGCCTGACGCGCGGTCGGTGATCATGCTTGCGGAGAGCTATACGCCCGAGCATGACCCGACTGCGGTGCTGGCGCATTCCAACTTGGGCGCCATTTCGGTTTATGCGCAGAACAAGGATTATCACGATCTGGTTAAGAAGCGCCTCAAACGATTGGCGCGCTGGCTGATTGCCGAGGGTGGGGGTGAAGTGAAGGTGTTTGTCGATACTGCTCCGGTGCCAGAGAAGGCGCTGGGGCAGGCCGCTGGGCTGGGGTGGCAGGGCAAGCATACCAATCTTGTCAGTCAAGATTGGGGAAATTGGGCCTTTTTAGGGTCTGTTTTCACAACTTTGGATTTGCCTGTGGATGGCGCTGAGGTCGACCATTGTGGCTCATGCCGCGCGTGTTTGACGGCCTGTCCGACCGACGCGTTTCCGGCACCGTATCAGTTGGATGCGCGGCGCTGTATTTCGTATCTGACCATCGAGCATAAGGGGCCGGTGGAGGAAGAGTTGCGCGCGCTGTTGGGCAACCGAATCTATGGCTGCGATGATTGTCTTGCGGCCTGCCCGTGGAACAAGTTTGCGGTCGCGGCCAGTGACCTTCGCTATGCGGCGCGGGAGGAGCTAAAGGCGCCTCCGTTGGCGGAACTGGCGCAGCTGGATGATACAGCATTCCGCGCGATGTTCTCGGGCTCGCCGATAAAGCGGATCGGCCGGAATCGGTTCGTGCGGAACGTGCTTTATGCGATTGGGAACTCAGCGGTGCCGGCGTTACTGCAGGTTGCACAGACGCTGACCGATGATCCGGATCCGACCGTGGCTGATGCCGCGCGCTGGGCGGCATCCCGGTTGTCGTAAACAGGCTGGACGCGCCGCAGGAAAACGCTACACCCGGTTCTGGCGAACAGATGGAGGACCCGATGGCGTTGGCTTTGGGGGTGGATACGGGCGGAACCTATACGGATGCGGTGCTGATCCGGGATGAGCGCGAGGTGATCGCGTCGGCCAAATCGCTGACCACACGAGCGGATCTAGCGATTGGTGTGGGCCGCGCGGTTTCTGCTGTGCTAGAGACGGCTGATGTGTCTCCGGATCAGATTGGGATGGCATCGTTATCGACAACGCTGGCCACCAATGCGTTGGTCGAAGGCCAGGGCGGGCGCGTGGCGTTGATCTATGTCGGGTTTCGGGAAAGCGACCTTGAGAAACACGGTCTAAGAGAGGCGTTGAAGGGCGATCCGGCTTTGGTTCTGGCCGGGGGGCACAACCATGCCGGGGGTCAGGTCGCCGAATTGGATGTTGCAGGGCTAGAGGCCTTTTTAGACTCACATTCAGGCATTTCCGGCTATGCGGTTGCGGCACAGTTCGCGACCAGGAATCCGGCGCATGAACTGGAAGTGGCGCGCGTGATTTCCGAGCGTACGGGAGCGCCGGTCACGTGCTCTCATCACCTGTCGGCCAAGCTGAATGGGCCAAAGCGTGCGGTGACCGCCGTGCTGAATGCACGATTGATCGGGATGATCGACCGCTTGATCGGGCGCGCGCAGGATCAGTTGCGCGCGCAGGGCATCACCGCCCCAATGATGGTTGTGCGCGGGGATGGCGCTTTGATGAGCGCCGAGCAGGCGCGGGAGCGTCCGATTGAAACGATCCTAAGTGGCCCTGCGGCCTCTATCGTTGGCGCGCGCTGGCTGACCGATGTTGAGAACGCGCTGGTGTCCGATATCGGCGGGACCACGACCGACGTCGCGCTGATCAGAGATGGCAAACCTGCCATCGACCCCGCAGGCGCGCAGGTTGGCGGTTTCAGGACCATGGTTGAAGCGGTTGCGATGCGGACTCATGGTTTGGGCGGTGACAGTCAGGTGCATGTGGTGACCGAAGGCCTAGGCGGCGGTGTCTTCCTTGGGCCGCGTCGGGTGCTGCCGGTGTCGCTGATCGCAGCTGAGGCCCCGGATGTGGTACATGCGGCATTGGATGAGCAATTGCGGGCGACGACTGTAGGTGAACATGACACGAGGTTTGCCCGTCGTGTGCCGGGTATCCCCGCCGATGGGGTCGGGCCGCGTGAATCAGTGTTACTGGACCGGTTGGAGGATCGTGTTGTGCCGCTCAGCAGTCTGTTGCAAACCCGGATGGAGCATGGGGCACTGGGTCGTTTGGTGGATCGCGGGATCGTACAGGTCTCGGGTGTCACCCCTTCGGATGCCAGCCATGCTCTGGGGCGGCTTGCGGATTGGGACTGCTCGGCAGCGCTCAAGGCGCTGGAACTGATGGCGCGTAAGCGGGTTGGATCAGGGGACAGGCTGGCAGTATCGCCTGAAGCGCTGGCTCAGCTCATTGTCGATCAGTTGACGGAACAAACCTCATTGACCTTATTAGAGACTGCTTTTGCCGAGGAAAGCCATGGGTTTGACCAGCCTGCAAGAGATCTGGCCCGGCATGTTCTAACGCAGCGCGGGCTGGCGAAACACCGTGGGTTGTTGGCATTGGATGCCGCGCTGAATGTGGATGTAGTGGGCCTTGGGGCTTCGGCCCCCAGCTATTACCCGGCAGTCGGAGAGCAGTTGCATTGCAAGATGGTCCTGCCTGAGCATGCCGGTGTTGCAAATGCCATCGGTGCGGTTGTCGGGCGGCTGACCCTTCGGCGGGCCGGTTCAGTTACGTCCCCGGCCGAAGGCCGCTATCGGGTACATCTGGAAGAGGGGCCGCAGGATTTCTCGGACTCGAATTCCGCTCTGCAGCTGCTTGAAGAGGTGCTGCGCAACGAGGCTGAGGGCGTGGTGCGCCAAGCAGGTGCCGAGGATATACGCGTGACAGTCGACCGCGATATCCGCACCGCCAAGATTGAGGCGCAAGAGGTATTCGTCGAAGCGTTGATCACGGTTGAAGCGAGCGGACGACCTCGGGTGGCGGTCGGATAGCCCCGCAAGGGGCTACCGCGCATATCATTCTGCCGCACTGGAGCGTTTTGGCAGCACCCAGTCCGGGCGCGGGAAATGGCAGGTGTATCCGTTGGGGATGCGCTCTAGGTAATCTTGATGCTCGGGCTCGGCTTCCCAGAAATCGCCGACGGGTTCGACTTCGGTCACCACATTGCCGGGCCAAATGCCGCTGGCGTTGACATCGGCAATTGTATCTTCGGCCACCTGTTTCTGGGCATCGTCCACATAGTAGATCGCCGAGCGATAACTCATTCCGCGGTCATTGCCCTGACGATTCAGGGTGGTCGGGTCGTGGATCTGGAAAAAGAACTCTAGCAGATCGCGATAGGTGATCTGGGTCGGGTCGAACCAGATTTCGATCCCTTCAGCATGGGTGCCGTGGTTGCGATAAGTTGCGTTTGGCACATCGCCGCCGGTGTACCCGACGCGGGTGCGTGAGACGCCGGGCAGTTTGCGGATCAGGTCCTGCATGCCCCAAAAGCAGCCTCCGGCCAGAACGGCGCGTTCATCGGTCATCAGATATCCTCCACATGGATCAGAAATTCGCCATACCCTTCGGCCTCCATCTCGTCGCGATGGATGAACCGCAGCGAGGCGGAATTGATGCAATAGCGTAGCCCGCCATGTTCGCGGGGGCCATCGGGAAACACGTGGCCCAGGTGGCTGTCGCCGTGTTTCGAGCGGACCTCGGTCCGGATCATGCCATGAGTGGTGTCGCGAAACTCTTCGACATGTTCATGTATGATTGGCTTGGTGAAACTGGGCCAGCCGCAGCCGGATTCGTATTTGTGGGTCGAGGCGAACAACGGCTCGCCCGAGACGATATCCACGTAGATGCCCGGTTCCTTGTTGTTCAACAGCTTGCCAGTGCCCGGGCGTTCGGTGCCGCTGCGCTGGGTGACGTGAAATTCTTCAGGTGAGAGGGCCGCAATGACCTCGGGGTCTTTGGTATAACGGGACATGGATCCTCCGGTGTTTGAATGATGATGTCCTATTTGGGCATAGATGCGCTGGAATCAAAACCATATTACAGCGCGCTCGCGGGTCTGTGCAGTTGATCCAAACGAATGCACAGCGCGTATGATTTATAACAGGAGGTGAAGTGATGTTCCGTATGGCTCTGTTGACTGCTCTGATCTTGTTGGGCAAAGCCCTTCAGGCGGCACCACTGACGGGCGAATTTTCATCAATCGATGGTGGGACAATATCACTGGAAGACTGGCGCGGACAGCCCGTGCTTGTGGTCAACACGGCGTCGCTTTGCGGCTTTACCGGACAATACGCAGCGTTGCAGGAGCTGCACGAAACATATGAAGAACGCGGGCTGGTGGTACTGGCGGTCCCGTCGAATTCGTTCAAACAAGAGCTGGCGTCGTCGAAAGAGGTCAAGAATTTTTGCGAACTAAATTACGACCTTACGCTTCCGATGACGGATATCACTCCAGTGAAAGGTTCGAATGCCCATCCGTTTTATCAAGCTGTTGCTGCGCAGACTGGCTTTGTCCCGAAATGGAACTTTAACAAAGTGCTTATTGGCCCCGAGGGTGAGGTCGTTGCCACCTATGGGTCAAGCACCAAGCCAAATGCGCCTAATTTGATAGATCAGGTCGAGGCGCTGCTGCGCTGACCGGGCTCGCGCGACAGCTGTACGGCAAGAATACCCAGTGTTGTGATCAGAACCCCCACCGCATCCAATGGGCCCAGCTTCTCACCCAGTAAAATGGCGGCGATGGTCACGCCGAATACCGGGTTGAGGAAATGGAACGTTGCTGCACGGATCGGGCCGATGCGATCCAGTAGCAGGAACCAGATGAAAGTTGCCAGAAGGCCCGGGAATAACGTGGTGTAGGTGAAAGCCAGCATAAAAGGCAGTGTGGCGTGGATATGAATAGACTCGAACACCGGGGCGGCGAGAAACAGCACCGCCGATCCGATAAGCATCTGCAGCCCAACCACCATCATGAAGTTACCGCCCGAAGTCGCCCCCCGAACAGCCAAGGTGGCAAAGGTCAGCGCCAGCGCCCCGATTCCGCAGAGCAGAACCCCGAACAGATCGACACCAGCGTTAATCCGGCTACCCATGATTAGCGCGACACCGACAAAACCTGCCAGCAAGCCGACGATGCCCAGCGGGCGCATCCGCTCACCCAATAGCAGCCAGCCGGCTAGGGCTACCAGCAGGGGCATAGTCGAGGCGATAATCGCCGCGACCGAAGCCTCGACTGTCTGCATCGCATAGAAGTTTAGACCCAAATAAAGGGCATTTTGGCAGATTCCGAACAGAATAGTGGCGCGCCATTGGTTGCGAGTCAGGCGCCAGCTTTGCCCCATGGCGCGTGCGATCGCCACGCCCATTAGTCCCGAAATCAGAAATCGCAGCGCCAACGAGAACAAAGGCGAGGCATCGGCAACGATGATTCGCGCCGAGCTGAAGGCCGAAGACCAGATGAGGGCGAAAACAAGCCCCATGGCGATGGCGCGCAGGTCCATTTCGGCCTCCTGATGAAATTCGGGCGACTGTTCCTGATTTTAACATGAGCTGCAAGGACCCATTGCGTCGAATAGCGGGGTCGCCCGATAGTTGGCATCAATGAGCTTGCGCGCAATGAGAATGAGCAGAGCTTTTGTAGAAAAGCGCTGCTCATCATTATGATTCAGCTTGTCGCTTGATTCAGGCGAAAAAGCTAAGATCGTCCATCGAGAACCAACCCGCGTTCTCGACATGGTCATTGGTAATTTCACCTCCCGATGCAACGAACTCGACGTGATCAATATCGCGCCAGTCAAACTCGTGTGTGACGTGATCGAATGTCAGATCGACCTCTGCAGAGTGCACCAGCTCATCGCCATTATAGGCATTGATAGTGACTTGGTTTGCCCAGTTCGATTCAGGTATATACGTGGTGTCCGATCTGGAAGCATTGGCCAAGGAAACGCTGTTGAAGTTGAATTCTTCGCCATCGCTTTTCGAGAAGCCGACAGTTGCCCCCCAGGAATTGAACGCCTCCAGGTCGGGGTCGGGGTTTGAGCCACCGTATTCGTATGGGGTTAGAATACCATCAGTGTTGCTCTGCCCTTTGCTAACACTTGCAATAAATGCACCATTCAGCACCTGATCACTGTCATTGATGCGGGTTCCGTCATTGAAATCCAGCACGAACTCTTCAAGCGGGTCAGGCGCGGTCAGTTCCGGGAAGTATTGGAGCAAGGATTCAGGGATGTCCTCGACCTTTTCATACAAAGAAATCTCTTTCCCGCCTGCGTCTGGATAGCTGGTGACCTTCAATGCCCAAGAAGCACTGTCGTCCCCGTCCAGTTGCAGCACGTCAGAACGTTTTCCATCCGCATAAAGTGTAACGGTTACGTCCCCATTATCTTTCTCCAGCCGACGTTCCGAGATTTGTCCGTCCTGATAGGTGGTCGTGATCGAATCCCAGGATTTCGCTTCCAGCTCATCGGTCTGGCTGATGCTGACGCGCTGGCCATCTGACCAGACCTCGTGTTTCACGACTCCATTGTCATATGTCGTTGTCTTTCAGATTTCTTTCCACTGCCATCAAATGAGGTGCTGATGGTTTCCCACGACTTTATGTCGCTTCCGTCTGTCTGCGTTACGTTGCTATGCTGTCCGTCTGCCCACGTTTCCTGTTTGACAATTCCATTGTCATAGGTGGTCGTCCGTCCGGTTGTCTCTCCGTTGACATCGAAGAACGTGTCGATCCGATCCCAGGATTTGGTTTGTAGAAAGTCCTGAACAGTACTGAAATGACCGGGCGCGAAGGCTTCAACCGTCCGGGCACCATTATCGTTTGTTATCGTGCGGCCTACGATATTGCCCGACGCATCATAGCGTAGAACGATCTGGTCCCAGGGTTTTGCACCGTCTCCGAAAAACCCATCTTGGATGAGAATCTCATTCGGAACACCATTTTGAAAGGTCTCGGTCACGCGGATACTGTCTGGATAAACCGTTCCGCGTTCGGTCATTATGCCATTGGCGTCATAGTCAATGAACCGATTATCAAAGCCCAGTGCCTCTTCTGTTCCGACATAAAATTCCTGACGCAAAACGCCGTCTTCGTAAGTCCCGAAGACCTCGTATCCGGCATCAAAAGTCGTCCGCGTTGCAACGACAACATCGTCTTCAATCGTGTATTGAATGCTCGCCTAGTCGAATTGATTTTCTGTATCAAATTCAGTGGTTTGATATCGTGCCATAAATCGTGATTCCTCAATAATACTTCCCATTAAGCGAGTGGATGAGGAATATGACACAACTATGGCGATAGCGGCAAAAACTCGATATTAATCAGATGCTTACATAACTTATTCAGACAAAAAAAGGGCCGCCCGGTGGCGACCCCTTCGATCTTGCGATCTGTCTTCGGCGAATTAGCCGTTGACGCTGTCTTTCAGAGCTTTCGCGATGGTCATTTTGACCACTTTGTCGGCTTCTTTCTTGAACTGCTCGCCGGTGGCGGGGTTGCGCACCATGCGCTCGGGGCGCTCGCGGCAGTAGATTTTGCCAACGCCGGGCAGGGTGACTGCACCACCGGACGAAACTTCGCGAGTGATCAGGCCGGTCATGGCCTCCAGCGCGGCATTTGCGGATTTCTTGTCAGTTCCCATTTCCTCAGCGAGAGCAGCCACCAGCTGAGTCTTTGTCATAGGCTTTGCCATTTCTTGGTCTCCTTAACGTGCCCGATCTATAGGGCCTCACCGCGTAACTGTAACGGGATATTGTGGCTGAACACAACGAATAGTAGCACTAAAAACCCCAAAAATAGGGGAAATTCGTTGCTTTTTTGCTTCAGAGAAAGGCCGTTTCGTCAAACGAACGCAATTTCCGGCTGTGTAACCGTTCCAGCGGCATTCCGCGCAAGTGCTCCATCGCCCGGATTCCGATCGCCAAATGACGACTGACCTGAGTGGTATAGAACGCCGAAGCCATGCCGGGAAGCTTTAATTCACCATGCAAGGGCTTATCCGAGACGCACAGCAAGGTGCCGTAAGGAACCCGGAACCGATAACCGTTGGCTGCGATTGTTGCACTTTCCATATCCAGCGCAATCGCACGGGACTGGCTGAGCCGTTGCACCGGGCCGGACTGATCGCGAAGCTCCCAATTGCGGTTATCGACCGAGGCGACTGTACCTGTTCGCATGATACGTTTCAGCTCGTAGCCTTCCAACTCGGTTACCTCGGCCACAGCCTGTTCCAGCGCGACCTGGACTTCGGCCAGCGGGGGGATCGGCACCCAGACGGGCAGGTCGTCGTCCAGCACTTTGTCCTCGCGCAGGTAGGCATGTGCCAGTACGAAATCCCCAAGCGCCTGCGTGTTGCGCAGACCGGCGCAGTGGCCGACCATCAACCAGGCGTGCGGGCGCAGAACCGCAATGTGGTCGGTGGCCGTTTTGGCATTCGATGGCCCGACGCCGATATTGACCAGCGTAATCCCAGACCCATCCGCGCGTTTCAGGTGGTAGGTTGGCATTTGCGGCAGTTTAAGGGGCTGTTCCAGTACGGCTTCGGCGTCCGTGATCTCAACATTCCCGGTCGAGACAAAGCTGGTATAGCCGCTGTCGGGATCAGCGAGTTGCGCCCGTGCGTAGCTCTCAAATTCCGAGACATAGAACTGATAGTTGGTGAACAGCACGTGGTTTTGGAAATGGCCGGGGTCAGTCGCCGTATAATGCGACAGTCGTGCAAGCGAATAGTCCACCCGCTGGGCTGTGAAGAGCGCAAGGGGTCCCGCTTCGTTTTCCAGCTCGTGCACGCCATTCACGATATCGTCGTTTGTTGTATTCAGGTCCGGTACATCGAACGCATCGCGCAGAGTGAACCCAGCTGCACCCTGATGCGGCACAACCAGATCCGGGTTATTGGCGACAGCGAAATGGACCGGGATCGGCGTTTCCGAAGCTCCGATTGTGACCGGCTGATCGTGGTTCTTGATCAATAGCGCGATTTGCTGGGTAAGGTAGGACCGGAACAGATCGGGGCGCGTCACTGTCGTGGCGTGCGTGCCCGGCTCGGACACGTGACCGAAGCTCAGCCGGCTGTCGACCTGCGCGTAAGACGAGGTCCTGATCCGGATTTCGGGGTAGAACGCCCGAAACCTCTCGGTAGGAGCGCCGTTCTTAAGTGCATTTGCAAACCTATCGCACAGGAATTTTGTCGCCTGTTCATAGAGCTCTTCCAAACGTGCGACAGCTGCAAGCGGATCGCTAAATTTCTCGGGGTTGGGAACGTCAGGTGTTCGGATAGTAGTCATGCAAGGGGTTCCAGAAGGTCGATCTTTTCGAATATACGTACATCCACCAGCCCAAGGTCCGAGATCCGCAGTTCAGGAATCACAACCAGGGCCAGCAGAGAATGCTGCATATATGCGTTGTTAAGCTGACAGCCGCAGGTCTTCATCGCCTCGACCATTTGTTCCGCTTTGGCGGCAACCTCAGTCGCTGGGTTGTCGGACATCAAGCCTGCGATGGGCAGTTCCACCAAGGCCAGTTCCTCGCCATCGCGAAAGATTGTGATGCCTCCGCCCACTTCGGCCAGCCTGTTCGTGGCCAGCGCCATCTGTTCACGGTCGGTGCCGACAACAATCATATGGTGGCTGTCATGCGCAACGGTCGAGGCCATGGCCATTTTGCCTTGATACCCAAAGCCAGAGACAAAGGCGTTAGTCACACCCCCCGTGGCGCGATGCCGTTCGACCAATGCGATCTGGCACACGTCGCCTTCGCCTTCAACAAGCCCTTCGATAATCGGCAGCTCGGATTTCAACGCTTGCGTTGGGGCCTGATTTTCAACCACCCCGATCACGTTGGCCGTGACACGGTTCGCTCCGGCAGGGGCTGCGATTTCAAAGTCTGTCGAGGTCAACGCATGCCCTAGGTGTACGGTATTTCGCGCCTTAGCGGGCCAGTTCAGATGCGGGCATTCGACCGTTACCGTCTCGTTTTCAGCCACAATCTGACCGCGCGCGACTACGGTTTCGATCGGAAGCTCTACCAGATCAGAACTCAGGATAATGTCAGCGCGCCGCCCGGGTGTGATCGAGCCGATCTCGCGTTCCAACCCAAAATGGGTCGCCGTGTTGATCGTCGCCATTTGCAGCGCAACCAGAGGATCGCAACCACAGGCAATCGCATGTCGCACTACGCGGTTCATGTGTCCGTCATTTACCAGCGTTCCCGAATGGCAGTCGTCGGTGCACAAGATGAAGTTGCGCGGGTCCAGCCCTTTTTCAGTCACCGCAGTAATCTGGCTTTCGACATCATACCAAGCCGACCCCAACCGCATCATTGACCGCATTCCCTGACGGACACGTGCGATGGCGTCTGCCTCGCAGGTGCCCTCATGGTCATCAGCAGGGCCGCCAGCGACATATGCGGCGAAATCAGACCCTAAATCAGGCGAAGCATAGTGCCCGCCAACTGTTTTACCGGCGCGCTGTGTGGCCGCGATCTCTGCCAACATCTTCGGATCGCCATGAATGACTCCGGGAAAGTTCATCATCTCGCCCAGTCCGATGATACCGGGCCAAGACATCGCCTCAACCACATCCTCGGCGGTGATCTCATACCCTGTGGTCTCAAGCCCCGGTGCTGAGGGTGCACAGGACGGCATCTGGGTGAAGATGTTCACCGGCTGCATCAGCGCTTCGTCATGCATCAGGCGTACGCCTTCCAACCCCATCACATTGGCGATTTCATGCGGGTCGGTGAACATCGAAGTTGTGCCATGCGGAATGACCGCGCGGGCAAATTCTGCCGGGGTCAACATACCTGATTCGATATGCATATGTGCGTCGCATAACCCCGGCACCAAATAGCGACCGTGCGCCTCGATGATCTGAGTCTCAGGACCGATACAATGCGCGGCGTCCGGCCCCACAAAAGCAACGCGCCCCGCAGCGATCGCCACGTCATGGTCAGGCAGGGTTTCGCGGCTATGCACATTGACCCAGACGCCGCCACGGATCACCAAATCGGCAGCCTCGCGGCCAGAAGCAACAGCGATGAGACGAGGGGCGGTATCGGGCCAACTTGGGAAGGGAGTGTATTCCATGGCCCAACTTTCCCGAATGCGGCGCAAGGTGCAACCCCCACTATTAAGGTATCATGGAATCATCACAAAACCTGCCATCCGCAGCGCGCCAGCGCTGCCACGCCCAACCAGAGGAGATGCCCAAAGGGCATCAAAGATGGGCGGGAGCGACCCGCGATTAGTTGTGGCGATCGGCTTCAATCTCCGCGCGCAGCCAGTCGACAAACGCCAACGCTCCCGGCGTTTCCTCGGCTTGGGGCGATAGCAATAGATAATAGGCCTCGGGCATAGCAGCGCGATGGTTGAACGGCGCGATCAGGCGGCCTTCTTCAATCAACCGTTTTGCGATCGTGTCGTGGGCTAAACACAAGCCTCCTCCGGCCATCGCAACCGACAGGCTGACCAGATAGGTCGTCGAATAGGTTACCTTGGGTTTTTGCCAAGTTAGACTCTGATCTGTGATCCAACTCTCCCAATTCGACAACAAATTTGAACAGTCGAATAGGGGCTGTTCCTGCAGGGTTTCCAGCGTCACTGGGAAGTCGGGGGCACAGACAGGATAGTAGTGATCTGTTCGCAGCAATTCCGTTCGCACCGTATCGGCCGGGCGCAGCGAATAGCGGATTTCCACCACCGCGCCTTCGGCCATTTCGCGCGGCTCCCAGAGCTCAGTGAAGATATTCAGATGTACATCCGGATGCAGTTCCCGAAACCGGGGTAGGCGCGGAGCCAGCCAGTTGACGGCAAATGTGATGTTGCTCTGGACCTGAACCGCGTTTTGTTGTGCGCCCGTGACGGCTTGTGTCCCCCTTACCAGAGTTCGAAAGGCTTCGCGAACGACCGGCAGATAGGTGATACCAGCTTCGGTCAGCTCCAATGCACGCGGGCGACGTAGGAATAATGGCTGACCCAGATAGCCCTCTAGTGATTTGATTTGCTGGCTGACTGCGCTTTGCGTCATGTTCAAATCCCGCGCCGCCCCGGTGAATGATAAATGACGGGCTGCAGCTTCAAATGTGCGCAGCCAGCCGAGCGGAGGAAGTGATTTCTGCATGCTTATAACTCTGCCAGTAGTTTTACTAATGAACTAGGCTTGTTTTTTTCGTTGGTCAAACGTTTGCGGCGAAGGCACGATTTCCAGAAATCGAATACCCCGTGAAGGAGCCCGGCATGAGCGTTACAAACCTGCGTCCCAACATCGATCATTGGTCCGAACGCGTGGACATGGCCGCCGCATTCCGCTGGACCGAACGGTTGAACATGCATGAAGGGGTGGCGAACCATTTCAGCCTCGCGGTGAATGAAGACGGCACGCAGTTCCTGATGAATGCCAACCAGATGCATTTTGCGCGTATCAAGGCGTCAAATCTGCTGCTGCTTGATGCCAATGACAAAGATGTCATGGATCAGCCCGGTGCACCGGACCCAACGGCTTGGGGGCTGCACGGATCGATCCACCGCCATTGCCCACATGCGCGCTGCGTGATGCACGTGCATTCGATTTTTGCGACGGTTCTTGCCTCGCTGGCAGACAGCACCTTACCGCCGATCGATCAGAACACCGCAACTTTCTTCAATCGCTACGTAATCGATGAAGAATTCGGAGGTCTGGCTTTTGAAAACGAAGGTGAGCGCTGTGCCGCGATGCTATCGGACCCGAAAAAGAAAGTCATGATCATGGGCAACCACGGGGTTTTGGTGATCGGCGACAGTCCGGCAGATGCCTTTAACAGGCTCTATTATTTTGAACGCGCCGCAGAAACGTACATTCGCGCTCTTCAAACCGGGCAACCTTTGCGCGTTCTGTCCAATGAGATTGCTGAGAAAACCGCGCAAGAGCTTTATGAATATCCCGGTCAGGCCGAAGCACATCTACGCGAAATCAAATCTGTTCTGGATGCCGAAGGCTCGGATTACGCAACCTGAAGCGCACTGTTAGGAGTTTCAGCCATGACCGATATGCATGATGCAGAAGCCGCCCGATGGAATTACCGCCCCGAAGGGCCCGTCGGTTTGAACCCTTTGTTCAACTGGCCGCCGCGTCCTGCGGCTATCCTGAACTGGTACAAAGGGGCTTGGCTTCCCCTTACGTCGCTGACGCTTTGCATGGTGATGGCTTTTGCCGCCTATTTCGTGTTTTTACCTCCATTAGAGACCATGCAGAGTTTCGCGCCCGGCTGGATGTTCCGTATCTGGCTGCTGAACATGGTGCCTCAGATCATGATAGCAGGAGGTCTGCATTGGTGGCTTTACATGCGCAAAGGGCAGGGCATGTACAAGAAATTCGACCGGCGTGATCTGACACGTGACAATGGGTCGTTTACCTTTCGAAATCAGGTTTTGGATAACATCTGGTGGACGCTGGGAAGTGCGATGACTGTGGCGACGGTCTATCAGTGGCTGATCTACTGGGCGATGGCGAATGGCTATGCGCCAGTGATAACCTGGGCCGCGGCCCCCGTTTGGTTCGTGATCTGGATGCTTTTCATCCCGATGTGGTCAGGGCTTCATTTCTACTGGGTGCACCGATTGGAACATCACCCGAAACTCTACAAGCACGTTCATGCTGTGCACCATCGTAACGTCAATATCGGACCATGGTCGGGAATATCGAACCACTGGTATGAAAACCTTCTCTATTTCACCACCTACTTCATCCATCTGATTGTACCCTCGCATCCGCTGCATCTGCTGTTTCACGCCTACTTCCAGCAGATCAGCCCGGTACTGTCTCACTCGGGTTTCGAAAAGCTGAAGGCTGGTGAAACGGATGCCGCGCGGGCAGGGGACTTCTTCCACCAGCTTCATCACCGGTATTTCGAGTGTAACTACGGCACATCCGAGATTCCGTTCGACAAGTGGTTCGGCACTTATCACGATGGTTCAGCCGAGGCGACAACACGGACACGGGCTTTCAAGAAGCAGATGTATACTTAGATCACGACGGCGTTCTGCCCCGCCGAGTTCTGCATAGGTCCGTATATGACCTACGCAGAGCTTTGGTCAGGTTTTCTCAAACAATGCGATCAAAGCGACGTCATCTTTGTTGGGGCCGGCGGCAAGATCGCCATAAATCCGAACCTGCGTTAACGATAAGTCTCTGATCTGATCCACCTCGAGGCGGCGGAAGGTATCGGCGAATCCGAGCGCCTCAAAGTGTTTTGCGTTGATCGACAGGGCGAACTGCGCACCATGGCGTGCGACACGCAAGAGCGCTGGCAAAACTTCTGGCCCAAGATGGCCATGGGTGAACGTTCCGGACGAGACGACACCGGCATAGCTGCCGCGTGGAACCGGCAGGCCCTGATTGAGATCGGCTTCGATCGCGTCGCGATAGATATCCTTGCGCATCGCCTCGTCCAGCATTTCGGCGCTGATATCGGTGGCGTCGATCGGACCCACGCCCAACCCGGCCAGAATAGTTCCGCATAACCCCGTGCCCGCGCCTACATCCAATACCGGGCCTTGTCCGCCTGCGCCCACAAAGGCGCGTGCCGTGTGGTTGTGGAGTTGATAATCCTCAAGCGCTGCGAAACTGTCGTCATATTCCCCTGCCCATTCCGCATAAAGGCGCTTGTTCTCCTCGGGCGATTTCAGGGAGTAGGCTGCATGCAAGTCAGGTGTCTTTTTGGTCATTTCTCAATGAATGCGCATCAGAGGATTCGAATCAAGTGCGTCCATCCGGCGCTTGCATCCACGTGCCGGGCAGATCATCAAAGGGACCATGACACAGACACTATTCTCCTTCGGCCACGGCTATTCTGCCCGAGCGATATCGAGGCAACTGGATCCAACCACATGGCGGGTCATCGGAACCACGCGTGATTCCCAGCAACTTGAGACAATCCGCGACTCGGGCGCCGAGCCTTGGGTCTGGCCGGGGGATCGGCCTGATCTGGATGGGGTGACGCATCTGCTTGTCTCTACAGCACCCACAGCCGATGGTGATCCGGTGCTGGCGGAATTGAAGGATGAGATCGCCGCGCGGATCGGACAGTTCAAATGGGTCGGCTACCTGTCGACCACAGCCGTTTACGGGGATCACCAGGGAGGCTGGGTGGATGAGACGACGCCCGCCACACCGACGGCTGAACGTGGCCGTTGGCGCGTGCGTGCCGAGGAGCAATGGGGCGGCATTCCGGGCCTGCCCTTGCATATCTTCCGACTGGCAGGGATTTACGGGCCGGGTCGCGGGCCGTTTTCAAAGCTGAAACGCGGTGGGTTGCGGCGGATCATCAAGCCGGGCCAGGTGTTTTCGCGCATTCATGTTGACGACATTGCACAGGTTTTGATCGCGTCGATGGCCAAACCCAATCCGGGTGCGATCTACAATGTCTGTGATGATGAACCGGTGCCGCCGCAAGACGTGATCGGCTTTGCAGCCGAGCTGCAAGGTCTACCGATGCCGCCTGCCGTTCCGTTTGATGAGGCTGATCTGACTCCGATGGCGCGCAGTTTCTATAATGAGAACAAGCGCGTTCGGAATGATCGGATCAAGGATGAACTGGGCGTCTCATTGCTCTATCCGAACTACCGTGTAGGGTTGGAAGCACTGATGCAGCATCAGAAGGATGCCACTTGATCACCGCGCCTTGCCAAGAAACCGGCACGGATTGTATGGGATTTCGATGAAAGACCGCTCTGTCCCGCTGAACATTACCGTTTCGACCCTGACCCGGCAGCGGCCCGAGATGCTGGCCGCTTTGATTCGAAGCTGGGGAGAGATGAAGCTGCCGCCCGACTGCTCGGTGCGATGTTTGGTGGTGGAAAACGACAGCGCAGCGCTCAGCGAAGGTACCGTGCAGGCAGTAGGGGAGAAGCTGCCTAATGGAGCAAGTCTGAACTATGTCCTTGAGTCCGAACTCGGCATCCCGTTCGGACGCAACCGAGCCGCGCGCGAAGCGTTGGAGAATGGCTCGGATCTGCTCTGTTTTGTCGATGATGACGAGGTGGTGGCGGTCGATTGGCTTGAACGGTTGGTCGCCGGGTATCGCAACAGCTCTGCCGTGCTAATGGGCGCTCCGCTTCGTGCGGCGGGGCCATCGGGGCAGGAGACCGCGATTCAGCGGCTGATGTTGCGCAATATCAGCAATCGTTACCTCGACAAGGAAAACGCGGCTGCAAAGAAAGCCACGTTGAACGGTACCGGTGGCGTGACCATCGTGACAAATAACTGGCTGGGCGAGACACGTCTGTTCAGCGAAACCGGCCTTTGGTTCGATGAAACCATGCGGATGACCGGCGGGACGGATGCAAAGTTTTATGCCGAGACCGTTGCTGCAGGCTTACCGGTCGGCTGGGTGCCCGACGCTTTTGTGTACGAGACCATTCCTCCCGAAAGGTTGTCATTCTGGTATCAGACCGCCCGGGGAAGGGACCAGTCCAACACCCATATGCGCCGTAAGCTTGATCAGAAGCCAACAAAGGCGATCTTGGGGTTTTTGAGCACCCCCTTTCGCTTGTTGGCACTGTTAGGGGCAATCCTTCTGTTTCCGTTCCAACCAGATCGGCGATTGATCCAGATCGCCCGAACGGTTGGGTGGCTTGTCGGGGTATTGGGAATTCCCTTCGGCTATAAATCGGCCCTTTATAAGAAGGTCAGTGGCCACTGAATCTGGGCCGGTCAATCCGTTTTGCGCTAACTCAGTTCAGTCGTTTCATGCGCGGCCATCATCGTAAGCTTATTTGCGTCCACTCTCTCTCGTGCCCGACTTGCGAGGCACGGTGAAGCTTGGTGGTGCAATCGCAATCACGCGCTTCAGGGCCAGGCTGCGCGCAGATGTTCAAGTGATAGCTCTGGATTATCAATATCATCAAAAAACAAAACTTATATGAATGACTTGGATTTGCTAAATCTACACCCAAACAGAAAGAACGAGTCGTTAATGCTATTTCCTACAATGAAGGCAGGGCCGATCTGCGCGATCCCGCGTAACGCCCTTGCCAAGGACGAGCGCAAAAACACTCAAGACCCCTGTTTCTCGTTTCAAAGTTAACCGCGCGACGCACACATCTAGCCAGGACTGGAGATCGATATGGACGGAAGTGATACCCCCAACATGGGCAAATGCCCGGTAATGCATGGCGCCGAGGCCCGGTCCAACCGGGATTGGTGGCCGAACCAACTGAACCTGTCGATTCTGCATCAGCATAGCCCTGCATCGAACCCGATGGGCGAGACATTCGACTATGCCGAAGAGTTCAAGAAGCTCGACCTGAAGGCACTGAAGGAAGACCTCTATGCGCTGATGACGGATTCGCAAGATTGGTGGCCCGCAGATTATGGGCACTATGGCGGTTTGTTCATTCGTATGGCCTGGCACGCAGCGGGCACCTACCGCACGGCAGATGGCCGCGGTGGCGCATCGACCGGCAATCAGCGGTTCGCTCCGCTGAACAGCTGGCCGGACAATGGCAACCTGGACAAGGCGCGCCGTCTGCTTTGGCCGATCAAGCAGAAGTACGGCAACCAGATCTCGTGGGCTGACCTTTACATATTGGCGGGCAACTGCGCGATCGAATCCATGGGCGGTACAACATTTGGATTCTCCGGTGGTCGTGAAGACATCTGGGCACCCGAAGAAGACATTTATTGGGGTGCCGAGACCGAGTGGCTGGCCCCAACCGAGAACCCGCACAGCCGCTATTCGGGCGAACGTGATCTGGAAAACCCGTTGGCCGCTGTGCAAATGGGTCTGATCTATGTGAATCCCGAAGGTCCAGATGGTCAGCCAGATGCCTTGGCTTCAGGTCGCGATATTCGCGACACCTTTGGCCGAATGGCGATGAATGACGAAGAAACCGTTGCTTTGGTTGCGGGTGGTCACACCTTTGGTAAGGCCCACGGCGCGGGTGATCCCGGTCTTGTCGGTCCCGAACCCGAGGCCGCCCCGATGGAGGCGATGGGCTTTGGCTGGATCAACGACTTTGGCAGCGGCAAGGGTGATGATACCACCACCAGCGGCATCGAGGGTGCCTGGACCGCAAACCCGACCAAGTGGGACAACGGTTACTTCGACCTGCTGTTTGGCTACGACTGGAACCTGACCAAGAGCCCAGCGGGCGCATGGATCTGGGAACCTGTTGGGGTCAAGGAAGAGGACATGGCCCCGGCAGCGGGTGATCCATCGAAAAAGGTCAAGACTATGATGACCACCGCCGACATGGCGATGCGCATGGATCCGATCTATGGCCCGATCTCGAAGCGCTTCCACGAAAACCCGGACGAATTTGCCGATGCCTTTGCTCGCGCGTGGTTCAAACTGACCCACCGCGACATGGGTCCGCGTGCGCGTTATCTTGGAGCCGAGGCTCCCAGCGAAGAGCTTATTTGGCAAGACAACGTCCCGGCCGTCGATCACGCGCTTATTGACGACGCTGATGTAGCCGATCTGAAAGCCAAGATACTCGCGACGGGATTGTCTATCTCAGATCTGGTGTCGACCGCATGGGCTTCGGCCTCGACCTTCCGGGGATCGGATATGCGTGGCGGTGCCAACGGTGCGCGCGTTCGTCTGGCCCCGCAGAAGGATTGGGAGGTCAACGAACCGTTGAAACTGTCCAAGGCGCTGGATGCGCTGGAAGGCGTTCAGAAAGCGTTCAATGACGCACAGTCTGGTGGCAAGAAGGTCTCATTGGCAGATGTCATTGTCTTGGGTGGTGGTGCTGCCATCGAACAGGCAGCCAAGGCTGCAGGTCATGACGTTGATGTTCCCTTTAGCCCCGGCCGCACCGATGCTTCGCAAGAGCAGACGGATGTCGAGTCTTTCACGGTGATGGAACCGATGGCGGACGGTTTCCGCAACTACCTGCACAAGGAATACTCGGTTCCGGCCGAGGCCCTGCTGGTGGACAAAGCGCAACTGCTGACGCTGTCGGCACCGGAGATGACCGCGCTTGTAGGTGGGATGCGTGTGCTGGGCACAAACTTTGACGGAACTTCTCATGGTGTGCTGACCGAACGGGTCGGCACGCTCAGCACCGATTTCTTCGTGAACCTGCTGGATATGGGCACCGAATGGAAACCATCCGGTGACGGCGTCTATGAAGGCCGCGACCGCGCAAGTGGTGACGTGAAGTGGACAGGTACCCGCGTGGATTTGGTCTTTGGGTCGAACTCGCAGTTGCGGGCACTGGCCGAGGTCTATGGTCAGGACGACGCAGGCGGCAAATTTGTCTGCGATTTCGTCTCGGCCTGGAACAAGGTGATGAACGCGGATCGTTTTGATCTGAAGTAACCCTATAACCATCGCAGTAAATTGCGCCGCCCGAGGAGAGTCGGGCGGCGTTTTCATGCGCCTGACTCAGGGCGCGTACCAAGCATTGGGTACGATTCTGCCGAGAGACTGTTCTTTCTCTTTCTATAAATCTCTTTTTTGTGAGTTTTCGGGAGGATTTGTTAAGCTAACCTGTTGTTTTTATTAAGGTGAAGAGGAAGGTGGTCGGAAATGTGAAGTTTTTTCAAATTGGGGGTTGCAGGTCCCAGACCTAATCCGTAAATACCCCTTCACCGGCGCTGCTGAGGTGCTGGGACGCGGTGGAAGCTGCGGAGACGCTCGGGAGAGACTGGGGGCATCTGAGGTTTTTGATTGGG
>NZ_JBQFPH010000006.1:0-185839 GCF_056534365.1 Ruegeria sp. D6 | reverse complement strand
CCCAATCAAAAACCTCAGATGCCCCCAGTCTCTCCCGAGCGTCTCCGCAGCTTCCACCGCGTCCCAGCACCTCAGCAGCGCCGGTGAAGGGCGTTCTAAGTATATCGCCCAGAAGCCGCAAGTGGAAAAATCAAGAATATCGCAAAAAAACGCAAAAGCAGAATTTTATATTACTGAAACAAATGGTTACGAAGAGCATCCAGCCATTCAACCCGGAAGTCGCGGACACAGACCATCGCAAATCAGCGCCATGTATATGTTATTCACACTGTTACCCACAGACTCGCCTGCGAGTCAGGCTGAATCGGCTTGCCTAAACCGGATCAGGAATGATGTTACCGGCAGGCGCATGACCAGAAGGCCCAGAATAATCGCCAGGTAGACCAATGGCTCGATCTGAAACCCCTTCGCCAGCATCACATAATGAAGCGCGCCCAGAATTGCTGCTGGATAGACCAGACGATGCAATTTGCGCCAACGAGGCCCCAAACGGCGAACCGCCCAGTTGTTGGACGTGATTGCAAGCGGCAGTAACAGTACAAAGGCAGCCATGCCCACGGTGATATAGGGCCGCTTGATAATGTCCGCCCAGATTTGGCTGGGAATCTGAACATCCAGAACCAGCCAGATCAACAGGTGCAATGCGACATAGGAAAATGTCAGTACACCTATCGCGCGGCGGAACTTCATCAGATTTAGGCCAGCGAAGCGACGCAAGGGCGAAATCGCGAGACCCAAAATCAGAAGCTGCAGCGCCAGTTCGCCAAACTCGTGCTCGAGCGCCTCGATCGGCTCGACCCCGAGACCACCGGTCATGCCCTGATAAAACAACCAGGGCGCAGGCAGCGCGCCCAGCAGATAAACAGCCCAATTGGGAAGCCGTCGCAAGAGGTCGTTGAGCCGCCGCATCATCTCAGTAGTTCTTCGCCAGATCCATGCCTTCGTAAAGGCTGGCGACCTCATCTTCATATCCGTTGAACATCAGCGTCGGGATTCGCTTGGCAAACAGACCTCCGCCGATTTGACGTTCCGAAGCCTGCGACCAGCGGGGGTGATCCACATTGGGGTTCACATTGCTGTAGAACCCATATTCCCTAGGACCTGCCATGTTCCAACTTGTCGGAGGCTGGGTATCCGTCAGGGTAATCCGCACGATCGATTTGATCGATTTGAAGCCGTATTTCCACGGTACCACCAATCGCAAAGGCGCGCCGTTCTGGTTCGGGATGTCCCTGCCGTAGATCCCAGTAGCCATAATGGTCAGCGGATGCATCGCCTCATCCAAACGCAGCCCTTCGCGATATGGCCAGTCTAGTACCGGATACGCGACACCCGGCATCTCATCGGGACGATAGGCGGTCTCAAACGCCACGTATTTCGCGCCGTCCTGAACACCAGCCATGCCGAGTAGATCTGCCAGTTCAAACCCGTTCCATGGTATCACCATCGACCAGGCCTCAACACAGCGGAACCGATAGATTCGCTCCTCAATAGTCATTTCAGACATGATGTCGTTGAAATCATAATCACCAGGGCGGTCGACCAGACCGTCGATGGTGACACTCCAGGGCTCGGTCACCAGTGTGTGTGCATATTTCGCCGGATCATCCTTGCGAGTCCCGAACTCATAATAATTGTTGTAGGAAGTAATCTCTTCCCATGTATTCGGTTCAAGCGCCTCGGCCGCCGCTGGCCGCGCCAGACCCGCCAGCCCGACACCCGCCAAACCGGCCATGACCTGTCGCCGGTTCAGAAACGCCGCCCTTGGGGTGACGTCCGCATGCGTCAGTTTGTTGGTCCAGCGATGCGCCATTTGGTTCTCCGTTATCCATTAACCTCGAAACTGAGGTAAGGTCTGATAGCACAGAGCCAAGGAAACAGGCGTCACGATTGAGCGAACAGATTGTAACGAAAATTAGGTACGCTTGGGCGCGAGGATAACGGTCACCCGATGTTCAAGCCGACAACACGGTTTATTTCGCACCCAAGATTGACCGCCTGATAGGTCGGAAAGGGCAGCCGGGCCGAAGTTTCGATATCGCGCCGAACCCAGTCCTGCTCCTCTAATTGCTTGAGCGAGGATGACAATGCGCGATCAGTGATCACCTGAAGATCCGACCTGAGCCTTGAAAAGCGCCGCGGTTGGCGCGTCAGCGCCAGAATAGGAACCGTCCAGCTGCGGCGCAGTAGCTTCAATTCAGTATCATCCGGCACCAAGGCCATGATTTCTGCCGCTACTGCCGCCGCCTGAACCCCAGCTTTGGTCAAACGGAACTCAGGTCTTAAAGGGTGGCCGTGGCCCGGATTCCGTTCAAGCAAGCCAAGGCTTGCCAGATGCTCCAGACTTGCCGCAAACGCCGTCCGACTTGCCCCCGTCGCGGCGAGCAACGGGGCCTGCCTGCCCGGAACCCCCTGGTGTAGCTGCGCAAGAATGTTCAGCGACCAGGCCCGAGAGGTGAGCTTGACAAGTGCCTTAATGTCCATAAAGTATAGTTACTTTATTTTAGGACAAAAGGAAAGTTCCATGGCCCTCGTTTCCTTAGAAAACACCATCACTCTTGCCATTTCGGTCAAAGATCGCCACGCCAGTGCGCGCTGGTATAATGACAAGCTCGGGTTTGAGTTGATCCATCATATTGATGAGGCGGGTTGGAGCGAGATGCTCACCAAAACCGAAGGCGTGACCCTTGGTTTGGGCGAGCAGGCAGAACCAGCGCCCGGAAACTCCGTTCCGGTCTTTGGTGTTGCTGATATCGCAAGCGCACGCGATGCTTTGGAAGGGGCTGGAGTTCGGTTTGACGGCGAAACCGAGACGATTGAGGGGATGGTCAGCACTGCCACATTTTACGACCCGGACGGCAACGCAATGATGCTGGCGCAGGATCTGACCGGGCAGGTCTGAACGCTCTTAGTCGCAATATAAGCCACCAAAAAAAGACCCGCCTGGATGGCGGGTCTCTTCATTACCTGAGATTTAATGCACGACTGCATCATCCGGGCGCGGACGCTCGGACGTTCCCAGCCGGTCGCCGATGATCAAACCATCGGTTCCGGCGGTCACCGGAACGGTCTCACCATCCTTTATCTCACCGGCCAGCAGTGCCTCGGCCAGCGGGTTCTGCAAGGCACGTTGGATCACGCGTTTCAGCGGGCGGGCACCGAAGACCGGATCATAGCCTTCATTGGCCAGCCATTCCTTCGCGCCATCATCCAGTGCCAGCTCGATCTTGCGGGCGGCCAGACGTTTCTGCAGGCGCGCCATCTGGATATCGACGATGCCATCCATATCGGCCCGTTTGAGCCGGTCAAAGATGATGGTCTCATCCAAACGGTTCAGGAATTCAGGCCGGAAATGCGCCCGGACCGCATCCATCACGTCGCGCCGCGCCTGCGCGCTGTCCGCTCCTTCGGGCAACTGGCTGAGTGCCTGAGACCCAAGGTTCGACGTCAGGATGATCAGCGTCTGCTTGAAGTCGACGGTACGACCCTGACCATCGGTCAGGACGCCATCGTCCAGGACCTGCAGCAGCACGTTGAACACATCCGGGTGTGCCTTTTCGACCTCGTCAAACAGCACGACCTGATAGGGTCTGCGCCGCACGGCTTCGGTCAGCACACCACCTTCGTCATAGCCGACATAGCCCGGAGGGGCACCGATCAGACGGGCGACCGCGTGTTTCTCCATGAACTCGGACATGTCGATGCGCACCATCGCGTTGTCGTCGTCGAACAGGAAGTTCGCCACGGCCTTGGTCAGCTCGGTCTTGCCCACGCCGGTCGGGCCGAGGAACAGGAACGAGCCCAGCGGGCGCCCTTCGTCGTTCAGACCGGCACGCGCACGGCGCACGGCGTTGGCAACGGCAGTGACCGCCGCATCCTGACCGATCACGCGGGAATGCAGATCGTCTTCCATCCGCAGCAGTTTCTCACGCTCGCCTTCCAGCATTTTCGAGGTCGGGATACCGGTCCAGCGTTCGACCACCGACGCAATCTGTTCTGGGCGCACCGTTTCCTCGGCCATCATGGCGTTGCTTTCGGCGTTTTCGGCCTCGGTCAGCTTTTTCTCAAGCTCGGGGATGACGCCATAGGACAGCTCACCCGCTTTGGCGAGGTTGCCTTCGCGCTTGGCGATCTCCAGATCAGCGCGCGCCTTGTCGAGCTGTTCTTTCAGATCGCGCGCTCCGGCAAGCTTGTCACGTTCGGCCTGCCACTGGGCGGTCATCTCGGCGGATTTCTCCTGCAGATCGGCAAGGTCCTTTTGCAAGGTTTCCAGACGATCTTTTGATGCCGCATCATCCTCAAGCTTCAGCGCCTCTTCCTCGATCTGCATCTGCAGGATCTGACGATCCAGTTGATCGAGTTCCTCGGGTTTGGAATCCACCTCCATCCGCAAACGCGACGCCGCTTCATCGACAAGGTCTATGGCTTTGTCAGGCAGGAAGCGGTCGGTGATGTAGCGATGCGACAGGGTCGCCGCCGACACGAGCGCTGAGTCCGAGATGCGCACACCGTGGTGCAGCTCGTACTTTTCCTTGATACCGCGAAGGATGCTGATCGTGTCCTCAACTGTCGGCTCAGTGACCATCACCGGCTGGAACCGGCGGGCGAGGGCTGCGTCTTTCTCGACGTATTTGCGGTACTCATCCAGCGTCGTCGCGCCGATACAATGCAACTCACCCCGGGCAAGCGCAGGCTTGATCAGGTTGGCGGCATCCATCGCACCGTCGGATTTACCTGCACCTACCAGCGTGTGCATCTCGTCGATGAACAGTATGATCTCACCGGCGGCTTCGGTCACTTCGGTCAGAACAGCCTTCAGTCGTTCTTCGAACTCACCGCGATATTTAGCGCCGGCGATCAGCGCACCCATGTCGAGCGCGAGAAGCTTCTTGTCCTTCAATGATTCCGGCACATCACCATTGACGATGCGCAGGGCCATGCCCTCGGCAATCGCGGTCTTACCGACGCCGGGTTCACCAATCAGTACCGGATTGTTCTTGGTGCGGCGCGACAGAACCTGCATCGAACGGCGGATTTCCTCATCCCGCCCGATGATCGGGTCGATCTTGCCTTCGGCCGCAGCCTCGGTCAGGTCGCGCGCATATTTCTTAAGCGCATCGTAGCCTTCTTCCGCCGATGCGGTGTCAGCAGTGCGGCCCTTGCGGATATCGTTGATCGCTTCGTTCAGTTTCTGGGCCGATACAGCACCGGCCTCCAAAGCCTCTTTGGCTTTGGATTTCACCATACACAGCGCCATCAGAACGCGTTCGACCGGCACAAAGCTGTCGCCCGCCTTGGTGGCGAGCTTCTCTGCCTCGTCCAAAACCTTGGCGGTCTGGCCGTCCATATAGATCTGGCTGGCGTCGCCGCTGACCTTCGGGATTTTGCCCATGGCCGCGTCCAACGCCTCAACCACGCGGTTCGGTGCGCCGCCAGCGCGTGTGATCAGGTTGCTGGCCAGCCCCTGATCGTCGTCCATCAATGCTTTCAAGATATGTGTGGGCTCCAGCCTTTGGTGCCCCTCGCGCAGCGCAATGGTCTGAGCGGCTTGCACGAAACCCCGTGCCCGCTCGGTGAACTTGTTCAAGTCCATAGCATTCTCCTTTTCTTAAGCGCCCCGTATTGATGCGCCCGCTTGGCGGCACGCGTCGGTCTGGGCCTCACATTCAATTTGGGAAATGTCTTTTCCCATTCAAGAGGCTAGAGCATATAAAACGGCGTCATCCGCGCGGAATCGAGTAGACGGAATAACCGCCAGTTTCTCCCATCAATTCAGCGTTGTACATTTCGACCAAAGACTGCTCGGCACTGCTGCCTGTAGGGCATGAAACCAGATCTGCTGTATGATCGAGGAAGTTGCCGGTATAGGCTGTTTCCCCGGTCAATTGACACCAGTCGTCTTCCGATCGGTACCCACGCACTAACAGAAGATTGTCATTGGTTGGAGCCGGCGCGAC
The DNA here is from genome assembly GCF_056534365.1 of Ruegeria sp. D6. Taxonomy (NCBI): domain Bacteria; kingdom Pseudomonadati; phylum Pseudomonadota; class Alphaproteobacteria; order Rhodobacterales; family Roseobacteraceae; genus Ruegeria; species Ruegeria sp. D6. The sequence goes on along the minus strand of NZ_JBQFPH010000006.1, from coordinate 179,882 downwards.
ACCGGTTTCGGGCGGATCGCTTTGAGGCGCGTCTTCGCATGCGGCCAACATCAGTGCCACGCCAAGTACTATTACCTTTTTCATCATTTCTATCCCTGTTCTGAACGTCGGCACTTTAGCACATTGCGCAAAATAGTGAGTGATCTGCGTCACCTCGGGCTTCACACATGGACAGATCGCCCTGAACCCGTTAGGACGCAAACGTTTGCCAAAAAGGAGCGCCCCATGTCCGATGACCGCCTTATCGTAGCCCTCGACGTCCCAAACGCCCTGCAGGGTCTAGCCATGGCCGAGCGGCTGGGCGACTCGGTTTCGTTCTATAAGATCGGGCTGGGTATGTTGACTGGCGGCGGTCTGGCGTTGGCCAACGAGTTGAAACAGGATCACGGAAAGCGCATTTTCTTGGACATGAAGCTGTTCGATATCGGCAACACTGTAGAAAATGCAGTGCGTGGGTTGGCTCAGTTCGATCTGGACTTCTTGACGGTGCATGGTGATCCGCATGTCGTACGCGCCGCAAAGGAGGGCGCTGCAGGCAAGCACATGAAAATTCTGGCGGTAACCGTCCTAACATCACTGAACAGGGACGATCTGGATGCAAGCCTTCTGAAAGCGGGTGACGTGCAGGACCTCGTTGTAGAACGCGCGGCCAAGGCTTTCGAGGCCGGAGCTGATGGCGTAATCGCCAGCCCTCAGGAAGCCGCGCTAATCCGCGCCCTGCCCCAATCCGAAAGTCGTTTGATTGTAACCCCTGGGGTACGCCCTGCTGGTGCAGCTTTGGGCGACCAAAAGCGGGTCGCAACCCCGGCCAGTGCAATCGGCGATGGGGCCGATCATATCGTCGTGGGCCGCCCGATTTATCAGGCGGATGACCCCAAAGCCGCCGCACAAGCAGTTTTGAGCGAGTTAAATTCATTGACTCACCATTAGGCGAAAAGCCAAAAATTGCGGAAGGAACGGTGCTCAAGCAATTGACGTTAGGTCAATTTTTTGCGCCGCCGCGCCAAATCGTCCCTGTGCCCGAAAACACACATGAAAAACATGAGTTTTATGGCGTTCGGCTTGTGGCTATCGAAAAACGCCATTTTCGGCGATTCTACACACAAGACACTCCCCAACGGGCCATCTCTTCCTGAGGCTCGTTACCTCCCCCCGCAGGCGCGGGGGGTTTTCTTTCGAAGTCCCGATCAAAGCTGCGCCGTTAAGTCCCGTTCAAAGCTGCACCGTTTCCGACAAATAATCCCGAAGGCGATCTGCAAAATTTGGAATGGCCAACGGATTCGACAGATAATCCCGCGGACAAATCAGCCTCCACCCGTGCCCTTCGTCTCCAAAACGGATCAGGCCAACATCTTCCGGCGGGCGCAGGGCGACGTAGAACCAGCTTTGACCATATTGCCGTGACCAGACAAGATCGGTTGCGCACAGGCGCAGTCCAACCTCTTCATCTGTTTCACGCAACGCGCATTCGATCGGTGTTTCGCCTGGCTCTTTCCCGCCGCCTGGAAAATCGAGATGCCCTGGAAACGGAATATCTGATCGATCATCTCTTAGAATGACCAGCAGCTTGTGCCCCAGAAACAACGCTATTTTTGCCCGGGCGAAGTCCATCGGTCCTCTTTTTATCCTAATCCATTCGCGATACCTTTTAACCTATCGAATGTCTTGACCAATCCGCCGCTGGCCGGAAAGAAACTACATCATGCCCGCCATCTGTCGCGACTGCCTGAAGGAAACTAAGCAAGGGCCGCGCTGCCCAACTTGCAGCAGCCCGAGGGTCAAATCGCACCCAGAGCTGTTTGACCTGACGATCGCGCATATGGATTGCGATGCTTTTTATGCTTCGGTCGAAAAGCGCGACAATCCCGAACTTGTCGACAAGCCTGTGATCATTGGCGGCGGCAAGCGCGGGGTGGTTTCGACTGCCTGTTACGTGGCCCGCGTTCGCGGGGTACGTTCAGCCATGCCAATGTTCAAGGCGCTTCAACTATGCCCCGAAGCGGTGGTGATCAAACCGCGTATGTCGGTCTATGCCAGCGTCTCGCGCGAGATACGCACCATGATGGACGAGTTGACACCTGATGTTGAACCGCTGTCGCTGGATGAGGCGTTCATGGACCTATCCGGCACCGAGCGGCTGCATGGTGCACCGCCAGCGGTCATGCTTGCGCGTCTGGTCAAGAGGATGAAAGATGAGCTGGGCCTGACGGGATCGATTGGCTTGAGCCATAACAAGTTTCTGGCCAAGGTGGCCTCGGATCTCGACAAGCCTCGGGGTTTTTCAGTGATCGGCAAGGCCGAGACGGCTGATTTCCTGCATGACCGGCCGGTGCGATTAATCTGGGGAATTGGTCCGGCGGCGCAGGAATCTCTGGATCGCGCGGGGATTCGCACATTTGCTGATCTTCTGCGCTGGGATCAGGAGGCGCTGACCGCGCGGTTCGGATCAATGGGCTACCGTCTGTGGCATCTGGCGCGAGGGCAGGACAAACGGCGCGTATCGGCCCATGAGCCGATGAAGTCGATCAGCAATGAGACCACTTTTTTCGAGGATACCGCCAGTCTTGAAATTCTGGACGGGCATCTGTGGCGTATGTCTGAAAAGGTAGCCGACCGGGCCAAAGCCAAGGGATTGGCTGGGCGAGTGGTGACGCTGAAGCTGAAACAGGCCAACCACAAGATCATCACCCGGCGGATATCGCTACGCGATGCGACTCAGATAGCGGATCGGATTTATCGCACCGCTCGTGGGCTATTTGATCAGGTTGGCGATCAGGGTCCCTATCGCCTTTTGGGATGCGGCCTGTCTGACCTGTGCTCAGAGGATCAGGCCGATATCTCGGGCGACCTTCTGGATCCCGGTGCAGAACGCCGATCACAGGCCGAACGTGCGACGGACGAAATCCGGCGCCGTTTCGGCAGTGATGCAATCGTAAAAGGTCGTGCGCTGCGCTAGGTCTATTCGGCGGCAAGTGACATTGGATCGGACCCGATACTGGTGATCTGCGCGGTGACCTGCCGCAACACATCACGCAACGCCTCAAAGTTGCCGTTCGGCTCGATCGTTTCCTCGTTCATATAAAGTGAACGATCGATCTCGATTTGAACCGCATGCTGATGGCGGGCAGGTCGACCATAGGTCTGGGTGACGTAGGCCCCTGCAAAAGGCGTGTTGCGCGCCACATTCAGACCCGCGTCGGCAAAAGCGGCCTCGATCTGATCAACGATCACACCGGAAGCGGCCGCACCGAACCGATCGCCCAAAACGATTTCCGGTCGGGCCCGGCGCGAGCCGCCGGCCAGCGCCACCGCCTCGTGCGGCATCGAGTGGCAATCAATCAGAATGGCCTGCCCAAACATCTGATGCGATTCCGCCAGCAGAGATTTCAGGCGAGTATGGTATGGACGCCAATAGGTATCGATCCGCAGACGCGCCTCATCCATCGTCAGCTTGCCGCTGTAGATCGCCCTGCCGTTGGCGACCACGCGTGGAATCACCCCGAGGCCCGAAGTAACCCGCGGATTATGTCCGTGACGACGCGCACCCTGTATCAAAGCGGGGTCCAATTCATCCGAATTGCGATTCAGGTCCAGATAGGCGCGCGGCATGGCCGCGGCGAGCAGCGGTGCACCGAATTCAGCGACTGAAGAAAAAAGCTGATCGACATACGCATCCTCGGAGGACCGAATCATATTGCGGTTCAAAACAGACCGCTTCAATAAAGACTCGGGATAGGTCCGACCGCTATGGGGCGAGGCAAATACCACGCAGGACGTACGCGTTGCGGGCATATCCAGAATATAGGCTGCATTGGTGGCGGCGTCGGGCATGGGCTCTCCGTTGTTCGCACTCAACATAGACCGTAAAATAGTTCTGCCAAACCCCTTGATCCCCCCAACGACTCCTTTTATAGACCCCGCTACCGGCGCGGGGTTCCGCGCCCCATTTCGTTATGGGGCAGGTCACGCAACGGTTTCATGGGCGGTTAGCTCAGCGGTAGAGCACTTCGTTGACATCGAAGGGGTCACAAGTTCGATCCTTGTACCGCCCACCATGAATTCATTGCTCTGGTCTTTCCGGGGCACCCGATTAACCCAGGCGCTGGCCACGTCTTTGATGAAGGCGCCGCAGATTGGAGACAGACCCATGAAGGTCAAGAACTCGCTCCGCTCGCTCAAAAACCGGCACCGTGATTGCCGGGTTGTGCGTCGCAAAGGCCGCGTCTACGTGATCAACAAGACGCAGCGCAAGTTCAAAGCTCGCCAGGGCTAAGGGCTGCACGAACCTAATTAAAAAACCGCGCTTTCGGGCGCGGTTTTTTTATGCCCTGCTTCTAGCGCCCTTTCGTGTCGGCGGAAGTGCCGGAAATCGCTCCGAAAGTCCCGCTCTGAGATTTAGTATTGTTATGAGACGGTCTCGTGCTCCGCTTTCTCTGTTTTTTATGACGGGAGGTTGGGTTGGCCAACGATGATCTGGATACGATATTAGGAACAACCCTGACCGAGATGGTGGCCGATATAGGCCGAAGCGTGGCCCAAGCCGCCGAACAGCTTAGCCTGGATCAGTTGAACGCGCTGAAGAACTATCCTCAGGAACTGCGCGAGATGGGCATTCCGCCAGTCTTTTACCACATGCAGGATGTCGATGTAGAATTGAAGGTCGTCATGGAGATGACCAGCACCACAGAAGAAGGCAAACGCGGGATCATTGGCGCGTTTCTGTGTGGGCCAAAACTGACGCAGACAGATACGCTCGATGCCAGCAGCGCGTCGACCATGCGGATGCGGTTCGCGCCGGGATCGGTGGATGAAGGTGGTCCTGGTGGAGGGGTCGATGGCGACAAAAAAGGACAAGACCCCCAAAAAACAGCCTATAGATGTGCGCGTCACCGAACTGCTCGAGGCCTTCACCACACTGCTTCAGTCATTGGAAAACCGCCTGACCGCGCTGGAGGCGCGCGAGGTCGTGTTGCTGGAGACGATCCAGGACCTGCAAGACCAGATCGACGATCTGGAAGAAGGAGGCAGTGGCATGCTGATGGGCTCGGGTTCTCCGGTGGTGAACCCAATGGCCGGAGGCCAGAGCGGAATGGAGGTTGAAGACAAAGATACGCAGATCGTGGATGCGCAGGTTTTTTCGCAGGCCCTGGGCGAACAGATCCTTGCAGGATCCGACGGCAGCGACGATTTCGCCATCGACAATGTCCAGGTCGAAGCCTTTGTTGGGCTTGGTCGGGATGGCGACAAAGCCCAGTTCGCTACAAACGCGAAGAAACAGGCGGTCAGCCAGAACGCAGCGAAGGTGTCGTTCTCGGTCAAAAGACGGTCCGCAACGAAGATTATTGATAGAGACTGAATTCACAAAGGAGATTGGAAATGAGTATCGGGCAGGAACTGCTAAACGTCCCTTTCGCGGAAATGGTTCAGAAACTGGCGATTTCCGTGGCAGAGTCGCAAACTGAATTGGATAGACATTCGACTGATATCGCCAAATACATGGCGGATCAGAAGATCCAGCTTCCCGACCTATCCAACCCCGATGGTCCCCCAAAGGAATTCAGCCTCGTGTCGATGGGTTTCCTGCCCGCGTTCTATGCGGTGCAAGAGGCCGAGATCGAGGTAAAGATGGCGATCTCGATGACCAAACAGACCGAGAAATCAGGCAGCGCATCGGTCAAAGGTGGCTGGGGACCCGTGGCGGCGCAGGTCAACGCAAGTTATTCCTCGCGCTATGCCTATAATCAGGAAGGCGCAAGCAGGCTGTCAATCAAACTGGCCCCAGCCGATCCGCCGGTCATGCTGCAGAAATACATGGAAGCGGTAACTCAGGCGATGCTGACAAAGAATCGGTGCTCAGCGACGATCCGGATCCCGAGCCGGCACCGTCCCCCGTCCCACCGCAACCCGAAAGAAAACAAAGTAGGCGGCGTCAATCCTGAAGGGGCCGTCCGGCAAGGTAAGTTCAGCAACGTTTTGACCAACTAATTTTGTCGGATTTCCTTGCATCCCACCGAGAATCGTTTAATTGACCAAATCAGTCGGGTTAATTCCCGTCACGATTTTCAATGTTGGGACAAATGATGCTGAAATCCTCTACCTGCTTTGCCGCCACCCTGACGGCCCTGATCGCCACCTCTGCCGCAGCCGAGGGCGAGCTGAACCTGTATTCCTCGCGCCACTACGACACCGACGAACGCCTGTATTCCGACTTCGAAGAGGCCACCGGCATCACCATCAACCGCATCGAAGGCAAGGCCGACGAACTGATCGCACGGATGAAAGCAGAAGGCGCGAATTCGCCCGCTGATGTCCTGCTGACGGTCGACAGCTCGCGCCTGGCCCGTGCCAAGAGCGAAGGCATCCTGCAGCCGGTCGAGAGCGCAATATTAGAGGAGCGTATTCCGGCAAACCTTCAGGACGAAGACAATCAGTGGTACGGCTTTTCTCAGCGCGCACGGATCATCTTCTTTGACAAGGCTGATGTCGCCAACCCACCCGCAACCTATCTGGATCTGGCAAAACCGGAGTATAAAGGGCAGATCTGCATTCGCTCGTCCGGCAATATCTATAACCAGACACTTTTGTCATCGATCATTGCAAATCACGGCGCGGAAGAAGCCAGGAAATGGGCTGAAGGTGTCGCCGCCAACATGGCACGCGAACCTCAGGGCGGTGACACAGACCAGCTGCGCGGCATCGTGTCAGGCGAGTGCGAGATTGCGGTTGCCAACACATACTATATGGCCCGCGCTATGCGCAAAGACGTCAAGGGTCTAAGCGCGGATATCGAGATGATCGGCGTGCAGTTCCCGGCACAGGACGCCGAAGGTGCACATATGAACCTGTCGGGTGCGGGTGTTGCAGCAAACGCGCCGAACAAAGAAAACGCGATTAAGTTCCTTGAGTATCTCGCAAGCGATCAGGCGCAGGTCTACTTCTCGAACGGAAACGATGAATACCCCGCTGTCGAAGGCGTTGCGCTGGCTGAGAACGTGGCCGCTCTGGGGGAGTTCAAAGCAGATGAGGTGAACCTCTCAGAGGCCGCCAAAAACATCCCCGAGGCACAGAAAATCTATAACGAAGTTGGCTGGAAGTAATCCAGTCCGATACCCGAGCAGCAAAAGGGCGCAGGTTTCTGCGCCCTTTTTCTATTGTGTTTGAAGTAAAGTATGGCAATAATCCCATATTCGTAACTGATTCCCATATGTGAGCCATGCTCGACACACTATCAAACCGCCTCGCTAAGCGTCTGAACGAGCTGCGCCAGGGTCATGGCTGGTCGCTTGAGCAGCTGGCAGACCAAAGTGGGATCAGCCGGGCGACACTGTCGCGAATGGAAAACGGTGATGTCAGCCCTACCGCTGAAACGCTTGGCCGTTTATGCGCGGCATACGGCCTGCCCATGTCACGCCTGCTGATGATGGTCGAAGACAGTTTCGATCCCAAAGTACCTTTCGAGAAGCAGCCTGAATGGCATGACCCCGAAAGCGGGTTTACCCGCCGTTCGGTTTCACCACCGGCGACTGGCCTCAGCGGGGAAGTAATGGAAGGTCATTTGCCCCCAGGTACTGTCATCACCTACGATACTCCGCCCAAGCCGGGACAGGAGCACCACCTGATCCTACTTGATGGAGGGCTAACGTTGACAGTGGACGGGATTGCCCATGCGCTCAGCGGCGGCGACTGCCTTCGCTATCACCTGTCGGGGCCAACGCAGTTCGAAACCGGACCCAAACGCGGTGCGCGCTATCTGTTGGTGCTGATATGATTACGCGATTGCCACAGGAATATTTCGACGAAGCGCTTGAGGATCTGACCGATATCCTGCACCGCTGTGTCCATACCGGTGCCAGTATCGGGTTCATCCTTCCTTTTTCGCGAGACGATGCCCGCGCCTATTGGCGGGACAGGGTGCAGCCCGAACTCCGCGCGGAGACACTCGATCTGTTTGTCGCATATGGTGACGGACGCATTCTGGGCACGGTGCAACTGATCCCCGCCGCAATGCCAAACCAGCCGCATCGCGCGGATGTGGCAAAGCTGCTGGTTCATCCGCAGGCTCGCCGTCGCGGTTTGGGTCGGTCGCTGATGGAGGCACTGCATGAACGTGCTCAGGAATTGAAACGCACGATGCTGGTGCTGGACACCCGTAGCAGCGATCCTTCACGCTTGCTGTATCAGTCGATGGGTTTTCAGATTGCCGGAGAGATCCCGAACTATTGCCGAAACCCGTTTGAGGATCGGCTGGAGCCGACCACTTACATGTTCAAGGACGTCACCTAGCTGCCCGTCGCGCGCACATTCGCGACAGAGCATTCGGCGATCCCCGAAGGTCCCGACATAGGTCGGCACCAATGGCCTAAAGCCGCGCGCCATCGACAGCAAAGGGCGCTCGTTGACCAAAGAATTTGATACCTCAAGCGCATCGGGATCCATCTAGAATCGAAGGAAATCCAGAGCTTCTCCGGCTGGCAGCTTCTCAGTTTCTGCCGGAATAATTGCCAGACCATCGGCCTGTGCAAGAAGGGCAACGCGCCCGCTGTAAGACTCGGCCATCAGGCGCAATCGCGGTGCGCCATTCGGTGTACATCCGTCGATGCTTACCGGGCGGTACTCACGCCGCCCCGCGCGGCGTTGAATAGGTTCTGCCAAAACCGCCTGCTCGGGGGTGCGTTCGTTCCGATGCAGACCGGCACGGCGTTCCATCATCCGCGCACCAATGATCTGCCACGTCACAAAAGCCGAAACCGGATTTCCCGGCAGGCCCACATAAAGCGCATCACCCCGACAACCGAACATGATCGGCTTGCCGGGTTTCATCGCCACTTTCATCACCTCGGTTTCGCCACCGATTTCACTGAACAGGCGCGGCATGTGGTCTTCGTCCCCGACCGAAACACCGCCCGTGGTGATGATCAGGTCCGAGCTATTACAGGCATCCCTCAAGACCTGCTTCAGCAGCACCGGATCATCTTCGACCGGGCCTCGGTCGGCTAGTTCGATCCAGGGTTTATCCAGCAAAGCCAAAAGCATGTACCGGTTCGAGTTGTAGATCTGTCCGGGGCCAAGCGCTTCACCCGGCTGGCGCAGCTCGCTACCGGTCGAGAAGATCGTGACCTTGAGCTTGCGATAAACCTTCACCTCGCCATAACCAGCCGAGGCCAACGCGGCGGCCTCACGCGCAGTAATTTCACACCCGCGCCGCAGGATCGGGGCACCAGCTTTCAAATCCTCGCCCGCGCGACGGATATGCTGACCGGATTTTGGACGGCGGTTGAACCGGATGCGATCGGACTGTAACTCACAGTCTTCCTGCATTAATACCGCATCGAACTCGGACGGCACCGGCGCTCCTGTGAATATACGCAAGGCACTGCCATCCGGCGCATCGTGTGCGCCGCTATCACCGGCGGCTATGCGCCCGCCAACTAGCAGTTCGAACACAGGCCCCTCGCCCAGATCGGCGCTGCGAACGGCATAGCCGTCCATGGCCGAGTTATCGAAGGCGGGCATGTCTACATTGCTAGCGCAATCCTCGGCCAATATCCGGCCAATGGCCTGCACCAGCGGCAGTGTTTCGATATCCGTGATGGGGTTGGCCACGGACAAACCGCGCCTCAGGGCGTCATCTACGGTCAGGTACATATGAGCATGGTGGTCGCAGGCACATCCATCAGCCATTTTGGGCCTCCATATACGCAAAGAGCTCTTCGAAACCGACCCGCTCGGCCTCTCCAAGTTTAAATAGATAGGCCTTGGCTTCTTCGAGATTCGAGCTTGGATCACCAACTACCAGCAGCATGACCATTCCGTGACGCCCATGAACGCGGCAACGGATGCCGTAGACTCCCTCTTTCTCGAAAGTCAGATCCAGTTCGGGTTTGCCCCGAATCTCGAAGACGCGCGCGCCCACGGGTATCATTCGAGGAATGGCAGTGACCGTGTGCCGCCCGGTCGAGCCTTTGAAACGCACAGTCGCCCCAGCTGGAACCTGCAGGAATTTGGGTTCGAACCGAAATGCATGCGCCGGAGTGTCGGCGTTCAGGTCGATGACCTGATGAACTACGGCAACCTCGGGGATCTCCTCGGCCAGTGCGACACTACCAAAAGCCATTGCCCCCGTTAAAATCGCCGCGCCTAGTTTCAGCGAAATCGCCATCTATCCCTCCGGTTTCAGACCGCCCGGTAGGGGTCTCCCAACAGGTCGGCCAAAGCGCTGATCAACACCGGCCACTGGGCGCGGCGGTTCTCGTCGCGCAATCCGGCCAACAATTCGCGCCCAATGGACACCAAGGCAGGGGCGCTGTCATTGACATAGGTCACGATCCGTTGCTCAGGATTGGCCAGAAGGAAGGGTACGATGGCCGCACCTGCCTGATCCGGGGCCGTTTCAGACAAAAGCCGCATCGCCGCCTGCCGTACCGGGGCCGAGACATCGTCCAGCAAGCTGCGCGCCACATCGGCCGTCCCGTCCCAGCGGGTCAGAATCTGCATGGCGTCGATACGAAAGGCAGTATCTCCGGTTTTCAGCATAGCCCGCAATTTGCCCCGCAGCGCATCCTGCGGTGGCAGGTCAGCCTGTTGCAGCAGGTTCAGCGCTTGCAGAGACAGATTGGCATCGGTATGCGAAAGCCCCTGTGTGATCAGCTCGATCAAATGCGACTGGTTCAGTTCGGACCCGTTGCGCGCGACCGACAAGCCCAGTGCCGCCAGCGCCTGCGCGGCGATCTCGGTCTCGGGGTCCTGCGCGATCTGGGCCAGCATGATCTGCATACCTGTGACGTCGCCCAGCAGGCGGATGGCCGAAATGCGGGTCTCACGCTCCAAGGCTTCGGCATTGTCATCCAACGCCACGCGGCGGCGTTTGGGATGGCGGGTGGCCTTGACCAACAATGCCTGCTCGCGTGGCGTCAGGGGGTGCAGGTCATCATCCTCGGCCTCTTTCTTCATCTCTGCCGCGATAGCGTCATGGCCAAGGATCGCGCCGAGGCTGGAGGTAGGGCCGTTTTCACCACCGTCGGATACATCCAGCCCTGCCTCTTCCAGCGCGGCGATGTCGGTTTGCGGGGCCTCTTCCTCGTGCGCGTCTTCGACCACGCTCATCGGTGCGAGCGCGAAGGACAGCAGCAATTCGCGGCCCTGCTGCTGGTTCACATGCGGGCGGTCGGTGTCAGTAACAATCATCGCCAGCGAGGCCACGGCCTTCAGCCGCACCGACCGGAAGGGCGCGCGGCAGGCGCGTTGCAGCCATTCTGCCGCCTCGCGCAGGGGCGAGGTCGCCAGCGCGTCGACGATGGCCCATTGGATACGCTCGGCCTTGAGGTCGTCCGCCTCGACCGAGAACAGCGCGTTCAGCCGATCTGCCACCAGTTGCGGGGCCAACGCCGCCAGCAGGCCCAGCGCCTGCGCCGAGACCTCAGGCTGTTGTCCGGTTGCGAGGAAATCCAGCACCTGCCAGCGCAGGTCGTCTTGATCAACGATAGGCTGGCTGCGGTCCAGCCGGTCGATCAGCGCCAGTTGCACCTTTGCGCCGGGGTCGCGCATCATGCGGTCCAGCAGTTCGGGTTCGGAAAGGCCGGACTGGTTCAGCGCTGCGTTGCGGATATCCTCGACCGCATCTGTCAGGGCCTGTTCGACCAGCGCCGGGTCGTTCGGCATCAGCGCCTCATAGGCGATCAGACGCACGGCCCCGTCCTTGTCGGTGGTGGCTTTGCGCAAGATGGCTTCGGCCTCGGGTCCTCCGATGGTGGCCAGCGTGCGCAGAGCGCGGTGACGCAGACGGCGGTTCGAGGATTGAGCGAACACACCCAAGGTCGGCACGGACGGCGTACCGATCTGGCCCAGCGCTTCGCAGGCCACATCCCCCAGTTCTTGCCCGTCTTCGTCCATCAGGGCCATGACAATGGGTTCAATCGCAGCCGCATCGCCCATGCGACCTAACGCTTTGATCGCCGCGATCTGAGTATCCAGCCAGTCGTCCCATTCATCCTGATGCAGCTCGTCCTCGTCCCACGTGATATCCTCGCCGCGTCCAGTGACGAGGGTGCGCAGGTACCGCGTGGCGTCCTTGGCGTTCAGCTGTGCTAAGGCGGTGACGCAGGCCAGTTTCACCTCACCGCAGGGATCGTGGATCAGGTTTTCCAGCAGTTGCGGCGCGGCCTCCGTTACGCCCAGCGCGCCCAGCGCTTGGGCTGCGTCTTGACGGACGTCTTCGTCATCATCCAGCAACGCCTCGACCAAGGCCGGGCTGTTGCTGGCTCCAATGGCGGTCAGGGCCTGAATGGCGCGCAGGCGGATCACGTCATAATCGGATTTTGCGTAGTCGGAGAACAGGCTGGTGGCCTCGTCACGCAGGGCGGTATCGGAATGCATGTTCATATCAGGTCTGCCATGTTTTGCGTTGGGACGGGTTGGGTAAAGTGGAAGACAGGTTTCCCAACCGAAGCCTGCCTTCCAGGTGGTCCCTTCTGCAGCGGGACCGGACCCGAGGGGCGGCATGGCGTCCGCCCCCCGGAAAAGCGTCAGGCGATATCGCGCGGCGCGAAGGACATCGTGCGGAACGAGGTCTTGTAGGGGCTCGGCCCCAGCTTGCGGACCTTGGCAACGCCCATCTTGTAGTTGTAGTTGCCGCTGATCCAGTCGACGATCCGGCCCTCAAGCGCGTTGGCGGGCTGCTGCATGTGCAGGAAGTCCATGTAAACGACGCTTTTCTTTATGGCGGGCGTAACCATGGCCACGGCGGTGATCGCCGCTTTGGTCAGTTCGATATGCCCGTTCTCCATCAGTTTCGAGAACTGGAAGTCGTCGCCTTCCACACCGAGCAGCGTGTGCTTGTTACCCGGAACGCGCTCCGAATAGACCATCACATAGTCGCCGCTTTCGATGCCACGCTCGGCCGCATCGTCGGGGTGAATCTCGACCCAGTTTTCCGGCCAGCGCTGCACGATATAGGGGCGGCGGCGGTCGTCGAAACCGGACTGCCAGCGTTCGTTGATCCGACCGGATGTGGCCCACAACTCGCCTTCGTCCTTGTTGGGTTTCAGCCATTCCCAGTAATCCGAGAACAGGTCCCACGGCGATTTCTGGATGTTGCACTTGCCGGTCTGGCTGTTGAAGTGCGTCAGCTTCTTGTTGAATACATCCGCACCAGCCGCACCGGTATCAGGCAGCGTGCGGGTTGTGTCATGCAGACGCTTGGTTTCAATCAGCGTGACACCGTCGGCATCCAGCATGACCGGGCATTGCACACCATCGGTGCCGAATTCTCGGACCTTCTGGTGCAGACCCTTGCCCTCTTTCTTTGCCAGACGTAAGACCGCGTGGAAGTCCTTGCGCGACCCGCGCGTAAAGCGCACGGCCTCTTCGGCGACCTCGTTCGAGTTCTGCCAGTCGAACCCGTCAAAGCCCATCCGCTGTGCCAGTTGCGCAATGATCCACCAGTCGGGCTTGGCCGCACCGGGCGCATCATAGAACTTCTGGTACAGGCGCAGGCGGCGTTCGCCGTTGGCGCGCAGAAAGTCCTCTTCGCCCCAGGTCGCTGCAGGGAACACGATGTCGGCATAGCGGTTGCCGATCGGATCCTGCAGATAGATGTCCTGGTCGATGACCACCATACCGCCGCTGTCGGCGCGGGCCTTCAGCGCGTCGATCATTTCTTGTTTGTCGAAAGACGCAATCTGATGCGGGTTGCGGACGGTCAGTTCCTCGAACTTGTCAGCTAACTGTTGCGAACCACACATCGCCTGAATCCATGTGGTGCCGATCACATGGGCCATACGGGTATGACCTGCAATCAGATACCGGTCCGTATCCATGGCGCGGCGACGGCGACCCGGCAGTTTCTCGGGCGACTTGTTGCGCGGGTATTTCCCGCCCTTCACGCCGCCCCGCTGGTGACCACCGGCCCGGCCAATCACCTGACCCGGACGACCACCACAGCCGCAGATGATGCCCAGAGCCGAGATCGCCTGCGTGTTGCCGGTGTTGTTCGACCAGTAGAACCCTTTCTCGATCATGACCGAGGTCTTGGGCCGGGTGCCATCCGCCTTGGGCTTGGCAAGCCATTCGGCGGCAGTATAGATTTTCTGCACGTCGATCTCGGCCATGGCTGCAGCGGTTTCAGGCGCGAATTCGTCCTGCGACAGCAGCCATTCTTTCCAATCCTCAAAGCCTTTGGTCTGGAACTTGCCCCAGGTCGTGCGCCACTGCCATGGCGTGTTGCGCGTACCCTGACCGAAGCCCGACGAGCTTTCCCATTTGTTGTTGACCCATTTCTTGATCCAGTCGCTGTCTTCCCAGCCATTTTCCACGATGACGCGGGCGATGGCGTTGACGACCAGAAGGTCGGTGCCGGGCAGAACGTCGATATGCAGGCCACCCATCTTTTCAGCATGGGCCACACCGGCAGACCGGCGCGGAATCAGATAGATCTCTTTCTGACCGTTCTGCATCCCCTTCATCATCCACTGGGTATATAGGATAGTCTTGGTCTCATACGGGTCGGTGCCACAGACCAGAAGGGTTTCCGCATCCCGCCAGTCCTCGTACGAGGGACCAAAGTTGTCGAAACCCGCGTCCCGGAAACCGGGGGTCGAGGTCACGTCGGACGGCGTGTCGTGGAAGGTGAAGTTCGCGGTGTTGATATGGCGCAGCGCGTATTTCGAGATCGCATAGGTGTTCTCGATATATTGATAGCTGAAGGTTTTTACGCCATAGGCATTGGTACCGTGCTTGGCGATCACGTGGTTGCCCACCTCAGCCGCAACATCCAGCGCCAGATCCCACGGAACCGGCATCAGCGTGCCATAAATTCGCATCAGCGGCGTCTTCAGACGGTCACGAGTGGGCGTCTGCGGGTTGTAGCATTTCTGCGCGATACACCCGCCCCGCAGAGAGCTGTCGCCGTCGGTGTTGACGTATTGCGTGTCCTTGTCGGGGATGATCACAACGTGGTGCGGCTGACCTTTGTGCAGGACGATATTGTGTTGGTTCGGCGCGACCCAGGCACCCAGCGGTGCAACGGGGAAATCCTCGCCAAAGGCGTTCTCGTCCGCGGTGGGGCCGCCGGGTTTGGCCGTCACGGGCCAGCGATAGACTTTGTAACCACAAGCCACGATGCAGTAGTCGCAGGCGGTCGAGATGACCTCGGCCCCTTTGGGCGGCAGCGGAACGTTGGTTTCGGGTACGTAATACGGGGTTGCCATGATTCCGCTTCCCTTATGCAATGAGGTTGTCGTAACGGCCGTAGATCAGGCCGAACATGCCAACGGCGTAGATGTCATCGCCGTCCAGTTCCAAAAGGACCTGCGGCAGCGACTGATAGGCCTGCCCCGAGACGAGGATGCCGTGCCGTGTCACGTCATAGGTGGACAGGTGCAACGGGCACGGGCCCAGCACCTTATGTTCAGGCTTGTAGCTGTCATACATCGACCCGCCCTGATGGGTGCAGGTGAGGTTGAAGGCCACAACATCCTTTTGCGGACCAATGCCGCCGCCGCTTTCCACGCCGGTTTTCACAAGGATCGAGTCCGAATAGTCGCCCTCGTCCGGGTAGTAGAACTCGACCGGCACATCCTGTTCCAGTTCGGACAGTTTGCCGATCAGCTTGCGCGGATAGGTCGATACCAATGCGGGCACCTGTTCGGCCTGACCGTGGCGGGTAGGCATGGTCACCATCACGGCAAAGGTGGTGGCACCCGAGGCGAACAGGAACTGGCGGCGGTTCACGGTGCAGGCCTTTTTGGCCTCGCCCGAACAGCTGCATCCGGTTGCGTTATGATCTTTCATGACGCTTACTCCTCTGCTGCCGCGGGAAGCGGCTGGTAATCCGGCAGATCAGGTTCTTCGACCAGAATCTCGTCACCGGACAGGGATTTCAGGAAGGCCACCAGATCCGCTTTTTCTTGATCATTCAGGCCAAGGGGTTGGATCAGCGGGGATTTGTTTTCAGCGAACTCATTCTCGCCGCCGCCCTGGTTGTAGAACTCGACCACATCCTCAAGCGTCTCCAACATGCCGTTATGCATGTAGGGTTCGGTATAGAGGGTGTAGCGCAGGCTTGGCGTGCGGAACTTACCCTTGTCGGCCTTTTCCTTGGTACGGAAATAGAAGCCGGGGTCGTCCTTGGTGTGGCGGTACATCTCTTCGGTCGAGCCTTTGGCATAAAGCTCATACCGGAAGGTGACTTGCGCCAGACCATCGTCCTGCCAACCGTCATAGGCGGGCACACCGGTGTTGTAGTATTTTTCATCCGACAGCAACGCGCCGTTATGGCATTCGGAACACTGCGCCTTACCGGCGAACAATTCCAGCCCGCGTTTCTGCTCGTCGGTCAGCGCCGCGTCATCCCCACGGAGATAATTGTCGAAGGGCGTGTCGGTCTGAACGATGGTTCGTTCAAACGCGGCAATAGCCCGCCATGCATTGCTGATACGCGGCCACTGATCGCCGAAGACATCGTTGAAGCGTTCGACATATTCGGGAACGAAGGCCAGGCGCGCCTCCATCATGTCGGCCTCACCGTTGCCGGCGACCGCACCGCCTGCGGCGGATTTGGCCTGGTTCTCAAGGCTTTTCGAGGAACCTGCCCAGAACAGCTTGCCGTAATAGGCCGAGTTCACGATGGTCTGGCTGTTGCGCCAGTGGGTCGTGCCCGGATAGCCGAACGAGATCGGTGCCTCGACGTCCCAGCCGACATCTGGCATGTGACAGGCCGAACAGGGCGTCGACGGATTCCCGCCAAGACGGGCATCAAAGAACAGCATCTTGCCCAGTTCGATCTTGGCGTCGGTTTGCGGGTTGTCCAGCGGGATCGGCGGCTCGCCCAGCGCCACCAGCGGCGAGTCTACATCGGGGTCTGCGCCACCGATGCCGGCCTCAATCTCCATGCTGGTTTCCGCAATCGCCTGTGCACCTAGGACGGCAAACAGGGCAGCGGTGGCGATTGTGCCTGAAAGGTAAGACTTTAGGTCTTTCATGGGTCCACTCCTCAGTTTGTCGCGTCTTGCCAGTTTTCGATCGGCGCATAATCCGTATCGATGTCCTCGGCGACGAAGTCCGGGCCGGTCAGCGGCTCACCAGACAGCGCCTTAAGGAAGGCCACCAGCTGTGCTTGTTCGGTCTCGCTGAGGCCAAGCGGCTTGATGCGCGGATCCTTGTTTTCATCTTCGCCACCACCGGCGTTGTAGAAGGCCACCACATCCTCGAGCGTCGCAATCGAGCCGTTATGCATAAATGGCGCGGTATAGATCAGCTCACGCAGCGTGGGGGTCATAAACGTGCCGAAGGTATCGGCGGTGTGAGTGCGGATATACGCACCGGGGTCGGCGCGCAGGTTCATGTAATTCTCGACGCCGAGGAACTTCATCATGGTCACAAAGGTGATGCGACGTTCCGGGGTCGCCCAGATATCGGGGTTGTCGCCCACGCCGATATTGTGCGGCAGATCATCCGTGAACCGCTCGCCCGAGTGGCAGGAATTGCAGCCGCTGGCATTGAACAGCTCATAGCCCGCCTTGGCGTCTTCCGACATCTCGCCGGTATCGAACGGCGCGCCGCGCGAAATTAACGTTTTCAGATATTCCGGGATGGCGTTACGGACCCCGCCGTTCGACGGCTCGCCAAATCCGGCGGCTTCGAACATCTCGACATAAACCGGATCTTGCTTGATGCGTTCCTGCATCAAACGCATATCCATGTTCATCGAGTATGTCTCGGTGATGCTTTCGCGGGTCGCGTCGTTGAGGTTGGTGCCAATGCGCCCGTCATGGAACCACGCGGCGCGCTTGGCGCTGTTAATCAGCGTCGGCACGTTGCGGAAATGCAGGCTGCCGGCATAGGCATCCGATAGGGCCTGCCCGTCGGTAAAGCCGTTTTCCGGCTGGTGGCAGCTGGCGCAGGACAGTTCGGTGTCGCCAGACAGGCGCGGGTCAAAAAACAAACGTTTGCCAAGTGCCGCCTTGGCTTGGTCGAACTCAATGGCTTCTACCGGGCCCGGCTGTTCCGCCTGGGCATGGTGAACCGGGAACGCAACACCCACCGACAGCAATGAAACTGTCGACAGTGCCGAGAACCACGTTCTGGCTTTGGTCATCATTTAAAAAGCCCTCATTATCCGCAAATCTGATCGCTCCGGTTAACCGGAGATCGACGAGGCGAATATTAGAGGGTCATGTATCGCGATGCCTTGATCGAGATTAAATCCGCAGAGAATTGGCGACGTAATCGTCGCTTATCTGAACCAAGGCCGCGACTGTCAGACGTCGATATCCAGAGCAAGCGCATGGATACGGGGGACTATATCCCCCAATGCCGTATGTACTGCGCGATGGCGGGCAACGCGGGATTGCCCCTCGAAAGCCGCAGAACGAATAAGGACGTTGAAATGACTCTCACCGCCCTCCTGATATCCAGCGTGACCACGATGGCTCTCGCTGTCGTCAACCACCTCCAGCTCACGCGGGTTAAATGCTGCCTGCAATCGTTCACGGATTTCGTCGGTCACGCTCATTTTTATGCTCAACGGCAAATAAATTGCCGTCCCCCTCTTCTACTTTCGGCTGCTTAGATTAAACTGCTGCCTCCGAGTCGAAAAGATGCCTTCGTGAGGTTGTGCAGATGGTAAAGTCAGATCCCTTCGGATTCGATATGTCCGTGTCGAGCGCTAAGAAAAAGAAGCCGCGCGGCCGTCGGGGTATGTCAGGTGCGTCCGAAACTTCGGTGCGAATCTGTGATCATGAGGGCTGTGAAGAACCCGGTAAGTTTCGCGCGCCCAAAGCTCCGGACGTGCTGGATGATTTTTTCTGGTTCTGCCAGCAACATGTGCGCGAATATAACCAGAAATGGAATTTCTTCGACGGCACCACCGAGGCCGAACTAAACGCGCAGCGTTCGAAGGACAAAGTGTGGGAGCGTGAGACCAAACCGATGGGCGACCCTGAGGCCCGTGCCTGGGCACGTCTGGGGATCGAGGACCCGCATCAGGTTCTAGGCGAAAACGCCACCAAAAATCCCGGCCGCGCCAATTCCGGCGGTCGACGCCTGCCTCCGACCGAGCGCCGCGCGATTGAGATCCTCGAAGCGCAAGATAGCTGGTCGAAGGCAGAGATTCGCAAAGCCTACAAGAAGCTGATCAAAGTGCTGCACCCGGATATGAACGGTGGTGACCGATCTCAGGAAGAGCAGTTGCAAGAGGTCGTCTGGGCCTGGGATCAGATCAAGGACAGCCGCAGCTTCAAGTAGTATCCAACGGATACGGGTCAGCGGCGTTCCGTCTCACGAATAGTGCTTGTTGCGGGACATCTTTCCGATTCCCGGGTTCATACTGTTCGTGGGATCGATCGACTTGTAGAAAGCTGCCAGATCGGGTTTGGCTGCATAGAGATGGCCAACATTATGTTCCGCCGGGTATTCAGCGCCGCGTTTGTCCAGCAACTTTAGCATTGCGGCCTTCAACGCGTTCGGGTCTGCGTCTTTCTTGACGATGTAATCCTGATGCAGAACATGACACATGAAGTGGCCATAGTAGAGTTTGCCGACCAGTTGATCCGCGATCTCAGCTGGCAAATCTTCGAACCAGTCGACATCATTGCGGCGCAGAGCGATATCTAGGGCGATGATATCTTCCACTTCGGCTGCATGAACCTTCATATAACGAATGGCTGCACCTGCGGCAGCAAAACGATGTAGCCCAGCGATCTTTGCCTCACGCAGGTCGCATTCAAAGAAATCCAGCTTGTCTTCGGCAGTCATGTCATTGAGTAGATCGCGCGCTTCATCGATACCGCCATCGCGCATTTTGAGTATGAGGTGATGCGGATACCGATCCCGATAGGCCCGCATCCGGCGCGGTAGGATATCGGGCCAAAGTCGCATCGCGAACTGCATGAAACGATCGGTAAAATTGCCGAGAACCGGTATGCCTTCCAAACGCGCGTCCACCGCGCCCTTCAGCGCAAAGAAAGTGGGCAAACGATCGGTGCCCAACTTGTCAATCATCACCATGGTGTCTTTGCCATAGCGGTCAGAGATATCGAATACCTCCTCATGCATGTATTCAGCACTGACCGGCAGGGTTTTGAAGTTGGACAGGATTCGACGGCGCAATTCCGTGAATGCCTCGGTGTCATGCGCCCCGACGTAGAAAGTACGCTCTGCTTCGTTCTTGGCATATGTATCCAGCCGAACCGCAAAAACCGCCAGTTTACCCGCGCAGCCCGCTGCTTCGTATAGACGCGACTTGTCAGCGTTAAAGCGTGCTGGCGTTTCAGCATCTACATTACGCACCCGACGGGCGTAATCGGTGTCAGAGGCTTTGCGATTGTCGGTCTCGATATCAGTTGCTGAGAAATCACCGTTCTGCAGCCGGGTCAGGATTTCTTCGGGCGTATCACCCAACTGCATGCCCAGATGATTGACCAACTCAAGCTCGCCGTCCTGAGTGATCCGCGCGTACAGTGACAGCTCGGTATAGGAGGGGCCGCGCTCGACCAGCGAACCGCCCGAGTTGTTGCACACCCCGCCAACGACTGAGGCACCGATGCACGAAGATCCGATCACCGAATGCGGCTGGCGGCCAATCGGGTCCAGCAGCTTTTCCAGCGCAAACAGTGTGCTGCCCGGAAAGCTGATGACCTGTTTGCCTTCATTGATCAGATGCAGATCGTCCATCCGCCGCGTGTTGATCAACACTACATCACGATCGTAGCTACCCTTGGGCGTAGACCCTTCGGTCAGGCCGGTATTGGCGGCTTGCATGATGACGATTTTGTCGGCGGCAACGCAGGCTTGAAGCACCTGCCATTGTTCCAGCAGCGTGGCGGGTTGAGCCACCGCGAGCGCGTCCCCTTCACCTGATCTGAACCCCCGGCGAAAGCGGCGGGTGCTGCGCGACGAAGTCAAAACGCGCCGCCGCCCACAAATGGCCTGAAGACGCTTGATCAGATCGGCATCGTTCATCCCGCTACCCTCCGTTAATACGCGACCGAGGGCAACCACGTGGCCAGTTGCGGCCACAAGAAGACAAAGAACAGGCCGGTCAGCTGCAGGATCACGAATGGGATAATCCCTTTGTAGATGTCAGTCAGCTTGATCTCGGGCGGGCAGACCCCTTTCAGATAGAAAAGCGCAAATCCAACCGGAGGTGTCAGGAAAGAGGTCTGCAACGTCACCGCCACAAGGATTACGAACCACACCAGCGCAGGTTCATCGATGACACCGAAGCCGTCGATATCCAGGCCCAGCCCGTTCACGATGGGGCGCATCAAGGGCAGAACGATGAGCGTGATCTCGATCCAGTCCAGCACGAAGCCCAGCAGGAAGACGATGAACAGGATCATGAAGACAGTGCCATTTGGGCCAAGCCCGGTACCGTGGATCATATCCTCGATCAGCGCGTCGCCGCCCAGTTCGCGCAAGACATAGGAGAACACCGTCGCACCAAGGAAGATCGCGAAGATATAGGCGGTGGTGTTGAACGTTGCTTTCAGCACGTTGATCAGCTTGGTCAACGTCAGTTTGCGATATCCAAGCGCCAGCAGGGTTGCCCCCAGCGCACCCACGCCCGAGGCTTCGGTCGGTGTGGTCAAACCCGCGAAGATCGAGCCCAGCACGGCGAGAATCAGGGCCAGCGTCGGCAAGACTGCAATCAGCACGTCCTTGACTGCGTTCCAGTCAGGACGGGTTGCGCCTTCGGGTACTGGGGCCACGTCGCGTTTGATCAAGGCGATGACAAAAATATAGGTCAGGTAGAGCGCGCCAATGATCACGCCGGGGAACACTGCAGCCATAAATAGGTCGCCGACCGATAGCGCCATCTGGTCCGCCATGATGACAAGCATGATCGACGGCGGGATGAGGATGCCCAGCGTGCCTGAAGCGCTGACCACACCGGCGGCCAATGAGGGGCTGTATTTCTGCTCCATCATCGACGGCAGCGAAAGCACGCCCAACAGAACCACAGACGCCCCAATGATCCCGGTCGAGGCGGCCAGAATGATGCCGATCATCGTTACCGTGATCGCCAGCCCGCCGCGCACCGTGCCGAACAGGCGCTGCATCGAGGACATCAAACGCTCGGCCACGCCGGATTCGTCCAGCATCAGGCCCATGAAGATGAACATTGGCAGCGCGACCAGAACCGCATTCGACATGGTGGCATAGACCCGGTTCACCACCGCGCCCAGCGTCAGATAGTCCAGACCGGTCAGCGTTTCCTCAAGCCCGGTCCAGTTCATCAGGCCGTTGTCGAACAGATAGGCCAGACCGCAATAGGCAACACCAACCCCGGCCAGCGTCCATGCCACCGGGAAGCCGGTGAAAAGCAGCGCGATGAAGGTCAAGAACATCGCGATGACCAGTTTTTCCTCGGTCGTTTCCACCAGGAAGGTCAGCGCGGTCGCCACCAGAGCAAAGCACACCAGCGCCCAGACGATCAGACGCAGGCCCTTGCCCTGCCGTTCCTCGTCGAGATTGACGAACAGGGCGTGCACATCGTGGATCAGCCGTGCCGCCGCAGCCAATGCCAGCAATACAAAACTGGCCGGGATCACACCTTTCAAAGCCCAACGCGCGGGCAGGCCGGTGGGGCTGTCCGAGGATTCGTTGACCCTCCAGCTTTCGTAGAAATAGTCATAGCCCTGATCGATCATCAGATAGATGAACGGCACGAGCAGGGTGAAAATTCCGATGATCTCGATGATCCGGCGCGCGCGCTGGCTGAGCTGCATGTGCAGCAAGTCCACCCGCACATGACTGTCAGTAACCAAGGCATACGAGATACCGACCATCGTCACCAGACCATAGAAATGCCACTGAATCTCATCCAGCTTGGGATAGTTCTGGTTCAGCAGATAGCGCATCGCCACTTGCGAAACGATGGCCGCAACCAGCAGCAAGTTGGCCCACATGACCACATGACCCACCGCCTTGACGCCGTTGTCGATGGCAACGGCCAGTTTCTGGCGATCGGGCTCCCCATGCTCAAGGATGCTTTCATAGACTTCAATCGGGTCGTCCTGATGACGCTGTGTCTCGGCCATGGTCTCCTCCTCAAGAGTTCGGCAGTGGGGACGTGAATGCGCCCGGGTCGTTGGGGAAAATAAAGAAAATCAGAAGGGTCCGAGGGCGGCGGAAGGAAGCCGCCCCCGGATAATCGCAAGCGGCAAATTTACTTGCGGGGGAGGAATGCGTTCTCTTTCCAGACCGCATAACCGTCACGGAATTCGTTCATGTCGGCCAGAACCTTGGCAAAGAATTCGTCGTTGGCGGCCTGTTCTGCGGCAACCTCTTCCCAGGTCGCGCGGAAGGTCGACAGCATCTCGTCGTTCCACTGCTTGATCTGAACACCATTGTTTTCAACGTTGTCCAGCAGCGCAGCGTGTTGGATCGCCTCACCTTCGGCAAAGCTGTCAGCCATCGAAGCCTTACAGGCATTTTCGATGATCGCTTTGTGCTGATCGCTGGCTTCGTTCCAGACGTCCTTGTTGATCATCAGTTCAAACACCGTCGCTTGCTGGTGCCAGCCGGGGAAGTAGTTGTACTTGACCAACTTGTGGAAGCCGAGGCGTGCGTCGATGGCAGGCATCGAGAATTCGGTCGCGTCGATCGCGCCTTTTTCCAGCGCCGGGAAGATTTCACCTCCGGGCAGGAGCGAGGTGGCCACACCCAGCTTCTGCATCACTTCGCCACCCAGACCGAAAAAGCGCATTTTCAAGCCGTTCAGGTCTTCGGGGCTGTTGATCTCATTCGCGAACCAGCCCGAGGTTTCGGGGGCGATGATTGCGCAGGGAATGACATGGACGTTGAAGCCTGCCTGATCATACATCTCCTGATACAGGTTCATGCCGTTGCCATAGTACAGCCACGCCATGTATTCGCCCGCCTCAGGGCCAAACGGAACGGCCGAAAACAGCGGTGCAGCCGGGATCTTACCCGCCCAGTAGCCGGCGGTGGTATAGCCCGAATTGATCTTGCCTGAAGACACCGCATCCAGAATTTCAAACGGCGGGACCAGCTTGCCCGGTTCGTAAACCTTCATCTTCAGCGTGCCGCCGGACATCAGGTCCAGCTGTTCGGCCACGCGCGGGATCGGCGAGCCGAGGCCCGGTAGAGCGGTTGAAAACGCGATTGGGGTTTTCAGCAGCATCTTATCCGCCGCGTGGGCAACCGGGGCTGCCAGCAGCGAGGCCGCAACGGCAAGCGATGTCAGGGTGGTCTTCATGGGTTCTCCTCCAAGGTAAAGATCAGCCGGTGGTCTGGCTGTCACTCTCGCCGCGAGCACGGCTTAAGTGGTAAATATTATTTACCTTGTCATTCAGTCAACAATTTAATTTACCAATTTGGCTACGCCGTGGTGATGTGGCTCATAACCAAGATTGACCTTTCATAACCCGGAATTTTCGAATAATTTTGTGACACTCAATAAAAACATACGCTTATACGCGCAGCGAGTATCCGTATTTTTGGGTAGTTTTTCTTGCAATGTCGAAAGCTAGTGGTAAATATTATAAACAACTTCGACGATCTCTAATCTAACTACCGGACAGGAATTATGAGCACGAACAGCCTCTTTGATCCCGTTGGTCACGAATCAATTGCCGATGCGGTCGTCGCACAAATCGAGACAATGATTGTTGATGGAATCCTGAAAGAGGGTCGCAAAATCCCGTCTGAACGGGAGCTTGCGGAAGCCCTAGGCGTTTCACGCCCCAAGCTGCGCGAAGCACTCCAAATCCTCGAAAATCGCGGCTTGGTGACCGTGCGACATGGCGAGGGCACCTTTATCGCCCCACTGACCGGTCGTGCTATGTCGCCCGCCCTTCTGTCTCTCTATGCCCGGCACGGCAGTGCTTTCTACGATTATCTTGAATACCGGCGCGAGCAAGAGGCCTTTGCCAGCCGCCTCGCCGCACAGCGCGCCACACAGTCCGACAAGGAACGGATTGCAGAAATCATCGATGAAATGCAGCGAGCCTGGGAGAATGACGATCAGGATGCCAGTGAAGAGGCTGATTTTCGACTGCACGCCGCCGTTGTCGATGCGAGCCAAAACACGACCCTTATCCACATGATGGCATCCATCTATGACCTCACGCGCCAAGGCGTGTTCTACAACCGCCGCTTCCTGCGCTCGATGGACGGCACGGGTGAAGCACTGCTTGATCAGCACAAGGCAATCGCGCAGGCCATCATCGATGGCGACCCGGACCGTGCAGAAACCGCCGCACGCACGCATATGGATTTCGTCGAGGATTCATTTCGCGTTGGACAAGAACAACAAGCTCGCGAGATCCGCGCGGCAAAACGGCGGCAGTTTTCGGATTGAGGTCAAAAACAGAGGCGTATTTTTTTGTTCTACGGAAAAGTCCACCGCACGACGTACAGAGCCTTGGCTTAACCTTTCTCGACCGGTTCTCGCCTCAGGCACTTTTTCAAGTCTACTTCCAATGCACTGAGGTTTATGTCTCCAGCTCGCAGAGCGTCCACGTCATTGGCTCCTTGCCTCGTCAAACCAAGGTTTTTGAGCAACGTGTTCCAGTCCGGTACGTCCCGCTTCAATCCCGCGCGCAGCAAAACCTCAATTTTTCGAATGTACCAAAGGGTCAGAGAAGACACACGAATGTCAGGTGGAGTGTCCACAGGCACATGGGCGGCAATCGCAGTACTTGCACATGCCATTGACTCGGATGCCACGTAGAAAGCCTGCGCCGCGCTGTTAGGGTTTACGTATTTAACGCCTTCATTGATCAAAGCTCCACCGGCCAAGACCAAGGCCAGGTCTTTCCCTGAGATCGAGGCCGCACTTCCAAGCGCGGCACCGCCTGCTACAGTGATCAGTGCCGCCGCTGTCAGGTCCCGATTGCGCGCTGCTTCGTCGCCCAGCCTTTTGTAGGCATCTGAAAGTTGCAGCGCGTAATACGACGTACGAATAGGACCGCGTTCAAGCAACAGGCTGGTGGACTGAAATGTTTTTGGTGCCGTTTCAAACGCACCCCCGATCCCTACAGCGTGCTGGATAACGTCTCCCGATGTATTCGACAGCACGGTTTGCTCGGCATTAAAGGCCCTGTTCTCGTAGGCACAACCGGTGATCAAAGTCAGCGGCACCAAGGCCGGAATCAGGCGATTGAAAACGGACTTCATCAAATTTCCCCATGAAAACGCGCAATTGAATAGGTGAAACTATACAATCATAGGGTGTTTCAGGCAAATTCGGCCGCACATGTCATCGCCAACTCACAATGCCACAACCCGTTTCAAACACCCGGCGCGACGCGCATGGATGGCTTATAAATCCCGAATCCAGAATTGAAGCGGCTTTTGGGTTTCGCAATCGTCGCCTCGATCCTTCCACGAGAATAGCGCCACGACGCCAGGAAGCGGCGCATATCCCCGCGCGCGCCAGAAGGCATCCAACGGGCGGTAATGATCTGGTCGCATGGGGTGGTCGTCAGGGCGTACTACACTGCAGAAGGCGCTTTTGGTGAATCCCATCGCATGGGCGTGGGCTTCGCGCAGATCAAAGAACGTATGGCCTGCTCCCTGCCCGCGATACTCCGGCAGCAGAACCGATTCTGCGCAATAGAAGATATCGCCCAGCGATAGGCCCGAGCCTTCGAACGCGGCCGCGAAATCGTCGGCGTGATCCGTCAAAGGTGCACCCGTCGAAGCACCCACCAAAGTATCACCGTCGAACGCTCCGACAACGATGGCCATGGCGCTATCGACGTAGGACTGCAGGTATTTCCGCTCATACTTCAGATCGCCATCATAGAGATATGGCCAAGCGTGAAATACGTCGATCCGCAGGCGCGCGACTTCATCCAACGCGTCGACCAATGTCGATCCGGTCATTGCGCGGACCTGCGAAATCTCAGCCATTCGAGACCTGTTTGGTCCAGTCCGCAAGGTTGTAAAACGTGGTCACGCGGGTGATCTTGCCGTCGTTAAGGTCAAAAAACGAACCCGCAGGCAAGCGGTAAGTCTGCCCATACGCTTCTGGCAGACCTTCATCAGTTTCCAGATAGGTTCCGTTGACGATGAACTCAGCCGCAGCACGGGTACCGCCTTCGGCTTCAAAGATCACGATATCCGTCAGGTTCTCGCGGTAGCAGCGGTTCATATGCGCGCAGAAGGCGGCAAATTTCTCTTTGCCGACGCGAATCTGACCTTCGTTGACATGATGGGCCACGTCATCCGACAGGCAGGCCAACATGCCATCCACGTCACCGGCATTGAAGGCATCAAAGTAAGTTTTCACGGTCGGGTTCATGGTCACTCCGTCGGTTCACCCCAGCGGTCTTTCAGATGCGCGATGATCTGATCTCGGGTTTGTCGATAATGACGTAGCTTGTCCTCGCGGGTTTCACCTAGTCCGGTAGGGTCCATAATTGGCCAATAATCGACATCCAGGTGAAAAAAACGCGTCAGTTCCAGCGCTTTTCGCTGGCTGGCGGGTGACAGGGCCACGATCAGATCAAATGAACTGAGGTCATCGCCCCATTGCTCCATTTCGTCAAAAGAACGCGAGCGGTGACGGGACAGCTCAACGCCAATCTCCTGACAGGCTGCGATGCAGAACCCATCGATCTCAAGATCGTTATGCACACCGGCGGATTGCACATAGGTGCCGGTGCCGTAAAACTTCTTCATGATGCCTTCGGCCATGGGTGACCGAACCGAATTGTGGTCGCAACAGAACAGAATGGACTGCGGCAGAGGCGTCACCCGTTAGCCTCCAAAATGAAGGACGCAGATGAGCGTAAAAAGGCGGCGGGCAGTATCAGTATCAACCTCAGCTTTGCCTTCCAGCCTTTCCTGTAACACGCGGCTGCCTTCGTTGTGGATGCCGCGCCGAGCCATATCGATCGTTTCGATCTGGCTGGGCGGCAGTGTTTTCACCGCATCGAAATAGCTCTCGCAGATCTGAAAATAGTCTTTTACGACCTGCCGGAATGGACCAAGCGACAGATGAAACTCAGCCGCCTTCTCGCTGGCTTCGGTGGCGATATCGAAAACCAGTCGCTTGTCACGGATTGATAGCTGCACATGGTAGGGCCCGTCGGGGATCATCCGATCGTCGCGCGCTGGCAGCGTGAACGAGTTATCTTCAAGCAAATCATATATGGCGACCTTCCGCTCCTGCTCGATCTCCGGTGTCGGCGGGGGCAGATTTCGGTCGTCCAGTTCGATATGCGAAATACGGGTCATCTTAACGGTCACAATCCTTGCGTCTGCACAGACCTATAACAACGATTTTCATTGAGCAACGTACAGAAGCGCCATGCGTGCCAAGTCATTGCGTCACTTCAGCCATTCAGCCGGTTAAGGCGCGCCGAAACGGACAGGCCATGCGCTTCGAGGCTTTCGGATTGCGCAAGCGTTTCAGCCGCCGGGCCGATGGCGCGCAAAGCTTCGGGTGTCATCTGGCTGAGCGTTGTGCGTTTGAGAAAATCCATCACGCTAAGGCCAGACGAAAAGCGCGCCGAACGCGCTGTGGGCAGCACGTGATTGGGGCCGCCGACATAATCGCCAATGGCTTCGGGCGTGTACTGGCCAAGGAAAATGGCACCGGCATGGATCGTTTGCTGGCTTAACGCCACCGGGTCGGCCACGCAGAGTTCCAGATGTTCGGGCGCGATGCGGTTGGACAACGCGGCAGCCTCGTCCAGATCGCGCGCAGTGATTACGGCACCAAAGTCGCGCCAGCTGGCCCGGGCGATGGCGCGGCGTTGCAGGGTCTCAAGACGTTTTTCCACCGCTTGCGTCACGGCTTGACCAAATTCTGCGTCATCCGTGATCAAAATGGATTGGGCGCTTTCGTCATGCTCGGCCTGGCTGAGCAGGTCCAGCGCGATCCAGTCGGGGTCGTTGTCCTTGTCTGCAATGACCAGAATTTCCGAGGGGCCCGCGATCATGTCGATGCCGACTTTGCCGAATACACGGCGTTTCGCGGCGGCCACGAAGGCGTTGCCCGGGCCGGTGATCTTATCGACCGGCGCAATGGTTTCGGTGCCATAAGCCAGCGCGGCCACAGCTTGCGCGCCGCCGATGCGATAAATCTCATCCACGCCCGACAGTTGTGCCGCCAGCAGGACCAGCGGGTTTGCCTGACCCTCAGGTGTGGGGACGACAATGGCCAACCGGTCTACGCCCGCCACCTTCGCAGGTATTGCGTTCATCAAAACCGACGACGGGTATGAAGCCAATCCGCCCGGCACATAAAGCCCCGCAGCCGACACCGCCGACCAGCGCCAGCCGAGTGTTGCGCCTGCCTCATCGGTCCACTGATGATCCTCGGGCATCTGCTTTTCGTGATATGCACGAATGCGTTCTGCTGCCAGTTCCAACGCGGCGCGGTCCTGGGGCGTGACCTGCGCGACGGCCTCGGCGATCTCATTGGATGAAAAGGCCATGGTCTCGGGCGTCAGCTCCAGCCGGTCGAATTTCGCGGTAAGTTCGATCACCGAAGCATCACCACGGGTCCGCACATCATCGATGATCTGCGCCACAACCGCATCCACATCGGGGCTGTCCTCGCGCTTGGCGGACAACAGCGCCTGAAATGCAGTTTCGAAATCGGCGGAGGTCGTATCGAGGAAAGCGGGCATGTGAGAGACTCCGGAAGCGTTTCAACGGGTCTTATCGCCCGGGCCGGGTGGCCTCAACCCTTAGGCCGCTGGGTGCAGCGATTTGCGCATCGGGAATTGGGGGATGCCGTGCCATTCCGTCGGGTCGCCGACATCATGCCAGCCGTGCGCCAGATAGAACGAATGTGCCGTTTTGGTCGCGTGCAGATGCGCCTCAGAGGCGCCACGTGCTTGCAGTTCCTCTTCCAACCGGTGCAGCAGCGCTGCACCGAGCCCGCGCCCTGCGTGATCGGGATCGACATAGAGCAGAGATATCTCACCCTCGCCACTTAAACCGCCCACTGCAGTAACCACTCCTACTTGCGTAGCGACCCAAAGGATTGCTCCATTATCGATCCAGTTTCGGACCGAAGCCGGATCCTTATTGGCAGACCAGCGGGAAAGGTTTTCGGGATTATCTAGATGATCCGCCCGACAGAGGTCACGGATCGATCGGATCAGAACACGGCTGATGTCGAATACATCAAACACGGTTGCCCGCCGCACCGCGATGCCGCGTGGCGGATTCGGGAAGGCCTGAGCGATGCCACGTTTATTCTTCACTCGGGGTGATGGGGCGCTTGTCCAGAAGGCGCCTTGTAGGGACGCGTCACATCCTTGAGCGTTGCATCGATGGCCTCAACCGACAGGCGGATCGCGCCGTCGCCTGCCAAGGTCAACAGGATTTGTCCCGCACCATCCTCGCTTGACTCGAATTCGACCGAGAGCAGAGACAGGATCATGTCCTTGTCGCTGCGGTCGATGCCCTGACTGGCTACCGACAGAACCGAGCCGAACATCAAAACGGCCTGCACCCGCTCGTAGGCGCGACCGCGCCGGGCAGCGGCATCCTTGTCTTCCCAACGAAAGCGATTGAGCAACAGCGCAAAGCGGCGCTGGCCGGGTTGCCATGTCATCTCGGTCACCGGGAAAACCGCATCCTGCGTCAGGGTCGCAATCACCTGGAGATCATCCGCATCCTCGGCTCCGAGGTTCAGCGGTGCCTCGCGGCCATCTTTGAAACTTGCGTCTGTCATTGACCCTTAATCCGTTCGATCTTTGCGCCCACGCCTTCCAGCTTGCGCACCACATGTTCATATCCGCGGTCCAGATGATAGACCCGGCTGACAACCGTCTCACCTTCCGCCGCCATTCCGGCAAGGATCAGCGAGACCGAGGCCCTCAGGTCTGTCGCCATCACCGGAGCACCTTTCAATCGTTCGACCCCGGTTACGGTGGCCGTGCCGCCATGTACCTCGATATTCGCGCCCATGCGCACCAGTTCGGGCGCATGCATAAAGCGATTCTCGAAAATACGCTCTTCAAGCACGGACACACCCTCGGCAGTGCACATCAGCGCCATCATCTGAGCCTGCAGATCGGTCGGGAAGCCGGGGAAGGGTTCGGTGACCACATCGACCGAGGTCACACGCCCGTTCTTACGAGAAACTTTTAGCCCCTTGTCGGTTTCAGAAACACTGATCCCCGCCGCATCCAGCTTGGCGGCGAAGGATTCGACCAGCGACATGCGTCCGCCCAGCAGCTCAACCTCGCCCCCGCAGATCGCCGGGGCCAGCATATAAGTGCCCAGCTCAATCCGGTCGGTCACCACCTGATGGGTCGCGCCGTGCAGACGATCGACACCCTGAATTTCGATGGTCGAGGTCCCCTCACCCGAAATCTGAGCGCCCATCTTGCGCAAGCATTCGACCAGATCGACAATCTCGGGCTCGCGCGCGGCGTTTTTCAGCACCGTGGTGCCCTTGGCCAGCGTGGCGGCCATGACGATGTTCTCGGTCGCGCCAACCGAGGCAAAGCGCATCTCATGCACAGCACCTTTCAGCCCGCCCGACGCCTTCGCGTGCAAATAGCCATCTTCAAGCTCGATCTCGGCGCCCAGCGCCTCAAGCCCTTCGACATGCAAATCCATCGGGCGCGCGCCAATTGCACATCCACCAGGTAGCGACACCACGGCCTGCCCCAGCCGCGCCAGCATCGGCCCCAACACCAGGTTCGAAGCGCGCATTTTTCGCACGATGTCATAATCCGCCGTGTGGCTGTTCAGGTCATGGCTGGACATCGCAATGACCTGACCATCCTGCAGCGAAGACACCTCGGCCCCCAGCGACCGCAGCAGCGCCGTCATGGTCTTGATGTCACTCAAACGCGGCGCATTGGTCAACGTCAGCGGTTCTTCGCTGAGCAAGGTCGCGGGCATCAGCGTCAGACACGCATTTTTGGCCCCCGCAATGGGAATCTGCCCGTTCAGCGGGCCATTGCCCGTTACCAGAATCGAATCCATTTGCTCTTATCCCTCGTCCTTGCCGGCTTTGTCCCCGGAGGTGGCTCGCGCCTTGGCCTGAGCCTTGCGCCGCGCCATATTCGCTTTTAGCGCCGCCTTTAGACGGTCTTCGCGCGTTTCCCCGGACTTGCCGTGTTTTTTAGGTGAACTTTTGTCTGCCATTGCCTTTCTCTACAGGAGTAGAAAAAAACCGTCCAGACACCCTTGCGCCGCGTTTCGTTTGAGTCTAATCACCCGCCCACAGCGCTGCTGTAGCTCAGAGGTAGAGCACTCCCTTGGTAAGGGAGAGGTCGAGAGTTCAATTCTCTCCAGCAGCACCATGATTTCCTTATTTACATCAGAAACTTACGATAAAACAGCGGCTTGCGCTTGCAGTCTCCTACATAGGAGTTCTACACAGTGACGCTTATCATGCCTACACCAGGCAAAGACAAAAAACAGCGGAATATACTACATCAGGGTGCGAGTTCCGGCGGACCTTAAGGGAATCGTCGACCGTGCCGAGGTGTCAAAGTCACTCCGCACCAGAGACCCTGCAGAGGCCAAAGAGAGATTTGCGGCTGAATACGCCAAAATCCAAAAGCAGTGGGCGTGCCCGCGGTCAAAGCCTGAAACCCTCCCTTTGAAAAAGATCGTTGCTCTTTCTGGTCGCGTGTATTTCCGCCTGATGGAAATGCTAGATAGTGAACCGGGTGAACCTGAGATATGGAACCGTGTACTGCACCTGAGCCAACAAGCGGAAGCTACCGAAGGCGCTATTAAAAAATGGTACGGAGATGTGCTGACGAGATACTGGCGGAAGAAGGTATTGCTTTAGACGAACCGACGCGTGCGCGATTACTACGTGAAGTCCACAGGTCTTGGATTCAGGCGGCTAGCCAGCAGTTGAAGAGAACGGAAGGCGATTTCACCCCGGACCCTCAGGTCATGCGTTTCCCCGAATGGGAACCCGAAGGCGTATCAAAAAAAGGCGGCAGAAGGCCCAGCACTCACCCATCTCACGGAGCGGTGACAGAAAGACCACCTGAGCAACGGGAATGTATGCAACGATTGAGACTTCGCTCATAAGAAAGACACGTTGGCTGCCTATCCGGAGCACGAGGATATCTCTCGAGTAAGGCCTAAGGACATTGCAGATTAGTGTGACTACCTTCGAGACGAAAAAGGATTGAAGCTACCGATGGACGATCAATAAGCGCCCTTTAGGTACCGACGAGGTGCAGTTCTGTCTTTGCACTAATGCATGCCGCTGCCGCCTCATGGAACTAAAGCGGTACGTCCACATGGGTGATGACGTGGTGGACGATTATGACGACTTTGAACCAGCTGCGGAATGGCCAGGGCCTGGGCTGAGATCTCCCGTCAAGGTGCCAGACCGGTCTATTTCAATCTGATCCCTACGGGACCTTTTGGTCACCATCGAGACGGGTGGCTCTGACGTGCAATGCTCCTCACGTTAGGCAAAGTGGTACCTCTTTCCCTGCCAGAACTTCAATCTGTCGCAATTTCGTGACTGCCTCCCCGGGCTTCGATCGCCTGTCTGCCATGTGCCTCCTCCGGTTTCCTAAACATAGTGGAGGACCAGTCCAACGGAAGAAAACCAAATCACTAGAGCCCGCGAGCTAGTTCCAATCAGATTGCATCGAAGACCGATCTGCAAAACACGTTAAAAATCTCTCGGAACTGTCTCTAGCTACTTTTCAAAAGCCCTAGTGTGTAGTACCGGTCCCTCTCGAGCTCTCAACCAGCCTTAACCACCCGCAATTGAAGAAAATGGTACTTTTCACTAAACACTCGTCTGAAGACCGAAAGTTGATTTCTCTGCAATGAATAATCGCAAAAGACTCATGGGTATTTTCTTAAGCGCATTCATATTAGTTGTAGCGCTATCGATTTTTACGCTGGATACAGTTTTCAGCGCTAGAAATGAATTTCGCCCCGTTGAGTTGGACTACATCAGAACAGCCTTTCTGGCCTGTTCTTCCGCCCTTATTGCAATGGTTGTCGTTGCAAATTTGTTGCCTTCAAAGCTTGCAATTGCGACCCGAGCTCTGACGGGTGTGCTTTTCGCTGCCGCTGTTTTTTCGATTAATTGGTCGATGGTCGAAGCATTCGTATTGCTTCCGATGATAGCAATGGCTGGCCTTTGCCTCCTTGCGATCTATTTGACTTACATCGTTCTGAGCTTGGGTGTT
This sequence comes from Ruegeria sp. D6, assembly GCF_056534365.1. Classification (NCBI taxonomy): domain Bacteria; kingdom Pseudomonadati; phylum Pseudomonadota; class Alphaproteobacteria; order Rhodobacterales; family Roseobacteraceae; genus Ruegeria; species Ruegeria sp. D6. The sequence continues at coordinate 145,761 of NZ_JBQFPH010000006.1, read as the reverse complement.
CGGGGCCGGGCAATAGTTGCTGTAATCGTGGCTGTGATTTTCATCCTTGTCCCTGGGCGGGACATGCTGGATGCGAATGGAGAGGCTGAAAACACAGAGTTTCCAGGCATCGAAGATATCACGTTTGATACAAAACCAAATGTCTATCTTATCTCGTTTGACTCAATTCACCCCAAAAGCCTGACATCTCGCTACATGGGCATTGAAGAGACAGCTTTCCACGAACCGGTTTATACCAGAATGGACAGGTTCGAGAATCTGTTTTCGGTCCGTGTCCCCACAAAATATGCGATGAATCTAATGCTACGGATGGAGGTTGATGAATTTGATCGCGGCAAACGTAAAAGTTTTGAACTCTATACGGGTAAGTACGACGGTCGACTAAACGCAATTTTCCGCAACAATGGTTACGAAATCAACACGGCCTATGCCGGAAAATACTTTGGGACCGAACAGGGCAGCTATGTGGATCGGTATCATATTCCGTCGCGAACAGCGGGCGCGTGCGAATTCAATGATAGCAAGTTTCGACAGGTGTCGTTGTTTGGTCTCTGCCGATTCATCGACAAAAACAAGTCCGATACAAAGGTCGACAAAGCAGCACATGTACTTGATTTCGTGTCTTATCTGTCACGTCAAAAGGAGCCGCAGTTCTTACTGGCCTCCATCTACTCCCCAGGTCACACCGGCAAAGACTTTTTGATCGAAGACGAAGAAGCCGATGCCGCTTACAATGACTTCTACCTGGAGCGTTCTTTGGAAGCACAGCAAACGTTGAACCAGCTTCTGGACCAGCTTGAGCGGGAAGATCCCACGGCGATTCTTTATATCTTCGGTGATCACGGCCCTTGGCGGAGCCGGGGAACTTGGGAGACCCGTTTTGCGAAAGATCCAGAGTTCTTTGTACATGACCGTTTTGGGATATTAGGGGGCGTTTTTCCGAAGGGACGTTGTAAAACCTATGTGGACCTGAGAAATGAGCAGACGTATACGACGAGCGTTCAAGGTGCGGAAGCAATCTTAAAGTGCCTGACCGAGGGTCGCTATCAGGAACTGGATCAAGTCTATAGAATCAACCAAAGCGTTGACGGCGTAAGTGATAAATTCGAGGACTATGTATATGAATAGCCGCAAGAAATTGGCATTGCTCATCATTGCCGCTGCCATTGTGCACCCATCCGTTGCTCTGGCATACGTGGATCCAGGTTCGGGGAGCGTCATTGTAACCACAATTCTCGGGTTCTTCGCAGCGATTGCTTACACGTTCCGCAAATACTTCTATAAGCTGAAGCGAAAGATATTTGGCACAAAAAGCGATGAAGAAGACAGTCGAGCGCTCGATGACTAAGGCAAACAGCGGCTCCTTTCGTGACCCCAGCAGCCGTGTATATACAATTGACTTACCCGAAAATGGCAGTTCTGCGATTTTTCGAGGCGTCGACAATAAAACGCTTGAGAACTTCAAAAAGCTCCAGACTGAGCCCTTCTACCAACAACTTGAAATCGAAAAGCGCGTTGTAAAAACCAAGCTTTGCGCGCCTGACGATCCTGTTGCAAAGGAAATCCTAGAAGCCGGATGGGCAGGTGTGATGCAGCATGAGCCTGTCTCGATCGTTTCTTACTCTTACGAATGGTCGTTCGCCATGCTAAGACGAGCGGCTCTATTGCATCTGCGTATCTTGACCGACGCGCTGGAAGCTGGGTGGACCATTAAGGACTCAACACCTTTTAACATCCAGTTTGAAGGTACGGCACCAGTCTTTATTGACATCCCATCGTTTGTGCCTTGGCAGGAAGGCGAACCCTGGTTGGCATACCGACAGTTTTGTTGCTGTTTTCTGACGCCGTTGATGATGCGTAGTCATCTGGGCATCAATCACCTTCCATTATTACGGTCCTACTTGGACGGTATACCTCCGGTTGAGGCTGCGAACTTTTTCAGAGGTTTCTCCCGTTTCAAGCGCGGTGTCGCTAGCCACATCATGCTACCTGCTCGCGTAGAAAAGCGGATTGAGGCGCGTGAACGCGATGCCGTTCCCGCTCAGGACCGAAGTCAGCGCAAAGTCAGTCGAAAATACGTACTGGCACTTGTTGAAAGTGTAACGCGACTGGTCAAGTCGCTCTCTGTGAACATCGAGCACACGGACTGGTCGGAATACGACAAAACCCACACTTACGATGACGAGGAACTCCAAGCGAAAAAAGGTTTCGTACAAAAGTTCGTACAAGAAAAGAAACCTTATTGCCTAATGGATATCGGCTGCAACACAGGCACTTTTTCAAAAATTGCTGCGGAACATGCAGACTTGGTCATTGCAGCTGATGGCGACCACGATGCGGTCCAGAAACTGTTTATGCATGAATCCAGTCACTCGGTGCACAACAACATCTTGCCGTTAGTGCTGGATTTGTCCAACGTCTCCCCCAATCAGGGATGGGCAGGCAAGGAACGCTCTTCATTCGACAGTCGCGCCAATCCAGATGCAATTCTGGTTCTGGCCCTTGTCCACCACATTCGGATTTCTGCCAATATCCCGATGGCATTATTCCTAGACTGGTTGCGGTCTTTCAATTGCGACATCGTTATTGAGTTCGTTGATCGGCACGACGAGATGGTCGTCAAATTGCTGCAGAACAAAACGGAACAGTATCTGGATTACGACCGCGTGGCCTTCGAGCACGAGCTAAAAGAGCGCTTTAAAGTGCGTACTTCCAAAGACCTCAAAGGCGGTAAGCGCGTGATTTACCATATTGAGCCACAGTGATAGGGGATGTTGTTTATACGGTCCTGTTGCCGGTTATATATCCGATGGACTTGCTGTTCGATTTGATGTGGACAGCAACGAATTCTGCTGGGCTATCGATAATTCTGCTTGCAATGGTGATCTCGATTTTGACCATCCCGCTTAAGAAGTGGGCGAAAAAGTCCGAGGATAAATTTCTTGCGGTCAAGCAGTTGGTCGACATCGATATCGCAAAGCAAGCTGCTGGACTAAAAGGCGAAAAACGATTCGAAGTAGTTGAAAAAGTTTATGAAAAACACGGCTATCATCCAATTAAATCGATCGTCGCCGGAACTTCGTTCGTTGTTATGATTCCATTTCTGATTTCGGCGATCTTTATTTTTGGAGGCTCGGATGAATTGAAAGGCGTTAGCTTTTTGTTAATTAGTGATCTTTCGGAACAAGATCATCTGTTTTTTGGATTAAATTTACTCCCTATCTTAATGTTGCTCCTTGGAATTAGCGAGGCCCTATTGCGCTGGCATAACCAAAAGGATCAATTGATCCGTTACTTAATCGTGTCGGTTGTTCTTTTTGCGTTGGTCTATTCACTTGCATCTGCACTAATACTCTACTGGATTAGCATGAACATTTGTGCCGGGATCATCTTTTTTGCGGCGAGAAGCCAGAATCCTCGTTAGAGGTGAACTTTCGGTTGGCGACATCCTGTGTCTCGCGCCAGATTGCCTCTCCCGTTTTAGGAGACAGCTCTAGTGTCGTCCGGCAGCGAATTCACGGTTACAGGAGGCAGCTATTATTTAGCTGACCAATAAAGTTCACTGTAGAAACGGTGGCGAAATGATGTTTGGTGCGTATCTGAGAATCTGCAAAGTCTGTAGAGTAACTTTGCTTTGAGCTGAAGGCTGCCCGGTGCATTCACGAAATCCTGACTAAATGCGAGGACGCGTCGGTGCAAGTGTTCGGCTATCGAGAAGCTTGCGAAGGATATTCCTTCAACAATTGCCGAAGTTACATTGTAGCTTATATTAGTCATGATATTGGCCAATACGCCTCCGCAGGACCGCCACATATAGCTGCTCTACGTATGGTTTTATATCATTAAATCAATGTATTGGCACTCCTTCATCCAAATTCAATTCCCTCCGGGCACACCATCTTCACGTCCGACATAATGCTTCGAATAGTGCACGATAACGTGGCGTCTCTGCCACTGGAATTTTCATTGAATTGAGTTGAAGTTGACGTGCGCAAAAGCGCCTGACGACAGCGGGCGGTTGCATCACAACCGCCCGTGCCTAGGTTTATTCCGCAGGTGCTGTGGTCTGCTTTTGCCTCAGACCATCGCGATAAAGCGCCTTGGCGAGCGCTATGCACATCAGGCCCATGACCATCGTAAAGGGCAGCGCACCGATGATCATCGCATTTCGCAAGGCGTCCATCGGATTGTTTTCACCCGCAGCGAGGATCAGAGCGCCAATCACCGCTGTCAGGATAAGGCCCCAGACGATCTTGTGCTTGTTGCCGATGTTCTGATCTCCGCCAGACATGATGGTGTTCATCACCAGAATGCCCGAGTCCGCCGACGTGACCAGGAAGGTCATGATCAGGACGACGCACATCACGGTGATGCCAGACAACAGCCCACCGGTGATCATCTCTTGCAAGGTGACAAACAGCTTGGCGGTGTTCGACGCCCCGATGATGGCGCCTTCGGCGGTGCCATTCAGTTCGAGATCGATCGCGGTGCCACCCAGAATGGTCATCCACGCAAAGCAGACCAGCGCAGGGGCAAAGACACAACCGATGATGAACTCACGCACCGAGCGTCCCTTGGAAATGCGCGCCAGGAACAGGCCGACGAAAGGCGAAAACGCGATCCACCAGGCCCAGTAGAACGTGGTCCAGCCCGCTTGCCAGCCAAACTGCCGACCCGGATCACCTGCGGCGTAGACCGAAGCCAGAACAGATTCCGGCAGCGCGGCGGCGTCGCCTTCCAGGCCAGATTTGAACCCGTCAAACGATCCCCAAGGATTGGTCGCACCGGCATAAAGCGCATCGGCAAACGGCGCTGCTTCACTCGGCAGGGCAGCATCAAACGCCGCCGCCGATTGCGGATTGAAAGCACCAAAGCTGAGCGAAATGAAGTGCTGGATGTAATCGACAAATGCAGTTGCGTAAGTCGTCATCGCGAACAGGAACGACCCAAAGACAACAAAGACCAACAATAGGATCAGCGACAACACCAGGTTCAGGTTAGACAGGTACTTGACGCCACGACCAACACCAGAGACAGCCGAGATGATTGAGAGGCCCATGATCACAATGAGGCCAGCCAGCAGACCAACAGTGCTGGGGGCTGGTGCGTCACCGGTCAGATCCATCATCCATTCCATACCCGAAATGGCGTATAGGCCGTCGATGAACTGCGAAACCCCGTACCCGATGGTAACTGAAACACCCAAAATGGTTGCCACCACGCCCAGTACATCCACGACGTGGCCCAGGAAGCCGTTCATCAGCTTGCCGAACAGAGGTGTCAGCGCGGTGCGAATAGTCAGGGGCATGTTGCGCGTATAGGCGTAATAGGCCAGCGACAGACCGGTCACCACATAGATCGCCCAGGCGTGAAATCCGTAATGCAGGAAAGTGTAGCGATATCCCGACTGCAATGCGTCTTCGCTATTGCCGACGACATCGCCCGCGATGACAACCGGGTTCGATCCCCACAGCCCTAAAGGCTCAGCGGTAGCGAACACCATGAGACCGACGCCCAAGCCCGCGCCAAACATCATCGAAAACCATGAGAAATCCGAGAATTCTGGTTTTTCGCCCTCTGGGCCCATAAGCCGCTTACCGGTTTGCGGCAGCGCCGCCACGACAAACAGGAAAAAGACAAAAAAGCCGACAATAATGATATAGAAGGCGTTGAAATCTTCCAGCAGACGCGAGTTCAGGCTTCCAAGAACTCCGTTTGCATTTGCGGGCCAGACAAGCGCCCAGATAACCAGCGCGACCATGATTGACTTGCTCAGCAAGGCAATCTCAACACTGTGCCCTTCATAAAACCCGCCCGAAGATCGCTTGATCTCCAGATCGGTAAAAGGTTCCTTCATAGACATGTGTTTCCTCCCTATTCGCACGTGTCCTGATTTCCAGAAAGATCTTCATGAGCGTCCCGGAGCTTCGCCATCGAGCCCTACGTCAGCAGAGCTTCTATTTTGTCGAGGGTCGCTACACTGACAGCCACACCATCGTTCTTGGCCACCAAACGCTTTGCCTGGCGGCCGTCACCGGGCAAATGTGCGCCGTTCTGAGATCGGATCGCTTCGACAAGATCGACAATTCTGGAAGAAAATGCGTCATCCGCAGTCGCAGAAGCGTCAATTGCAATAAAGAACTGGCCTGTTTTCGGAGGCCCACCGGCGGTTCCCGAAAAAGGTGAGGCGTGTATCCCAAGCGTGGCACCAGTCAGCGCTGCAGCCAAAACCTCGGTCATCAGGGCAACGCCAACCCCCTTGTACCCACCCGATGGGGCCATGGAACCCTTAAGCCCAACATTCGGGTCGGTCGTAGGGTTGCCATCTGCGTCCAACGCCCAGCCAACCGGGATTGGTTTGCCTTCGCGCGCGTGTTTCATGACCTCGCTTTTGGCGATGGTGCTGGCGCTTTGATCGATCAGTAATGCGGGTTGGCCGTCGTTTCCAGGGACCGCGATTGAAAATGGGTTGGTTCCGACCACCGGTTTGGCACCCCCGGACGGCGCGATGGAGGCGGGCGCGTTGGTGAACCCAAGTCCCACAAAACCAGCCTGTGCCAGCCGGTAGGTGTGATACCCCAGCACGCCGCAGTTATAGCTGTTGCGGATCGCCAGCACCGCAACGCCCTGCGTACGCGCCGCAGCGATCAATGCATCGAACCCCGCGTCGATCGCCGTGTGGGCGAACCCGGTCGCGGCGTCGACCGTCACTACGCCGGGGCGCGGCTGGGACAGCTGAGGGGTGGCCTGCCCATCTACCTTGCCGCACTGAACATGTTCGCAATAGATCGGGATATAGGCCAGACCATGGCTCGCTACCCCGTCCGCCTCGGTTGCGGCGGTTGCAATTGCCAATGGGCGCGCGTTTTCTTCGCTGGTGCCCGCGGACACCAACGCACGGAAAGAAAGATCCTCGATTTCAGCTAGGCTAAGGGTACGGGTTTCGATCATGTCGCTCTCTCATTCAGTCATTGTCGGACAGGCCAGCGCCGGCACCCAACAGTCGGGATTCATCGGTAGCAGGCGCGTAGGTGCGATGGGCAAATCGGTTGAGGGTGTCCCAGCAAACCGGGTCCGGGGTTGCGCGGGTCACGTGCGGTCGAGGGGTGGTAAGTTGGCCGCCCAGCGTGATCTGGGTGTGATCAGAAAACGATGGCCAATCCTGCCCCGCCTCTAGACGATCGCCATCCGTTGCGGCCCTGAACAGATCGCACGTATGCGTGATCACGTTATTCTGGGCGCGTGCCGCCGAGGCTACGAAGGGCAGCAGAAAAACAGGTACTGCGAGCTTCTGGATACGTATGGGACCTGCGTGCAGCAGGTCAGACCGATCAGACAGCAAAGCGCCCGTGATGATCGGGCAAAGCACACCTTGCCCCGCCCAAGCCGACTGCATCTCAACCGGGCGGTGATTCTTGAGTGAGGCTGCCAGACCTTGCTCCAACAATTGCGCAAGGGAATTCGTGCCATCAATCCCGTGCGCGCATAGCCAACGTGTGGCTTTGCCGACCTCTTCCGCCAGTCCCCAGGGGTATCCGGCTCCGCGCGCGGCGCGTTTGGCCGTGGCTTCGACCTCATTCAGCGATACGTTCACGGTCCAAGCTCCGGATAGACCCACAGATCGGCAGTCTTGCTGCTTAACTCTTCGGGATAAGGCGCGCCAGCATACATGCAGATACGCACCCAGCGGTCTGAACGAGGATCGAAATGCGTGGCGCCAAAGAACGAGAGTTTGGCACGCAGCATGTCGATCGGCAGAACATCCGCGCTGATCGTGTTGTCGCGAATTTCGCCGTAAGGCGCGACGCGGCTCATTTGCGCGCGACGGATCGTGTGGCGGTGTTCAGGGTGTTCAAGTAGGAACTCGGCGATGGGTGCACCATCCGCCCATTCCGAAAGCGCGCTTTCGGCCAGAGCCGCGTCGCGCGCCGGGGCAAGCGGCTGTTCGTAGTCTGCAATCGGTTCGTCAAACCGCTCACCCAGCCGGGGCTCGAGCTTTTCCTCGGACACATACCAAGCGCGCGCGCAGTGTTCGGGCGCGTTCCAGTCCAGATCCATTGCCCAGCCAAAGCTGGCGCGGATCAGGTCGCGCACCGCGCCAACGGTCATCGTGCCATCAATCACATGCGCCGCTCCGTTGCTGTCTGCCATACAGCTGGTCAGCCCATCGACCAGTTCTCCGTAGGGTTCAAGGATCAGCGAGGCCAGCAACTCCTGCCCTTCTTCGCTGAGCGCAGCCTGAGACCACTGTATCAAGCGGTCCCAGGGCTGATTGCCCGTCAGATCGGTCTTGTCGAGATAGTCCGATATTGCGCACAAGTCAGCATTCAGCGCCGCGAGCTTTTCGATCTGGATTGGATGCTCGGACTTCCACCACGAGATCGACAATCTGCTACGGGCGAAGATGTTGCGAAACTTGGCCGCTTCTGCCTCTGTTGCGGTCTCAATGGACCGAACCCGCGAGATCGCCTCTTCCCGGACCATGATCCAGTTGTTGAACAGGATCGGGTGATTGACGATGAAAGGCGCCATACCTAGCCCGGTCGAATTGCCTATACCCAGCCAACGCGCGATTTCCGGGTTCAACTCTGCGGTCTGGTCGCCACCCTTGGTGCGGGCCATATGTTGCACCAGATCGCGCACGAAGGTCCGCGTCAGGTAGACCGAAAGCATCTCGGCCTGAAATGGCGCGCTGACTTCGTCTCGGTCTGCAATCCTCTCACGATCTGCCGCGCCGAACTTGCCCGAGCCATACACGGCGGTTGTCCGCATCAGGTAACCGACCTTGTAAATCTGTTCGAGGTCGGGCTGCTGACCGGTGGCAAGACGATCCACGACATGTGCCCACAGACGCACCGAGCGGTTGGCCCGTGACAAGGACAGCTCGCTTTCGCTTACACGCCCGGCCTCTTGCAGAGGTACGTTTTGCGAAAGCCGCTCAATGTCTTCCGGGTCAGGAATTCCGTCAAACAACGCAAAGGTCGCGTCCCATGCCTCGGCGATCACACGATCCGAGCGTTGCTCGGGTGGCAGATCATGGGCAAACGCCACCAACGAATAAGCGCGTTCCGGACCTTGTGCAGTGTAGACCGCGTGACCGACGCCCTTTTCATCAATCTGGAAGACTGGGCGGGTGAACGTCCAGTTTTCGGCAGCCATCCGACGGGTCAATTGCCGCATGAAACTTAGACGGCATTGATGCAACGATCCTAGACGGGACAGGCGCATCACAGTGGCCGGGTCGCGGCGTGCGATATGCGGGTTTTGGTCCATCATGTGCCTTGTGGCCCAAAATTATCGGCAAAGAAGCGGTACCAGTTGCCGCCCATGATCCCCGCGACCTCGTCGGAGTTCATGCCAGTGGCGCGCAAGCCGGACTCGATGTTGCCGAAGTCGCGATTGTCCCGAAACCAGCCCGGCATTGGCGGGAAACCGGGGGCCGAGGCCGAACCCTCGCCATAGTCGATCTGTTTTGTCCAGCGCCCCACGCGCATCCATTCAACCACACTGTCGGGCTGATCTTGACACAGGTCGGTGCCAATCCCCAGATGCTGGACGCCATATGTATCTGCCGTGCGGGCGATCATCTCGCAGAAACTCTCCAACGTGCAGTCGGACTTGTCCTTCAGGTGATGAGGATAGACCGAAAAGCCCAGCATCCCACCATTTTCCGTCACCGCCCGGATCACCGCATCGCGCTTGTTGCGCAAAGCAGGTGACCATTCGTGCGGATTGGCATGGGTGATGGCAATGGGGCGCTCGGACAATTCCGCCGCTTCGATGGTCGACCGATCCGCCGAATGGCTCATGTCGACAACAAGGCCCACGCGGTTCATCTCTTTGATCACCTGCTTGCCCATGCGGGTGATGCCGGTGTCTTCGGCCTCGTAACAGCCGGTCGCCAGCAGCGACTGGTTGTTATAGGTCAGCTGCATGAAGCGAGCGCCCAGATCATGTAGAACCTCAACCAGACCGATATCGTCTTCGATCGGGGATGGGTTCTGAAACCCGAAGAACACAGCCGTCCGCCCCGTTTCGCGCGCGATGTCGATGTCGCAGGCCCAACGGCCTTTCATGATCAGGTCCGGGTATTGCTCGAACCAGCGATTCCACTTCTCAAAGTTCAGAACGGTTTCACGGAAATTCTCATGATAAGCGATGGTGACGTGGATCGCATCCACGCCGCCTTCGCGCAGTTGGCGGAAAATCTTCTCCGACCAGTTGGCATATTGCAGCCCGTCGATACGCATCAGACGGGGCCCGCGCTGATATAGGCGGTCTTGACGGTGGTATAGAACTCTGCCGCCGCTTTGCCTTGTTCGCGCGGCCCATAAGAGCTGTCGCCGCGACCGCCAAAGGGTACGTGATAATCGGTGCCTGCCGTAGGCAGGTTCACGGTCACCACGCCGGTGCGCGCATTGCGGCGGAAATGGGTGGCGCGGGCCAGAGATTTGGTCACGATGCCCGAGGTCAAGCCGAAATTGGTGTCGTTCACCACGCTCAGCGCCTCGTCATAGCTGCCGACCTTGATGACGCTGGTCAGCGGCGCGAACATTTCCTCGCGGTTTATGCGCATGTCGTTGGTGGTGTTCAGGAACACGCCCGGCGACATGTAGAAGCCCTCATGCGGCATCTCTAGGCGCTGTCCACCGCAGGCCAGTTCGGCCCCTTCAGATTTACCTAGATCGACATAGGCGAGGTTCTCGCCTAGTTGCTGCTGGCTTACGACGGGGCCCATCTGAACACCTTCTTCCAGCGCGTGGCCAACTTTCATCGCCTGCGCGCCTGCGACGAGTTTCTCGACAAAAGCATCATGGATGCCTGCATGCACCACCAGCCGCGACGAGGCGGTGCATTTCTGACCGGTGCCGCCGAATGCGCCGCCCAATGCCAGCGAAACCGCAAGATCCAAATCCGCGTCGTCCATCACGGCCAGCGCGTTCTTGGACCCCATCTCCATCTGAACTTTGGTCAGGTTCTGGATCGCCGCCGCCGCGATGCCCTTGCCTACTGGAACCGAGCCGGTGAAAGAGATCGCGTTGACCTTAGGACTTTCGACCAAACGCTGCCCGATGCTGCGGCCTGAGCCCATAACGAGGCTGAACAGACCTTTGGGAATGTCCTGCCGTTCGATGATTTCGGTCAGTGCCACGGCCGAGGCCGGGGTGATGTTCGCCGGTTTCCACACCACAGCGTTGCCATAGCACAGCGCGGGCGCAATCTTCCACGAAGCGGTCGCGGTGGGAAAGTTCCACGGGCTGATAATGGCGACAACACCCACCGCTTCGCGGCGCACGTCAATCTCGATATCGGGTCGAACGGAGTCGGCGTTTTCCCCAATCTGACGAAGACATTCAGCGGCGTAGTAGGTAAAGAACTGACCCGCTCGATAGACCTCACCCTTACCCTCGGCCAGCGGTTTGCCCTCTTCCCGGCTGAGCAACGTGCCCAGTTCCTCGGCGCGGGTCATCAGCTCGTTACCGATGGCGTTCAGAACCGCCTGCTTACGTTCCAGCCCATAGGCAGCCCATTCAGCTTGCGCGACACGCGCCTGATCCAGCGTCGCTTCAAGTTGGTCGCTGCTGGCTTGCGCGAACATACCAACCAGGTCAGTCAGATCAGAAGGGTTGCGGTTTTCGATTTCGCTTTCGCCTGCCAGCCATTCGCCAGCGATCAGGTTCAGTTTGGTCACAATGCGCCCCAGAGTCAGAATTCGTTTGTCACAGGATGGATTTTCCGATGCACATCAGTCAAACTCAAATAACTTAAACAAACTTCAAGGAACCTGAAGTTGGCAATCAAGATTGAGATGCTGCGTTGCTTTTGCACGGTGGCCCAGACCGGGAACCTGTCCGAGGCCGCCGACCGCCTTGGTCGAACGCAATCAGCCGTCTCGATGACATTGAAGCAGCTCGAAGACCATCTGGGCAAAAAGCTGTTCGAAGGCGAGCGCAAGAACCAGCTTTCCCCGCTGGGTGAGCAGGTACTCGATCTGGGCTTGCGGCAAGTGCGCCAATTCGATCAGACCGTCCAGAATATCGAAGCCGCCGCGCTGGCTGAACAGGGATTGATCCGGATCGTATCCGTCCCGTCGGTTGGCGCGTTGATCTTTCCACCACTATTGCACCACATGAGCAGCGAATCCCCCGGGGTGAAGATCGAGCTGCGCGACACCGACACGCAGCAGGTGTTGGATGCTATCGCTCAGGATCAGGCAGATATCGGAATCGCATCCGGGTATCACGCCCTGAACGGCATCCGAACCATTCCGCTATTTCAGGACTCCTTTGGATTGGTCGCTGCCTCGGATCATCCTCTGATCACACGCGCAGAACCGCTGAATATCCCCGACATCGCCACCGCGCCCTTTGTCCGAAACACGTTGTGCGATCTGATTCAAACGCCGGCTTTCCATACGGCAATCAAAAACGCCGAGATCACAATTCACAACACGCATTCATTGATCACGCTGGTGCGATCGGGCGAGTGGATCACAGTGCTTCCTCAAACCGTTGCCGAATTCTTGCCGGAGGCGGTGTCTTACCGCCCGATCACGGACCTTCACGACAAAAGGCAAGTGTATCTCTATGTCCGCGAGCGTTCGCGCTTCCAATATCTGACCGAGCAGTGTTGCGCGTTCATCCTGTCCCGTGATTTCGCGTGAGGGAGGGGGTCGATTAGACCTTTCGCCTTCAACCGCCCCTGAGACGCTGCATCAGATAAACCTCGGCACCTTCCGGAATCGGCTCGGACAGTCCGGTCGCGATGATGCGCCCGTCCAACGCCACCGAGACCCCCGCATCGATCGGTGCCTGCAGCCGGGGATGTATACGCACCAGTTCCTGCAGCAATTCGCCCGTGGTAGCGGCCTCAACCTCGACCACCTCGCGACCCCCGGTCAAAGACCGGAGGCTGGACCAGAGGTGGACCTCAACCATTGTCCTTGAGCGCGGCAAGAATGCGCGGCGGGGACATTGGCAGTTGCTTCAGGCGTACACTGGCCGCGTTGGAGACCGCGTTGGCGATGGCGGCCAAGGGCGGCACGATGCCGGTCTCTCCCACGCCGCGTACACCGAACGGGTGGCCGGGGTTGGGCACTTCGACAATCACCGTGTCGATCATCGGCAGATCGCTGGCGACCGGGATGCGGTAATCGAGGAAAATCGAGTTCTGCAAGCGGCCATCCTCACCATAGATATATTCCTCGTTCAGCGCCCAGCCGATGCCCTGCGCAGCTCCGCCCTGATACTGGCCTTCGACATAGGTCGGGTGGATCGCCTTGCCCGCGTCCTGAATGACCGTGTAGCGGGTGATGCTGGTCTTGCCGGTTTCCGGGTCGACCTCGGCATCCACGATATGGGTGCCAAAGGATACACCCGCGCCTTCCGGCGTGGCCTCGAAATGGCCCGAGATCGGGCCGCCGGTCGCGCCCATATGGGCGGTGATATCGGCCAGCGGGCGCGGATCGAAGTCACCGGCATTGGGGCCTGAGGGCACGGCACAGCCGTTCTCCCATTTCACCGCATCAACCGGGATTCCCCAACTGGCCGCTGCGCGGGCGCATAGCTGCTCGACCGCGTGGCGCGCCGCCTTGATTGTCGCCAGACCCGAGGCATAGGTCACGCGGCTGCCGTGGCTCACATCATTGTAACCCAGCGTTGCCGTATCGGCGACGGTGACGCGAATGTTCTCGTAGGGAATGCCCAGAACCTCGGCCGCCATCAGCGCCATTGACGCGCGTGATCCGCCGATATCCGGCGTACCGACCATGACTTGGGCCGAGCCGTCCTCGGACAGCGCCAGAGATACCGAGGTCTCACCACCATGGTTGAACCAGAACCCACAGGAAATCCCGCGCCCTTGCCCCGGCTTCAACGGGGCCGAGTAATGCGGATGCGCCTTGGCGGCCTCAAGCGTTTCGACAAGACCTATGCGCTCATAGGTCGGGCCATAGCTGGCTTTGGTGCCTTCATGCGCGGCGTTTTTTAGGCGCACATCCACCGGGTCGAGGCCGAGTTGATTGCACAGCTCATCCAGAACGGATTCGACCGCGAACGCACCCATCGGAGCGCCTGGCGCGCGATAGGCGGCCTGTTTCGGGCGGTTGGCCATTACGTCATAACCGACCTGGCGAACGTTGGTCAGGTTGTAGGGCGCAAAGGCACACATGGCGGTCATGTCGCCCGGCGCACCCGGGAAGGCACCGCCCTGCAGGCGGAAGATGCCTTCGGCTGCCGTGATGGTGCCGTCCTTCTTCATACCGATCTTGATATCCATCGACGCCGATGAGGTCGGGCCGGTCGCACGGAACACCTCGGACCGGGTCATCACGATCTTTACGGGGCGGTTGGCCTTGCGGCTGAGCGCCAAAGCAACCGGTTCGATGAACACAGTGGTCTTACCACCAAAGCCGCCCCCGATCTCAGACGCGGTCACACGCAGTTGTGAGGTTTCGATGCCCAGCAACGCCGCGCAGGTTTTCTGTGCGATCCAATGGCCTTGGGTGGTGCACCAAAGCTCACCTTTGCCGTCAGTACCCAGAGACCCCATGCAGGCATGAGGTTCAATGTAACCCTGATGGGTTGCCTCGGTAACGAAGCTGTCCTCAATTACCAGATCCGCCTCGGCAAATCCGGCTTCGACATCTCCGTGGCCGCTTTCGTGATAGCGCACCACGTTGGGGTGCATCCCCTCAGGCACCGAATAATCTGCCGCACCTTCGCGGATGACAGGCGCGTCCGGTGCCATCGCCTTGTCCACATCTGTGACGTGGGGCAAAACTTCATATTCAACCTCGATCAGCTTCAGCGCATCGCGCGCCGCCAAGGCTGATGTCGCTGCAACTGCTGCAATCGCGTGGCCGTCATACAGAGCCTTTTCGCCCGCCATGACATTTTCCAGCACGTTCCAGAATTCGCCTTCCAGCCCCGGCTTGAAGGGGACATCGGCGAAATCGGCGCGGGTAACAACGGCTTTGACGTCTTTGTGGGCCTCGGCCTTTGAAGCATCAATCTTGACGATCCGCGCATGGGCATGGGGTGAACGCAGGATAGCGCCATGCAACATGCCGGGGGCTGAGATATCCGCACCGAACTTGGCGCGGCCCGTCACCTTGTCCAGACCGTCAGGGCGGTCAGGGCGGGTGCCGACAAACGTGAAGTCAGATTTGCGATCGTCCAGTGCCATTACGAAGCCTCCCGCATCTCAGCCGCCGTATCCATCACGGCGCGAATAATCTTGTCATAGCCAGTGCAGCGGCAGAGATTGCCTGCCAGCCAGTACCGGGTTTCCTCTTCGGTGGGATTGGGGTTCTTTTCCAGCAGCGACTTGGCCGCCACCAGAATGCCCGGGGTACAGATGCCGCATTGCAGGGCGGCATACTCGATCATCTTCTTTTGCAGCGGATGCAGGACGTCGCCGTCCGCGATCCCTTCAACCGTTTCGATCTGCTTACCTTCAGCCTCGACGCCCAACATCAGGCATGAACACACAAGACGGCCATCGACGCTGACCGAACAAGCACCGCAATCGCCGGTGCCGCAGCCCTCTTTCGCGCCGGTCAGGTTCAGCTTGTCGCGCAGACAGTCCAGCAGGGTTTCGCGTGGGTCGCAGAGGTATTCAACCGCGTCCCCATTTACGGTGGTGGATACGTGGAACTTACTCATACGTCTTCTCCCTTTGCGCGGGCATAGGCGATTTTTGCGGCGCGCTTGGCCAGAACGCCAGCAACTTCGGTGCGGAATGCAATAGTGCCGCGTTTGTCATCAATGGGGTTGCAGGCAGCCGAGGCCGCTGCAGCGAGCGCGTCCAGCGCCGCGTCATCCAACGCGCTGCCAATCAGCGCTTTGGCGCAGTCTTCAACCAGCAAGACGGTTGGTGCGACAGCCCCCAGTGAGACGCGCGCCTCGGTGATGGTATCGCCATCCAGTCGTAAGTTTACGCCCACACCAACCACCGCGATATCCATCTCGGTGCGCGGGATAAAGCGCAGATAGGCGTCACCGGCGTTGTCGCCACGCGCTGGAATGTTGACCGCCGAGATCAGTTCGCCTTTGGCCAGTGAGGTCTTGCCGGGTCCCGTCGGGATGTCTTCGACCGCCACCTCTCGTGTGCCGTCCGGGCCCGTCACGGTGACTGTAACGCCTGCCGCAACCATCGCTGGCACCGAGTCCGCCGCCGGAGAGCCATTGCACAGATTCCCGGTCAGCGTCGCACGCCCCTGTACCTGAGTCGATCCAATCAGATCCATCGCCTCGACCACACCCGGCCAATCGCGGCCCAACGCGGCGTGCTCGCTCATCTCGGCGCCGGTCGCGGCGACGCCCAGCGTCCAGCTGCCATCGGCATTGCGGGTAATTTCGCTAACGCCATCGATCTTCTTGATGTCGATCAGCGTATCAGGCGTCACAAGATCCGAGCGCAGCTGCACCAGCACATCGGTGCCGCCTGCCAGAAACCGTGTAATGCCCGTCGCATTCGCGGCCAGAGCCGACGCCTCGGCAAAGCTGGCGGGGCTGTGATAATCCATGAAAATACCTCGCACCTGTTGATCAGGATAGACTGGGGTTCGTTGGGGACGTTAGTGCAGCAAATCGGCGGCGTCCATGGCTGGAACGACCAATTCTTGCGATTCAAAATGTCGTTTTCTTGCGATTGCTCACAGATCGATCTCGATCAGCCCGTCAGGCTCAGCCGCGCGGCTCTGGCAAAGGATGATCGCCCCTTCACGCTGCTTGTTGGACAGAACAAAATCTCGATGCTCAATCTTACCTGAGATTACGCCACACTTGCAGACTCCGCATATCCCGTCCGAGCATTTTACGTCCACATGATATCCTGCCTCGTTCAACACTTGCGCGGCATCCTTGTCGGTCGGCACATTCAGGTCCCGCCCTGACCTTGCCAGACGCAACGTGAATGGATGGTTTTCATATTCGGGCTGTTCGGGGACCGAGAAATATTCCAGATGCCGCGCCTGTTCGGGAAATCCCTGTGTCTCGGCAGCTTGCATCACACCATCCATGAACCGATCCGGGCCGCATGTGTAGACGTGCCAGCCATCCTGATAGCCGTGCAAAATAGCCTCCAAATCAGCACGCGTGCCTTCGTCTGAGAAGTGATAGTGCACGTGATCGGCCCAGGGCATAGCCGCCAGATCGTCCAGATATCCGGCGCCCGCACGTGTGCTGGCGGAATAGTGCAATTCAAACGGCTCACCCATCGCATGCAATCTATGGGCGAAGGCAATCATCGGTGTGATACCGATACCGCCGCCCATCAGAAATGTCTTGGTTGCGGTCTCGTCCAATTCGAAATGGTTTATTGGTTTCGAGATGAAGACCTTGCGCCCTTCGTTGAAGATGCGATGCAGCAAGGCCGAGCCGCCGCGCCCTTCGTCTTCGCGCAGCACGCCGATCTGATATGTGGTGCGATCCGAAGGGTTACCCGACATCGAATATTGCCGCAGAAATTCGGGCGAAACCAGCACGTCCAGATGCGCACCGGCGGTCCATTCGGGCAGCGGTGCACCGTCCAGGGTTGAGAATTCGTACTTGGTGACGTCCGCAGTCATCTTGTCGACCTTGGTCAGCTCAACCCGCATGACCGGCGCATCCCCGGCGATCTGATATCGGTGGATGACCGACAAATCGCCAGCTGCTTTGCGCGCTTTGTAGTCATCGGCCGTGACCATCGCTTCGTATGCGGAAATCCCGGCCTCGCGATCCATATTGAATGGGTAAGGCCAAGGATGCGGCGCCAAGGGTGCGGGGTAAACAGCCAGCGTTTGGTCCTCGTATTTCAGATCGAGGTCTTTTTGCAGATCCCGCCGGTTCAATGGGTGCTGCGACGGGCGATAGGCCCCGTCAGGTTCCAGCTCGATATCCCACCACCATTTCTTGATGTTATTTAGACCACCATTGCCGACCGCATCATCCAGTTTGGCCAATGCAGGCGCGGCCTGCGGAATATTCATCGCGGCCCATCGGAACGGGCGTTCCTTGAATATACCTTCGAGATTCCATGGGCAGGTCTTCATGCATCGTCCGCACATCGCCCCCCCGGGCGTGGTGATACGGTAAGTGGCGCATTTCTGGCTGTCGGATTTCCAGATTTCATAGCCGTTGAACATCAGCTTTGGCCCGGCAGTGATCGCGCCCGAAGGGCATTCCCGAGCGCATTTGTTGCAGCTTTCGCAAAACGTCTGAAGGCCGAAATCGATGGGCTTGTCATGCGTCATCGGCATGTCGGTTGTCACGACACCGGATTTCAGGCGCGGGCCAAGATAGGGGTTCAGGATCACCTCACCGATCCGACTGACCTCGCCCAACCCCGACAACAGCAGCAGCGGCGGTTGCAGCACCTCGCCATCCATCACCGTATGCGCCTTGGCCTTGTAGCCGAGATTTCGGATTTGCTGCGCGATCACGCCCCCCAGCAGTGAAAACCGCAGATAGGCGCGCATGGATTGGGCCACGCTGATCCAGTCATCCCCGCTGGCGCCTTCCATCGTCTCATAGCCCTGGTCGATGATCATGCTGATCGCCTGATCATGGGGCGGAACGATTTCTTCTCCGGTGGCGTCATGGGAATACCAGCTCCACTCGGGGCACCGGCTGAGCCCGACCGCATCGACCCCAAGGAAATAGGTTGCAGCCTTGATATTCGCGGCATTTCTTTCGGTATCTGTGGGTTGTACAGCCTCGGCGCTGTCACCGTCCTGCAGCAAAACAAACGCGCCCAGCGCGCGGCGTTGGGCAAAGCTGGGGGCGGATTTGCGCACGTAATGCCCGCCCTTGGTCGCGTCCTGCAGCGATTTTCCCATGTCGCCGAACTGAGCCCGCGCAAACATGTCTGCGCGTTTGGGCACCCGGGCTACGTTTTGCTCGTCGATATAGGTGGTCGGTGTTTCGACTCGTTTGAGGTATTCAAAAGGATGTGCCCCGTCCACATAGCGCCGCTTGGCATAGGCATCCCGGTTCAGAGCGTTCTTGGCGAAGCCTGCACCCAGCCACCATGCAGGTCCTTGCGTGCGGAACCACGGTTGTTCGGCCAGCGGTTGCAAGGGTCGGTCATGCGCGATCTCCATTTCGGTGGTCACAGCGGCCAATCCGAACCGCTTACCCAACCAGGGCACCACAACCGCACCATCCTCAACCGAGGCCAGACCCGCAGCAACGGCCAGCTTGCCCAGATCAACCTCAGAGGACATCGCCGTATGCGCCCGCGCATCGAAACCCAGGAGGCGGATGTAGTTGG
The DNA here is from genome assembly GCF_056534365.1 of Ruegeria sp. D6. NCBI lineage: Bacteria > Pseudomonadati > Pseudomonadota > Alphaproteobacteria > Rhodobacterales > Roseobacteraceae > Ruegeria > Ruegeria sp. D6. The sequence continues at coordinate 126,504 of NZ_JBQFPH010000006.1, read as the reverse complement.
CAATGACCACTGCATTCTCGGTGGCAAGCAAACAGGCGCGGTGATCCTGCGCATCCATGATCCAATCGGACCCGGGCTCCGAGGGGTCCGGATCGCGGTTGAACTCATACAGAAACACGAGCGTATGGCGATGACAGTCCATCGGGCGTGGCGCGGCCTCCATGCTTTCTTTTAGATCCGCCATGATCAGATCGATGCCCGAGGCCAGCGTTTTGGTTTGCCGCGTCCTAAGCGCATGAGCCAGCCGGTCGATATCCGGGTTGCGCCGAGGCTCAGCCAGCATCGCCTCCGCGGGTAGCGGCCCACAGCCCATCATCGACGCATCGTTGAAATAGCCAAACGCTTTCAGATGATTGGCACGATCTGCTGGGTTGGCAAGAATTTCCGATGCGACGGGGTTCACAAATCCATCCCGAATTGCGTCCATCATCGCCTGAAACTCGCCCATCGCATTCACGATGCTTTCGGGCTGCTCGGGCCTGCGAAAGCTAAGCGCACACATCGGTTCGACCTGCGCCAGATCAGGCATCCGATCCAGCCGCGCCAGCCGTTCCAGCGGGAACGGACCCATGTGAACAGGTCTGTTCTTGTCCGAGAAAAAGCGGATCCCCATCGCGCGCCTCCAGTTAGCTGCCCTTTCCCCTACCCCGGCATGGACACCAAATCCATTCATGAATAATCATAAATGGTATGAGCAGAATTGATTTCACAGATCTGGACGGCAAGGTCCTACGGGTGTTCCTGACGATACTCGAAGAAAGCTCGGTGTCGAAAGCTGCCGACCGGTTAGGGGTGACGCAATCGGCCATCAGCCATACGCTGGGCAAGTTGCGGCAAGTGCTGGGCGATCCACTATTTGTCCGATCCGGACAGGGGCTGACCCCGACCGAACGCGCTTTGTCGTTGAAAGAACCCGTACAGCAGGTGTTGGATAACATGCGCGCCCTGACCGAAGGTCGCCCGTTTGATCCGCTGTCCGAACAGATGGACATTCAGATCGCCACCAACGACATGCCGCGTGAGTTGATCTTTCCCAAACTTCTGCGGGCGACACGCGCCGAAGGCGTCAGGTTGCGGCTGGAGTTCATCCCGTCGGGTGTTCCCGACCCGGACTTGCTGCGCAGCGACCGGTGTCAATTGATGCTCACCCCGCTGCCACCGGACGGGCCGGATATCTTTCAGAAGCGGCTGATCACCAGCCCGTTGTTGGTATTCTATGATGCCGCTCACCGTGATCCGCCTGAGGATTGGCAATCCTATTGCAACAGCGACCATGTCGAGGTGCGCTTTGCAGACGGCCGCAATGCCCGCGCCGTGATGCGCGGCGTGGATCAAAGCCAGATCAGACCGCCCGTCGTAACCCTGCCGCATTTCAACGCAATCCCGCCATTCGTGAAAGGCAGCGACCTGATCTCGACCGACACGGCGCTGATGAAACGCGGGCCGCTTACCACGCTGGACAGCGCACCACTGCCGTTCAAATGCGAAGCAGTGTCAATCTATATGGTCTGGCACCAACGCTCGGCCAACGACCCGGCACATCGTTGGTTACGGGAACGGATCGACGCGATTGCTGCCACACTTCAGACCTGAGATAGCAACCAGTCGCGCATTTGTTTCAACAGCTCCGGTTGGCGCGGTTTCTGCGGGGTGACGATGAAAAAGCTCAAATCGTCAACCAGCACCTCAGAGAGCGGCTGCACCAACCGACCCGAAGTCAGTTCCGCAGACACAAGTGGCGCATTGGCCAGCGCAAAGCCTTGCCCCGAGACAGCGGCGTCTATCGCCAGACTTGTCTGGCTGAAACTCATCATCCGGGGCCTTCCCTCGACCCCGGCGCGTTCAAGAAACAAAGGCCACAGACCATGGGAATCGCTGAGCAGAACGTGTTGCATCAGGTCGTCTGGACCAGAAATTTGTGATGCGAGGTCCGGACTGCCCACGACAACGAATTCGGTCGAGAACAAAGGTGTCGCTTGCAGACCGCGCGCAACCGGTGAACGGCTTTGGCGTACCGCGATATCAATTCCATCAGACTGGAAATCCGCCAACCGCTCGCGCGCGTCAACCTGCACCGAGATATCGGGATGGCGGGTCACAAAATCATTCAGACGCGGCACCAGCCATTTTGAGGCAAAGCTGGGCGTGACCGAGATCGTGATCTGCCGCTGATCAGCCAGCTCATCGACAGCCTCTTCAATCAGCCGAAACGCCCGACGCAGCGGCGCGTGGAACCGACGCCCCGCTTCGGTCAAGCGCAACCCACGTGGTAGTCGTTCAAAGAGTGCAGTGCCCAGCCGCGCCTCCAACCCCCGCACCTGCTGCGCAATGGCCCCTTGAGTCACCCCAATTTCTTCCGCAGCAAGACGAAAATTCAGGTGGCGTGCCGAGGCCTCGAAGGCGCGCATCGCGTTGAGAGGTGGAAGAGCGGGCATAGCTAAACTGTAGATTTTCTACTGCCACTGCGCAACAGAACTGATTGGTCAAATCGAGGTTGCTGCGCCATCTTCTTGCGAAACAGGGCATAGGAGCGTGAAGATGGAAAAAGTAGCTTTGATCACCGCAGGCGGCAGCGGCATGGGCGCGGATTCCGCGCGTAGACTGGCGGCTGATGGCTTCAAAATCGGCATCCTGTCCTCGTCGGGCAAGGGCGAGGCGCTGGCACATGAATTGGGCGGTGTGGGCATCACCGGCTCGAACCAGTCAAATGATGACCTGCAAAAACTGGTTTATGCAGCAATGTCCCATTGGGGGCGGATCGATGTGCTGGTGAACTCAGCCGGGCACGGGCCCCGCGCTGCGGTGCTTGAGCTGACCGATGAGGACTGGCACACCGGCATGGATGTCTATTTCATGAATGCCGTAAGACCTACGCGACTAGTGACCCCTATCATGCAAACGCAGGGCGGTGGATCGATCATCAACATCTCAACCTTTGCTGCGTTTGAACCGGACCCGGTTTTTCCTACCTCGGGCGTATTCCGCGCCGGGCTGGCGGCGTTTACCAAGCTGTTCTCGGACAAATACGCCGCCGACAACATCCGCATGAACAACGTCTTGCCCGGGTTCATCGACAGCCTTCCGGAAAAAGAAGAGTTCCGCACACGCATCCCGATGGGCCGCTACGGGCGCAGCTATGATGAGATCGCCTCGGTCGTGGCTATGCTCGCCTCAGAAGGCGGAGGCTACATAACCGGGCAGAACATCCGCGTCGATGGCGGTATCACCCGGTCTGTCTGAACTCAGAACCGCGCCTTAACAAGATGCGTCAGCGCCGCGCCGGTTTCGAAGAAAGCGCGGCGTAGGCCAGTCCAGTTTTCGCTATACTCAGCCACTGACGGAACCGGCAGCAAGGACGGATCGTCCTTGAGCAGACTTTTGGCCATCAAACGCCCGAACACGGTGCCCGGCCCGATCCCACGCCCCGAGAACCCATGCGCGGCTAACGCATTTGGACCGATCAGAGTGATTTTGGGAATATGATCCGAAGTCATGGCAATCCGCCCATGCCAGCCCTCAATCAACGGCTGATCCGCCAATTGCGGATAAAGTGCAGCCATTTTGCGCTTGATCCAGGATTTGTGTGCAAATCCTCCGGCGCTGCTTAGGTCGCCCATACCGCCAATGATAAACCGTCCTGCCTGGTCCAAACGGAAGGATGTCATGATCAGGCCGGTATCCCAGCATCCCTCTGCTTTAGGCAATATGCTGGCCCGCAGGTTATGGGACAGCGGCGCGGTGGCGTATTGGAAGTAATAGACCGGCACATAGTCTGGTGCCGTATCAGCAATGCCCTGATGATAAGCGTTGGTCGCCTGAATAACCGATCTTGCGCGTACGGTTCCACCATCCCCCTGCAGCACCCAAACCCCGGCTTCCTGCCGCAAAGATCGAATCGGGCTTTGCGTATATATCTGCGCCCCCGCATTCTGTGCGGCGCGGGCCAGTCCCACCGCATAGCCCAGCGGCTGAATTGTACCCGCGCGGGGGTCAAACAATGCGCCGTGGACTGCCGGGCTGCCCGTCCGCTGGCGCGACGCATCAGGATCGAGCAATTCGACCGGCGCACCAGAAGCGCTCAGCTGTGCGTGGCGTGTACGCAGATCACCAAAGCCCGAGGCCGAATGAGCACAATGCAACGTGCCTTGCCGCTCAGGCTCGCAGTCAATCCCGTGCGCTTCAATCAACTCGAACACGTCTGACGGCGCGTTAGCCAGCAGATCGATCAACCGATCCCCCGCCATTTGCCCCAGATGCGACCGAATTTGATCGGGTGGCAGCCAAAGCCCTGCGTTGACGAGACCGACATTCCGCCCCGATCCACCATGGCCGATCTGATGCGCTTCGAGCAGGCACACCGAAGCCCCCGCTTTTGCTGCGGTCAAGGCCGCAGAACACCCGGTGTAACCACCGCCGATCACGGCAAGATCAACGCTTACGTCATCAGACAGCTTTTGCGTGTCGATACGCTCGCGACAGGTCTGCCGCCATAACGATTGATCATAGTCGCGCATGCCCGGGCCTCGCCAAAGTTTCGCCGATCATCGGGCTGGTCTCAGTTGGTTGCAAGGGCGCGCTGGTCAGCCCGCCCCATAGCGATGAGGAACGGATCCGCCTCCTGATGCGACTGGAATGACGCCTTATCTGTCATGCCCCGCCAGTGCCCCAGTGTCAGAGACTGCGCCACCGCGCCGCTCAGCGTTGCACCGGGGCCGGTGACGATGAACAGATCGGGTGCGAACTCGCGTGCGGCCGTCTGGATTGCATGGGTGAAGTCATAGGTCTCGGTCACCTGATGGCCCAGCGTGTAGTCCCACAACTCACTCGTGTCAGTTGCGCCGGGCCACCAGATTTTGCCACGCCCGTCAATCATCGGGAACTTGGGCTGAGCAAAAAGATCAGAACTCAATTGCGCCCGACCTTCCGCCGCCACCGGGGCCTGCAGCGCCGTATGAAAGGCGGCGTGATTGGCCAGCCGCAATGGGAACCGAACCTGCACGGTGGGGTGTGCGGCCTCAAACGCCGTCAGACCCGCCTCATTGCCTGCCAATACCAGCATCCCGCCCAGATCGATGGAAAGCGCCAGAGTGTGATCGTGCAACGCATTGATCCTCGCCACCTCATCCAGCAATGCGGCTTTGCGGGCAGGATCATTCGCCCATGTCTCATCGACGAATGGGTAAACCAGTTGACCGCCGATCAGGTGCTTCTGCATCAGCGTGCCCATCGTATTGACCACGCGAAACCCGTTCCCAGGGGTCAATGCCCCTGCGGTGGCCAGCGCAATATACCAGCCCATCGAGTTACCAGTGACGGCGACGACTTCAATATCGTTGGCCAATGCCTGCGCATCGGCCAACGCGGCAGCATAGATCAGGGGTGAGGCCACATCGCCGCGCGAGTACTTCCCGACGCTAAAGCGATCAGCCCCATCCAAGGCAGTAATCGCCTCCTGTCCGGTTCCGGCGCGAATGGCGTCGAAGCTGCGTAACAAGTCCATTCGATCCGAATGATGTTGGTGCAGATAGCCCAGCTCAGGCTTGTTATAAGTGCCCCGGCCCGGGCAGATCACAACGGCGGTGCGGGTCATGAGGCTGCTCCTGTCAAAGCCAGCGCTGCGGCAACGATACCGTCTTTCGAAGGAAGAGGTGCGGCATAGGCGGGGCCGGTTGCGATAAAGCAATCCTCGGCCACAACGCGGGCAGTTCGAGTAGAAGAACTTTGTTCGGCGAAGAAAGTCATCAGCGCCTCGGACTGGCTGCCGGTCTTGCGGCATTCGTCGACGATCAGAACATGCGCGCATGTTTTGGTGGCTTCGCGCAGCGCCTCCTCTGGCAGAGGAGCTAGCCAACGCATATCGATAATCCGGGTTTTCAGACCCGCCGCCTCAATTTCGGGCAGGGCCTGTTGCGACAGGTAATGCCCGTTGCCATAGGTCACGATGGCGAGATCGGTGCCGTCCCCGTGTACTCCCACATCGCCCAGCGCAATTTTCTGATCCCGCGCAGGATAGGTGGTCATCCACCCGCCATCCTGCGCCGCATGCAGATCGCGCATCGGGTAGAGTGCAATCGGTTCAAGAAACACCACTACCCGCTGCTCTTCGCGCGCCAACCGCACGCATTCGCGCAGCATTTGCACCGCATCCGCCCCGGTCGACGGGCAGGCGATGATGACACCAGGGATATCCCGCAAAACGGCCAGAGAGTTGTCGTTATGGAAATGCCCACCAAAGCCCTTCTGATATCCCAGCCCCGCAATCCGCAGCACCATAGGGTTGGTGAACTGCCCGTTCGAGAAGAACGGCAAAGTTGCGGCTTCGCCCCGAATCTGGTCCTCGGCATTGTGCAGATAGGCCAGAAACTGGATCTCGGGGATCGGGATGAAACCGTTATGGCCCATACCGATCGCGAGACCCAGAATGGATTGTTCATCCAGCAGCGTATCAATCACGCGGTCCGGACCAAAGCGTTGCTGCAGCTTTTGTGTGACGCCATAGACGCCACCTTTGCGGCCCACATCTTCGCCCATGCAAACGATCTCGGCATGTTCCAACATCAGATCGGTCAGCGCCCAGTTGATCAGGCGGCTGAGCGGCTGCGGCTCATCCATCGCGCGCATATCTGCGCCAAAGGTCTTCGCACGCGCCTCAGCGCTCGGGCCGTTGGTCGCTTTACAAGGGCGCTTAGGCGGGATCAGGCTTGCCATCACTTCGGCCGCATTGGCCAGATGGGGACGGCTGGCAGCCTCTGTAGCCACACGATCCGTTCGGGTGCAGGTATCGCTGTAGATTTTTAACGCCTGATCCGGCGACAATGCACCCGCCTGATCCAGCAGTCGTACGGTGTGCAAAAGCGGATCATTGGCCTCATCCGCCTCAACCTCAGTTTTCGGCAGATAGGTCGTGGGCACATCCGCCCCGGCATGGCCATAAAGCCGCACGGTTCTGAGATGCAGGAAGGCCGGTTTCCTGCGCTTGCGGACATAATCTGCAGCCTCATTCGCGACCGCATGGGTTTCATAAATGTCCAACCCATTGGCCTGAAAATACTTGATCCCCGGACGATGCTCCATCGACGCCTGAATCCAGCCCTTGGGCGTTTTGACCGAAATCCCGATCCCGTTGTCTTCACACACGAACAGCAGCGGCAGCGGCGTCGATTGCACACTGGTCCAGCCTGCCGTGTTGATCGCCCCCTGCGCGGATGAGTGATTGGCCGAGGCATCCCCAAATGAACACATCGCAATCCCGTCTTCCGGCAACACGCGATGTTCGGGCGCATGTCGCCGGGCTGCCCCCAGCGCATAAGCCGCACCAACGGCTTTGGGCAAATGGCTGGCGATGGTCGAGGTCTGCGGCGGGATCATCAGCGCCCTTGATCCCAACACCTTGTGCCGCCCGCCCGAGGTCGGGTCCTCACTCGAGCACGCAAAGCTGAGCAGCATATCCCACGCGATCTGCTGACCGGGCACCTGTTCGGCACGCGCGATCTGAAACGCAGCATCCCGGTAATGCAGAAAGGCAATATCGCTTGGGCGCAATGCGTGCGCGACGGCGGCCATCCCTTCGTGGCCAGATGAGCCGATGGTGTAGAACCCCTGCCCCGCCTTCTGCATCGCCCGGCTGGTCCGATCCAACGCGCGGCTGAGAACTTGCGACCGGAATAGCGAAACGGCTTCAGCATCGCCCAGACCGACGCGCGGTGGGGCTCCGTCGGGAAAATCACGATTTGCGACACGGGTCAGGAAATTCTCATGTACGATCTGGGCGCGGTCCATGTCTCTCGCTTTTGTCTTGTTGGTGTCATCGGCCTTGGGGAACCTCTGCGCGGGCCCGACCCGCTTGCTGATTTGTCCCGCGCTCCGACGTGAATTTCAAGATCGCGGATGGTACGGCACCCTCTCGGCCACAAAGGTGTTGTGGCGCACCAGTCATCGCTCTGGCGGCAGGAAAAAACCAGTGCTATTGCGTTCAATAGGTATGAGGAATTATCATATGATTGCACCCCGCCGTTTCTTGCCTTCAATCTCGTCCTTGCTTGCGCTTGAAGCCGTAGATCGGCTGGGCAGCGCATCTGCTGCGGCGGCCGAACTGTCCTTGACACAAAGCGCGATCAGCCGGCAATTGAAGACGATGGAGGATCAGCTGGGAGTCCAGTTGATCGAGCGTAGCCAGATGCGACTGCACCTGACGCCTGCAGCCAAAGTCTATGTGCAAACCGCAAGGTCTGCTGTTCAGAATCTGGCGCAGGCCGCACTGAAACTCAAAGCCAATCCGGCGGGCGGGTCACTTGACCTGTCGATCCTTCCAGCGTTCGGCATGCACTGGCTGGCACCCCGCCTGCAGCATTTTGCGCGACGTCATCCCGAGGTTACTGTCAATCTGGGGACCCGCCTCAAACCGTTTGATTTTACGACTGAGCCATTTGATGCCGCGATCCATTTCGGTCAGCAGGATTGGGCGGGCGTTCAGTATCTGCCGATCATGCGGGAAGAGGTCCTGCCGGTCTGCGCCCCTGCCCTTACCGCCTTCAATTTCAGTAACTTGGATGCTCTCCGCGCCGCGCCACTGCTGCATCTGGAGTCGCGTCCGGATGCCTGGGAGCGCTGGTTTGAGATACAGGGCCAGCCCGTCACCGGCCTACGGGGAATGCTGTTCGATCAGTTTTCGACCATGATTCAGGCCACGATTCATGGGTTGGGCGTGGCTCTGTTACCGTCATATCTGGTGCAGGATGATTTGCGCACCGGGCGGCTTGTCCAGGCATGGGACGGGCCGCGCGTGAGCCTTGGCAGCTATTATCTGGTCTGGCCAAATGACCGCTCGATGCCCGAGCCTCTACGGTCTTTCCAAGCCTGGATCAGTGAACAGATTGGGGCAGACGCCCACGCCTAACGCGGCCTTAGAACTTGCCGTTGTCATTTTTCCATTCGCTGCGTGGTGCAATGGACTCAACCGTGTCCCAGTGTTCGACGATCTTGCCATCTGCAACGCGGTACAGATCATAAAATGCGCTGTGAGTGCCCTGATATTCACCTTCGCACACGGTCAGTACAAAATCCCCTTCCGCCAATACCCGATGCAGATGCTGATAGTTTAGGGCGTTCCTATCGGCCAATGCGGTCCTCAAGGCAGTCAAATTATCAGAGAACTGCGGACTGTGTTCTACGTAAGCGGAAGTGTTGATACAGGCCTCTATCTGGTCGAGGTTCCCGGCAATCAACGCGGTTTCGACGAAGGCGCGAACAAAGGCCCGGTTTTCCTCGGTTTGCTCGACATCCCGAACTTCGGTCGGACCATCCACCATACTGTGATCCGAGCCGTTTGGCCCCATCCGTTTCTGGATATTGTCCCAATGCTCTACCGCTTGCCCGTCTTCGAACCGGAACACTTCGAAGCCGATATTCCGCCGTGAGAAATCATATTCCGTATGCGCGAAGACAAAATCGCCGTCTTCAAAGGCGCGTACGATATTCACGCGCGGTGAGGTCTGGGACAGCCGTTTGAATAGGGATGCAAGCCCTTCGCTGCCTTCATGGGTTTGCGGATTGTGCTGGATATATCGTGCTTCATTTACCACCGAAACCGGACCCGGATCGCCCGTTTCGATGCTTTTGAGCAGGGCAGATATGCGATCTTTGTTGGACTTCTCCATACCGGGTTCCCTTCAGGTCTGACTACTCCGTGATCACAATGGCAGGCGACGTGTCAGGCATCAACGCCAGCAACAGCCAAACCCTGCGCGGCCTTCGGCCTTGCGTCTTGCGGACGGCAGGGGGCCAGGCAGGCGCGGGCTGCGTCCGCGCCTGCCTGGCCCAACGGGAGGAGACGTTCCGTAAGGAATGTGGACGACGGGCGGGAGTGTTTTGGTTCAGACGTCCAGCGAACGGGCGATGAGTTCTTTCATGACTTCATTCGTCCCGCCATAGATCATCTGGACCCGCGCATCCGCATAGAGCCGCGCGATCGAGTATTCCATCATGAACCCATAGCCGCCGAACAGTTGCAGGCATTCGTGCATCACTTCGTTCTGCACCTCAGAGCCCCAGTATTTCACCATCGAGGCCGTCGCAGCATCCAATTCACCGGCCTCCAGTTTTCCAATGCAGTCATTGACGAAACTGCGCAGCACCTCGGCCTTGGTTTTACACTCGGCCAACTTGAAACGTGTGTTCTGGAAGTCCATCACCCGTTGTCCGAACGCCTTGCGCTCCTGCACGTAGTCCACCGTCTGCGATATGGCGAAATCGATCGCGCCCAGCGCCATGATCCCGATGGTCAGCCGCTCCCACGGCAACTGCTTCATCAGTTGATAGAACCCCTGCCCCTCTTCCGGGCCCAGCAGGTTGGTCATTGGCACCTTAACGTCTTCGAAGAACAGCTCAGCCGTATCGTTGCCCTTCATTCCCAGTTTCTTGAGGTTCCGCCCCCTCCGGAATCCGTCAGCCCCGTCGGTTTCGACCACAATCAGAGAGACACCCTTCGCCCCTAACGACTTGTCAGTTTTGGCAGCCACAATAACCAGATCAGCCGATTGCCCGTTGGTGATAAATATCTTGGACCCGTTGAGCCGATAAGAATTGCCATCCTTCTCAGCGGTCGTCTTCACCGCCTGCACATCCGATCCCGTGCCCGGCTCGGTCATGGCCAGCGCGCCGATCATCTCACCCGAGGCCAGTTTCGGCAGCCACTTCTGTTTCTGATCCTCACTGCCATAAGCGGTGATGTAGTGGGTCACGATAGACTGGATGCCATATCCCCATCCTGCGTCCCCGCGCGCAGTCTGCTCATACAAAGTAACGGAATCGAAACCCATCCCGCCGCCGACGCCACCATATTCCTCAGCAATCGAACCGGCCATCAGACCCGTCTCTCCCGCCTGCAACCAAAAGGTACGATCAACCGCCCCGTTCTCGGCCCATTTCTCGGTATTGGGTACCAAGGCATCATCCATGAACCGGCCCGCCATTTCAGCAAACATTCGGTGTTCGTCAGTAACCCAGGCGGCGGTGCTGGTAAAAAGCGACATCAAATAGCTCTCCAGATCAGGTGTTTGCCCAAAACTAGCCGGGTGTGTGATTCCTTCCAATCCATGTGACGTGGCGTCCAGGACAGATACTACGCAACGTCCTTGGCACCGTTGCCGAATTTGGGGCCAAACATTCACATCTGTGTTCCCACGCCTGACAGAGCAGGCCATCATCGACCATATTGCGCATACGCCCCGGACGACGCAGGAGACAGCATAATGCCCCGCGCCTTTTCTGAACTGACCTTCACACCTGCCGTTCGCGCCCATCAAGAGCGGATGGGATCCGCAGCGACCTACGCGAAATTCCTGAGCCGAGGACCAAAACAGGGCCACCAAATCGGACCGACCGAAGAGGCGTTCATTCGCGCCCGCGACGGGTTCTATCAGGCCACCGTCTCAGAAACCGGCTGGCCTTATGTGCAGTTTCGCGGTGGGCCGATAGGGTTTCTGAAAGTGCTGGACCCGCACACCATCGGCTATGCGGACCTGTCTGGTAACAAACAATATATCTCGCGCGGCAACCTGGATGGAAACGACCATGTGGCGTTGATCTTGATGGATTACGCGAACCAGCGCCGTCTCAAGATTCTTGGGCGGATGACATTCACGGAAGGTGCCGCAGCAGCGGCTGATCTCTACATCAAAGGCTCCGAGACCGAGGCAGAACGGGCCGCGATCATCAAAGTTGAAGCGCTTGACTGGAATTGCCCCCGCCACATCACGCCGCGCTTTACCGAGGCCGAGCTTCGGCCACATCTGAATGATCTGGGTCAGCAACTGGCTGTTCTGCAATCAGAAAACCAGCGTTTACAGAGGGAATTGGCTGAGCTCAAAGCTGCGGCCGTTTTTCGAAGATGAAATCCGCGCCGGTTCAGATGTGAAACGAATGGCGCGCGATCGCTATGGATCTGAGCGGCAAATTGTGACGCAGGGTTGCCCTTTGGTCCAAGCTTTGCTTTGTCCTTTCTAAACATCACGACCTGCCGTCCGCTTGAGGCAGGAGCGGATAACAGAGAGGATCATCACATGGCAAAAGTTGCGTTCCTTGGCCTAGGCGTCATGGGCTACCCGATGGCCGGGCATCTTCAGGCTGCCGGCCACGAAGTCACCGTCTACAACCGCACCGCATCCAAGGCCGAGGCTTGGGTCGCCCAGCATGGCGGCGCGATGGCCCTGACACCGCGGCAAGCCGCAGAAGGGGCAGAGTTCGTGATGGCCTGCGTTGGCAATGACGACGATCTGCGTATGGTTTGCACAGGTGAAGATGGCGCCTTTCACGGAATGGCCAAGGGTGCGGTATTTGTTGATCACACCACCGTCTCGGCCAAGGTCACGCGCGAGTTGTACGAGGCTGGCAAGACACAGGGGGTTGCTTTTGTGGACGCCCCGATCTCGGGCGGTCAGGCGGGAGCCGAAAATGGTGTGCTATCGATCATGTGCGGCGGTGACATGGACGCTTATCGTGCTGCTGAGCCGGTGATGCAGGTCTATTCCAAAATCTGCCGCCGCATTGGAGACAGCGGCGCGGGTCAAATGACCAAAATGTGCAACCAGATCGCGATTGCCGGGCTGGTGCAGGGCCTGAGCGAAGCATTACATTTTGCCGAGAAGGCCGGGCTTGATGGCCGAGCTGTGGTCGAAGTGATCAGTCAGGGCGCGGCTGGCAGCTGGCAGATGGCCAACCGGTATGAAACCATGCTGGATGACCATTTTGAGCATGGCTTTGCAGTCGACTGGATGCGCAAGGATCTGGGAATCTGTCTGGATACCGCCAATGAGACCGGGGCTTCACTGCCAGTGACGGCGCTGGTCGACCAGTTCTACAAAGACGTGCAGAAACTTGGCGGGGGCCGGTGGGATACGTCCTCGTTGTTCAAACGGTTGCGAGCACTGGACTGAGCAAAGGGGGGGCTGTCTGCCCCATCGCGCCAGGGCGCGACTCCGCCCGAAGATATTTTTGGCCAGATGAAGAGGATCACCGTGGCAGTTGCAAGAGATAGCGCATGAGCGACATGAACACTTTCTGGGCTGGTCGCCTGCGTGAACACTGGGGTCTGGACGCCCGTCTGACGCGTCTGGATGGGGAGTACGACCTCAACTTTCTGGTCAAAGCCACCAACGGGCAGGATTATGTGCTCAAGGTGATGCGCGCGGGGTGCGATGCGGCATTGGTCGATCTGCAGATCAAGACGCTGGAACATCTCAGCGCAGCAGCGCCCGGATTGCCCTTTCCTGCTGTTTATCCCGATTTGAACGGGATGATGTTGCCTGAGATTGCCGACGCGCATGGGCAACCGCGACAGGTCTGGCTGCAGGAACGACTGCCGGGGGCATGCTATGCAAGCAGCGCGCCCAAGACCGAAGACCTGATACTAAAACTGGGCCGTGTTCTGGGCGCAACCGACCGGGCGCTGGAGGGGTTCACCCACGAGGGCTTGCATCGCGCGGATTTCAAATGGGATTTGACGCGGGCGAGTTGGATCGTCGACCAACTAGAGGCCATCTCTGATCCGGCAAGACGCGCGCGCGTTCAACAAATCGCTGAGGATTTTGAGGCAATCTCTGATCAACTGGGTGCATTGCCAAAGCAGGCGATTCACAATGATGCCAATGATTACAATATCCTTGTCGAAGGCAATCTGGGCGAACGACGCAGCATCTCGGGTCTGATCGATCTTGGCGACATGTGCGCGGCGCCGCGTGTTTGCGATCTGGCTATTGCCGGGGCCTATGTCGTTCTGGACCACCCTAAACCCGAGCGCGCATTGGCTGCGCTGGTACGCGGTTATCACGCCGCCAATCGGTTGCGCCCGGATGAGATCGACCTGATCTGGCCTTTGTTGCAAGCACGTTTGGCGGTGTCCGTGGTGAATTCGACCCTGATGGCGATTGAGAACCCGGATGATCCGTATGTCACGATCAGCCAGGCCCCGGCGTGGCGGTTGATCGAAAATGGGGCAATCAATGGCGCGCTCATGCCCGCACGATTGCGCGCAGCGTGTGGCTTGCCCGTTGTGGACGGGGCCGAGCGCATTCACGCCTACCTGTCCGGCCATCGCGGACAATTCGCGCAGATGTTCGGGCAGAATCTGAGCGACGCACCGATGGGCTCACTGTCGGTGGAAAACTCAACCTGGCCTCAAAACCCGTTCCAAATGCCGCTGGACGAGGCGGCGCGGGTTGGTGAGGAGTTTGGGGATGGTCCCTGGCTTGGGTATTACAGCGAGCCACGCCTGATCTATGCTGAGCCGGGGTTTCGCATGGGACCGTGGAAAGCGTCGGATCGGCGCACAGTGCATCTGGCCGTGGATGTGTTTGCACCCGCCGGAACAGTGCTGCATGCACCTCTCAGCGGTCGGGTCGAAGCGGTTGAAAACAGGGACGCGCATCTCGACTATGGCGGGGTTGTGATCCTGCACCACGAAACGCCCGAAGGGGATGCATTCTACACGCTTTATGGCCATCTGGACCCTGAGGTGAGTGAGCGTTTGAAACCAGGTGACCCGGTGGCTCAGGGTGCAGCTTTTGCCCGTCTGGGCGATGCCAGTCAGAATGGCGGATGGGCCCCGCATGTGCATTTCCAACTGGCGCTGACGACCGACGGTATGCAGGCCGACTGGCCGGGCGTAGCGGATCCTGATGAGCTCGAGCTTTGGCACGCGGTCTGCCCCAACCCCGCAGCACTGTTGAACTTGCCTGATGAAAAGGTTTTCTATCGACCAACCGACAAGCAGGCGATTCTACAGGACAGGCGCGAACACTTCGGCGGCAATCTCAGCCTGACATACGACGACCCGGTCATGCTGGTGCGTGGCTGGAGGCATCACCTGTTCGATGAATGGGGGCGACCCTATCTGGATGCCTACAACAACGTTCCGCATGTAGGCCATGCGCATCCGCGTATTCAGGCGGTTGCAGCGGATCAGCTGAAGCGCATGAATTCGAACACACGCTATCTGCACCCGGCGCAAACCGCTTTTGCCGACAAGGTATTGTCGAAACTGCCGGATCACCTTGAAGTCTGTTTCTTCGTCAACTCAGGGACAGAGGCCAACGAATTGGCTCTGCGTCTGGCGCGCGCGCACACCGGGGCAAAAGGGATCGTGACGCCCGATCACGGCTATCACGGCAACACAAACGCTGCGGTGGCGATCTCGGCCTACAAATTCAACAAACCTGGCGGTATTGGGCAGGCAGATTGGGTGGAACTGATTGAGGTCGCGGATGACTATCGCGGCTCGTTCCGGCGTGATGACCCCGAGCGCGCACGGAAGTTTGCTGACCTGATTGATCCGGCGATTTCGGCATTACAGGCAAAAGGGCAAGGCCTAGCTGGGTTCATCGCTGAAACATTCCCCTCGGTCGGGGGACAGATCATTCCACCAGAAGGCTATCTGTCTGCGGTCTATGAAAAAATCCGCGCCGCCGGAGGGGTCTGCATTGCCGATGAAGTCCAGACCGGCCTCGGGCGCCTGGGCGACTATTACTTCGGCTTTGAACATCAGGGCGCGCTGCCTGATATAGTGGTAATGGGGAAGCCCATCGGCAACGGCCACCCGCTGGGTGTGCTGGTCACTACCAAAGAGATCGCCGAAAGCTTCGACAACGGGATCGAGTTTTTCTCGACCTTCGGCGGCTCAACCCTGTCCTGCAGAATCGGGAAAGAGGTGTTGGACATCGTCGATGATGAAGGTTTGCAAGAGAACGCCCGTGTGATGGGGGCTCACCTGCTGGATGGCCTCAAACAGATCGAAGCTGACTTTGGCTGTGTCGGCGATGTGCGCGGTATCGGCCTCTTCTTGGGTGTGGAACTGATTAACCCGGATGGCTCGGAAAGCAGTGAGGTTTGCAGCTACGTCAAGAATCGGATGCGCGATCATCGCATTCTGATCGGTAGCGAGGGACCCAAGGACAATATCCTGAAAATCCGGCCACCGCTAACCATCGAAGCAGAGGACGTCGACATGATTCTTTGGGCGATGCGGGAGGTTCTTGGCGAAGTGGGTGACTACAGCCCTGCCCCCATGTGCGATCACGATCATCATCATGCGGGCTGCGGCTGCTGCTAAGAAACACAAAACCCCAGCGAAATTGCTGGGGTTTTGTCGCCGTCGATCAGTGGAGCACTGAATGTGGGGGGTGGTGCCCGGTCGTCGGCAAAGGGATCGAAACGGTCATCCGGCGTAACGCCAAGCCCAGTTCCTCGGACAACGAGGCCAGTGCCGGGGCGAAATCGGGCCGTACGATCAGCGAGGCCATCATCATTGCATCTTCACGCGCCCCTTCAGAGGCGGCACCAATCATCTGGGCAAAACAATTCTCATCAGCGCCCAGACATGCACATCCCAGCCCATGACGCACCAGCGGACGGCGACCGTGATGTGCACAAAGTGAACACAGCCGGTCCAGCGTCAGCATCGTGGCGCGTCCCTGATCTGCACCCAGCGCGATGTCAAAATCGCTTGCGGCATTTGCCCGGCCTTCGACCCCATCACCCCAAAGCCGCAGATACATGACGGCTCCGGCCTCAATGGGGTTCAGGTCAGCCAGACGGCCAACAGCCGCCCCGCCACGCGAAGAAGGTGCGCTCATTTTGTCAGGATCAGTTTGCCTGCGCGGGTGATACGCAGCGTATAAAGCTGATCGCCCAGCTCGATATGGGCCAAATTGCCGCCATTGGTGAGGTCTTCCGCCTTGTGGGCCGGAAGCATCGAAACAGCGTAGCTAAGGGTCGAGGTAGGGGTTTGCGCGTTCATTGGGGCATCTCCAGAGCATCTGTGGCACTTGGCCTTGTCTGTCTTCGTTTCGCTTGATCTGGCTGACCCTGTTTTGGGCTGGCTATCTGTTCGTGTGATTAATCTGATAAAAATAGTAAGGTTTGTCAAGCTGCTGTTTTTTCAATCGCTCCCACGGGTCTCTATTGCGCCGTCGCACAGCACGACCTAGGCATTGGACATCAACAAACAAAGGCGGATTCGCAGATGGCAGCAGTTGTCGTATTTGATCTGGATGGCACCCTGATAGACAGCCTTGCCGACCTTGCAGCTGCGGTAAACCGAATGCTGCACGATCAGGGGCACCCCGCCTTGCCTCAGGATACGATCCGGGGATTCGTCGGGAACGGATTACCCAAGCTGGTCGAGCGGGCGATGATGCATTGCGGGCTGGAGCCAACGCTTCACAAGGACCTGACACAGCTTACTCTGAAGCACTACAATGCAGGCGCCTGCGATCAGACCGTAGTTTATCCCGGCGTGATCCAGGCGCTGGATGAGCTTCGCGATATGGGCTGTGCGCTTGGGGTCTGCACCAACAAACCCGAAGCCCCTGCCCGGCATGTGCTGGGCGAACTTGGCCTGCTACCCTATTTCAACACGGTCTTTGGTGGAGACACGCTGGATATACGCAAACCCGATCCAGAGCACTTGCACGCCTGTTTCAAGACCCTTCAAGCCGCAGGCCCACAGATCTTCGTTGGCGACAGTGAGGTTGATGCCGAAACTGCGCAACGGGCTCAGGTTCCGTTTTTGCTGTTTGAACAGGGATATCGAAAGTCGCCGGTTTCGGACATGCCGCACACGCTCAGCTATGATAACAGTACCGCACTGCCTGCACTTGTTCGGAAAATCCTGACGCAGGCATAGACCCCAAAAAAGGTCGAGGGGCCGGCCAAGGGGGTAAGAAGCCAGCCCCTCATCGGGGGAAATTAGTGAAAGTGGATTGGGCGCACTGGCCCGGTAGTTAGTGAAAAGTTAACGCACCTGCGCGGATCGCGAAATTGGGGGATTCCCGTAGTGCTGCGATTTTTTTCCCGATCCCCCAAATTATTTTGCGCGCAGAAGCCTAAAAACTGGGATTTATGCGGCTTTCTCAGCCGCGGCACGCGCGATCACCAGTTCCTCGTTCGTCGGAATGACCATCAGTTTCACACGTGACAGGTCGGTCGAGATGACGCGCAGATTGTCCGCGTTTGCATCGTGGTCCAGCTCAAGACCCAACCACCCCATGTCAGTGCAGATACGGTCGCGGATATAGGTCGAGTTCTCACCGATCCCGCCGGTAAACACGACGGCGTCCAGACCTCCCAACACGGCGGCCAAAGCGCCCAGCTCGCGGCGTATCCGGAACGTGTAGTAGTTGATGGCATTGCGTGCACCCGGCGTATTCGAGGCCTCAAGCGTACGCATATCATTGGTCATTCCGGAAAGGCCAAGCAACCCGGATTTACAATACAGAAGATCCGAAATCTCATCCGCATTCATGCCTTGCTGATCCATCAGATACAGCACAACGCCCGGATCCAGCTGGCCACAACGCGTTCCCATCGGCAAACCATCCATGGCCGAGAACCCCATGCTTGAACCGACCGAGCGACCTCCGATCATGGCGCACATCGAGGCACCGTTGCCAAGATGCGCCACAACCACCCGTCCGCCATGTATCAGCGGCGCAGTCTTGGCCAGATGGTCCGAGATGTAATCATAGCTCAGACCGTGGAAGCCATAGCGCCGAACGCCCATATCGTAATACTCGGTCGGCAATGCGAAGGTGTCATTGACCCAAGGGTGGTGGCGGTGAAAAGCGGTATCGAAACAGGCAACCTGCTTGGCATTGGGGAACCTGTCCATCGCAGTACGTGCGCCCTGCAGATTGTAAGGTTGGTGCAAGGGCGCAAAAGGCTCGAGTTTTTCCAGCATCTGCAAGCTTTCGGGGGTCAGCAGAATGGGCCTGTCATTATCCGGGCCGCCATGCACGATGCGGTGTCCAACCGCGGTCACGCCCGCCGACGGAAACTGCCGTTCCAGCAAATCCAAAATATAGTCCAAGGCGCTGGCCTGATCGCACAGCGCTTCAGAAGCGGTATCGGCAAGCACGCGGCCATCCGTGGTCTCTGCTTTGATGCGCGCCGCGCGGCTGCCGATGCGTTCCACCTCTCCCGAACAGACCAGGATCGGATCTGCTTCGCCTGCGGAGAACAACCCAAACTTCAGCGAGGACGAGCCTGAATTCAGTGTGATGATATGGTCCATCAGATCTTACCCGACATCCGCGCCGCATGCAGGGCCGCGACGGCACAGGAAACGAGCCGTGCCTTTTCGCCATCTGCGCGACTGGTCAGAATAATCGGTACGCGCGCGCCCAGCACCACCCCGGCAGCCTCGGCGTGCGCGATATACGTCAGTTGCTTGGCTAGCATGTTGCCTGCGTCCAGATTGGGTACGACAAGAATGTCTGCCCGTCCGGCCACCTCGGACACGATCCCTTTGGTGCGCGCCGCGGCCAGGCTGACCGCGTTGTCCATGGCAAGCGGCCCATCGACCAAGCCACCCCTGATCTGTCCCCGCTCGGCCATCTTCGACAGCAATGCGGCATCAATCGACGACCGGATTGCTGGATTCACCGTCTCGACCGCCGACAGAACACCCACTTTCGGAGCGCCAATTCCGATTGAGATTGCCAGATCGATCGCGTTCTGCGTGATGTCGATCTTGGTTTCCAGATCCGGCTCGATATTGATGGCCGCATCGGTCACCAGCAAGGGATGCGGCTGGCCGGGTATATCCATGACGAAGACATGAGTAAAACGGCGCCCCGCGCGAAGTCCACGATCCCGCCGCAACGCCGCCCGTAGCAGTTCGTCCGTATGAAGATGCCCCTTCATCAATGCTTCAGCATGTCCTTCGACAACCAGATCAACCGCTTTGTTAGCGGCGTCCAGATGGTCCTTAACAGGAACGATCTCAACGTCACCCAAGGGCAACTCAATCTCACGCGCTGCTGCAGCAATCTTGTCGGGGTCACCTATCAGGACCGGCTTGATGATGGTTTCACGCGCCGCCAATAAGGCCCCCCCCAGCGAGTTGGGCTCTTCTGGGGCGACAACTGCCGTGGGGATCGGAGGCAGCGGGCGCGAGCGATCGAGCAGTGCATCAAAATGCCGGTGCCGCTCGACGACCAGACCAGGCACTTCAATCTCATTGAATGACAGTTCTTTCTCCGGAGCGATCACGACCGCGATGCCGGACACGATCAGCGCCTCATCACTAGGGCGCATCACCTGAGTTTTCAGAACTACCTCGCGGTTATCGCGTTTTTCGATAACCGTAACTCTGGCCAGCAGTTCTTCACCCGCATATGCCCGGGCGCAAAAATCCAAGCTTTGCGACTTATACAGCGTACCCGCGCCCGGCAGGATATTCCCCAAAACGGCCGAGATCAGAGCCCCAAGAAACATCTCGGGCGCGATCGCCTCGTTTATGTTATCACCGTCCCCATCTTCGTCGGCCAGGTTCAAAGGGTTATGGTTGCCGGAATTCGATGCGAAGACATAAAAATCATCCTCTGTGCAGAACCGGGTCAACTCGGCGGTTTCTCCGATCTGAAGCTGATCAAAGGGCTTGTTGTGATACTGCATTGAAACTCTCGGCGGCTGTTTTGCACCGATCATTATGAGATTTCAGGTAAATTTCCAATGACGTTCGGTGGGTTTCTAGGGCTCAAACCCATCTGGCACACCAAACAGTGGCGCATCCAGTGTGGTCCCGGTCAATGCACCCATGAACGCCACCAGATCTGCGACCTGGGCATCGGTCAGTTCCAGCGGTTCGATGTCAATTTTCTGGCGATGACGCTCCATCTCGAACCGGTCCTGCCAGACGATGAAATCAACATTCTCAAGCCACGGCACGTTGGGCAGCCCGGCCAAATCAGGGGTCCAGGCAGCGAGGCTCTGAGATGGGTTCAAGTGGTGGCGAATAATGCCTTCCAGATCGGGAAAGGCACCGTTGTGACCATAGGGCGCCGTCTCTGTCACATTGCGCAGCATCGGTGTGCGGAAACGATAGGCGTCCTCAAGACGGTTGCTTTCACCCATATGACCCACGTCGCGGGCATAGGGGTCCCATTGGCGGGTCTTGCCCGGTCCAAATGGCGGCAGGCTCAGCGAGTGGAATTTTTGATCCGATAGCAACGGGCCGGAATGGCAGTTTGCGCAACCTGCCTCACCATAAAACAGGGTCATGCCGTCCTTTTGCCGAGGCGTCAGGGCGGTGTTATCTCCGGCCAGATATTGATCGAACGGGCTGTCCATGCTGCGCCATTCCAGCGCCATGAATGCCGCCAGCGCGTTGGCTACTTGGGTGATCGTGATGTCCTCGGTCGTGTCGATGTCATCGAATGCCTTGACCATGGCAGGCCCATAGCGCGGATCAGTGCGCACGCGTTTGGCGAGGATCGGCCAGCCCTTGTCGATGCGGTCATGCACCGCGCCGGTGACTTGATTTTCGGCCACATTTCCGGCCATCTCGAATTGCGAGGTCAGCGGGAAAAGTGCCTGCGCGGCCAGCAGTGAATTCAACCCCTCCGGCAGCCATTCCTGCGCGGGCGAATTGAAGCCGTTACCGTAGACGTCAGAGATACTTAGGCGACCGTCATGGAAGACCGTGTGAAGATCCTTTGCCCCAAGGTTCCAAAGCCCCGGCGAATTGCGGGGAATACGCTTGCGGATTTTGTCCGCTCCGGTGCCCGGCGTGCGATCTGGGCCAAGCCCCTGCCCGCCCTCGCCAATGCCCAGCGACAACCCGTCCGAGGTGCCAAAATCCGGGTGGTGGCAGTGGGCACAGCTGATGTTCTGGTTGCCCGACAAGATCGGATCGTAAAACAGTTGATGACCGATGGCGGCCTGTTCCATATCAAAGGGGATGAAATCGTCATCCGTCAGCGGGCGCGGCAGATCCTGAGCTGCCGCAGCCCCTGCCAAAAGGAAAGCAACCCCATGCGCCAGTTTGTATTTGCCCTTTGCCTTCTCGCGACCCCAGCGCTGGCTGAACTGGAACAAGCACGCGATCTGATGGAGGCCGGAGAGTTTGAGGCTGCGCGCGAAGAGTTGATGCCAGCAGCGCGGTCCGGCAATGCCGAAGCCGAGGAATTGATCGGTGTGATGTACGGGTTGGGACTTGGAGTCGAACAGGACTATGAACGCGCGTTTGAATGGTACTTGCGCGCCTCGATGAAAGGTCATCCCGGGGCGCAATCCGGTATCGGTTGGTACTACGAGCTGGGTCTGGGCATGCCCGCGCCTGATCTGGTTCGAGCGTACATGTGGTACACGCTCAGCGCCATTGGCGGCGATCCCGATGCGGCGATCAGCCTTGAAGAAGTGGTCAAAAAAATGTCGCCGGAGCAGATCGAGAAGGCGCATGTTCTGGTCAACGACTACAAAGGGTGGATGTATCCGTTTCGGTGAGGGCCGGACCCCACGGCCCGGCCCAGCAATTCAGTTCAGATCCGCATCACGTGAGGCATTAACATCCGCCTCGGCTGCTGCCACAGCGTCAGTCAACGCTACAAAGATCTCATCACCACGTGCCACATTGGACTGGAACCAGTCATAGACCGGGGTTGCGGCTTCTTTGAAAGCAGCTTTCTGGTCGGGTGTAAGGACATAAAGGTCACCACCGCCGGCAACGAAATCCTCATACGCCTGGATCGACTTGCGCTTGGGTGAGGCAAAGGTCGCCTGCTGCAGCGCATAAAACCCGTCGACTACCACGCGGCGCATATCTTCTGGCATCTCCTGGAACTTGGCGTTGTTCATCCACCACAGCGCACCCATATAAGCGTGCCCGTCCAGCGTTACATATTGCAGGCCTGCATCCGGGAACTTCATGCCCATGATGTCCGTGATGCCGTTTTTCGAGCCCTCAACCACGCCGGTCTGGAAGCTGGTGAACAGTTCTGGCCACGGGATCGGGGTCGGTGATGCACCCAGTGCTTTGACCAGCTCCTGCGGCAGGTCGGCAACCACGGTGCGGATTTTCAGACCTTCCATGTCAGCCGGCTCAGCAACACGGCGTTGTGTATTGGCGAAGTTGCGCCAGCCACCTGTATTGCCGATTGTCATCAGACGGATCGCACCGCCGGAATCCTCCAGCGCCATGTCGCGCATCTGCCGGGTGAAATCACCAGATAGGACATGTTCGGCAATGCGGTCATCGGCCATCAGGTAAGGCAGGTCCAGAACCTGCACGTAAGGGAAGATGCCCGAGGCCCCTCCAGAGGTTGAGATGTAGATGTCGATCGTACCGTCTGCCACGCCCTGCAGACACTCAGCACCGTTCGAGCAGAGCTGCGTACCTATGAACAGCTCAACCTCAATGGCTCCGTTCGAGGCCGCCTCAACGTAGTTCTTGAAAACGACCAGACCGTCATAATCTTCGTCGTTTTCATTCGAGTTTGCTGTGGCGCGTAGCGTGTAGTCGGCGGCTGCCGCGGCAATCGCAGACGCGGCCACTAGCGACGTGGCCACCGCTGCGGTTTTGATAAATCTTCTGAGCATGCGTTTCCTCCCTGTGATACTCAGTTCAGTTTGCAAATCCCGTTATCCTCGGGATCGTCATGGATAGTGCGGGGATGTATGTGATCAAGAAGATCACGATGATTTCGACCGCCAGAAACGGCAGGATTGCCTTGGCGATGGTTTCAACCCGTTCCCGAGACACGGCGGCGGCTACGAACAGCACCAGCCCCATGGGCGGGGTGGCCAGACCGACAGTCAGGTTGACGCTCATGATAATGGCAAAATGGATCGGGTCTACACCGAGGCTGGTGAAGATCGGACCGAGGATCGGGCCAAGGATGATAATAGCGGGGCCTGCATCCAGGAACATTCCGACGATGAACAGCAGCAGGTTGATCAGGAACAGCAGGATCAGCGGGTTTTCCGACAGGCTGAGGATTAGCGAGGCCAGCTGCTCCGGCGCATGGCTGAGGCTGACCACCGTCTTGAAAGCCATTGCCGCCCCGACCAACAACAGGACGACAGCGGAGGTCATACCTGCATTACTGAGCACCTCGGGGACTTCTTTCCACGTCAATGTGCGCAGGACGAAGAAACCGATGATAAAGGCATACCCTACGGCGACAGCGGCCGCTTCGGTCGGGGTAAAGATGCCACCCAGTATTCCGCCCAAGATGATCACAGGGGTCATCAGTGGGAAGAACGCTTTTAGGCTGGCCTGACGGCGTTCTGGCCAAGTATATTTACGGCTGGCGACCGGGAAGTCGTATCGATCCGCCATAAGCTTGATCATGAGCATCAAACCGACACCGACCATGACCCCAGGCACGATGCCAGCGAGAAAGAGTGCAGCCACACTTTCACCCATGACATAGGCATAGATGATCATGATGCCCGAGGGCGGGATGATCGGCCCGATCACCGAACTGGCTGCCGTGATCGCTGCGGCAAATTTGCGGGTATAGCCTTGCTTCTCCATCGCCGGGATCAGCATCGACCCAAGCGCCGAAGTATCAGCGACAGCGGACCCTGAAAGGCCCGCGAACAGGATCGAGCTGAGGACGTTCACATGCGCAAGGCCGCCCCGCAGGTGGCCCATCAGGGCCTGGCTGAACTCCACAAGTCGGATGGTGATGCCGCCCCGGTTCATCAGTTCTCCGGCCAGCATGAAGAAAGGGATCGCCATCAGCGGGAAGCTATCCATACCGTTATAGACATTGCGATAGAGCAGCGTAATGTCGTTGGTCTGACCGCTGAGCCATAGCAGAATGCCGGGCGCTGCCAGCAGTGCGAAAAAGACCGGCAGGCCGATCAGCAGGAAAATCAGGAAGGTGGGCAGGAACCAAATCAGCATTTATTCAGCCCCCACCGCAGCTTCGGGAATTTCAGGCAAAAGATGTGCTCCGCCCAACATGGTTACTATCGACCGCAAGATCAGTTCGATATTGACCGAGATCAGCAAGATGATCCCAACCAGCAGCGAGGCCATCATCCAACTGCGCGGAATACGGTACCATTCATCGAACCCGAAAGAGGTAGGCAGGTACAACGCCGCAGTGGCGAACCGGCCACCAAAGCCCGTAACCTCAGACCAGCCGATATTGACCGCAACAAGCAGCACGGCCAGCGAGATCAGCAGTAGGAACAAATTGAGCGATTGACCAAGCACGCGCGGCAGGAAACGTGCAAGCATATCGATAGCGACGAACCCTCCGCGACGGAAAGCTGTGGGGGCCATCAGGCCCGTCATCCAGAGCATGCAGAACCGGGCAGCCTCATCCGGCCATGGCAGGGCGTTGCCCAAGACATATCGGAAGAACACCTGAATCAGGATCGCGATAACCATAACTGCAATCGCAACAACACCGACCGCGCGGCCCAGACGCAGCACGGTTTCGTTCACGAATGCAATCGGCGTCAACGCCGATGCCAGTCCGCCCATGCGGATCCTCCCACTGTCAGCTGCGGGTTTGACCCGCAGTCTTCATATCGCGCTTAGCTCTGCGCGAATTGGCCGAGTTTTCCGGCAAAGAACGTCAGCGCGTCTCCATCCGCCATGCTGACTTTCAGAACTTTGCCCACCACGATCACATGATCGCCTGCATCGTGATAAGCATGCTGCTCGCATTCGAACCGGGCAAGACTACCCGGCAACAACGGGGTGCCGTTTTCACAACGGTCATGTTCGATATCACGCAGCGCATGGGCGTCTTTTGAACAGCCAAAGCACAGCTCGGCCTGTTCAGCAGACAGAACATGCACACTGAAATGACGCGCCGCGTGAAAATAACGAAACCGGCGCGAATTGCGGTCGCCCGCCCACATCACCAGCGGCGGATCCAGCGACAGGGACGAAAAGCTGTTGGCGGTAATGCAGATTGGCCCATCCTCACTGTCGCAGGTCACGACAGTAACTCCGGTGGCAAAACGGCCAAAAGCATCGCGCAGGGTTCGCGTGTCGTCCTTATGCGGGACGAATGTATGGTTCATATCGCGCGAGATTGCGTTCATCATGGCACCTCATGTCCCAGCGCCGCCTCATACAGGCGGTACCAGCTTTCACGATCCAGCTTGACCTTCAACGCATCCGAGGCGCGTTTGATACGGCCCAGATTATTTGTGCCCAGAACAGGCAGTATGCTTGCTGGATGCGCGAGCAGGAAGGCAACGGCCACAGCGGCGCGATCCACCCCGAATTCTGCGGCGATCTCATCCGCTACAACGCCGACCGGTGGATTCCCGGCCATCAAAAGGCCTCCACCCAGTGGAGACCACGCCATAAGCGAGTGACCATGCTGTTGATGGAACGCCAGATCACCGTTGGTGAACGGGCTGATCTCGCCCAGAGATATCTCGATTTGATTGGTGACCAACTGGGTTTTCATCGCCGACTGCAGCAAAGACCAGTCCCAAGGGCGGAAGTTGGACACACCAACCGCGCCGACCTTGCCACTGGCAACCACCTCATCCAGCGCCTCACCGGTTTCATGGTGATCCATCATTGGATCCGGGCGGTGGATCAGAAGCAAGTCGATGTGGTCGATCGCCATTTCCGACAGAGATGTATCGACCGATTTCAGAATATGCGCACGCGACGTGTCGTAATATTTGACCTTGGCCTCGGCATAACGCCCCATCGGCGCGACGATGTCACATTTGGTGACGATCTCCATTTTCTGGCGCAGGCTGGGATTGGTGCGCAAGGCATTGCCCAGAACGGCTTCGGCCGCGTATCCGCCATAAATGTCGGCCTGATCGAAGGTGGTGATGCCCTGATCCAGACAGGCCTGAATCTTGGCCTCAACATGCGCAGTCGAGGTGTCACTGTCATCACCCAAGCGCCACATGCCATAGACAAGACGGCTCATTTCCAGCGTGTCAGATAGTTTCACACGTTGCATCAGCGACGAACTCCGTTGCCCAGCGGGGTTGCCGGGGTGGTTGCTGGCACGCGCCCGTAGGCTTCGGGAAGCGAGCAGGTTTTCAGGTTGGGCATCACACGGGCGCCAAAATGCTTGGCCTCGTCCATGTGCGGGTAGCCCGAGAAGATGAAAGCGCGAATGCCCATCTTCTGATACTCTTCGATCTTAGACATAACTTGATCGGTCGAACCGACCAGCGCAGCGCCACAGCCCGAACGTGCACGTCCGACGCCGGTCCAAAGGCCGGGTTCGACATAGCCATACTCATCCGCCAGATCGCGGTTCTTGGATTGATGCGCCACGCCCAAGGATGTCGCGTCCAGTGCCCGCTCGCGGATCGCACGACCATATTCGTCATCCAGTTTCGAGACGATGTAGTCGGCGTACTCCTGTGCCTCAGCCTCGGTATCGCGAACAATCATGTGGACGCGCAGACCGTAGTCCAGAGTACGATTGTAATTCTCGGCAACCGCATGAACGGCTTTCATCCGCTCGGCCAACTGATCCTTTGTTTCCGGCCACATCAGGTAGACATCGCAATGCTCGCCGCACAGGTCCAAAGCAGACGGCGAGTAGCCGCCGAAATACAGCAGTGGGCCACCGGTCTGGTAAGGCCGAGCCGGGTCGGTGGTCAGGCCTGAAAAGTTATAGACCTCGCCCGCATGGTTGATTTCGTCCTGCGTCCAGGCCTGTTTCAGGATCTCGACCACTTCGCGCGAACGCTGATAGCGGTACGCACTGTCGGCTTTCTCGCCCGGGAAATCGGACGAGATGATGTTGACTGTCAACCGCCCCTTAAGCATGTGGTCCAGCGTCGCGATGGTACGGGCCAGCATGATGGGCTGCATCTCGCCACAGCGCACGGCGGCCAGCAGGTTGATGTTTTCGGTAATCGGCGCGCAACCTGCAACAAAGCTCAGGGTGTCCTGTCCGACCTGATAAGACGATGGGCACAGGATATTGCGAAAGCCTTGCGCCTCGGCCTCTTTCACGATGCCTGAACAATGCTCCCAGCTGGATCGCAGTTCACCATCGGGCACACCCAGAAACTGGTAGTCATCCGAGCAAAGCGCTGCAAACCACGAAACCTCGGCCGCATCCAGGTCGGGGGATGTGATGGGGACGATGGTCATTTGATTCACGCTCCGTACATCTTTGACTTTCCTCTTGCGTAGCAAGCGCATTGATGTAGATCAATAGTGTATCAATTTTTCCTGCGACCGAGTGAAGCGCCCTCAATGTCCGCCAACAGCCGCAATCCAAATGCCCTGCCGATCTATGTCCAGATCTCAGAGCTTCTGATCCGCGATATTGCTGCGGGCCGTCTGATTGATGGTGAGCGCCTTCCACCTGAACGGGACATGGCTTCGAACCTAAATGTCTCGGTCGGGACCTTGCGAAAATCGCTCGCCGAGCTTGAGAAAAAAGGCATGTTGGAGCGTATTCAGGGCTCGGGCAACTACATCCGCGAGACCGGAACGCAGAACAGCGTCTATGCCATGTTCCGGCTGGAACTGCCCGAGGGCGGCGGGTTACCGCGTGCCGATATTCTGTCAGTTGATCATCTTAAGAAGCCTGCGAAACTGCCGAAGTTCGGCCTGTCTGATAGCGGTTCGCGTGTACGCCGGATGCGTTATCTGAATGACACAATCATCGCGGTCGAAGAAATCTGGCTGGACGAATCAGCCGGGACCATCGACCAGAACCTGCTGTCCGACTCGCTTTATCGCTATTACCAGCAACAACTTGGCTTCTGGATCACACGGGCAGAGGATCGCGTTTCTGTCAGTGCCTTGCCCGACTGGACACCTGAAGGCTTCACCAAACCTGCGGGCCAAGCCGCAGGGTATATCGAACGGTTCAGTTGGTCTGAGAAAGCTGAACCTATCGAGTTTTCAAAAACATGGTTTGATCCAGATCGAGCCACATACGTTCAACGCCTGAAATAAAAGGAACTGCGCATGACCCGGACCACCAATTACGGGCTGATCGGATGCGGCATGATGGGGCAGGAACACCTGCACAACATTGCTCTGCTTGCGGGCACACGAGTCGCCGCAATCTTCGAACCCGACCCGGAGATGGCGCATAAGGCGCAGGCGATTGCACCCGACGCGCAGATGGTGTCTTCCCTTCAGGACCTTCTGACGGTCAATGATCTGGACTGTCTGGTCATCGCCAGCCCCAACCACCTGCATGTTGATCAACTGGCCGAGATTGCGGAAACCCGCCCACTGCCACTGTTGATCGAGAAACCGTTGTTCACTGATCCCGCCGATCTTGCACGGCTTGAAGAGTTAGAGCGCAATTTTCCGCACCCGATCTGGGTCGCGATGGAATATCGCTATATGCCCCCGATCACGGCGCTGATCGATGAAGCAGCGACCGCAGGTGGTGAGATCAAGATGCTCACGATCCGCGAACACCGCTTTCCGTTTCTCGAAAAGGTCGGCAATTGGAACCGGTTCAACCGTAACACTGGCGGTACATTCGTCGAAAAATGTTGCCACTTCTTCGACCTCATGCGCCTGATCCTGCAATCAGACCCGGTTCGCGTTTCCGCAAGCGGTGGCCAAGCCGTCAATCATTTGGACGAAGTTTATGACGGCGATACTCCAGATATTCTGGACCACGGCTATGTCATTGTCGATTTTGCTTCGGGCGCGCGCGCGCTGCTCGAGCTTTGCATGTTTGCCGAGGGTTCGCGGTATCAAGAAGAAATCTCGGCCATTGGGCGCGATACCAAAATCGAAGCGCTTGTGCCCGGCCCGGGCCGCTTCTGGCCCGAACATCTGGGCGACGCGCCTGTACCACAGCTGATCATCAGCCCTCGTGCACCGAAAGGCCCAATCCAGCGCGACATCCCCGTTGATCCCGAGTTGCTGGCGGCTGGCGACCACAATGGCTCGACTTATTACCAGCACAAAGGCTTTCTGGAGCTGGTCAGGGGCGAGCGCGCCAAACCCGAGGTCTCACTGCGTGATGGGATCTGGGCTGTGCGTATCGGCCTTGCCGCACAACAGGCGTCAGAGCAGGGCCAAACGATCAGCCTAGCTGGGTAATTAACAGGGTCAGAAAATCACATTCAGCATCAACAGTGAGACGATCAAGAAGATGATCGTCATGATCCCGCCCGAACGGACGAAATCGGTCACTTTGTACCCAGCTGGCCCCATGATCAGCGCATTTACCTGATGGGTCGGGATAATGAAACTGTTCGAGGTCGAAATCGCGACGGTTAATGCAAAGACCGCCGGGTTGGCACCCGCCGCAACCGCAATTGAAACCGCAAGGGGCACCAACAGAACCGTCGCGCCGACGTTTGACATGACCAGAGAAAATGCCGTCGCCAGAATGGCGACGCCCGCCTGTAGCGCCCAATTCGGCCATCCATCCAAGATGATCATGATCTGTTGCGCAATCCATGCCGCAGTCCCGGTATTCTGCACCGCCTGACCCAACGGGATCAGACACGCCAGCAGAAAGACCGTGTTCCATCCAACTGCTCGATACGCCTCGTCAACACTGAGCACCCGGGTCAACATCATTCCTGCGGCTCCGGTCAGCAAGCAGAGCGACAACCGCACATCCGTGAACAGGATCAGCGACAATGAGATCAAGAAGAACAAGAGCGCCCAGCCTACTTTCTGCGGGCGCAATTCATCCTGCGGGAAGTCCGAGGTGACCACAACAAAATCCGGATCACGCTTTATCCGCATCAGGTTGTCCCAGCGGGTATGAGCAACCAACATGTCGCCAGCCTTGAACTTCTCAAGCCCGATCTGGGTGGATTCATGCGTCTCAGTCTCGACATGACTCAGCGTCTCTTCACCCCTGTGGATGGCGAGCAAAGACATTCCGTAGGTTTTGCGGAATAGCAATTCGCGAGGGCATTTGCCGATCAGTTTGCTGTCAGGCGTCACGACCACCTCTGCGACCCCAGCATTCGTGGGTGCGAACTCTTCGACAAACACATCCAGATCAGGCAGCACCGTCAGCCCGTACTTTTCGGCAAACTCTTCGACAACCCAGCGCCGACCCACAATCGCTAATCGACAGGGTGCGGCAATCTCGGCTGTTAACACCTGAACCATCGAGGTCTTGCCACGATAAAAGGTCGAGATGATATAGAGGTGATTTTCAAAGTTGATATCTGCCAGAATCTGCCCAACCAGCGGGCTGTCGGCCGGAACCACAACCTCGAACACATCGGCCTTCAGCCCGTAGACCCGCTGAAGATATTCCTGAGTCCCGCGCCCGGTACCCGTACTCTCCGACCCTGAATCGCCCGGCAGCACCCAACGTCCCAGCAGCAGGAAATATGCGATCCCCGTCAGGATCAGCACCGCACCGATGGGGGTAACGGAAAACAAACCAAAGGGTTCCATCTTCTGGGCTTCGGGCAGCCCTTCGTTTGCAGTTTGGATCAGGTCATTCAACAGAATAAGCGGCGAGGACCCGACCATTGTCATTGTCCCCCCCAGAATGGCACAAAACCCCATGGGCATAAGCAAACGTGACAACGGAATACCCGATCGCGATGAGATACGGCTAACCACCGGTAGGAACAACGCCGCCGCCCCGACATTTTGCATGAATGATGAGATAACACCGACTGTGCCCGAAACGATCGGCAGCACTCGGTTTTCAGACTTACCACCATATTTCAAAATGACGGACGCGACCTTGTTCATCAGCCCCGTTTTATCCAAACCCGCCCCTACGATCATGACCGCAATGATCGAAATCACGGCATTGGACGCAAACCCGTCAAACAGATGAGGAACATTTGCCAGATTTTCGAGACCCGGTGCATAACTCAACAGACCCACAATGACCAACACCAGGATGGCCGAAAGATCGATCCTGACAATCTCGGACACAAACAAGAACACCGTGAAGGCCAAAAGCGCCGAGACCACACCCATTTCGTATGTAAACGCCAATTGCTCCACTGGGATCACCTGGTTCCAAAAGCAAATCTAATAGGCATTTCTAGGCAATCAGCGCGGGCCTGTCATGGACTTTGTCTGTTTGGTCGAAATCCACCGTGACAAAACTACCGGCGTCGTAAGAAGCCGTCCGGTGCCACCGAAATTTGCAGCTTGTGATCGATACTCTTGTCGATCTCGAAATCAGGATTGACTTTCAACCAATCATGAACTGCAGTCTTTGGGTTGTCTCCAGGTCCCCATGGACGATCAGTGAACATAGTGGGAGGCATATCCTCAACGATTGTATCTAACACAATGCAATAGCTACCCGAAGAAACAAGCGGGGCATACGCATTTAACTCGGCAAGCACATGATCGTGTGTATGATTGCTGTCGAGACAAACAAGTACCTTTTGGTAATCTTCAGCAGCAGTTCGAACCTGGTCCACAATGTCTTCGTCGATAGATGAGCCTTGAATCATCTCGATTCTGGAGGCCATCGGATGCTCTTCTATGGCTGCACGATTGTGGGCGCGAATATCAATGTCAATGCCAAGCACTTTGCGTTTGGGACTGGCGGGGTCAAGCGTCGTGCTCGCATAAGCGGCGTGAACATGTCATGGACTTGGACCACACCCCGCCGCGTGTGGTCAGGAAGACAGGCTGGAACCACTGCCTGAACTGTACGAAACCGTTATGGAGCTTGGTTGCAATAGGGATTCGCATCCGCGATAACTGCAAGACGCCGACCCGATTGCAAAGTCATTCACGATAGCCGTTGCCGCAGGAGATGGCAGAGTAACGGCAAGCTGTTTCGCCAGCCGCGCAAGGCATTGGAGACCGTCCCTCGTAAATCCAACAGAGCAAACCTCGGCAGTGTCTCCTTGCTGCCTGCATCGGTGAAGCGCCTCGGGGGCATGAGTTCCGGGGCGCTTTTGCTGAGCGAGTCACCACAGCAAGCCGCATTGCTTGTATTGTACTGGTTTGGGCAAACACACCACCCCGCAGGGCGGGCACCACCTACTCTAAGCTTTTGTATTTGCTTGGCTTAAGTGGTGAGCCGTGCAGGATTCGAACCTGCGACCCACTGATTAAAAGTCAGTTGCTCTACCAACTGAGCTAACGGCCCACTCTTTTTAGGATCTCTTCGATCCGCAGCACTCTGTAAGGTAAATACCCGACCGGGTTCAAGACCTTATTTCGCACTTCAGTTCACCGACATTCGTATTAGTTCAGCGCCCCGATAGGCGGCCTAATTAGGCAGGTGGAACTGGGGGGTCAACCCCTTTTTTCAGGAATCTTTGCGACAGGGTGGATTCACATCCGGACCGGGGTTATATGCCCGCCATGCAACAGATACTCGACACCGGTTTGGCCTTTATGAAGATGCACGGGTTGGGCAACGACTTTGTCGTTGTCGATGCGCGCGCGCATGCCGTGCCGGTCACCCCGGCCCTTGCCACGGGAATCGGGCACCGGCAGTTCGGCGTGGGGTTCGATCAGTTGGCGGTTATCGAACGCGGTGAAGCGGATGCGCATCTGGTGTTTTACAATGCCGACGGGTCGACTTCGGCTGCGTGTGGCAACGCCACGCGCTGTATCGCCCGGTTTTTGATGAACGAAACAGGCAAATCCGAGCTCACGCTCACAACTGAACGCGGCACACTGCAGGCCCGCGACGCTGGCGATGGACTGACGTCGGTGAATATGGGGCACCCCCAGCTTCTTTGGAACGAGATCCCCCTGGCGGAGGAGATGGACACGCTTGAACTGCCGATCGAAGGTGGCCCAACGGCGACCGGCATGGGCAACCCGCACTGCACTTTCTTTGTCGACAACGCCGAAGCCATCCCGTTGGAAGAGTTCGGCGCGCGTTACGAATACCATCCTCTCTATCCCGAACGCACCAATGTTCAGGTCGCACAGATAGTCGCACCCGACCACATCCGCATGCGGGTGTGGGAGCGGGGTGTGGGGATCACTCTGGCCTCGGGGTCATCGTCTTGTGCCACGGCCGTCGCTGCAGCACGCAGAGGACTCACTGGGCGCAAAGTACAAGTTGACCTGGATGGCGGCACAATCTGGATCGACTGGCGCGAGGATGGGGTCTGGATGACGGGTTCCACAGCCCATGTGTTTTCGGGTACGCTGACGCCTGAATACCTGAGGTCACTGGAATGAACCCGCCCAAGTTCAGCACTTTGGGCTGCCGCCTGAACGCCTATGAAACCGAGGCAATGAAAGAGCTGTCGCAGCATGCGGGGCTAACGGATGCTGTGATCGTGAACACTTGCGCGGTTACGGCCGAGGCAGTCCGCAAGGCGCGGCAGGAGATTCGCAAGCTGCGCCGCGAAAACCCCTCGGCACGTCTGATCGTCACCGGGTGCGCGGCGCAAACCGAGCCGCAGACCTTTGCTGCCATGGACGAAGTAGACGCAGTCATCGGCAACACCGAAAAGATGAAACCGGATACCTGGAAAGGCATGGCCGCCGATTTCATCGGTCAGACCGAGGCGGTTCAGGTCGACGACATCATGTCTGTCACGGAAACCGCCGGGCATCTGATTGATGGCTTCGGAACCCGCTCACGCGCCTATGTACAGGTTCAGAATGGCTGCGATCATCGCTGCACCTTCTGTATTATCCCTTACGGCCGGGGCAATTCTCGCAGCGTCCCTGCGGGCGTAGTGGTGGATCAGATCAAACGATTGGTCGATAGGGGCTACAACGAAGTTGTCCTGACCGGGGTCGATCTGACCTCATGGGGCGCGGATCTGCCCGCTCAGCCGAAACTGGGCGATCTCGTGATGCGCATCCTCAAACTGGTGCCAGACCTGTCGCGCCTGCGCATCAGCTCAATCGACTCGATCGAAGTCGACGAGAACCTGATGCATGCCATCGCGACCGAGCCGCGCCTGATGCCCCATTTACATCTGTCCTTGCAGCATGGCGACGATCTGATCCTGAAGCGCATGAAACGCCGCCACCTGCGCGAAGATGCGATTCGTTTCACTGAAGACGCCATCAAACTACGACCCGACATGACTTTTGGCGCGGACATCATCGCTGGCTTCCCGACCGAGTCCGAGGCTCATTTCGAGAATTCCCTCAAGCTCGTCACCGAGTGCAACCTGACCTGGCTGCATGTATTCCCCTATTCCAAACGCGAAGGCACTCCGGCAGCCCGCATACCGCAACAGATCAACGGCAATGTCATCAAAGAACGCGCCGCGCGCCTGCGTGCAGCCGGCGATGCACAGGTCATCAAGCATCTGACGGCACAGATCGGCAAAACCCACAATATCCTGATGGAAAATCCCACAATGGGCCGCACCGAACAATTCACCGAAGTAACCTTCGGCAACGCCCAACCCGAAGGAGAGATCGTAATCGCGACGATCCGGGGGCTCAGCAAAGCTCAATTACAAGTGTGATCCGTTCTTCATCTGGCCCAAAATACCTCGGGGATGAATTGGCCGCAGGCCAAGAAGGGGCTGGCCCCTTCCACACCATCGCAACAAAAAAAACCCCCGTCACCGTGATGGCGCGGGGGTTTAGTTTTTAGTTATACGTCGACCTTAGTCCAGACGTTTGCCCTTTATCGGTGCCCACAGGCGCTTGTTCACAAGGTACAGCAGAACAGACAGAACTGTCAGGAACAGAACACCGACGAAACCG
Organism: Ruegeria sp. D6; assembly: GCF_056534365.1. Classification (NCBI taxonomy): domain Bacteria; kingdom Pseudomonadati; phylum Pseudomonadota; class Alphaproteobacteria; order Rhodobacterales; family Roseobacteraceae; genus Ruegeria; species Ruegeria sp. D6. The sequence continues at coordinate 91,139 of NZ_JBQFPH010000006.1, read as the reverse complement.
GCATTTTTGCGCTCCATCATTTTCGGCTCGGCGCTCCACATCAAGAAGGCTGCTATGTCTTCGGACATTGCCTCAACGGTTGCAGGATGTCCGTCGGCAAATTCAACCTGATCTTCTGCCAGCGGCGGAGCCATGGAAATCCAACCACCGGGGAAGGCCTTGTTCTCATAGAGAACAGTACCGGCTTCTTCCTTTTCTTCACCGGTATAACCATCCAGAAGCGAGGCAATATATTCCGCGCCCCCCATGCCTTTGACCAGCTGGTTGATGCCCAGACCGTAAGGACCATGGAAACCGGCACGGGCCTTCGCCATCAGGCTCAGGTCAGGCGCGCCGACACCGTTGTTGGCCGGGAAGTGGTCGGTCGGGATTGCCGGGCGGAAATCGTCCAGCTCGGGATCGAACACCTCGAAGTTGTCGGCCGCGTAGGTGATGACTTGCTCTTCCGAATACCCCAAATCTTCAAGGGTCCGAAGAGGTACATATTGCAGACCATGGCAGGCTGCGCAGACCTCGGTATAGATCTGTAGGCCGCGCTGAAGCTGGTTTTGATCCCAGGTTCCAAACGGTCCCTCGAACGAGAAGTCGAAATCTTCGATGTGCTGCTCACCGCCACCTGCCGCAAAAGTCGAGGCGGGCGCAAGGGCCAAAGCGAACGTGGCACCGATTGCAAGTTTCTTGAACATGTTTCCGGTCCCTCTTCTTACTCGGCCGGCGTGGCGTCGGCGTTTGCCTTGCCATAATGCGCGTTGAAGTCTTCTTCGATGGTTTCCGGCTGCGCCTCGGGTTTTTCGATGACACCCAGGATCGGCAGGATCACGAAGAAATAGGCGAACCAGTAAGCCGAAGCGATCAGCGAGAAGGTCGCATAGGGCTCTTCCGCGGGCATCGCACCCAGCCACATCAAAGCAAAGAAGTCGATGATCAAAAGGTAGAACCACCATTTGAACATCGGACGATACTTGCCCGAACGCACGGTCGAGGTGTCCAGCCAAGGGGCTAGGGCCATGGCCAGGATCGCACCAAACATCGCAATCACACCAAAGAACTTGGCGTCGATGATGCCGCCGGTGATGAAGCTGGCGAACTGAACGACCCAGACTTCGCCAGTGAACGCACGCAGGATCGCGTAGAATGGCAGGAAGTACCATTCAGGGACGATGTGCGCAGGAGTAACCAGCGGGTTGGCTTCGATGTAGTTATCCGGGTGACCCAAGTAGTTCGGCATGTAGCCCACGATGGCCCAGAACACGACCAGAATGACCGCCAGAGCGAACAGGTCCTTGATCACGAAATAGGGCCAGAACGGCAGCGTGTCTTTCTCTGCCTCGGCTTTCGAGCCACGGCGAACCTCAACACCTGTCGGGTTGTTGTTGCCTGTGGTGTGGAAGGCCCAGATATGCACGATCACAAGCGCCGCGATAACAAACGGCAGAAGGTAGTGCAGCGAGAAAAAGCGGTTCAGAGTGGCGTTGTCCACCGCAGGTCCGCCCAGCAACCAGGTCTGGATCGCATCACCAACAAACGGGATCGCACCGAACAGGCCGGTGATCACGGTCGCACCCCAGAAGGACATCTGACCCCAGGGCAGAACGTAGCCCATGAACGCAGTGCCCATCATCATCAGGTAAATGAGCATCCCGATGATCCACGTAATCTCACGCGGGGCTTTGTACGAGCCGTAGAACAGGCCGCGGAAGATGTGGATGTAGACTGCTACAAAGAACAGCGATGCGCCGTTCATGTGCAGATAGCGCAGCATATAGCCGCCGTTCACGTTGCGCATGATGTGTTCGATGCTGGCAAAGGCCAGATCAACATGCGGGGTGTAGTGCATCACCAGAACGATACCGGTGACGATCTGCAACGCCAGGCAGAATGCCAGGACGATGCCCCAGATCCACCACCAGTTCAGGTTCTTGGGGGTTGGGATCATCAGGGTGTCGTAAAGCAGGCCGACGATGGGCAGACGGCTGTTCAGCCACTTCTCGCCATTTGTCTTCGGCTCGTAATGATCGTGGGGAATTCCGGACATAAGTTAGGTCTCCCTTAGCCGAGCTTGATGGTGGTGGCGTCCACCCATTCAACGGGCGGAATGGGCAGGTTTTCAGGCGCGGGGCCTTTGCGGATACGACCGGCAAGATCGTAGTGCGAGCCGTGGCAGGGGCAGAACCAACCGCCAAAGTCGCCAGCATCGCCAAGCGGCACACAACCCAGGTGTGTACAAACACCCATCTGAACGATCCACGCCCCTTCTCCTTCGCCTTCGGGCGAAGGCATGACGCGATTGGCATCGGTCGCTGGTGCGTCGGCGTTCAAGTTGAAGTTACGAGCCAGCGGGTCAGGCAGCGCGTCGACACCTTCAGCGTCCTGCTCCTGAGCTTCCTGAATCTCGGCACCTGTGCGGTGACGGATGAAAACAGGCTTACCCAACCACTTTGCAGTCAGCTGCGTACCCGGCTCTACCCCGCTCACATCCACACGGATCGAGGACAGCGCCTGAACGTCTGCCGATGGGTTCATTTGATTTACCAGGGGCCAAACGGCAGCCCCGGTGGCAACGACACCTGCGCCGCCAGCGACGTAGTAGAGGAAATCTCTGCGGGTGCCTTCGTGGTCTTCAGCTTGGGACACGAGGTTATCTCCGATTATCTGGCGCCCGCGAACGGGCATAAAGCTCGCGCACCGCACAAGTGCGGCGTCTTAAACGGGGTATCTATCGGGGAGAATAGAGTTCGTCCAGCGCTCTTAAACGCGCAATACGCCGCATCTAAGCATTCATGTCACGGTGAAAGGGCAAAATTTCAATCTCAAATGCAGATTTTAACCCTCAGAGCGGCGAATTTGCGCCAGGCAGATGGGACGTGATTCGGCATCGACCCGCGCTGGTAGATCCCCAAATTGAAATCTCCTCACCCTATGCGAACGCCGCCGATTTCACGTGCAGCTCTACCTTAAGAACACTGTATTCCTTCTATTTTAGCGCGATACGATTTCTCTTAAATTATTAATATAAAATAGATATTTCAAACACGTGATTATCTACCAGAATTCGATTGCACTCTAAACGGGAATGCGTGAAAGGCCACAGGCGCAATATTCCCAGCCGGAGATGTTCAATGCTCAAGATAGCAGCAACCGTAGTTTTTGTTTCGTTTCTGACTTCAGTACAGGCGATCGCAGCCGGCGATCCGGCGAAAGGCGAACAGCTCTATAACAGATGCTCTTCGTGCCATGCGATCATCAAAAATGGCGAGGTTCTGGTCAAAGGCGGCATCACCGGGCCGAATCTCTTTGGCGTAGTTGGCCGCACCGCCGGAACTGAAAACGATTATCTTTATGGAAGTGAACGTTTGCCCATCGGGATGTTCACCGACGACATGATCCGCGCCGGGCAAGAAGGGCTTGTGTGGACTGAAGAAAACATCGCCGCCTATTCTCGGGATCCGATCGGGTTCATCAAGGAATATCTGGATGATGACACCGCCCGCCCGAACATGAGCGTCAAGCTGAAAAAAGGCGCAGATGACATCGCTGCTTATCTCGCCACATTCAGCGCTCAATGAATGGAAGGCGAGAACGCGTGCCTCAGGCCTTGCGCATCAACGAGGCCAAGCGCGCCACCTCGCTGCCAAGTCCTGCTGAGTGCACGTGATCAGCCGCGCGATGTCGCGCCTCATCGGGCTTATTCTGATTCAGCTTCCAAGTGCCGTCGATATCCGAGATCATGAGTCGGCAGGGAACGATCATGCGCATCATTCTATCCAGCGCGTCTGGTGTCATCTTGGACGCCAACCATGGCGGCTTTGGCAGCAGGCGATTTTCAAAGTCTGCCGCCTGCCGGTCGAGCAGATTTCGCAGGTCGTCCGTTGGCCGCATCTCAAGCACACCAGTCAGATGCACCGCTACATAGTTCCAGGTCGGCACCTGATCATCGACTTCGTACCAGTCAGGCGAGATATACCCATCCGGCCCCAACACAGCGATCTTCGCAGGTTGCGGCTGTTTCAGCGCCCTAACAATCGGATTTGACCGGACCAGATGCAGGTCAGCCGATGAAGCATCCTCGTTCAGAAGAAAGGGAACGTGGCTTAACAACGGTGCATCCGATGTCGACACCGCCAGAACACCAAAGGCGCGGTCACGCGCAAACTCGATGTGACGCTCGCGCGTCTCGGCGCGAAAGGTGGGATTGGGATGCATATTCGTCCTCCTGCCAATTTCTCTTGCAGAAGCGATATCTCCTTGGCAAGGTCCCACTCGTTCTCAGGGCGGGGCGAAATTCCCCACCGGCGGTATGCGGGCATGACCCGTAAGCCCGCGAGCGGCCCCGGTCTCCGGGGTGTCAGCAGATCTGGTGAGAAGCCAGAGCCGACGGTTACAGTCCGGATGAAAGAGAACGTGCAGCACGCCGGTAATGCGGTGTGCCTGCTCGTGATCGCCTTGGGTGACGTGTCTGTTACGAAAGGAGATCATGATGACACACACCCGCTATGCTTTTGTCAAAGCCAACTGGCATTCAGATATCGTGGATCGCGCGCTGGATGGGTTTCTCGAACTAATTCCAGCCGATCAGGTTGATGTATTCGACGTTCCGGGCGCTTTCGAGATGCCCCTGCTGGCCCGTGACCTGGCGCAAACGGGGCGCTACGCCGCCGTAGCCTGCGCTGCCTTTGTAGTGGATGGCGGCATCTACCGGCATGACTTCGTCGCACAAGCGGTTGTCGATGGCTTGATGCGGGCCGGGCTCGATTCAGGTGTTCCGGTCCTGTCGGTCTCGCTGACACCGCATCAGTATCAGGAAACGGATCACCACAACGCCATCTATCGCGCGCATTTCATCGAGAAAGGGCGCGAGGCGGCACTTGCAGCGCTTAAGATCAACGCAACCCGCGCCGCGGTGGCTCAAGCCGCCTGATTTATTCCAATCGCGCCGCCCACAGGGCGGCGCTTGCTTCTCTGCAAATGCAAATCCGCTTGAGGACCAAGGCACTCCCCGCTAATCACGTCGCTCAAAGGAGCATGCCCCATGTCGATGAACAGTTTTGGCCACCTCTTCCGCGTTACCACCTGGGGTGAAAGCCACGGGCCCGCTTTGGGTGCGACCATTGATGGCTGCCCTCCGGGCGTCACGATCGATGAGGGCATGATTCAGCATTGGCTGGACAAGCGCAAACCAGGTCAGAACAAATTCACCACACAGCGGCGCGAACCCGATCAGGTTAAAATCCTGTCCGGTGTGTTCGAAGGCCAGACCACGGGCACACCGGTGCAGTTGATGATAGAGAACACCGATCAGCGCTCAAAAGACTACGGCGACATCATGGACAAGTTCCGTCCGGGACACGCCGACATCACATATTGGCAGAAGTACGGGATCCGTGACTATCGCGGCGGCGGGCGCAGTTCGGCGAGGGAAACGGCATCACGTGTGGCGGCCGGAGGACTCGCGCGTGAGGCTATCAAACAGATCGCTCCGAATGTTCAAATCACCGGTTATATGACCCAGATCGGTCCGCACAAGATCGACCGTGCCAATTTCGACTGGTCGCAGATCGAACAGAATCCATTCTGGACGCCCGACGCCAAAGCAGCCGAAGATTGGGCCGCTTATCTGGACGATCTGCGCAAATCCGGCAACTCGGTCGGCGCAGTGGTCGAAGTGGTCGCGCGCGGCGTTCCGGCGGGGCTCGGCGCGCCGGTTTATGCCAAGTTAGACACTGATCTGGCTGCAGCCATGATGTCGATAAACGCCGTTAAAGGGGTCGAAATCGGTGAAGGCATGGCCGCCGCCGAACTGACCGGCGAGGCCAATGCCGACGAGATTTTCATGGGGCAGGACGGCCCTCAATACAGCTCGAACCACGCAGGCGGTATTCTGGGCGGCATTTCGACCGGCCAGGATGTTGTGGTGCGCTTTGCGGTCAAGCCAACCTCGTCCATTCTGACCACCCGCAAGACCATCACCAAATCCGGCGAAGAGACCGAGATCATTACCAAAGGCCGCCACGACCCCTGCGTCGGCATCCGCGCCGTTCCGGTAGGTGAGGCAATGATGGCTTGCGTGATCCTCGATCACCTGCTCCTGCATCGTGGTCAAATCGGCGAGAACCGTGGACGGATTGGCTGATCTGCGCGCTTCGCTGCGCGCTGTCGTCAGGCAACGGATGCAGACGGATCCGGCGCATGATCTGGCGCACCTGGATCGGGTTTGGGTTAATGCGCAGGCGATTGCGGATGATGAAGCCAACCCGCGTGTCTTGCTGGCGGCGTGTTATCTGCATGATCTGATCAACCTGTCAAAAGATGATCCGGATCGGCATCTGGCCTCGATGCGATCCGCCGCTGAATCAGAGCCTATTCTTGAAGAATTCGGCTATTCCACCACTGAAATTGGAGCCGTGCAGCACGCGATTGCCGCCCATAGCTTTTCGGCTAACATCCCGCCCGAAACACCCGAAGCGCGAGTATTACGGGATGCCGATCGTCTGGATGCGTTGGGTGCTATCGGTATCGCCCGCAACTTTTCAGTATCGGGCGCCCTGGGACGCACCCTTTATGACCCGTCAGATCCGTTTGCCGAAAACCGTTTGCCGAATGACCTGATTTTTTCAATCGATCACTGGCAAATAAAATTGCTGCGCTTACCCAATGATATGCTGACGGAAAAAGGCAGGGCCATCGCGCAGGACCGAGCCGCGCGGATGATGAGGTTTCTAAAGGACCTGTCAGAGGAAATTGGAGCTCAGCTTCCACTAGACTGGTCCAATCTCTGATCCGGCAACTTTGGCCAGTTGATCTTTCCGCCTCAAAGGCGCAGGTTCGCGACCATGGCGAAATCCTTAACATCGCATCGTCCGGCATTGGCCGTGGCGCTCAAGCTCAGTGCGCTCGTGCTGTTCACGACGATGTCTGCATTGGTCAAGGCTTTGTCAGATGATTTCCCGCCGGGAGAGATGGTGTTTTTCCGCTCGCTTTTCGCGATTCCGGTTATCATCGCCTGGCTGGTCTGGCGAGGAGAGCTGGTGCATGGCTTTGTTGTCAAGAAGCCGATGGGCCATTTCTGGCGCGGGGTTCTGGGAACCTCGGCCATGGGACTGACCTTTACTGGTCTTAGCCTGTTGCCGCTGCCCGAGGTAACCGCCATCGGATATGCAACCCCGATCTTCACGCTGATTCTGGCTGCAATCATGTTGGGCGAGCGGATACGAATGATTCGTATCGGGGCCGTCGCGCTTGGCCTTGTCGGCGTTCTGATCATGATCTGGCCCCGGCTGGGTTCAGGTACTGCCGAAACCGCCGCAACAATAGGTGCGCTTTGCGTGCTGGCTGCAACCGTTGCCCGTGCCTTTGTGCAGATACATATTCGCCAACTGGTACAGGTGGATCATCCCGCCGCAATCGTGTTCTATTTCTCTCTCACAGCGACCTTGCTTTCGGGTCTCACAGTGTTTTGGGGCTGGGTTATCCCGACATGGGAGCAAGCCGCATTGCTGGTGACAATCGGCCTGATCGGCGGAGTGGCGCAGATTCTGGTGACCTCGTCCTACAAGTTTGGACAAGCGTCAATGCTGGCACCTTATGACTACACCACAATGCTGTTCGCCATTGTCATTGGTTATTTCTGGTTCGATGAGTTGCCAACCCTGGTGATGCTGGGCGGCGCGGCGTTGGTGATTGCAGGCAACGTCGTGGTGATCCTGCGTGAACGACAACTTGGCCTTGATCGGACCAAAGCGCGATCAGCAACGGATCCCAAAGCCTGACTTTACCTTTCGCAATCTTTCCCTAGTTTGGGTCGCGATACACCTATGAGGTTTCCCGATGAGCGACGCACAGAACCACAAAGAAAAGATGCAAGAGGTGCAAGCCAAGCACCGCAAGAAAGTCTCGGAAGCGGTCGATCCCGGCCGGGGACTGGTGCTGATCAATACAGGTAAGGGCAAGGGAAAATCCTCGGCTGCGTTTGGCGTGGTGATCCGGGCATTGGGCTGGGGCCAGAAAGTGGCTGTGGTTCAGTTCATCAAGGGCAAGTGGAAAACCGGTGAGCGCAGGTTCTTTGAGGAACGCGACCTGGTCACCTGGCACACGATGGGCGAAGGGTTTACCTGGGATACACAAGACCGCGAGCGCGACATCGCGGCTGCGACTTCGGCCTTCAACAAGGCCTGTGATCTGATGAAAAGCGGCGACTACGATCTGGTTGTTCTCGACGAGATCAATATCGCCCTGCGCTACGAATACCTTTCAGTAGACACTGTTATTGAGGGGCTTCAGACCCGATCAGACAAAACCAGCGTGTTCCTGACTGGCCGGGATGCCCCTCAAGCCCTCAGGGACTATGCGGATCTGGTAACCGAGATGACCGAAGAAAAACACCCGTTCCAAGCCGGCATCAAAGCCCAACGTGGTGTGGATTTCTAGGCCCGCGCACCACCCTCATTCAGCGCGCGCGTCGAATCGCGCCTGACTGCGTACATCGTTGCGGCTGAGCGTTCTTCGAGCGCCCGGCAGCGCTCGGCGTTGCAGGTCTTGTGATCGAGATAGGCCGCGACTTCTGAGGTTAGCGCGTCGCAATCACACGATGCACAGCAGGGGTCGGCCATCAGTTCTTCAAATCGATCACGCAATCGCGGGCTCCTTTGGTCGTTCCCGGGGCGATGGCGGGCTTTCACATCTGCTTTTGCTGAGCCCACAGATCGCCCCGGAACCAGTTGCTTGATGGTGTCATCTGGCGTTGCGTTATATCTGATGGTTTTTGTCGGAAAATTCAAGCCTGAAAATCTGATGCAAAAGGGGCGACCTATTGGGCAAATTTGGCCTTATTAGTGTCTAAAACAAAAAAGGGCCATCCGGATGCCCGCATGGCCCAGCTGATCGCTACGGTTCTGACTCACTTCAAGCAATAGCGCTCTGTTCGGGCGCGCTGAGCGAGATCACCACAACGACTGCGGCCCCGTTCACCCAGTAGAACAACGCATCAAGCCCAGAAAACCCAAACAGGCTGGGTGCCAAAAGGAACGTGACGCCGACAAGCAGATCAACAGCCAAGTGAAACTTGTATGGCAGAACCCGCCAAATCCCAAGGTGATGGTCTGTCAGAACGGTCAGTACGAATGCGGCAATGCCGGTCACAACGGACAGCCAGAGTGCCAGCGGGTTGGACTGGCCCAACCCCAGTACAAAAGGCAAAACCATCAGCGCAATCGCAACCGGGTAGTCAAGATAGGCATGGACAGAGCGGGTGACAAAACGCAGGGACATGTGAACTTCCTTTCTTCAATCAGTGATGATCAAAGATTAGGGGCGCGCGATTGAACGCAACATCCCAGTTCGTTTTGCATTTATTGCAGATCGTTCAATTGATCAGTACGATTAGTGCATCGCACGGTACGCGGCGGGCGACAGTCCGACCTGCTTCTTGAACACGCGTGAAAACGCAGCCTCGGACGCGTATCCCACTTCTGCTGCAGCATCCGCAACGTTCCAGCGATTTTCGGTCAACCCATGGCACGCGATCTGCATCCGCCAGTCCGTCAGGTACTGCATCGGGGTAGTCCCCATCTTTTGTGAGAAAAGCTGCGCAAATGCAGTGCGTGACATTGCTGCTTCTCGCGCGAGCATCGCAACGCTCCACTCCTGCGCCGGAGACTGGTGAAATGCTGTCAGCGCCCGCGAGATGCGCGGATCGGCAAATCCGGCAAGTGCGGCATCATGAGGACTTTGATGTTCAAGGTATGCCCGGATCGCTTGCGCAAACAGCACTTCGGACAGTTTCAGCGCGATCAGGTCACCGCCGATACGAGCACCGGACACTTCAGATCCGATCATACGCAATGTCGCCTCGATCCAGGCACCCGCTTCTTCACCGTAATTCTCGATCAGTATAAAAGGTGGCAACCGGTCGATCAGCATATGACCGGTTCCGTTTCGCCCGGCTGGCCCGGTGAATGAGAAATGTCCGCAAATCAGTTGCGTATCGCGCTCGTCTTCCTCACCGCCATAGACCAGGACACCATCGCCTTTGTAGCCTGACAGCTCTAACACCCGCTCAAGGGGCAAGGCATCATAGGGTTTGACTTCATTACACAGCAGCGCATGCGGCGCACCGTGGGGAATAAGAATCAGATCACCCTGCCGCAACCGCAAGGTCTCGCCGGTTGTTGGCAGGTGCACCTTCAATTCACCGCGTTGCACAAAGTGAAACCGGGCCACGTTCTCGAAGCCCGGCACCTGTATCCCAAACGGCGGAGTAAAGGATGTGCGGAAATAAAATGTGCCACGCAGAGAAAGGCGTGTAAGGATATCGCTGAGAAGATCTAACATGAGCCAACGATACGGCTTGGCCCGGCAGCGTCCATACCTTCGAACAATCTGCATGCATATTTGCATGATCTGCAATCAAAACCCCCGCCTGAGCGGGGGTTCAATACGGTGTTAACTTACGCGCGGACCAATTTCTCATAATCTTCGGCGATTTCGCGGGTCAGATCGCCAACCTCGAAGGTATAATCGCCGATCTGCCCGACAGGTGTAACCTCGGCTGCAGTGCCAGTCAGCCAGCATTGCTCGAAATCGGCCATCTCCTCGGGACGGATCCGACGTTCATGAACAGTGATGCCCTTGTCTTTCAGCATCTGGATCACCGTCTGACGAGTGATGCCGTTGAGGAAGCAATCGGCCAGCGGGGTGTGCACTTCGCCATCCTTAACGAAGAAGACATTTGCCCCCGTCGCCTCGGCGACGTTGCCATTATAATCCATGAACAAAGCGTCCGAGCAGCCTTTGGCCTCAGCTTTGTGTTTGGAAATGGTGCAGATCATGTAAAGACCTGCTGCCTTGGCATGGACTGGAATGGTTTCCGGGCTTGGTCGTTTCCACTCGGCGATGTCCAACTTGGCGCCTTGCATCTTAGCGTCACCGTAATAGGCACCCCAAGGCCAAACAGCGATGGCCATCCGAACCGGGTTCTTGGCGGACGCCACACCCATATCCTCGCCCGAACCGCGCCAGACCAGCGCACGTACATACGCATCTTGAAGACCACTGGCTTTGAGCGCTTCTTCCTTGGCGGCCTCGATCTCATCGACCGAGTATGGCATCGGCATATCCAGCGCCTCTGCCGACGCGATCAGGCGTTCGGAATGTTCGCGGCTTTTGAAGATCTTGCCGTTGTAAGCGCGCTCACCCTCGAACACCGAAGACGCATAATGCATCGCGTGGGACAGGATGTGCACATTGGCCTCACGCCAGGGCACCAATTCGCCATCCATCCAGATGACACCGTCGCGATCGTCATATCCAGCCATGCGAAACCTCCTGAACCGGTCGATATTTCCGAATGTTGCGCCGTTTAGGTCCGTATCGGACACAATGTTGCGCAAAAACTGCGATTCGATACCTGTGCGCTCTTGGAATGTCAATAAGGCTGACATAAAGTCAGGTTATATTGCGAATGAGGCCCAACATGACCGACATCCGTCCCGCCCCGGTCTTTGGCGGAGAGAGCCTGTTGTTTCTGACAGATGAACAACTGAGGCAGGGCATCGAGGCCATGTTTTTTGCCTATCGCGGCTTTACCGCTGATCCTGATCGCATCCTGACTGAATTGGCCTATGGCCGGGCGCATCACCGGGCCATCCACTTTATCAACCGAGCGCCGGGAACGACGGTGAACAATCTGCTGGCCATATTGGGTGTCACGAAGCAATCGCTGAATCGCGTCTTGCGCAGCCTGATTGAAGATGGGTTGGTCGAAAGCCGGGTCGGAACAGTGGACAAACGCGAACGCCACCTATTTTTGACGGATAAGGGAAAGGCACTCGAGGCCAAACTATCTGACGCCCAGCGCGCCCGGATGCGTGCGGCCTACAAAGATGCGGGCCCCGAAGCGGTGGCCGGGTTTCGCAAAGTGCTTGAAGCGATGATGGATGCTGATATGCGTCGTGCATATACGAAACTGCGGGATACGACTTCATGAGCGAAATGGACGCCCATCTTCTGATCGTCGACGATGACGAGCGTATTCGTGATTTGCTCAAGAAATTCCTGATGCGCAGCGGTTTTCTTGTAACCGCGGCGCGGGATGCAGCGCACGCACGGCGGGTTTTGTCGGGGCTCGATTTCGACTTGATTGTACTGGATGTGATGATGCCCGGCGAAGACGGCGTTAGCCTGACCCGATCCCTGCGCGACACCCATTCCACCCCGATCCTGCTTTTGACGGCCAAGGGCGAGACCGAGCATCGGATTGCCGGGCTTGAGGCGGGTGCGGATGACTATCTGGCCAAGCCATTCGAGCCGAAAGAGTTGCTGCTGAGGATCAACGCCATTCTGCGTCGGATGCCAGAGACACCTGCACAGGACACGGCGGCGAAGATTCTACATCTTGGGCCCATTCGCTATGATATCGAACGCGGTGAGATGTGGCAGGGCGAAGACCCGGTGCGCCTAACCGCGACCGAAAGCCAGTTGATGAAAATATTCTCGGCTCAACCCGGCGAACCGATCAGCCGAGCCAAGCTGGTCGAAGATCTGGGGCGTGACAAAGGTCAGGCACAGGAGCGCGCTGTGGACGTACAGATCACCCGCTTGCGTCGGAAGCTTGAGCAAGATCCGAAGCAACCCCGGTATCTGCAGACCGTACGGGGTGCAGGGTATATGTTGGCACCGGATTGATTTTACCGCTGCGCGACGATTTTAAGCCTTCGGCGAAGGTATTATTAGCCAGATGAAGATGGGATCCTGATGAAAACCGCCCTATTGACCCATGCAGATTGTTTGAACCATGTGACACCTGAGGGACATCCGGAACGGGTTGCGCGGTTGGAGCATATCCTGCATGGGCTTGAGAGGCTGGATCTTCAGCGTGTGACGGCGCCGTTGGCGGCGGATGATGATCTGCTAAGGGTGCATCCGCAGAACCATATCAGCGATATTCTCGACCATAGGCCCCCGGATGGGTTCAAGCAGATTGATGGGGATACGTTCATGTCTCCGGGATCTGTTGATGCGGCCTATCGTGCGGCGGGCGCGGTGGTGCGGGCCGTTGATTTGGTACTGACCGGCGAAGCGCCGAACGCGTTTTGCGCTATTCGGCCTCCGGGGCATCATGCCGAGACCGAGACGGCCATGGGGTTCTGCCTGTTTGGTAATGCCGCGCTGGCTGCAAAGCACGCGTTGGATCATCACGGGTTGAACCGCGTGGCAGTGGTGGATTTCGACGTGCATCATGGCAACGGCACGCAAGACCTGCTGTGGGATGAGAAACGCGCTTTGGTGATTACCAGCCAGCAGATGCCCTTGTGGCCCGGCTCGGGCCGCCCGGATGAGACCGGTGCTTATGAGACTGTTTTGAACATACCATTGGCTCCGGGCACGGGTGGGGCCGAGATGCGGGCAGCCTATGAGGCGCAAGCCTTTCCGCGTCTGCGGGCGTTCAGGCCGGAACTGATCATTATCTCCGCTGGGTTTGATGCGCATCAGGATGATCCGTTGGCCAATCTCAATTGGTCCACGGGCGATTTCGCCTGGATCACGGCGGAGCTGTGCAAGATTGCCGATGAAGTGTGTGATGGCCGTATCGTCTCGACTCTGGAAGGCGGTTATGATCTGAACGCATTGGCCGAGGCGACACGCGCCCATGTGGAAGAACTGATAAAGGCAGCACGATGACCGATACCCCAGTTGAACAGATGACGTTCGAACAAGCGATGAAAGAGCTTGAGGCCGTGGTTGGCCAGTTGGAACGTGGTGATGTGGCGCTGGATCAATCGATTGCGCTGTACGAACGTGGCGCCGCATTGAAGAAGCGCTGCGAGGATGAGCTGAAGCGTGCCGAGGAAAAAGTGGCCGCGATCACTCTGGACGCAGGTGGCCAGCCAACCGGGACGACGCCTGTCGAAGGTCAGTAAATGTTTCGTGAAAAGCTGGCACAGGATGCCGCGCTGATTCAGAGCCATTTCGATCTGGTTCTGAGCGCGCTGGATGAACTGGATGTGACCCGCGCGATGACCTATGCCACGCAAGGCGGCAAACGTCTGCGAGGGTTTCTGGTACTGGAAAGCGCGCGGCTGCTTGGCGTCGGTACAGCTCGGGCAATCTGGCCAGCGACGGGTATCGAAGCGCTGCATGCATACTCTCTGGTCCATGACGACCTGCCTTGCATGGATGATGACGACCTGAGGCGTGGACGCCCGACGGTGCACGTGAAATGGGATGAGGGCACCGCCGTTCTGGCCGGGGATGCGCTGCAGACACTTGCGTTTGAGCTTTGCGCTCGACCAGAGGTTGGAAACGCTGAAATACGCGCTGAACTGGCTCTAACGCTGGCAAAAGCGAGCGGCGCACAGGGTATGGTTCTGGGTCAGGCGCTGGATATCGCCGCTGAGACGGCGGCGGAGCCGCTGACACTGGATGAGATTACACATCTGCAAGCGGGCAAGACCGGTGCGTTGATCGAATGGTCCGCCTGTACGGGTGCGCGATTGGCGCAGGCCGATCCCACCCCCTTGCGCCAATATGCCCAGGCGCTTGGGCTTGCCTTTCAGATCGCGGATGACATTTTGGATGTCGAAGGAGATGCCGAAAAGGCCGGAAAGCGGCTGCAGAAAGACGCTGAGGCGGGCAAGGCGACCTTTGTCTCGCTACTGGGTTTGGACGCCGCCAGATCCCGTGCAATTGAGCTTGTGGATCAGGCTTGTGCTGCGCTGGACGAACATGGCTCCGCTGCAGAAACCTTGAAGCAGGCTGCCCGCTTCGTTATTGCCCGGGACAGCTAAGCCAGGAACGCCAAATGTCTGACCGCCCGAATACGCCCTTGTTGGACCTTGTGAGCCGCCCAGCGGATCTGAAGCAGTTTTCAGATGCGCAGTTGCATCAGGTCGCACATGAGTTGCGGGCCGAGACGATTTCAGCAGTTTCGGTGACCGGAGGGCATCTGGGCGCGGGTCTGGGTGTCGTCGAGCTGACCACGGCGCTGCACGCGGTATTCGACACGCCACGAGACAAGATCATCTGGGACGTAGGTCACCAGTGTTATCCGCACAAGATTCTGACAGAACGCCGGGACCGAATTCGCACCCTGCGCACAAAAGACGGCCTAAGCGGATTCACCAAGCGCAGTGAAAGCGCCTATGATCCATTTGGCGCTGCACATTCCAGTACCTCGATCAGTGCCGCGCTAGGCTTTGCTGTCGCGCGTGATCTGGGCGGCGTTACGCCTGAAGGGCTGGGCGATGCGATCGCTGTGATCGGCGATGGCTCTATGTCCGCCGGCATGGCCTTTGAGGCGATGAATAATGCAGGCCATCTGAAGAAACGCTTGATCGTAATTCTCAATGACAATGAGATGAGCATTGCACCGCCGGTGGGTGCCCTATCGAATTATCTATCGCGCATTTATGCCGAAGAACCGTTTCACGATCTGAAAGCTGCTGCCAAAGGTGCAGTGTCGTTGCTGCCGGAACCCTTCCGCGAAGGGGCAAAGCGCGCCAAGGATATGCTGAAGGGCATGGCCATGGGCGGGACGCTATTTGAAGAGCTCGGCTTTTCCTATCTCGGCCCCATCGACGGGCATGATCTGGACCAGTTGCTGCCGGTTCTGCGTGCGGTCAAGGCGAAGGCAAGCGGACCGATCCTGATCCATGTGCTGACCAAGAAAGGCAAGGGGTATGCCCCCGCCGAACAGGCCCGCGACAAGGGCCACGCGACCGCCAAGTTCGACGTGGTGACGGGCGAGCAGAAAAAGGCGCCCTCCAACGCGCCTTCCTATACCTCGGTCTTTGGCAAGACACTGGTCGATGAAGCAGCGCGGGATGACAAGATCGTCGCGGTTACAGCCGCGATGCCGGACGGGACCGGGCTGAACCTGTTTGCCGAGCGCTATCCGTCGCGCTGTTTCGACGTAGCGATTGCCGAACAGCATGGCGTGACCTTCTCGGCTGCGTTGGCCGCCGGGGGGATGAAGCCTTTCTGTGCGATGTATTCAACCTTCCTGCAGCGTGGTTACGATCAGGTTGTGCATGATGTGGCGATCCAACGCCTGCCGGTGCGATTTGCCATCGACCGTGCGGGTCTGGTTGGGGCAGACGGTGCGACCCATGCGGGGTCGTTTGATATTGCTTACATGGCCAACCTTCCGGGTATGGTTGTCATGGCGGCCGCAGATGAGGCCGAATTGATGCACATGGTCGCCACTGCGGTGGCACATGACGATGGCCCGATCGCTTTCCGGTATCCTCGCGGCGAAGGAGCGGGCGTTGATCTGCCCGAGCGCGGAGAAGTATTGGAGATCGGCAAGGGCCGGTTGATCCAGAAAGGTGCCCGGGTGGCGCTGCTGTCTTTCGGTACGCGGCTGGCCGAAGTGCAGAAAGCAGCAGAGGCGCTATCGGCGCGCGGGATCAAGCCCACCATCGCCGATGCACGCTTTGCCAAACCGCTGGATCGGGACCTGATCCTTGATCTGGCTGCCAATCACGAGGCACTGATCACCATCGAGGAAGGTGCCATCGGCGGCTTTGGCAGCCATGTTGCGCAATTGCTTGCGGATGAGGGCGTGTTTGACGAAGGGTTGAAGTATCGCTCGATGGTGCTGCCGGATATCTTCATCGATCAGGCGAGCCCGGCGGATATGTACGCCGTCGCAGGAATGAACGCAGAACAGATCGAGGCAAAGGTTCTCTCGGTTCTTGGCGTTGCTACAATCGGTGAGAAACGCGCCTGATATTCGGGTGTTGCCGCCCATGGATGCTGAAAAAATAAGCAGTTCAAAAATGATCTAGGTCAATTCCTTACACGCTGTGCTACGCTAACACCCGAGTCAGGCAGGCCAACCCCTGTCGATCACTCAAAGGTCGCGAGCGAATGAACAAGCTAGCCAGCCGACGCGCATTCCTGAAAGGGAAAATGCTGCGCGAGAATACATCAGCCATCCACCCACCGGGTGCGGTGACCGAGTTTCTTGAGCTTTGCACTCAATGCGACGAATGCCGCGAGGCCTGCCCTGAAGATATCATCCGTTTCGACGCGCAAGGCTGGCCTGTTGTGCAATTGGACGCGGGCCCATGCACATTTTGCGGTGATTGCGCCAATGCTTGCCCGACCGGGGCGCTGAATCCTGAACACGTGGCTGATTGGCCTTGGCGCGCTGCGGTGTCGGCCTCTTGCCTGTCGATGAATGGTGTCAGCTGTCGGGTTTGTCAGGATGTCTGCGACCACAATGCGATCCGCTTTCGGCTGCAAACCGGTGGTCGTGCAGAACCCCAACTCGACACCGATATTTGCACCGGCTGTGGCGCTTGTGCCAGCGCCTGTCCTGCCGGTTCTGTCAGCTTTGAACGCCACACCCCGCCCACTCAGGAGGTAGCCTTATGAATATCTGTGGATGCCTCGTCCATGTAGCCCCCGAAACCACGCAGAGTGCACAGGCCGCGATTGCAGGTACAAACGGGGCAGAAGTTCACGCGGCATCCGAGGATGGCCGCATTGTTGTTGTGGTCGAGGATACGCCGGAAAAAATGGCGTCCGAGACGATCATGGATCTGCACCAGATCCCGGGTGTGATCTCTCTGACCCTGACCTACCACCATTTCGAAGACCTCGCGGAGACCCGTCCGCACCTTAACGCTTCTCGCCAGATCTAAAGCCGGAGACCCATGTCATGACCATCTCTGAATCCCGCCGGACCTTTTTGAAATCAACCGCCGCCGCTGCGACAGCATCAGCCGCAGGACTTCCCCTTGCGACCGGACAAGCCAGCGCTCAGGTCGGCAACCCTGATATCCGTTGGGACAAAGCCGCCTGCCGGTTCTGCGGCACCGGATGCTCGGTTCTGGTTGGCACCAAAGACGGGCGCGTGGTCGCCACGCAAGGCGACCCGGATGCGCCGGTGAACCGCGGTCTGAACTGTATCAAGGGCTATTTCCTGTCCAAGATCATGTACGGCAAAGACCGCCTGACCACGCCGATGCTGCGCAAAACCAACGGCGAATATGACAAGAATGGTGAGTTCGAACCCGTCAGCTGGGACGAAGCCTTCGACGTCATGGCTGCCAAGTGGAAAGAGGCCCTTGCCAAGAAAGGCCCGACCAGTGTCGGCATGTTCGGTTCGGGCCAGTGGACCGTTTGGGAAGGCTACGCCGCTGCCAAACTGATGAAGGCTGGTTTCCGGTCCAACAACATCGACCCGAACGCGCGCCACTGTATGGCCTCGGCGGTTGTCGGCTTCATGCGCACTTTCGGCATTGATGAACCAATGGGCTGCTATGACGATTTCGAGCACGCAGACACATTCGTGCTCTGGGGCTCGAACATGGCCGAGATGCACCCGATTCTGTGGTCACGCCTGACCGACACACGTCTGACCAAACCAGGATCCGAAGTGCATGTACTGTCGACCTATGAACACCGCTCGTTCGAGTTGGCCGACAATGGAATGGTCTTTGCGCCGCAGACCGATCTGGCGATCCTGAACTATATCGCCAACTACATTATCCAGAACGGCGCGGTGAACGAAGAGTTCGTCAACAAACACGTCAACATCACCAAGACCGCCACCGATATTGGCTATGGACTGCGCGATAACAACCCGCTGCAGGAAGAGGCAGAGAATCCAAACTCTGGCAAGATGGAGCCGATCAGCTTCGAAGAATATGCCGAAGCGGTATCGGAATACACGCTGGAATACACATCGGAACTCTCAGGTGTTCCTGCCGCTCAGCTTGAGCGTCTGGCCCAGCAATATGCCGACCCCAACCGCAAAGTGATGAGTCTGTGGACCATGGGCTTCAACCAGCACACTCGCGGATCGTGGGTGAACTCGCTGATGTACAATGTGCATCTGCTGGTGGGTAAGATTTCCGAACCCGGAAACTCGCCCTTCTCGCTGACCGGTCAACCTTCGGCCTGTGGTACGGCACGTGAGGTCGGAACCTTCGCTCACCGTCTGCCGGCTGATATGGTTGTGGCAAACGACAAGCACCGCGAGATTTGCGAGACCGCGTGGAAAATTCCTGCGGGCACCATCCCACCCAAACCCGGGTTCCACGCCGTTTTGCAGCACCGCAAGCTGAAGGACGGCGATCTGAATGCCTATTGGGTGCAGTGCACCAACAACATGCAGGCCGCGCCCAATATCAACGAAGAAGGCTATCCCGGCTATCGCAACCCGGAGAACTTCATTGCCGTCTCCGATCCCTATCCTACTGTAACAGCCCTGTCGGCTGACCTGATCCTGCCTACCGCCATGTGGGTCGAGAAGGAAGGCGCCTATGGCAACGCCGAGCGTCGCACCCAATTCTGGCGGCAACAGGTCAAAGCTCCGGGCGAAGCGAAATCCGATCTGTGGCAGTTGATGGAGTTCTCCAAACGCTTCACCGTTGAAGAGGTTTGGGGCGAGGAACTGCTGGCCACCATGCCAGAACATCGTGGTAAGACCATGTATGACGTGCTGTTCGCCAATGGCACGATCGACAAGTTCCCGCTGTCAGAGACCGCAGAAGGATTCGACAACGACGAGTCCGAGCACTTTGGCTACTACGTGCAAAAGGGCCTGTTCGAGGAATATGCCGAGTTTGGGCGCGGCCACGCGCACGATCTGGCCCCATTCGAAACCTACCACCAGGCGCGTGGCCTGCGCTGGCCAGTCGTGGATGGTAAGGAAACACTGTACCGCTTCCGAGAAGGCTATGATCCGTATGTGCCTGAAGGCGAAGACGTGAAATTCTATGGCCATAAGGACGGCAAGGCCAAGATCATCTTCGCGCCATACGAACCCGCCCCCGAGGTACCGGATGAGGAATTCAACCTGTGGCTCTGCACCGGGCGTGTGCTGGAACATTGGCATTCAGGTTCGATGACCCGCCGCGTGCCCGAATTGCACCGCTCCTATCCCGCCGCCGTTGTCTACATGCACCCGGATGATGCGCGCGAGCGTGGTCTGCGGCGCGGACAGGAGATCGTTCTGTCTACCCGCCGCGGCGAGGTCAACAGCCGTGTCGAAACCCGAGGCCGGAACAAAGTACCGCGTGGTCTGGTGTTCATGCCGTGGTTCGACGAAGGCCAGCTAACCAACAAGCTGACGCTAGACGCAACCTGCCCGCTGTCGAAAGAGACCGACTTCAAGAAATGCGCCTGTAAGGTCGAGCGCGCGTAAAAGGCTGGCAAGGCAAAGGTCGTCCCCATGTCTCGTGTTGGCACACCCCTTTCGCCGCAGCGGCGCCGGTTCCTGCAGGACTCGGCGCGCGCAGCGGGTGGCTGCGTCGCAGCAGGGTCCTTGCTGGCCTGGCTGGCGCGGGACGCACGGGCGTTGCCGGCCGAAGCATTGCGACCTCCCGGTGCCTTGCCGGAAAAAGACTTTCTATCAGCCTGCATTCGCTGCGGTTTGTGCGTGCGGGAATGTCCCTATGACACGCTGAAACTGGCCGAGCTGGGTGTCGATGCGGTGGCCACCGGCACGCCGTATTTCACCGCCCGTGATATCCCTTGCGAAATGTGTGACGACATCCCCTGCGTCGCTGCCTGCCCGACCGGGGCGCTGGATCCCGGACTGGACAATATCGACGACGCCAAGATGGGTGTCGCCGTTCTGGTCGATCAGGAAAACTGCCTGAACTTCTTCGGCCTGCGCTGCGATGTCTGTTACCGCGTCTGCCCCGTCATCGACGAGGCCATTACGCTGGAGACCGAACACAACGCCCGCTCGGGCAGTCATGCAATCTTCATTCCAACCGTTCACGCCGATCATTGCACCGGCTGCGGCGTTTGCGAGAAAAGCTGCGTTCTGCCCGAAGCGGCGATCAAAGTTCTTCCCGCCCGATTGGCTCGGGGCAGAAGCGCCGATCACTACCGCAAGGGCTGGGAAGAGAAAGAAGCCAAAGGCGCGCCCGTCGTCGAAGGTATCATCGATTTGCCTGATCGCCTGCCGGGGCCGGGCACCGATAACCTTGTCGCACCGGGCGGGTTTGAGCCCAGCTTCAAATTGCCGGAGGTCACTCAATGACCGTCCGCACAAACATGCCGCTGGGGCATGAAGCTATCGCCGCCAAAGGTTGGCTGAGTGCCCATAAATACCTGCTGCTGCGCCGCGCCAGCCAAGTGTTCTTCCTGGTACTGTTCCTGTTGGGCCCGTGGTTCGGCCTCTGGATCGTGCAGGGCACTCTGGCCGGGTCGCTGACCCTAGGCGTACTGCCCCTGACCGATCCGTTTGTCTTTCTGCAAAGTCTGATCGCAGGGCACTGGCCCGAGCTGACCGCCGCCATTGGTGCCGTCATCGTTCTGGCGACCTACGCGTTGGTCGGAGGCCGCGTCTATTGCTCGTGGGTCTGCCCGATCAACCCTGTAACCGACGGCGCGCACTGGCTGCACCGCAAGCTGGGCCTGCAAAAAGGCTGGCAGCCCAAACGCGGAACGCGGCTGTGGATCATGGCCACCGTGCTGGTCGTGTCCGGCCTGACCGGCGCAATTGCATGGGAACTGGTCAACCCGATCACCATGCTGCATCGCGGACTGATCTTTGGCATGGGCTTCGTCTGGGCGATGGTCGCCGCGATCTTCCTGTTTGACTTGCTTGTCTCGCGCCATGGATGGTGCGGCCATGTCTGCCCCGTAGGCGCATTCTACGGACTGGTGGGCAGCAAGGCGATGCTGCGGGTCAGCGCCGCCAATCGCAACGCCTGTGACGATTGCATGGACTGCTACGCGGTTTGCCCGGAAAACCATGTGATCTCTCCGGCGCTGAAAGGCAAAGACAACCCGCTGATCCTGTCGCCCGACTGCACCAATTGCGGTCGCTGCATCGATGTCTGCGCTGAAGACGTTTTCAAATTCACCCATCGGTTCGACGCCCTGACCGTCGCGCCACCGGAATCAACCGCCGCGCCCCAGCCGCGCGCCTCAAGACCTTTTTGAAGGAGTGAGAAGATGAAAAAGCCGATCCTAGTGGGCCTTGCCCTGATCCCGCCGCTGCTCCTCGGTGGCCTGGCCCTCGCGCAGTCTGCCGGAGTTAACAGCCTACGCGGTGCCGAAGTCGATGAACCCGCCGTCCTGGATCAGGTGCATCGGACAGTCGAAGGCCGTATGCAGCGCAATTATCGCCAGCAGCCGCCGCTGATCCCACATTCGATCGAACAGTACCAGATCGACCTGCGTACCAATCAGTGCCTCTCCTGCCATGACTGGACCAAGGCTGGTGAACGCAACGCTCCGACGTTGTCGATGACTCACTATCTGGACCGCGAAGGGCGAGAGTTGGATCAGATCGCCGGCACACGGTATTTCTGCAATCAGTGCCACGTACCACAGGCCGATGCGCTGCCTCTGGTCGATAACACTTTTGAACCTTCCTCCGGAAATTGAACACAGGTCGAAAAGGAGAGCGCGACATGTCCGACTCCCAAGAAAAACAAGGACTCATCCGGCGCCTCTGGACCTGGTTCTGGAGCCCGATCGCCGTCCTCAGTGTCGGCTTTACACTACTGGCCGGGTTTCTGGCAGGCATCCTGTTCTGGGGTGGGTTCCACTGGGCACTGGAATTGACCAACACGGAAGAGTTCTGCGTATCCTGCCACACGATGGAAACCAATCTGGGCGAATATCGGGAAACGGTCCATTACAATAACGATTCCGGCGTGCGGGCCATCTGTTCCGATTGCCACGTTCCGGACGAGTGGAACCACAAGATCAAGGCCAAGATCATGGCCGTGAAGGACGTCTACCACGAACTGGCAGGCACCATCAGCACGAAAGAGAAGTATGAGGACCATCGTCTTTCCATGGCGTCGGCCGTATGGAAGAAGATGAAGGAATCCGACAGCCGGGAATGCCGCAACTGCCACAACTTTGACTATATGGACTTCACCCTTCAGGAAACCCGCGCAGCCAGCGAACACCAGCGCGCAATCGACACCGGCATGACCTGCATCGATTGCCACCAGGGCATCGCACACAGTCTCCCACCCAACTATTTGGAAACGTATGAGAAGATTGCGAAAGAGGTAGATGGTGAGGTTCTGCAGGAACACGCTGCAGCATCAGGGGACGACATCCGCGCGTTCCTGAACAAAAGCTCGGAACAAGGTGGGGACTGAGATGTTAGAGATACTTGGAACCATCGGCGGTAACGTACTGGGTCTGCCCGGCATTCTGGGTCTGGCACTGGGAATGATGACGCGCCAATACTGGTTGGGTGCACTGATGGGTGGATTGGTTGGCCTAATCGCGCCTCTGCTCTTTGCCGGTTGGCAGATTTCCCACGTTGGAACGATAGCGCTGCTGATCGCAATTATCGTTGGTCTCTGCGCCGGAAGTCTGGGCACCGCCATTCGCCGCAAGGGCGCAACCGTCTGAAGTGGTTGGTCGGGCCCGGCGGCAATTCCGGGGTCACCGCCCCCAGTTTTCCGCCGGATCGCTTTCCGCATAGTCCCGCAAAAGCGCGATATCCGAGATTTCGGCGTGGTTGCGGTTGATCTTCACACCCACCGCCTTGAGCCGCGAAAACGCCCGGCTCAGGCTTTCCGGCTTCATCCCCAGACGGCCTGCGATGAGCATCTTGTCGTAGGGCAGCAAAACCTCGCATCCGCCTTTGTCGCTGTCGCAGAGATTCAACAAAAACTCGGCCACGCGTTGCGCTCCGGTCTGAGCCTTGAGTTGCTCTAGCTGCGCCACCAACGAGTGAAGATGGGTAAAGGTCGCGGCCAGAATAGAAATACCGATCTCAGGGTCCTCTCTCATCAAAGAGATCAGGATCGGACTGGGGATATGCATGACATCACAGGCCGATACGGCCTCGGCGGATACAGGATAGGGAACGTTACGCAGAGCTACGGCCTCACCAAAGCTGTCACCACGTTTGAAGACGCTCACGACGGCTTCGGCCCCGGTGGGGGTCATGCGGAACAGCTTGACCCAACCCTCAAGCACGACGTGGATGGCCTGCGCTTTTTCCTCCTGCAGGAATATTGTCTCACCACGGTCATACTGGCGCCAGATCGCGTGGCTCAGCAGTGTTTCCACATGCTGTTCCGGTAAACTGCGCAGCAGCAGCGACTGACGTGCGATCGCTTTTTGTGCTTCGTGAGACAAGAGAATACCCCTGTTAATTCCTGCCGGCGCATGGGCGCGGTCGGTCCATCCCTGTTCCACGCTATGCCAGAGCCGGCAGTTGTGCACCATAGTTTTATGTTGTCTAAACTTGACTATTGTCATGTTGCGGCTTGGTTCGCTGCCCTATTCTCGGCTCAAAGCCAGTATTCCGGGGAGCACGTAACATGGACTACGAGCGTTATTTCAGTCAAAGCCTCAGTGACCTTCGGGATGAAGGGAACTATCGTGTTTTCATAGACTTGCAACGTCGCTGTGGTTCTTTCCCGAACGCACGTCAGACGGATGGATCTGTCCAGCGAAATGTGCGGATCTGGTGTTCGAATGACTATCTTGGCATGGGTCAGCACCCATCTGTTATCGATGCAATGCATGACGCATTGGATCGCTGTGGCGCGGGGGCCGGGGGCACGCGAAACATATCAGGCACCACTCACGACCACGTGCTGCTTGAGGCCGAACTGGCCGATCTGCATGGAAAGGAAGCCGCGCTTCTGTTTACTTCCGGGTATGTTTCGAATTGGGCAGCCCTTGGCACTCTCGCCGCGAAAATCCCCGGCCTGATCGTATTCTCTGATGCACTGAACCATGCCTCGATGATCGAAGGCATCCGCCACTCGCGGGCGCAGAAGGTGATCTGGAAACACAACGATTTGGATGACCTTGAAGCCAAACTGGCCGCAGCTGATCCCGATGCGCCGAAGATGATCGCGTTCGAGTCGGTCTATTCGATGGATGGTGACATCGCCCCCATCAAAGAGATTTGCGATCTCGCCGACAAATACGGCGCGATGACCTATCTGGATGAGGTTCATGCCGTTGGCCTCTATGGGCCACGCGGCGGTGGTATCGCTGAACGCGAAGGTCTGATGGATCGCTTGACGGTGATCGAAGGCACGCTTGGTAAAGCGTTCGGTGTGGTGGGCGGGTATATTGCTGCCTCGGCTGCGCTGTGCGATTTCGTGCGCAGCTTCGCCAGCGGGTTTATTTTTACCACCGCCCTGCCACCATCGATCGCGGCCGGGGCCGCGGCCTCGATCCGGCATTTGAAACAATCGAATGCTGAACGCGACCTGCAGAAAGCCCGTGTAGCTCAGGTTCGGGCCCGTTTGGATGCGGAAGGAATTCCTCATATTCCTAACCCCAGCCACATCATCCCGGTGATGGTTGGCGATCCGGTGAAGTGCAAGTTCATCTCGGACACGCTGCTGGAAGAGTTCGGCATCTACATTCAGCCGATCAATTATCCCACCGTACCAAAAGGGACCGAGCGTCTGCGGATCACGCCGTCTCCGGTACATACGGATGAGGATATCGAGCATCTGGTTGGCGCGCTGTCCACACTCTGGCAACGCTGTCAGATTGCGCGCATGCCGATGGCAGCCCAGTAACCAAGAAGCGCCCCCTAGCGTAAAACTTCGCCGTCTCCCCGGAGGCGGCGTTTTTTTGAGTCAGATCAGGTAGAGGGCAAAGACAATGATGGCAAAGCCCGTCAGCACCATGGTGAAACCTCGCAGCCAGGCCGGGCTGTTTACGAGATCAAGATAACAAGCCAGGATAACGCGACATTTCGCCAGTGCGAGGACCAGAATACACCCCGCCAGAACGGCTGGCGGGATGGGCAGCACAGTCAGCAGTGCAGATGCAACGCTGAGCGCCAGAAGGCTGAGCCATGCGCGCGTGAGCGTATTCGGGAGCCTCCGGCGGGAGTATTTGGGAAAAGATGAAGCTGCGGGCATCCGTATTATCCCAACAGGTAGATCACGGGGAAAAGCAGGATCCAGACCAGATCGACCATGTGCCAGAACTGCGCACCTGCCTCAATGTTGCGTGGATCGTCACGCCAGGCGACCAGCAGCAGGATACCGACCCCTGCCAACACATGTGCGGCGTGAAACCCGGTCAGCAGATAATAGAACAGGAAAAATGGGTGGGTCTCATAGGTGATCCCATGTGCAGCTTTGCCCGCGTATTCCGCACCTTTGATGATCAAGAACACGACACCCAGCACGGCGGCAGTGATCAAGGCCATTCGAGCCACGCCCCGGCGCGCGATTTTTCGCCACTGCAGCGCCTGAGCCGCCAGATAGCCCGAGGTGACCAGCACCACCGTGTTGAGCGCCGCCCCTGTCCGGTAAAGGTGCGATTGAGCCTCGGCAAATCCTGTCGGGTCGGTCAGGCGCACGCCCATGAAGGCAATCAGGCCCGCGCCGAAAACCAGCAATTCCGAGATGATCAGAACCCACATCAGCAGCTCGCCCGGAAGCTCATCGATCAAAGAGGCGTCGCTCATGCTCCAACCAGTTGGCGGTAGATCTGAGGCAGGGCCATGATCAGCCGGTGCGGGTCGGGGATGACGGCGAAGCCGCCTTGACCGAACATGCGCGGGAACCAGCTTTTGCCGGTTTTGTCGATGGTAACGCCAAAGACCGATTGCCCTGCCCTACGCGCCTCGCGCACGGCCATGCAGGTGTCTTCGATACCGTGGCGACCCTCGTAATGGTCCAGGTCGTTGGGTTTGCCGTCAGTGATGATCAATAGCAACCGGCGTTTGCGCGATTGGCTGGCCAGATCGGCGGAACAATGGCGTATTGCGGCGCCGAGGCGGGTATAGTGGCCGGGGCGCAGCGAGGCGATGCGCTGTTCCACCAAACTACCCATCGGCTCATCGAAGCGTTTACAGCGCTGCACGTAAACCCGCTGGCGTTTCAGCGAGCTGAAGGCGTGGATGGCGAAATCGTCGCCGCAGGCGTTCAGACCCCAGGCGAGTGCCGCAAGAGCCTCGCGTTCAATGTCGATTACGGCGCGGCCTGTGACGGCGCTTTCGGTCGAGCGGCTGACATCCAGCAGGATAGACACCGCCAGATCGCGCGCCTCGGGGCGCGATTGCATCCAAATGCGTTCGGTGCCTTCGCCATTGGCACAACGGTCTACCTGCGCCCGAACGGCTGCCTCGATATCCAATTGGTCACCATCCAGATGACCACGCGTCATCACGCGGCCCGGGCGCAGCGCCTCGAACTGGCGTTTCACGGCGCGGATGCGGCGGGCAGTGGCGGGGTCTTTGCCGAACTCGGCGGCATCTTCGCGAATCTCGGCATCCGAGGTCAGAACGTTGACATGATCGGGCAAGTATTGGCCGATGCGCACGTCCCATTCGGGATACAAAACCCGTCCCGACAGGCGTTCGCGGTTCACGTCCTCCGGAGCGAGGTCCAGATGAAGTTTCAGTTTGGTCGGCGGCGCCTTCGAGATCTGACCCAAGCCAATCTCTTCCTGATCATCGGCGGCTTTCTTGGCGTTATCAGGATCGTCATCGTCGATGCGCCGGTTGATGTTCAGGAACTCAGCCCAACTGAGGATCGCTTCGAACTTGTGCAGGATGAAACTGTCGCTGCGGTTGGCCTGATCCGATTTGCGGCGGCGGGCACGGTGGGTTTTTTCGCCGGATTCCTCGGGCGGTCCTTCGGTTTCGGGGTTCTCCACTTCGTTATGTTCGGAGAACCCGACCGGGCGCAACTCGGGCCACAGCGGGACAGGCCGGAAATGCTGATAGCCGCGCGGGGCGGTGAGGTCGTCATCCAACGCTAGAAGATGTTCAGCCTTTGGCGACAAAGGCGCGGGGTCGCCCAGCATGTGGCGGACCAGTTCTTCAACCGCTGCCTCGACGGGTGGCAGCCCGGAAATGTCGCGTTGATACAGAACGCCCTTGCACAGCTCGGTATAAAGCGGGCGCAGGCCGGGGGCGTTGTGCAACGCCGCCTCGACCATCTGTCGGGCGGCGACAAGCGCATGCAGGTCGGCGCGCAACGGGTCGTCTTCGTCGATACGAGTTCCGGCATGTGCAGCGGCGGCGGCCAGCCAGACATAAAGCGCACCGTTGGCTTCACGCGCGGGAAACACCGCCAGCCGATCCGGCAAACGCAGAACTTCGCCATCGAAAGACGCACGCGGCATCATCTCGGCCTCGATTGCCAGACGACGACGCCACCCCAGACGGTGGCGCGAAATCTCGGGCGAGACCGGGCGCAATTCTACGCCCGGACTACCCCCAAGTCCTCGAAAGAGGACTGCCAGCCGCCCTGCGACCTCTGAGAGGTCGACCGCGGCTCCATCATGCACTTCAGGTGCATCAAGGCGACTGGCAAGGGTGTGCCACAGTTTCCCGATCGTTTCTTCGGGTTCCCATGGCTCAAAATCGATCCTGACCATCGGCCGGCCTCACCCAAAGACAGCCGTGACAAGATCGAGGAGCCCGCGTTTGATATCCTCATCATCAGTCAGAGGTTCGATCATTGCGGCGAGGATGGCGCGGTCGGTGGACATGCCCTGTGCGATCAGCGTCGCGGCATAAACGACCAGCCGGGTGGACACGCCTTCCTCAAGGTCCTGACCCTTAAGCCCGCGCAACTTACCTGCAAGGCGTACCAGCGGTTTACAGCGTTCAAGCGGCAGACCGCTTTCTTGCGCGACGACTTCGGCCTCCATCTCGGGCGAAGGAAAGTCGAACTCCAGCGAGATGAACCGCTGCCTGGTCGAGGGTTTCAGGGTTTTCAGGATATTCTGGTATCCGGGGTTGTACGAGGCCACCAGCATGAAGCCGGGCGCGGCCTCAAGCTCTTCACCGGTGCGGTCGATCGGCAGGATGCGCCGGTCATCGGTCAGCGGGTGCAGCACAACGGTGACGTCCTTGCGGGCTTCGACCACCTCATCAAGGTAGCAGATCGCGCCTTCGCGCACCGCACGAGTCAGAGGGCCATCAACCCAGACGGTTTCGCCGCCCTTCAACAGGTAGCGACCGATCAGGTCGGCGGCGGCGAGGTCATCGTGGCAGGCCACGGTGTAAAGCGGGCGGCCAAGCTTGGCGGCCATATGGGCCACAAAGCGGGTCTTACCGCAACCTGTTGGACCTTTCAGCAAAACCGGCAGGTCGTTGTTGTAGGCGGCGGTGAACACATCGCATTCATCGCTTTGGGCGAGGTAGAAGGGGGCGTTCGCCGCCCCCTCATTCAGTTTCATGGAGCCATCCATATCCATTACTCCGCCGGGGTTTCAGAGGCACCGGGTTCAATCACCTCTTTCCGGGGCACCCAGATCGAGTAGATGAACAGCAGCGCACCAAGGACCACGACCACACCAGAGCCAAGACGCATCCAGTAGAAGATCGCGATCTGGTCCTGCACGTCCATGAAGTAGTCACCGACCACACGTTGCATGTGAGTCTGCACGGTACCACCGAAGGTCAGGACGAAGGTCATGAAGACCATGCCGCTGGTCATAAGCCAGAACGAGCCCATGTTCAGAACCTGATTGTAGGGATCACGGTTCTTCAGGATCGGCATCGCATAGCTGAAGATCGCCAGGTTGAGGCAGACATAAGCACCGTAGAAAGCCAGGTGACCGTGGGCTGCGGTGATCTGCGTGCCATGGGTATAGTAGTTCACCCCGTGCAGCGTGTGCAGGAAGCCCCAGACACCGGCACCGAAGAAGGCAAGCGTTGCACAGCCCAGTGACCACAGCAGAGCAGCCTTGTTAGGGTGGTCACGACGGCCCTTCCAGACCATGACGAAGGCAAAGGCCATCATCGCGAAGAACGGGATCACCTCGAGGCTTGAGAAGATCGAACCGATCCACTGCCAATAGCCGGGTGTACCGATCCAATAGTAGTGGTGACCTGTCCCAAGGATGCCCGAGAACAGCGCGGCGGCGACGATGACATAGAGCCATTTCTCGACCACCTCACGGTCAACGCCCGTTAGCTTCAGCATCAGGTAGGCCAGGATCGAGGCCATAATCAGCTCCCATACGCCTTCGACCCATAGGTGGACGACATACCACCAGTATTGCTTGTCCAAGGACAGGTTGCCCGGGTTGTAGAAAGCAAACAGGAACAGCAGCGCCAGACCCCAGAGGCCCAGAACAAGGATGCTCGAAATCGCCGTCTTCTTGCCCTTCAGAACGGTCAGTGACACGTTGTAAAGGAACATCAGCGCGGCCACGACGATGCCCGCCTTGACCCATTTGGGTTGTTCAAGGAACTCGCGCCCCTCTTTGCCCAGCAGCCAGTTGCCTTCGAACAGGTTGAAGACATAGGTCACGACCACGCCCAGTGTGCCAACCACAAGAATAATCAACTGCAGATAGGCCAGCTTGGTCGAATGGATCTCGCGCTCGGTCTCTTCGGGGATCAGGAAGTAGGCCGCACCGAAGAAGCCCAGCAGCAGCCAGACGATCAGAGAGTTGGTGTGCAGCATCCGTACGATATTGAACGGCAGAAGCTCACTCAGGAAGTTCGGGAATACATAGATGAAACCGGCCAGCAGGCCGCCGATTACCTGTACCGCGAACAGGGCCATCGCTACTGCGAAGTAGGCGTAGGCGATTTTTTGGGATTCGTATTTCATTGCTCCGTTCCCTTTCTCAGCCTGCCTCGTTGGGCGGCCAGCCCTGCGCATCGATGTTGTCCGTCCAGATCAAGAAGTTGGTCAGATCGCGGATCTCTTCGTCGCTGAGGTTGAAATTGGGCATCTGCCGACGACCGGGAATGCCGGTCGGTTGCGCCTCCATCCAGCCCTTGAGCGCTTCAAAGGCCGATTCCGGGTCGTCCAGCACACCCCAGCGGGTCATCACATTCCCGACTTCCGGCGCGTAGTAGGCGCCCTCGCCCAGGATCGTGTGACAGTTGATGCAGGCATGTTTTTCCCAGACATGTTTGCCCCGAACCACACTGTCATCAAGCTTCGCCGAATTCTCGGAGTTGACGATGTACCAGTGCGAGTGGGCCGACAGGGCCAGGAAGATGAGGATGAAGAACAGTGACCCGCCATAGAATATGTTGCGAGCCATGCTCTTTGTCATGACTTCTCGCATTGCGCTCTCCTTTGCGCAGATTAGCTAGTCTGATGACAATGGCGGGTGGGTCGCAGGGCTGCCTTAACGAAAGTCAAGCATGCCAAAGTAAGCGCGGAATTGGACACCTGTGGTCATAATTGCGTCAGTATCACTAAAATGCCCTCAGATTGCCTTGAAAAATAGTACTTAGAACAGCATGTTTCCGGACGTTCGAAAAGTTGAAGCGAGCGTTCTCGATTTATTGGTGAATAGAGGTGCTTAGATGGCACCTGAAGCGTGGTGGTTAAAGAATGGCGAACTACTCATACATCGGATACGCACCCGGCGTCATTACGGTGAATACAATTGGGCCTGATACGATCACCCTGGACGCAAGCTATGACCCTGCGACGGACCGAAGGGTATTCAATGTTGAGGACGAGGCCGGTGGTTTCATTCGAAATGGGTTTGGCCCGCCAGTTCCCGATACCGGGGATGTTTTCAACGGCGACAGATTCAACAACGAAAATGGCGACGACGATACACAGACCGGAACGGTAACAAACCTTGATGGTTCGACAACGTTTCTGAGCGGCGACATCTATCTGGAAGAATCCTACATTCTGACGAATCCCGGCGGTGGGACAATCACTGTGTACCTTGTCGAGGTTGAAGGAACCAACGCTGGCTACATAACCTCTGAGCCCCTAGATCCCGGGGTGACGTATTCGATGAGCGTCGTCAACGTTACACCGAGCAACGCACCGGACACGACTGACCCCGGTTCCATCGTTGATGTTCCTTGTTTCTCAGCCGGAACGCTTATTGCGACGCCTGATGGTGATGTCGCGATAGAAACGCTTTCCGCTGGTGACAAGGTTGTCACCTTGGATCATGGACCACAACCAATTCGCTGGATCGGCGCGCGCGCTCTGGATAGGTCTGAATTTGCGCTCAATCCCAAGCTGCGCCCGATCCGAATCGCAGCGGGCAGCCTGGGAAGCAACCTGCCGCGACGTGATCTGTTGGTCTCGCCGCAGCATCGCATGTTGATCCGTTCGAGTATCGCCGTTCGCATGTTCGACAGCGAGGAGGTTCTGGTCCCAGCCCATAAGCTGGTCGGCATACCCGGCATAACCGTCGACGAGACAGCTCAGGGCGTGGTGTATTTCCATATTCTGTTCGACCGGCATGAGATCGTGCTGGCGGAAGGCGCGCCGTCAGAAAGCCTATTCACAGGCAAGCAAGCCTTGAAAGGAATACAGCCCGAGGCGCTGGCCGAAATTGTTGCGCTCTTCCCAGAGTTAGCTTTGCCAGACCATCAACCAATCGCAGCCCGCCAGATTCCAAAACGCGGAAGACAAATCCATACTTTGCTGCAACGACATATTAAGAATGACAGGGCGTTGCTCCGACCTTCTTGATCTAAGAACCGTTGCTCAGGCCGCTAGACGTGGCCCGGTCAACGCGGGCCACATCGCCACCAGATACAAGACGATGGCGCATATCCACAGCCCATCTGAGGCCAGCATCGCAACCAGATATCCCTGGCCAAACGCCGACCCGACCCAGCGCAAAACTGCGGCTGCCGCCATCAAACCGTAAGCGATCGCCATGGGTGGCGGGGCCACGAGGGCACGGCCACTATGGCCGAGGGCGGCCCGACTCATCACGGCAAGGGTCATGCCGCCGACGCAACCAATGCCCAGAACATGCAGCGCCCCGATCTCGCTGCCGAACCCCTGCACAGCCAGCCCCCACAGGATCAGGCCCAGCGCCAGCATGCCCAGCCCCAGATGCAACGCGATCAGGATCGGCTGCCGCAGTGCCCAGCGTGCGCGCCAACGTGCCATGCGCAGGATCTGAGCAACGCCAAGCATTAGCGCGATAGCGCCTGATACAGGTGCGATTCCAAAGACGAGTACGCTCAGCGGCAGTGACAGTGCAAGCCCCATGGCGGCTTTATCAAACGCTCCTACCGAAATAGGCCAGTTGGATTCGGGCTCTCCCGCGCGTTTCATCGCATTTCGGGTGAAAGCTGGCGTAATGCGCCCGCCAAGTATCGCGATTAGGCTACAGAGCGTCAGCAACCCCGCCCGCAATCCGATGTCCAGCGTATCGCTGGTCACACCGATCCACTCTAAATGGGTTAACAAGTTGGCAATCCAGATCGCACTGAGCAGCAAAAGGAATACCATGTTCTGCGGTTTGGGGCGTCGGATCAGCTGAGTAGCAATCTTTGCCGCCAGAATTGGAACAAAGACCAGATCGAACACAGCGACCAGAACAGGCGGCAGCGCACCGGAGAACCACATCGCTACCCGCCCGGCCAACCAGAGACCTGCGGCCAGCATGATGAACCTGGCGCGCGCCTCTGGGGTCCCGGTCCAGTTGGGAACAGCCGTCAGAAAGAACCCGCCCAGAGCTGCTGTGGCATAGCCAAAGATCATCTCATGCGCGTGCCACATTGGGGGACTCATGGAATAGGTTGGGTCTTCGTATCCGACCAACCCGGTCTGCGTCATCAACCAAAAACCCCACGCGCCTCCCGCGAACAGACCAAAAAGTCCGGCGGACAGGAAAAAGATGCGAAACCCCTCGCCCAATACGCGCGCGATCACTGCCGACATGCCTGTTCTCCTCGGCCTCAATGGCTGTTGGAACAGGTTTAGCAAGGCCGACCAGTGATGGACTTAACCGAAATCAAGCATCCGAAAAACATGTCCCTGAAACTCAGGTTTTCCCTTTGTTTTATGGCTCATTATAGCCCGTCAATTTCCAATTTGCGCGCGCTCCGTTGACTTTCGTCAAGGATGACAAACGCGTGATGTTTCACCCTAGGACCTGCCTCACCAGCAAATGGAGAGTGATCATGTCACTTGGAATCAGCTACAACAGAACTGGCCGCGCCTTAGGGGTCGGTTTGGCAATGTTGCTGGGCAGCGTCGCTGCGCCAGTCTTTGCCGAAGAGCCAACCCTGAGCAAGGAAGCCTTTGAATCATCAAAACAACTTTACTTTGAACGCTGCGCCGGTTGTCACGGTGTGTTGCGCAAAGGGGCAACCGGCAAAAGCCTTGAGCCGCTGGTTGAAACGAAGAATGACGATGGTACCGTAACCGAGTCGGGCACCCTGAAACTGGGGCAGGAGCGGCTGGAAAAAATCATCGCATGGGGCACCGAAGGCGGGATGAACAACTTCTCGGACGTGATGTCCGAAGAAGAAATCCGCGATATGGCGACCTACATCCAGATGGAGCCACCCCAACCGCCAGAAATGTCGCTTGAGCAGATGATGGCGACCCGCAAGGTCTATGTCGAACCCGAAGACTACCCGACCGAACCTCTGCATGGCCGCAACTGGGAAAACTTCTTTGTCGTCATCGAACGTGACGTGGGCAAGGTGGCCGTGATTGATGGTGACACCAAGGAAGTGCTGGCGCATATCCCGACCGGTTATGCGGTGCACGTTCTGAAAGCCTCGGAACACCACAAATTGGAAGAACCGGAAAACCCAGGCCGCTTCTGGTACACCATGGGCCGCGACGGGAAGATGACCAAGATCGACCTGTGGCAGAACCCCGAGAACATGCTGGTTGCCGAGGTTACCATTGGTTATGACGCTCGCGACGTGGCGGTATCGGGTGACGGTAAATACGTCATCGGTGGCGCCTATTGGCCCCCTCATTTCGCCATCGTCGACGCCGAAACCATGGAGCCGAAAAAGGTTGTCTCGACCCGTGGCTACAACGTGGACGGGGATTATGTAGAAGAGGCCCGTGTGGCCGCCATCTACACCACCCCGAACGAGCCCACATGGATCGTCGCCGTCAAGGAGCTCGGTCAGCTTTGGCAGGTGGACTACTCCGATCTGGACAACCTGCGGATCGACAAGATCGACAGCGCCAAGTTCCTGCATGACGGGTTCTTTGATCCGACCGGCCGTTATTTCCAGATCGCCGCAAACGCGTCGAACAAGATGGTCGTGGTCGATACCGAGACTCACAAGCTGGAAGCTATGATCGATACCGCGCCGCTGCCGCACCCCGGCCCGGGCGCCAACTGGGATGACCCGAATTGCGGTCCTGTTGCCGGTACGACCCACTTGGGCGAAGGCACGGTTACCGTTTGGGGCAACGACCCCGAAGGCCGCCCGGACGATGCCTGGAAAGTCTGCTACGAGGTGGAAACCGACGGACCCGGTCTGTTCATCCGGACCCATCCGAACTCGGACTACATCTGGGCCGACCAAACCAAGCACCCCGAGCCTGAGATCCAGCAATCGGTGCAGGTCATCGACAAGGCAACCGGTGAGATCGTGAAAACGATCCAGATCACAGAAGAGGAAGGCAACGTCGCCGTTCACTTCGAGTTCAACCAAGACGGATCCGAGGTTTGGGTGTCCAAGTGGAACCGCTCGACCTCGAAAGAGCCAAATGGAGAGATCGTGATCTTCGACGCCAAGACGCTGGAAGAGATCGGCCGCGTGAAGGGACTGTTTGCACCCACCGGCAAGTTCAACGTCTACAACCGTTCGAACCACGTCACCTGACGGGTTTTGTACTCAGCACCGGAAAGGGCGGGCCCCTCGCCCGCCCTTTCCTCGTTTGACTCATCAGCCAAATCCACAGGCCTGACATCCAGGGCCAGCAAAAGAAGCCAAAACGGAGACCGGATATGACCTCCGAACCGGAAAAGAAAAAACCAATCTGGCGCCGATATTTCCTGTGGGGAATGCCCGTGGCCGGGATCGCTGCGGCCTTTGCCGCCGGCATCATCTTCTGGGGCGGGTTCAACACCGCTATGGAAGCTACCAACACCAAGGAATTCTGCGTCTCGTGCCACGAGATGCGAGACTTCGTTTACGAAGAATACACCGGCACAATCCACGACGTGAACCGTTCGGGCGTAGGCGCGGTCTGTTCCGACTGTCACGTGCCCAAGGATTGGACTCACAAGATCATCCGCAAGATCAAGGCGTCCAAAGAGCTGTATGGCAAGGTGGTCGGCACCATAAACACGCGCGAGAAATTCGAAGCCAAGCGCGTGCATCTGGCTATGAATGAATGGGAGCGGATGAAATCCACGGACTCGCGCGAGTGCCGCAACTGCCATGACTTCGAGTCGATGATGCCCGAGTTCCAGAAACCCCGCGCCCGTCAGCAGCACCTAAACGCGATGACTGTCGGTCAGACCTGTATTGACTGCCACAAGGGGATTGCGCACTCGGACGCCCGCGACCGGGCCGACGAAGAGTATCTGGAAAAGCTTGAAGCGCCGAACCCAGATTTCATTCGCGAAATCCCGGCCGAATACCTGGCAAGTCTCGAACGCATCGAAGCCAAGGAAGCTGCCGATGCCGAGGCTGAGAAAGCCGCGCGTGTAGCCCAGCAAGAGGCCGTACAGGCCCAGATCGCAGCAGCGGTTGACGCAGCCGTCGCGGAAGAGCGTGCCAAAGCTTCTGGCGAAGATGCCGCAGCCCCGGCAGGTGGCGGCAGCGATGTTGGCACAAATATCGATTGGGCCGCTGTCCCCGGTGCAGATATGAAACTGTTCTATCCTGGTCAGGCCTCGTTTGAATGGGTTCAGAACGGCAGATCCCACGGCGGAGCACGTCCTTTGACCAAGGGCGGAGACAAGTGCACCACCTGTCACGCTGCCGAACTGGACGCGATCGGCAACAAGATCGTGGCCGGTGGGGATCTGGAACCAACCCCGATCCCGGGCAAACGCGGCGTGATAGACGCCACCGTTCAAGCCGCGCATGATGATGAGACCCTCTATATCCGTCTGCAATGGCCGGATGCGGGCCACAACCCCGCCCCCTTTGTCGATGGCGGCAAGATGGACCCGGACAACCAGAT
Source organism: Ruegeria sp. D6 (assembly GCF_056534365.1). Lineage (NCBI taxonomy): Bacteria > Pseudomonadati > Pseudomonadota > Alphaproteobacteria > Rhodobacterales > Roseobacteraceae > Ruegeria > Ruegeria sp. D6. Next base: position 54,351 of record NZ_JBQFPH010000006.1, on the reverse strand, counting down.
CAAGGTGGCCATGATGATCACCGGCACTGGGATTGAGCTGGGCGATCAGGTCGGCTGCTGGGCCTCGTGCCATGCAGACAACAGCTACATGCCCTTTGACCCGGGTGCCGAGGCGATTGCCGCAAATGGCGATGTCTCGGGTCGGCTGAGCACGCAGGACACTGTGACCAAATACATCAGCGAAAGCCGCACCGAGGTCGAGATCAAAGGCCGCCGCGGTAAGGCGCTGGGTGGCTGGGACAAGCTGCAGGCCGCCGATCAGATCGAGCAGTATTTGGCCGATGGCACCTATCTGGATCTGATGCGCGTCTACGCGGACGGCAGCGCCACCAACGGCTATCTGCTGGAACAGCGCGTGGTCAATGACGGTGAGATCGCCGCCTCGGCCAGCCTTGATGCAGGTATGTGGACCGTGGTCTTCACGCGCCCATTGAACTCGGGCGCAGCTGGTGACGTGCCGCTGGAGGCCGGTCAGACCTATACGGTGGGCTTTGCCATCCACGATGACTTTGCCGCCGCACGGTTCCACCACGTGACGCTGGATACCAGCCTGGCATTGGACGACGACAACGCCTTTATCAACGTCGTCAAACAATAAGGAAGAGGGGCCGGGCGATCCGGCCCCTTCCGCTTAAAAGAGGAGACTTGGACAATGAAACCCAAACACCTTCTCCCTGCGCTGCTGCTTCTGGCCGCGCCCGCATGGGCAGAGGACACCGCCGCGCTTTGTGCCGAAGCCGAAGAGCGCTATGTCGAGCTGTTCGACCAGCCCTCCTCCGCCGTTGAGGATGCCGATGTGGTGCTGATGTACAAATACACGTTCTGCCCAGCCGAGCTAACCGTGAAACCGGGCACAACCGTGCGCTGGGTGAATGTCGATAAGCGCACCAGTCACTCGGTCCTGCTGAAAGACGGCAGCGAGCCCGAAAGCGACCGTTTGTTTCCTGAGGAGACGGTTGACCTGACCTTCCTCACCCCGGGTCCACAGGACTATCTGTGTGGCCCACATTGGGAGACACAGAACATGATCGGCATGATCACCGTCGAACCCTGAGCCGAGGCAATCATACAGGCAAGCCGAAAGGAGCGCGGGGCAATTCCCGCGCTCCTTAACTTTAGTCAAGGAGGTTCCTTTCCGATTACGCCAGTCTGGCCGCATGACACGCCCGGCTCACCCAGCAACGTCCCCTGATCGCGCAGGAATTCCGGGCTCCGAAGACATTCAGACCAAGCGAGTTTGCACATGAGCGGTAAGGTTTTTCTGATTGGCGCAGGCCCCGGTGACCCCGAACTGATGACCCTGCGTGCGCTGCGGATGCTGCAAGAGGCGGACGTGGTGGTCTATGACCGTCTGGTCTCGGCCGATATCCTCAATCTGCACGCTGATGGCGCACGGCTGATCCCGGTTGGGAAGGCCCCCAAGTGTCATACCGTGCCGCAGGATCGCATCAACGAAATCCTCGTCGAGGAAGCCAGCGCCGGTCACACCGTTGCTCGCCTCAAGGGGGGTGACCCGATGATCTTCGGACGCGGCTCGGAAGAGGCCGCGCACCTGATGGCAAACGGAATCCCAGTCGAATACGCGCCAGGCATTACCGCAGCGCAGGGGGCATCCTGTTCGACAGGCGTGCCGCTGACCCATCGCGGGTTGGCGACATCGGTGCAATATGTCACCGGGCACCGACAGGCCGACAAGGTGCTGGATCTGGATTGGAAACGTCTGGCCGACCCGGACTCGACCTTAGTCGTCTATATGGGCGTCGCCAATATCGGCCAGATCGCCATGGGACTGATGACCGAGAACCTGCCCGGCTCAACTCCGGTTTTGGCGGTTGGCAAAGCGACCACACCTGATGAGCGCCGGATGGTATCCCGGCTGGATCGGCTGGCCGCTGATGTGCGCAAGGCCGGGCTAAAGGCGCCCACGCTGTTCATCATCGGCAAGGTAGTTTCACTTTACGCAGAACGGCCTTTGGCCGACCTTTTGGAGCAGGCGCATGGCTAAGTTCGGTTCCAGAAGGCCGGCACAGCAACCGGCTGTGAGAGGACGCAAAGGATGGGCGGCACGTGCTGTTCTCACTTCCGCAGTGCTTGTTGCCACCACGGCCTTCGCTGCTGACACACTTGACCCCAACGCACTGAAACGCCTTGTCCATCAGGATTGCGGCTCATGCCATGGGTTATCGCTGAAAGGCGGCCTCGGCCCCGATCTGCGGTCCAAAACACTGGAACACTACGATGCCGAGGTACTGACCGGCGTGATCCTCGACGGCATCCCCGACACCGCGATGCCCCCATGGCGGCCCTTGATCAGCGAAGAAGAGGCCGAATGGATCGCCCGTTACCTGCTGGCACAGGAGGCACAATGAAACAGCTCATCCTTACCCTCGCCGCCACCCTTATGATGACCACCGCCCAGGCTGAACCCACGGCGACCGGCGACCTAGGACTTGTGATCGAACGCGCCAAGGGCTCGGTTCTTCTGGTGGACCAATCCGACCGCGCAGCGCTGGCGCGGATCGAAGGTCTGGGCGATCTGTCCCATGCCTCGCTGGTCTATTCACCCGATGAACGCTTTGCCTATGTATTTGGACGAGACGGCGGCCTGACTAAGGTGGATATCGTCACCCGCCAGATCGTGAACCGGGTCGTGCAGGCGGGCAACGCCATTGGCGGTGCCATTTCGGATGACGGCGAGCTGGTCGCTGTATCGAATTATGAACCTGGCGGTGTGCGCGTCTTCGATGCGGACACGCTGGAGATGGTCGCGGACATTCCTACCGACAGCAAAACCATCGGATTGGTCGATGCACCCGGCCGCCGGTTTGTTTTTACCATGTGGGACACGGGCGAGACCTGGATTGCTGATTTCTCCAACGGCGCACCCGCGATCACCAAGATCCTCGAAATGGGCAAGAACCCATATGACGCGCTGATCACCGCCAATGGCCGCACCTATATCACCGGCTTGTTTGGCGAAGATGGCCTGACCGCGCTGGACCTTTGGGCCGAGACGCCCGAACCCATCCGAGTGCTGCCCAACTATGGGCGCGGGCAAGAGGAGATGCCGGTCTACAAGATGCCTCACCTCGAAGGCTGGGCGCTGACCGGGCGCGAGTTCGTACTGCCTGCCGTCGGCCATCACGAGGTGCTGTGGATCGATGCTGAATCACTGACCGAGACCGGGCGCACCAAAACCTATGGTCAGCCAGTCTTTGCCATGGCGCGTCCTGACGGGCGGCAGGTTTGGGTGAACTTTGCCCACCCTCTGAACGACACCATTCAGGTTATTGATTCTGTGACCAAGGAGATCATTCACGAATTCAAACCCGGCCCTGCCGTACTGCATATGGAGTTCACTCCGCGAGGGCATGAGGTCTGGATCAGCGTGCGCGACGCCAACAAGGTTATGGTCTACGACACGCAAACGTTTGAAAAACTGCGCGAGATCGACGCCGACAGCCCATCCGGCATCTTCTTCACCGCTCGGGCGCACAGAATGGGGCTTTGACATGCAACACATCACCGATCCCATCGACCGCCGTTTGCTGGACGAGTTTCAGCGCGACTTTCCGATAACAGAGCGTCCGTTTCAGGTGTTGGCGTCTTTGCTAGGGCTGGACGAAGCCGAGGTGATTGATCGCCTAACTCGCATGCAGGCCACCGGGCGGATTACACGCGTGGGTGCCACCATCGCTCCGGGCGCGGTTTCGGCCAGCACCTTGGCCGCTGTTGCGGCCCCCGAACATCGGTTGGAAGAGATTGCAGCCCTGATCGACGCCGAACCGGGCGTGAACCACAACTACCAGCGGGAGGATGACTGGAACCTCTGGTTCGTCGCAACCGGCCCGGATCGCACCCATGTCGATGACACCCTTGCACGGATATCGCAGCGTTCCGGACTGCGGGTTCTGGACCTGCGCCTCGTACGTCCATTCAACGTCGATTTGGGCTTTCGTATGTCGGGAAAAACACGCAATGTTCCTGGCCTTCGTAAGGTGGATCGCTCAGCCATGCAGCCCGGAGATCGCGAGTTGCTGCAGGCGCTCAGCTCGGGCCTGACCCTGACAGAGATTCCTTATGCCGCCTTGGCACAAACGCTGGGCAGAGATGATTCCGACGTAATGGGGCGTATCGAAGCGCTGCAAACAGCAGGCATAATCTCTCGTCTCGGGGTTATCGTGCGCCACCGGGCGCTCGGCTGGTCAGCCAATGCGATGGTTGTTTGGGACATGCCGCCCGAACAGGTGGACACGGCTGGACCGGCGCTGGCGGCCTATCCCGGCGTGACGCTTTGCTATGAGCGCAACCCGGTCAAGGATGTCTGGCCCTATCGCCTCTATTCCATGATCCATGCACGCTCGCGCCCCGAAGCGATGGAGGTTCTGGCCGCAGCCGCCGCTCTGCCCGAACTGGCAGGCGCACGGAACAAAGTGCTGTTTTCGACCCGTTGTTTCAAACAGACCGGCGCGTTGATCCAACCGAAAGAGGCAGCCGCATGACTATGGACGCGACCGACCGCGTAATCCTGAACCGGATGCAGGATGACCTGCCGCTGACCGCGCATCCCTTTGCCAGTGTAGCCCAGGAACTTGGGATTCCCGAAGACGAACTCCTAACCCGTCTCGCACGAATGAAAGAGCAGCGGATCATCACACGTTTCGGCCCGTTTTTCGACGCCGCTGCAATGGGTGGAGCGTTCTGCCTGTGCGCCATGGCCGTGCCAGAGGATGAATTCGACACCGTCCTGACCAAAGTCAATGCGCACGCCGAGGTTGCCCATAATTATGAGCGTACGCACCGGCTGAACATGTGGTTCGTGCTGGCTACCGAAACGCCTGAAGGGATCGAGGCCGCCGCTGATGCGATCGAACGGGAAACGGGGATCGAAGTTCTCCGTTTCCCCAAACTACAGGAATTTTTCATCGGCTTCCGGGTGGCAGCATGATCGACGTTCAGGACAGAGAAATAATCGAAGCGCTGCAAAGCGGCCTGCCGCTTGTGCCAGCGCCTTATGCAGCCGTTGCCGAAAAGCTTGGGTTGGACGAGGATGCCCTTTTGTATCGTCTGGCAGAGCTGAAATCCCATGGTGTTATCCGCCGTATCGCCGCCGCTCCGAACCACTACAAGCTGGGGATGACGGCAAACGGGATGACTGTTTGGGATGTAGACGACAGCCAGATTGCGGAATTGGGCACTCAGATCGGGGCGCTGCCCTTTGTCACCCACTGCTACGAACGTCCCCGCGCCCTGCCCGATTGGCCCTATAACCTGTTCGCCATGGTTCACGGTTCTGACCGGGACGAAGTCGAGAAAAAACGCGCCGAGATCTTCGCAATTCTGGGCGATGCCTGCCGGGCCAAGGACATCCTCTATTCCACGCGCATCCTGAAGAAGACAGGGCTGCGGTTGAAAAAGAAAGGCTGAGACATGTTCCGCCTGACCGAATACATGCAGCAGCTCGTCAAACCGACACCGGTGCGCAGACGCCGTCCCGGCCCGGTGAAGCCGGTAGTGATCTGGAACTTGACGCGGCGCTGCAATCTGAAATGCCGCCACTGTTACACCGTTTCAGCAGATGTCGCGTTCCCCGGTGAGCTCAGTCACGAGCAAGCCATGGTAACCCTTGAGGATCTGGGCCAATTCCGCGTCCCGGCCCTGATCCTCTCGGGTGGGGAACCGCTGGACCGGTTCGATTTCTTCGACATCGCCAAACGCGCCCGCGATCTGGTGCCGATGCTGGCACTGTCGACCAACGGTACGCGGATTTACGACGAAACCGCCGACATGATCGCCGACGTGGGCTTCAACTATGTCGGCATTTCGCTAGACGGGATCGGGGCCACGAATGACTGGTTCCGGGGCGTCGAAGGGGCTTTTGCCGATGCTCTGCGCGGCGTACGCGAATGTAAGAAACGCGGTATCAAGGTGGGCCTGCGGTTCTGCCTGACCGAAGGTACGCAACATCACCTGCCTGACCTGCTGCAACTGTGCGACGATGAGGGTGTCGACAAGTTCTACCTGTCTCACCTCGTCTATGCCGGGCGCGGTGACAAGAACCGAGGCGAGGATGCCGAGCATTTGCGCACCCGTAAGGGTTTGGATTTGTTGTTGGAACGTGCGTGGGAAGCCGTCTCGGGCGGCCGTCCGCTGGATATCGTGACTGGCAATAACGATGCCGATGCCGGGTATTTCCTGAACTGGGTTCGGTCGCATTTCGACCATGACAAAGCTGCCAATGTGCGGGAACATCTTGCGGCGTGGGGTGGCAACTCTAGCGGTTTGGGCGTGGCCAATATCGACAACCTCGGCCGCGTGCATCCCGATACCTATTGGTCCGATTACAATGTTGGCAATGTGAAGACCAAATCGTTTTCGGAACTCTGGACCAGCGATGACCCGATGCTCGCCATGCTGCGTACCCGTCCGCGTCCTTTGAAGGGGCGTTGCGGGGCCTGTCAGTTAAAGGATGTCTGCGGTGGCAACACCCGCATCCGTGCCTTGCAACTGACCGGCGACCCGTGGGCCGAGGACCCGGCCTGCTATCTATCAAACGAAGAAATCGGCGTGCAGGGGGCAGGCGAGCGTCTGCAGGTCACGCCGTTCCGAGGGAAAAGCCATGATCCGGCGCATCAATTCTTTTGACACCTTGAAAATCGGCACATTCTGCTCGCTGCTGCTGACTGGCGCAGCTTGGGCTGATGCACCTTCGGATTATGCCGAATTCTGTGCCTCATGCCATGGTGAAAACCGTCTGGGTGGGGTCGGTCCGGCACTGATCCCCGAGACGTTGAAACGGATGCGTGGGCCACGCGTGGCGGAGGTGATTGCCGAAGGGCGTACGGCCACCCAGATGCCTGCGTTTTCGCACGAGTTGGACGCGTTGCAGATCGAGGAACTGGCGGGATGGTTGAAATCTCCGCTGGAGACCGATCCCGAATGGGGCGAGGCCGATATCATGGCCAGCCGGACTCTGGATGATGAGTACGTATCGGTTGACGCGCCTGTCTGGGACAGCGACCCGATGAACATAACGCTGGTGGTGGAAACAGGCGATCATCATGTCAGTGTGCTGGACGGCGATACGTTCGAGGTTCTGGATCGGTTCGAAACCCCGTTCGCCGTGCATGGTGGGCCGAAGTTCAGCCCCGATGGGCGCTATGTCTTCATCATGTCGCGCGATGGCTGGGTGCAGAAATATGATATCTGGGCGCTGAAACAGGTGGGCCGCGTGCGTGCGGGGTTGAACAGCCGCAACATCGCCATGTCGGGTGACGGCAAATGGGTGGCAGTAGCGAACTATTTACCTAACTCACTAACCCTGCTGTCGACAGAGGACTTGTCGGTCGCGAAAGTCATTGAAGTCAAAAGCAAAAAGGGCGTTCCCAGCCGTGTTTCCGCCGTTTATCAGGCACCACCGCGCGAAAGCTTTGTTCTGGCGCTGAAGGATGTCCCCGAGATTTGGGAGGTGTTCTACGGGGCCAACCCGCCGCAATCCGGTATTGGCCACGATTTCCGCATTGAGGGGCAGTTCAAGAATCCTGACCCGTTCCCCGTGCGCAAGATCACCACGCCTGATTATCTGGACGATTTCTTTTTCGATCAGAGTTATGAATACGTTATGGGCGCCTCGCGTGATGGCAAGGGCGGGCAGGTGATTGATCTGGTGATCGGTCATAAGATCGCAGATCTGGACCTGCCGGGGATGCCTCACTTAGGTTCGGGGATCACCTGGCAGCAGGGCGACACCACCGTGATGGCTACGCCGCATCTGACCGATGGCACGGTCTCGGTGATTGACATGGGAACATGGGAAACCGTCAAGCGGATCAAAACCGAAGGGCCAGGATTTTTCATGCGCAGCCATGAGAACTCGCCTTACGTCTGGGCCGATGTGTTCTTTGGCCCGAACAAGGATGCCATACACGTGATCGACAAGCAAAGCCTTGAAATCGTGAAAACTTTGCGCCCCGCCCCAGGCAAGACCGTGGCGCATGTAGAATTCACCAAGGATGGTAGTCACGCGCTGGTTTCGATCTGGGAAGATGACGGCGCGGTGATCGTCTATGACGCGCAAACGCTGGAAGAGGTCCGCCGCCTGCCGATGCGCAAACCGTCTGGGAAGTACAATGTCTGGAACAAAATCACCTTCTCGGAAGGCACCAGCCACTGAAGGCAAATGGCCGGTCTGGAAGCTGGCCATCCTGCTTTATCCTGCCACGGCTCTGACCGTGGCCATCAACCTGTTTCTGGCTGGGCTGATCCTGCACAGCGCGGGGTTTGGTGCCATTGAACCAGTACCTGCGATCTTATGGTCCATCCCCTTGGGCGTGCCCGCCTCATGGCTGGCAGGGCGCTGGGTGCGTGGCCTGATGGATGAGGCAGACGATTGATTTGAAAAGAAAATCAGAAATTTGCTTCACCTAACCTAAGTCAAGTCGCGACTCGGTAGAATCCAATACCCCAAAGGCATAGCTTTCCGAGTCGGAGACTCCATGCCTGCCCTGATCCCTCTGCACAATCTCCCTGTACGCGCAACTCGCGCGGCATGTGGGTTGGCAGGCATATTCCTTCTGTTGTTGCAGGCCTTTGGACCGGTGCTGGCGAGTCCCGGTGAAAGTGTCTGGATGGAGATCTGCTCGGAAGGCGGCGCGGTCTGGGTTGAAGTTGATCTTGAGGAGGACACCGAAGACCCGACCGCGTACTGCCCAAAATGCGCCGATTGCGCGCTGTGCGCTGTCACCAGTGCAGCGCCCGCACCCGAGCTGGTGCAGATACCGCAAATCGGAAACTTCCGTGTTGTACAGCTTCAGAACAGCAAATCTTCCATGTTGTACAAGTCGCATAAGCTGTGGCCCGAAACCCGGGGACCTCCGCGCCCGACCCAAGAAACTGCTGAACGCACCCTGCGCGCGTCCATGGCGTCCACCCTAAGTATCGGAGGTGCGCCGTGGTCGTAAGTCGCGCAATCCACATAATGCTGGCCCTTGCCCTGTCCTGCCTGATGGCGATCAGTGCCCATGCCGACAGCCTCGCCAGCTTCCTGCCCGAGATTGAACCCGCCGATCTGGCCCCCGGTGCTGATGCCATTGGGCCGGTCCGCGATGACGTTCCGGTTGCACCCGTTCTGAAGGCCGGCGAGACCGTTGCCTGGGCCTTCCTAACCTCTGACTTCGTTGGCACCACCGGCTATTCCGGCAAACCGATCCATGTGGTCGCCGCCATCGATGATCAAGCGGTGCTAACGGGTGTGCAACTGGTCAAACACTCGGAGCCCATCGTTCTGATTGGCATCCCCAACGCGCGCATGGTTGAGCTGACCGAAGGCTATGCCGGTCTGGACTTGAAGGTTGAGGCTGAAACCGGCGGTGAGGGGCATGACCTCGATATCATCTCGGGGGCCACCGTCACGATCATGGTGATTGATGACAGTCTTGTGCGCGGCGGCATCAAGGTGGCGCGGGCGCTGGGGTTGGGCGGTTTGTCTCCGCTGCAGGCCGATGGGCCGAAACGTGAAGTCGATCTGGCGCAGGATGCGGTATACGACTGGACCACCCTGTCCGGCGACGGCTCGGTCCGGCGACTAACGCTGGATATCGGGCAGGTCAACGCTGCGTTCGAAGCCACCGGAGATCAGCGCGCCATCAAACGCCCTGAACCCGGCGAACCCGATGACACCTATATTGATATGCATATGGCGTTGGTATCCGTGCCGTCGATCGGCAAGTCGCTGCTGGGTGAGGCCGAATATCAAAACATGGTCGACTGGCTGGACGAAGGCGAGCAGGCCATTCTGGTGCTGGGGCGTGGGGCCTACAGCTTCAAGGGCTCGGGCTATGTGCGGGGCGGTATCTTTGACCGGATACAGCTGATCCAAGGCGACAATTCGGTCCGGTTCTTTGACAAGCAACAGCGCCGGTTGGGCAAGGTTGCGGCAGCGGATGCGCCCACCTTTACCGAGTTGGACATCTTCAAAATCCCCGCTGAGGCCGAGTTCGACCCGGCCGAGCCCTTCCGCATGCAACTGTTGGCGCAGCGGGCTGTGGGCGCGGTTGAGAAGACCTTTCTGACCTTCGATCTGGGCTACAAACTGCCCGAGCAGTATCTGCTGCCCGTTACGGCCCCTGTAGTCGTCGATGACGCCACCGGCGAGGCAGCAGCCAAGGCCGCGCTTTGGAAGCGCATCTGGAAGGATCGCACGATTGAGATCGGGGTGCTGGGCGTCATGCTTTTGGTGCTGACAGCGACATTCTTCTTCCAGTTCCACGCCACCATGAACGCCCGCGTCTTCTATTGGTTCCGCATCGGATACCTGACCATGACGCTGTTCTTCATCGGCTGGTACGCCAATGCGCAGCTGAGCGTGGTGAACCTGATGGCGCTGGCAGGCAGCTTGCGCACCGGCTTCTCCTGGGATGCCTTCTTGCTGGACCCGTTGGTCTTCATCCAATGGTTCGCTGTCGCTGCCGCGCTGCTGTTCTGGGGTCGGGGTGCTTATTGCGGCTGGCTGTGCCCGTTTGGCGCGCTGCAGGAACTGACCAACAAGATCGCGCGGGCCTTCAAGGTGCCGCAATGGACACTGCCCTGGGGCCTGAATGAGCGGCTCTGGCCCGCGAAATACATGATCTTCCTCGTGCTGTTCGGGATCAGTTTTGTCTCGATCCCGCTGGCTGAAACCTATGCCGAGGTCGAGCCGTTCAAGACCGCGATCATTCTGAAGTTCATGCGCGACTGGCCCTTCGTGGTCTTTGCGCTGACCCTGCTGGGGATCGGGCTGTTCATCGAACGGTTCTATTGCCGCTATCTCTGCCCCTTGGGTGGTGCGCTGGCGATCCCTGCCCGTATCCGCATGTTCGACTGGCTGCGCCGCTACAAGGATTGCGGCACCCCCTGTCAGACCTGCGCCAACGAATGCCCCGTTCAGGCGATCCACCCCACCGGTGAGATCAATCCGAACGAGTGCGTCACCTGCCTGCATTGTCAGGTGCTCTACCAGTCCGAGGACAAATGTCCCGTCGTTATCCGCCAGTTGAAACGGCGGGCCAAGACAGGGTCGGTTCAACCGAAAACCCCCCTCGGACAACCACCGGCGAACCATCCGAACGCCAAACCGCAAACCGTTTCCTAAAAAGGAGGAACGATCATGTCGGAACACGATAAGAAACTGAACGTCACACGCCGCGGACTGCTGGGTGCATCTGCAACCGGCGCCGTGTTGGCCGGAACCGGTCTGGGCAGCACCCTGATGACCGCGAAAGAGGCCAGCGCCGCCGCCAATGCCGCGCTGGAGCCCGGCGAGTTGGACGAATATTACGGCTTCTGGTCCTCGGGTCAAACCGGCGAGGTGCGTATCCTCGGCGTGCCGTCGATGCGCGAGTTGATGCGCATTCCGGTATTCAACCGCTGCTCGGCCACCGGCTGGGGCCAGACCAACGAGTCGCTGAAGATCCTGACCGAAGGGCTGCTGCCAGAGACCAAGCAGTACCTGGCCGCCAATGGCAAAGTCACCTACGACAATGGCGACCTGCACCACCCGCACATGTCCTTCACCGATGGCACCTATGATGGCCGCTATTTGTTCATGAATGACAAGGCCAACACACGCGTCGCGCGCATCCGCTGCGACGTGATGAAATGCGACAAGATCATCGAAATCCCGAACGCGCATGACATCCACGGTCTGCGTCCGCAGAAATACCCGCGCACCGGCTATATCTTCGCCAATGGCGAACACGAGGCCCCGCTGGTCAATGATGGCGAGATCCTCGATGATCCGTCGCAATATGTGAACATCTTCACTGCCATTGATGGTGATACGATGGAGATCGCATGGCAGGTGATGGTGTCGGGCAACCTCGACAACACTGACTGCGACTATCAGGGCAAATACGCATTCTCGACCTCGTATAACTCGGAAATGGGTATGAACCTGGCCGAGATGACCGAGAATGAGCTGGACCACGTGGTCGTGTTCAACCTGAAAGGCATCGAAGACGCGATTGCTGCTGGCAACTATCAGGAGCTGAACGGCGTCAAGGTCGTGGACGGGCGCAAAGAGGCGGGCGGTAACCTGACCCGTTACATCCCGATCCCGAACTCGCCGCACGGAGTGAACGCAGCACCCGACAAGAAACACATCATGATCAACGGCAAGCTGTCCCCGACCGTATCCGTGATCGATGTGGAAAAGGTCGATGCGCTGTTTGCCGACAATGCCGATCCACGCTCGGCCATTGTGGCGGAACCGCAGCTGGGTCTTGGCCCGCTTCACACCGCGTTTGATGGCAAAGGCAACGCCTACACCACCCTTTTCCTGGACAGCCAGGTGGTGAAGTGGGACATCGCCAAGGCCATCGAAGCCTACGGTGGTGCGGATGTTGATCCAATCCTCGACAAAGTGGATGTGCATTATCAGCCGGGCCACAATTCGACCTCGATGGGCGAAACGGCTGAGGCTGATGGCAAGTGGCTGATTTCGATGAACAAGTTCTCGAAAGACCGCTTCCTGAACGTCGGGCCACTGAAGCCGGAAAACGAGCAGTTGATCGATATCTCGGGTGATAAGATGAAGGTGGTCCATGACGGCCCGACCTTCGCGGAACCGCATGACTCGATCCTCGTGCACCGGTCCAAGGTGAACCCGGTCAATGTCTGGGATCGCAACGATCCGATGTGGGAAGAAGCGCGCCAGCAGGCTGCCGCCGATGGTGTGGACCTTGAAGAGGGCGCCGAGGAGCCGATCCGCGATGGCAACAAGGTGCGGGTCTACATGACCTCGACCGCGCCGGTGTTCAGCCTTGAGAAGTTCACCGTCAAACAGGGTGACGAGGTAACGTTGTATGTCACCAACCTGGATGACGTGGATGACGTGACCCACGGGTTGTGTCTGTCGAACTTCGGCATCGCGATGGAGGTTGCGCCGCAGGCCACCGCCTCGGTCACCTTCATTGCCGACCGTCCGGGCGTGCACTGGTTCTATTGCCAGTGGTTCTGCCACGCGCTGCACATGGAGATGCGCGGCCGGATGTTCGTTGAGCCGCGGAGCGCATAACCATGCGTTGGTCCCTGCTCATACCGCTCCTGCTCGGCTCGCCCCTTTGGGCGGCGGATTGGGATGTGCCCAACCGGGCAGGGGCCATCAACGAGATACTGGCGCAGGCGGCGGATGGGGACACCCTCCGCCTGAGCCCCGGCGTTTATGCCGAACGACTGGTACTGGACCGGCCCATCACAATTGATGGGCTGGGACAGGCCACCATCGACGGCCAAGGCCAAGGCAGCGTCATCACCGTGACCGGGCCGGGCGTGACTGTGCGCGGACTGACGGTGATCGGCTCAGGCTCGGACCATGACGGGATCGATAGCGGTATCCAGCTGACCAAAACGGCCCATGCGCCGGTGGTTGAGGATAACGTGCTGCTGGGCAATCTCTATGGCGTCGATATTCACGGTGCCAAGGACAGCATCGTGCGCCGCAACCGGATCGAAGGGCGGCAAGACCAGCGCATGAACGAGCGTGGCAATGGCGTCTATGTCTGGAACGCGCCGGGTGCGGTGGTTGAGGACAACGATATTCGCTATGGCCGCGACGGAATCTTTGTAAACTCGTCGAAGAAGAACACCTTCACCGGCAACCTGTTTCGCGATCTGCGTTTTGCCGTGCATTACATGTATGCCGACAATTCGGTGGTCAGCGACAACGTCTCGATCGGCAATGATCTGGGCTACGCGGTGATGTTCACGACCAATGTGACCGTGGCCAATAACGTCTCGATCGGCGACCGCGAACATGGCGTCATGCTGAACTACGCCAACAAAAGCACCATCACCGGAAACGTTGTGAAAGGTGCGAAAGAGAAATGCACCTTCCTCTATAACTCGAACAAGAACGAGTTCACTGATAACTGGTTTGAGGGGTGCGGCATCGGAATCCACTTTACCGCTGGCAGCGAGCGCAACCGCATCGTTGGCAATTCATTCATCGGAAACCGGACGCAGGTGAAATATGTCTCGACCAAATGGGTCGAGTGGTCCGAAGACGGACGCGGCAACTACTGGTCCGATTTCGCCGCTTATGATGTGGATGGCAACGGCATTGCCGATGCCCCCTATCGCCCCAATGACAGTATGGACCATGTGCTGTGGACCCAACCCTCAGCCAAATTGTTGCTCGGCTCCCCTGCCGTGCAACTGGTGCGCTGGTCGCAATCGGCCTTCCCGGCGTTGTTGCCGGGGGGCGTGATGGACAGCAACCCATTGATGCAAGCCCCTGAACCCCCAGCTATGAAAAAGGTGCCTCATGACGGATAAGGCCCTGTCAATCGACCATGTTCTCAAGGACCGAGGGAAAACCCGCGTTCTTGACGATATCACCCTCTCTCTTGCCCCCGGTCAGCGCGTTGCGCTGCTGGGCCATAACGGCGCGGGCAAGTCGACGCTGATCAAATCCATCCTCGGCCTGACGCCGATCCATGGCGGAGCCATTCGGATCGGAGATGCCACCCCCGGCAGCGCGCAGGCGCGTCGCGAGACGGCCTATCTGCCCGAAGCGGTGTCGTTTCATCCCGCTTTGACAGGGCGCGAGCAGTTGACCCTGTTTGCGCAGCTTTCAGGCGCAAAGGCCGACGTGCTTGGCCTGTTGGAGCGCGTTGGTCTCAGCGACGCATTGGACCGCCGGATCGGTACCTATTCCAAAGGCATGCGGCAACGTCTGGGTCTGGCGCAGGTGCTGTTGGGTCAACCGAAAGTGGCTTTGCTGGATGAGCCGACAAGCGGGCTGGACCCGATCTCGCGGCAGGACCTTTATGCCATCATCGACGAGCTGGCTGCCCAAGGCACAGCCGTTCTAATTGCCAGCCATGCGCTGACTGAGGTCGAGGCCCGTACTGATCGCATCGCCATCATGCGCAAGGGCCGGATGGTCGCTGATGACACGCTGAACAATCTGTCGGCTCTGGCCGGTCTGCCGATCCGCCTGAAGGTGCGCGCCAGTGCCAATCCTGATGTGCTGGCCGCCGAACTGGGTGGCAACCGGATCAATGGGGCATCCGTTGAATTGCTCTGCGCACCCGAAGACAAGATGGAGGCGCTGCGCCGGATCGCCGGATTGGGCGACGCTGTGGCGGATGTGGAAATGACCCCGCCCAAGCTGGAAGACCTCTATCGCCACTACGCACAGGAGGATTTGCAATGACCCGCTTCCTCGCCATCACCCGCACAGAAATGCTGATCCTGCGTCGCAACCGCTGGCTGCTGGTCGCAACACTGATCATGGTTCTGTTCGCCTTGGCGCTGACCTTTGCAGGCAGCGCACCAACGGGCACTTTAGGCGTCGACATGCTGACCGTTTCGGTGGCCTCGATGACCACGCTGTCGGTCTATCTTGCGCCGCTGCTGGCGCTGATGATCGCCTTTGACGCCATCGCCGGCGACGTGGATCGCGGCAGCCTGTCGCTGCTGCTGTCCTACCCGGCGGGGCGCGGAGAAATCCTGCTCGGCAAGTTCACCGCCCATCTGGCCGCTTTGGCCTTCGCCATGATCGTCGGTTTCGGCACCGCAGGCGCAGTGGCCGCCTTCTTTGGCGGCGCGGGTCCGGAAAGCCTGATGGCTCTGGTCCGCCTGATCCTCACATCTATCCTGCTGGGCGCTGTCTTTCTGGCGCTTGGATACTTGCTGTCCGCCCTGGCAAAGGGGGCCACGGCGGCGGCAGGTTTGTCGGCCGGGCTCTGGCTGGTTTTTGTCGTCCTCTATGATTTGGGCCTGTTGGGGGCCGTCGTCATGGACAAGGGCGGCACCTTCACCCAATCCGTCTTTCCATGGGTGATGGTGGCCAACCCGGCCGACGCATTCCGTTTGTGGAACATCGCCGCAACCGAGGGCGTTGCCATGGCCTCCGGCATGACCGGGGCGGCGCAAGCTCTGCCCGTTTGGGCCGCGCCTGCCTCGCTGCTGATCTGGCCGGTGCTGGGCTTTGCCCTTGCGCGTCTCGCATTTCGGAGAGTTGAGCCATGAGATACCTTGCCCTGATCGCTCTGGTCGCGTTGACGGCCTGCAAAGAAGAGGTGGCCGAGGCCCCCGACCCGGTTGATCTCACCCCGGATGCGCTGAGTTATTTCTGCCAGATGAACATCGCGGAACATGGCGGGCCCAAAGGGCAGATCCATCTGGAAGGCTATCCCGCGCCTTTGTTCTTTGCGCAGGTGCGCGACATGCTGGCCTATCTGAAAAGCCCCGAACGTGACGCCAAGATCACGGCCGCCTATGTCAGTGACATGAGCGTCGCGCCCAGCTGGCGGCAACCGGGGATTTCCAACTGGATCGCAGCCGATGGCGCGACCTTTGTCGTTGGCGCCGATGTGGCCGGCGGCATGGGTGCGCGCGAAGTCGTGCCCTTTGGCGACCCCGCCGCGGCAGAGGCGTTCATTGCCGAATATGGCGGCGCCGCCCTACCACTATCTGATATTCCCGATGCCGAAGTGCTGGGCCCCGTCGATCTGGACCTCGCGCTGGAGACCCCCGCATGACCCTTCTGACCCGCCGCCGTTTCCTGGCAATCTCAGCCGCCTGCGCCGCCGTACCCGCCGCTGCTGGCAACGTCGCCCAATGGCGCGGTATTGCGCTGGGCGCACCCGCCAGCCTGAGGCTGGAAGGCTCGACGGACGCACAGGCCGCGCCGATCTTTGCTGCGGTCGAGGCAGAGCTGAATCGGCTGGAGGATATATTCAGCCTCTACCGGACGCACTCGCAGATCAGTCAGCTTAACCGGATCGGCCACCTGGTCACCCCGGCGCCTGAGCTGCTGGAGGTGCTGAGCCTGTGTTCCACGCTTCACGACGCTTCGGGCGGGGTGTTTGATCCGACGATCCAGCCTCTGTGGCTAGCGCTCGCCAGTGGCGCGGCGGGGTCGCAAGTGGAACACGCGCGCCAGACGATTGGTTGGGACAAGGTTCACGTAAGCGCCGGTGAGATCCGCCTGCCGCAACCCGGACGCTCGGCGATTACCCTGAACGGGATTGCTCAAGGTGCGATCACTGACCGGATTGCCGCTTTGATGCGATCCTTCGATCTGCGCGATGTGCTGGTGGATATGGGCGAGGTCGCCGCCCTTGGCCAGCGGAGCAATGGCGAGCCGTGGCGCGTCGGGCTGGCCAAGCCCGACGGTGCTGTCGCCAAACGGATCACACTGCAGGACCGCGCCGTCGCAACCTCGGCCCCCGAAGGCACCATGCTGCAGGGCGATCAGGGGCATATCCTGAACCCGAAAGGGTTGGGTGCGCCCTATCAGGCTGTATCAATCTCAGCCTCGCAGGCAGCATTGGCAGACGGGCTCTCAACCGCCCTATGCGTAACCCCGCGTGCCAAAACAAACGCGCTGATATCGCGTTTTCCGGGCGCGCGTATCGAGATGAGTATCTGAGCGCGGGTAAGACTTGTCGTAAGAGGATGGTGCCTCAAGAGGGACTCGAACCCCCGACCTTGTCCTTACGAAGGACCTGCTCTACCAGCTGAGCTATTGAGGCGATGCGGAAGCTCGTTTAACGGCAGCGCGCGGGTCATGCAAGCGTGGATTGCCGGGCCGGTGCGCGGTTGACCACTACGCATTCATCCCGCATCCTGACGCCAACATGATCCGCCCGGCGGGTTACGGTGGTTTATCAGATATTTGGCAAGGTCATTTGGATGTCCGGGAATTCGCAGAAGTCTTATGTGCTAGACACCCACCGGCTGCGCGACCCGGAAGAGACCCTGGCCATCGTCAAACCGTTTCTCAAGCAGATGGGCATAACCCGGATCGCCAACCTGACGGGGCTGGACCGGGTTGGATTGCCGACAGTGATGGTGACGCGGCCAAACTCGCGCTCGGTCGCGGTGTCGCTGGGCAAGGGGCTGTCGCTGAGCGCAGCCCGGGCTTCGGGCGTGATGGAAGCGATTGAATCCTGGCACGCAGAGCGGATCGAACTGCCGCTACGGCTGTCCAGCTTTGCTGATCTGGCGGTGGAGTATGTGATCGATGCCGACCGTCTGCCCAGCGTCACCGGCGGGCAGTTCGACCCTCATCAGGCGATACTGTGGGTGCTGGGGCGCGATCTGCCCTCGGGCCAGCCCTGCTGGGTGCCGTATGAGATGGTGGACACCGATTATACCACCTCGCCCGTGGCTGGGCAGCGGGCGTTTCCGCGAACGACAAACGGGCTGGCGTCCGGTAACAACGTGACCGAAGCCAGTTGCCACGCGATCTGCGAGTTGATCGAGCGTGACGCCACAACGCTGTGGCACCACCGGGGCGCAACCCCGCGTGTTGATCCCCGTACAGTGGACGACCCGCGTTGCCTTGAGGCGATGGAACAGATTACTGCGGCGGGGCTGGATTTGGGAATCTGGGAAACGACCTCGGACATCGGCATCGCCAGCTTTCGCTGCGCGATCTGTGAGGGCGGAAGCACGACGGGCCATATCGGCATCGGCGACGGCTGCCACCCGGATCGCGCCATTGCCCTGCTGCGGGCGCTGACCGAGGCGGCGCAAACACGGTTGACCTATATCTCGGGCGCGCGGGATGATCTGGACCCGGAAGAGTTCTCGGACACTGCCCGGAACTGGCGCAGCGGATACATCCGCGAACTGATCGATGGCTCGGCGCCTATCGGTGATTTCACCGAATGCCCAACCTACGTGACCGGATCTTTCACGGATGACCTGTCTTTGTTGCTGGCGCGCCTGTCCGAGGCAGGCATAGATCAGGTGGTCACTGTTGATCTGTCGCGACCCGAAATTGACATCGCAGTGGTGCGCGCGGTGATACCGGGCTTGGAAGCGCCCCATGACGATCCCGACTTTGTCGCAGGCCCCCGTGCGCGAGCGGTGATGTCATGAGTGTGGTTGTTTTTGTCGGGCCGACGCTACGGGCCGAAGCCGTGCGCGAACATCTGAACGCCACTATCCTACCCCCGGTTCAGCAGGGCGATGTGTATCGGGCAGTGCGGGAAAAGCCGCGTGCGATCGGGATTATAGACGGGTATTTCGACGGGGTGCCCTCGGTCTGGCACAAGGAAATCCTGTGGGCCTTGGAGCAAGGTATACCGGTCTTTGGCAGTGCCAGCATGGGTGCGCTGCGCGCGGCAGAGCTGGCGGATTTCGGGATGATCGGGATCGGCCAGATTTTTGAGGGTTACCTGAATGGTGCCATCGAAGATGATGACGAGGTGGCGGTGCTGCACGGCCCTGCCGAGCTTGGCTTTCCACCGCTGAGCGAGCCTATGGTCTCGATCCGCGCCACCATTGCGCAAGCCAAGACAGCGGGTGTGTTGTCGTCAGAGACGGGCGACGCGTTGCAGCAAAAGGCGAAAAACCTGCACTACCGTGACCGGGTTTGGGATCGCATCCTTGAGGGCACTTCTGACCCGCAACCCTTTCTACGATGGTTGCCCGAGGGGCAGGTGGATGCGAAAGGGGACGACGCCCGCACGATGCTGGCTGAGATGGCCCGCTTTCTGAATGCTGGAACGAATGTGTCAGACGCACATCGCACCGAACGGACGCTGGTCTGGCGTGACCTCTGCGCCCGTGTGGATGGGGAAGCCGCACAACAGGATAGCGAGGCGCGGGCGTTGGTGGATGAGCTGCGGCTTGATCCGGTTCTCTACGCGCATCTGCGTGATCGCGCAGCGTTAGGCTTGCTGTCCAAGGACGAGACCCTCCGACAGGGGTTGGACCCGGATAAAGACGCCGTGGTCAAGCAGATGACCGAACATCGGCTGGAGGCCCGGCTACCCCGCCACGCGGATTTGCTTGAATGGCTGGAAGAAAATGACCTGACCCTTACGCAGTACGAGGCGATGCTGGCCGACAAATCCCGTGTCGATATCGCAATCCAAACGCTGGCCGAGACAATGGATGCCGCTTTGCTAGCCGAGCTTCGACGCTCGGGCGACTACAGCGCGTTGCGCGACCGGGCCCAGCGCAAAGCGGCGTTGCCGCCGGACCAAAGCAACGCTGCTATTCGAACGCGCGCCTTGATCTGGTATTTTGAAACACGTCTTGACCAGAGGGTGCCGGATGATCTTGACTCCTACGCGATCGGGCTTGGCCTTGAGGGGCGCGATGCCTTGGTTGATTTGATTGCCGCCGAGTTCATGTTTTGCCAAGCTGGTGGCGATCCGGTTGACCAAGAGCCCGGATTGGCAGCCGGTCTGCACGCCGGCGGATAACGGGAGGGAAAATTGGCAATCTGGCCCGACTATTCAGAGAATGACCCCCCCGGCACGCGGTTCTTACTATATCCGCAATCGCCCTTTTTAGAGCCGAATTCCAAGCCCGAACTGGTTGAAATATCGGCCCCGCAAGGGACCATAGGCCCAGGCCCATCGGGCCCCCGCATGTATGCGATGTACCCGGTCGACAAAACGACCCCCTATGGCGCGATGATCGAGGGTGAAGACGGCCCCGAGATGTATCTGCCCGCCTGGGACGGCTATATCCTGCCGCCGCCCGAGCCCGATGAGTTTGGCAATTTCATCCATATCGATCCCGAGGACCCGGCCTTTGAAGCCGCCCATCTGTTCGGAGCGGCCCATTTCACCATGGATGTGTGGGAGGGCTATTTTAATCGCCCGATCCCCTGGCATTTCGCGCGTGATTTCGAGCGGCTTGAGCTATCGTTGCTGCCAAGTCTAGATAACGCGCATATCGGTTGGGGATTTCTGGAAACCGGTGGCACTCGCGATATCGGTGACGAATACCGCCCCTACAGCCTGAACTTCGATGTGGTCGCGCATGAGATCGGCCATGCCATCATCTACAGCGTGGTCGGCATGCCGTCCGAAGAGGATGCGACCGGCGAGTATTACGGGTTCCATGAATCGGCGGCCGATATGGTGGCGCTGTTGGCGTCGCTGCATTTCGGCTCGGTCGTGGATGAATTGCTGAAAAACACGCGCGGCAACCTTTATACCTATAACCGGCTGAGCCGCTTTGCCGAGCTGTCGCAGAACTCGCAAATTCGGATCGCCGCCAATGACCGGACGCTTTCTGAATTCTCGCATGGATGGTCCAGCGAACACGCCCTGTCGGAACCACTGACCGGGGCGATGTTCGATATTCTGGTCGATATCTACCACGAACGACTGGTAGCACATGACGTGATCGACCCGGAGATGGAGGAGCTCTCGGACGAGTTGGAAGGGACCGACGAATACAACGCGATCATGCAGGACCTGTTCGACGAACATTACGCAGCCGACCCCGAAGGCTTTCGGGTCGCCCTGATCGAAGCGCGTGATTTGCTGGGGTCCTATCTTGCAGATGCGTGGGAGAAACTGGACCCCGATATGCTGAGCTACTTCGGCGTTGAACGCGCCTTGGTCATGGTCGATCACGAGGTCACCGGCGGCGCATTCCGGCAGATTATCGAAGGCAATTTCCGCATGCGCCACATCGGTTTGACAGCGCCCGGCCCCCGTTTGACCAAGCCCGACGGCACGAGCCATGCCGCGTCGGTTCGTACGCTGTCACCCGAGGTGAATGAACCTTAAAGTCTTTGTTTTTCCCCCGCTATTGTGGCAGGTTACGCGCACGGGGTGATAATAGTGACATTCAACGCGCACTGAATGCGCAAACCGGGACAGGCGAGGCAATCGGCAGCGTCGACCCCCGATAGGGAGAAAGTGATATGTCTGAGTCCTTACTCAGTTTTTCCGAGGTATTACTGTTTGGGCGAGAGTTAAGTGATTTAAAACTGAAACAACGCTCGGTCCGGTTGGCCGAAGAGGTTGAGGAAGACTACGACTTCAGTAAGAAATTCACCAAAATCGACGGCGTACATGTCCGGGAAGACGATCGTGTTCTGGTCCAGGTCGGGGATGCGGCAAACGAAAAGTCCGGCATCTACAAGGTCATCAAGGACGGCGACAAGTTCAAGTTCGACAAGCGGAAGAAGGTTCCGCACGACTCGTTTGTCTACATCCGTCGTGGACGTCAGTTCAAACATACCCACTGGCAGCAGATCGCCAACCGTCACTCGGAGCAGCTGTTCATCGAACAGGATGGCCGCCGGAGGGGTCGTGGCGTCAATAATTTCATCGGGGACCAGTTCGGAGGCGATGCACGACTGGCCCGGATTTACGGCTTCGCCTATGACGGCACCTATTACGAGATGCCGGAACCCACGATCTTTCTGGTGCATGGCGAAGGCGAGAGCGCGACGGGTGGCAACCTGCCCCATGGCTTCAAGCTGCAGACCAGCAATGACGCTAACGCGCCGGACACCACGCAACAGGCCGCACGCGCGCCGATGAACCCCTCGGTTTCGGGCGTCGCGGCAGCGGATTACCAGATGGCCAATGACATCCGCGTCTGGAACTACGATCAGGCCGATTACACCATCCGCATGGATATCGCAGCCGGTCAGATCGAAGACGTGCTGCTGGACGTCTATTTTGAGTATGACGCACCCATGATGTCCGGAGCCAAGGTCTCGGGCGCCAAGGTGAGCGGGGCCAAGGTCTCGGGCGCCAAGGTCAGCGGGGCCAAGGTGTCCGGTGCTAAGGTGTCAGGTGCCAAAGTCAGCGGCGCAAAGGCACGTGGTGAATAGGAAGGTTGAAATGATCCTGACCGATTGACGTTTGGTTTTATTCCAACGTCTGCTTTGGGTTGGCGGGCCATTTATGCCTGACCCGCCATCCCTTTCGAAGATCAGAACTTGCCGTTTTCGTGCGCCATTTCGGCTGGCGTAGGCGAAACGACGTCCCAATGTTCAACGATCTTTCCATCTTCGACGCGCCATAGGTCGAAGAAGGCCCAAGGGTTCCCGCTGACGGTGGCATCTGAGGCGACAAAGACAAAGTTGCCTTCGGCCACCACAATCTGCGGCTCGAATTTGGTGATCACATTCCCCTGCTCTGCCCAGGCTTTGGTGCCCTCGATCAGGCCATCGATCCCATCGGCAAGCATTGGATTGTGCTGCATATAGACCTCGGAATACATCGGAGCTTTCTCGGGCGCGGCACCGCCCAGAACGTCACGCACAAACCCCAGAACCAGCGCCTTGTTTTCTTCTGTTTTCTCAAGATCGGTGATCTCGGTCGGCCCATCTGTCATGCCACGGCCCGACACTGTTGTTTCAGGAACGGGCTGCAAATTGTCCCAATGTTC
Organism: Ruegeria sp. D6; assembly: GCF_056534365.1. NCBI lineage: Bacteria > Pseudomonadati > Pseudomonadota > Alphaproteobacteria > Rhodobacterales > Roseobacteraceae > Ruegeria > Ruegeria sp. D6. The sequence continues at coordinate 31,203 of NZ_JBQFPH010000006.1, read as the reverse complement.
AGCAACTTTGCCATTCTCGACGCGGAATATGTCAAAGGCGGCGAGGGTCGGTGCACCAAAAGCGTCCGCGTTGTCGAACGTGCTGTGCAATACAACCATATCGCCCTCGGCGATGACCCGGTGGGTAGTTGCAGTCATCCCGGATTGTTCGACCAAAGGGATCAGGCCGGCCAGGCCTTCGGCTCCGGTCGGGACTTGCGGGTTGTGCTGAATATAGTCCGGGGTAACGAGCTGTAGCGCTGCTTGCGGGTCATGTTCAGCAAAGGCAGCCGTAAAAAGTGCGATTACAAGTTCTTTGGGGGACATGTTGAGTTCCTGTGATTCGTATCTACTGGATACGTGGTAGCAAATCCATACTACATTTCAATTACGTACTTTAAAATGACCTGGTATGCTTGAGGCTACTGTCCGAATTTTCAGGGAGTTGTACCGAAGCCAACGTGACGCTATTGTGCGATTAAGTTTTGAAACAATACCAGAGATTGATATGCTACCAATTGGTGTTGCCAACAAGGCAGAAGCTTCCAACTGCTCAATCCGTTCCGTACTGTCCAATGTGACGGGCAAATGGCGGATGATCATCATCCTTGCGCTGGAGGATGAGCCGAAACGCTTTGGCGATCTCAAGCGCTGTATCGGAGACATCACACAAAGTGTGTTGACCGAAAACCTGCGCGGGTTGCAACGTGATGGTTATTTGACCCGCACCGTCGATCCCGGACCGCCAGTGGCAGTGTCTTATGAATTGACACCTTTGGGCAGAAGCTTGCTTGAAATGCTGAAACCGCTCGTCTTCTGGTCGCATGAACAAATGGATGAAGTCAGGCGGTTACGCATGCAGTTCGACCGCGAACAGGCGAGTTGATTTTTATAGGCGAGATCGGGCAGCAGCTCAGAACCCGGCCTTTTTGAGTCCCTCGACAAAATGCTGCGTGTCGTCGGACAGGCGGTCTGGCTGAACCTTGGCCCAGCGCGACAATGAGAAATTGGGATGCGCTGCGCGGTGTTTGTCGGCGATCTGGCGGGCCATTTCCAGCTCGCCCTTATGGGCATAGCTGGCGGCCAGCACGCGCTGCCCCTCGGTCGGGTTGTTCATCTTGTTCACGCATGAGATCACGTCGTCATAGCGTTTGAGATTGTAATAGGCCCCGCCCAGATGCCACAGGTACTGATCGGGGAAATAGGGGTTCAGGCGCATCGCCTGCTGCAGATGTTTGATGGCGGTTTCGTTGTCGCCCCAATGGGCCAGCGCATCGGCGTAGTCCGAATGCATGTCCGCATCGTTGGGGTTAAGCTGCAGGGCGCGTTTGTAGGATTCGATCGCCGAGTCATGCTCTTTACGATAAAGCTGCACATAGCCCAGCTCTCCAAACCCGCGCGCGTCTGTGGGGTCAAGCTCCACCGCGCGCTGAGCCAGCGACAGGGCCTTGTCCAGCGCGCTGTTTGGGTCTTCGGTCCAGGAATAGCGCCAATCGATGTTGAGCGTGCGTGACAGCGCCGCCGCGGCCCGTGCATACCCGCCGTCGCGCTCAAGCGCGGATTCGTAGCAATGCTGCGCCTTGCGGTTGTCGTTGCGGGTGTATTTGAAAATATGGTGCTGCCCCTGCAGAACCGAACCATAAGCCCGCAGGTCTGACGGGATTGCCTGCACCATGCGCAGCTTTTCATGCGACTCGATCATGACTGCAGTGGCGGCAACGATGCACTCGGTCACCTCATCCAGGATGTCGAAGATATCATCGAGCTTACGGTCGAACCGTTCACCCCAGATGGTGCGTTCGGTGTTGGCGTCGATTAGCTCGGCCGTGATCCGGATACGACTGGACGAGCGGCGCACACTGCCGCGCGCGATATAGCGCACGTTCAGACGCCGAGCGGCCTCTTGCGGCGACATCGACTGGGTCTTGAAGAAGAACGAGGAATTCCGGGCAATGATGAACAGGTTCCGGAACTTGGACAGGTTCATGATGATGTCGTCGGTCAGCCCTTCGGCGACCCAGCTGTCATCTTCATCCCCGCCTTGGCTGGTAAAGGGCAGCACCGCAACCGACGGGTTATCGGGCCTTTCAAGCACTTCCAGCTGCATCTCAGGACGTAGGGTTGCGGCCATTGTTGCACCCTCGACCTCGGTTCGGACACAGTAGGTCGCGACCGGAGACATGATGTTCTTGAGCTGCTTGGGACCGAGGAATTCATAGCCATAGCGCAGGCGGTTACGGATCTGTTCATAGACGGCTGCGCTGACATAAACCCGTTCTGGCTCGGCAATCTCCTGCAGGCGGGCAGCGATATTGACGTTGTCACCATGGATGCCGCGTTCGTCCATCAGAACTTCGCCCATGTGAACGCCAGCGCGAAATTTGATGTTGTGCTCGTCATCCCGCGCCTGATTATGTTCCGCAGCGATCCGATGCAGTTCGATGCTGAACTCTACTGCACTGGTCGCCGTGTCGAATAAGGCAAGGATGCCGTCACCGCGCACTTCGATGATTTTGCCCTGATACTTTGAGCAAGCCGATTCAAGCTGCGAAAGCAAAGACTTCAACGCGTTATACGTATCCATCTCGTTCTCGCTCATCAGGCGGGAATAGCCGACAACGTCGGCAAAAAGCACCGCGCCTAGTTTCTGTTTTATTGATGCGTCCGAACCGGTCGTGTTCACTGGCAATACTCAATTGTGTTGTCATGTCGAATCCGACAGGACTGTTTTAGCAAAAAATGACTCAGAATACGTAACATTTTAGGTATCTGCACCGGAATCGGGGGGCCAAGACCACCCAGAGGCATCAAAACTGACCACTGTTTGGGTGCCTAACTCCTGCGCGAGCACCTCTCGACGCGCGATCCAGTCCTGCTGCAACATGCCGACGACAACCATGTCATGGAACTGCCCATCCGCGAACCAGGCTTGACGCATCGTGCCCTCGATCTCGCAGCCGATTCGCTGGATCAGATCGCGGCTGCTGTGATTGTCGGCCCGGTAATACGAGGTGATACGGTTCAGCCCCAATTGCCGGAATGCGAAATCCAGCATCAGCGCAACCGAACGCACCGCCACGCCATGTCGACGGATGGATTTGTCGACAAAAACCGGAACCACCGCATCCCTGTTGACGCTGGAAATTGCTTCAAGCCCGGTCATCCCCACCAGATCACCACTGTCAGATTCGATTGCGAACCAGCATTTGCAGCAGTCCTTTGAGGCGTTTATCGCGTCTTCCCAATTTTGCTCGGTCTGTACCAGGTTCTGCGGAATGCGCGACGTACGGTCGAACAGGGCCAGGTCATGGATATCCTGAAACCAGCGCGCAACTGTTCCCAGATCCGCCTTTTCCAAAGGGCGCAATCTGAACAACCGGGGTGAGCTATCGGGCAAGAGAAAATATCCTCCGAGTACAATTCTGAAAATCTATTCGCGGGATACTAGCACGAAAATTTCAGAAACAATAAGAGGTTGTTCACACAACGCAGCCGTAGGCCGCTACCCGCTGAACGGGTGCCGCCGACAAACTTGTAATGGGTGGCAGGTCGTAAAGAAGCGTTACGATCAATCAGCGGTTTTCAGCGCGAATAAGGAAGATGTTGCGCAGGTAGATGGACAGGCCCATCGACTGACCCAGAATAAAGACCGGGTCACGGCGATAGATCGCATAGCTCAGCAGGATAAGCCCGCCGCCGATCGAAAGGTACCAGAACGCCATCGGGATGACGGATTTCTTGGCGCGCTCGGACGTGATCCATTGCACGATAAACCGGGCGCTGAACATCAGCTGACCGGCCAGACCGATAAAGACCCAGAGCGCCTCGGTCGGGCTGTCGACGTGCAGGATTTCCAGAATGGTTTCTTTCATGACCGGGACGCCTCGGTTGCGGAAACGGATTTGGCGCGGCGGGTCAGCCAGACGACGCCGAACAGATCCCAGATGCCGACCATGGCCCGCCCGAAATTGGTGTATTTGGATTCGCCCGACAAACGCTGCTGATGCGCCACATCCACCAGCGCGATATTCCAGCCATAGGCCTTAAACAGGGCGGGCAGATAACGGTGCATATGATTGAAAAAGGGCAGATCAAGGAAAGCCTGCCGTCGGAACGCTTTGAAACCGCAGCCGGTGTCGCGGGTGCCGTCTTTCAGCATCCAGCCCCGCAGTGCATTGGCAAAGCGCGAGGCAAGCTTCTTTGACGCAGTGTCTTGCCGGCCAACCCGTTGCCCCGCCACCAGGCCAATCGAGGCATCACCACCCGACACCAGCGGCGCCCAAATCTTTGGCAGCTCTTCCGGCGGGTTCTGTCCGTCGCCATCCAGCGTACAGCAGATATCCGCGCGTGCTTCCTTGACGCCGGAATGCACGGCAGCACTTTGGCCACCGGCCGTTTTGTGCTGCAGGATGCGCAGTTGCGGACAGTCTTTCTGCATCTGTTGCAGCGCCGCAAAAGTGCCATCGGTCGATCCGTCATCAACCGCGACAATCTCGAACGCGGGCAATTCGGTCGCAGCAGTGCAGATGCCCTGGATAAGACCAGGAACAGCCCCCTGTTCGTTATGCATGGGAATCACGATCGACACAGTGGGTCGATTGTCAGCGTTGGCATCATGATCAGCATGCATAGTGGATAGCTTTACTTGTTTCAGTCTCAGGGCTTTTGCGGGATCAACGGCGAAAATTCAAGTGGCCACCGCATCGCAGGCCAACATCTGCGCAACTTGTTGGGGCATTGTTCAGCGATGGGGCGGATTGCACCGTGTCTCCTATTCAGGGGCGGGCGTGACACCGGTTGCTGACCAATAGACCAAACCGTCAACCGCAGTTGGCTGCGTCTCGAGCCCGATCAGGTCAGGTGCCAGCTCAGACAACTCACCCTCCGAACAGAGCCCTCGCAGCGGGCCGGTGGTATAGCCGAACCTGTCGAGGTATTTGTGCAGCTCCAGCCGTCTGAGATAGACAAAGCGCCTACCGTTGGAAGCAAAGACCGATGCGGCCCCGGGCGGTACGCGCAACTTGCGGTCATAGGCGCAGAGCAGCAGGGTTTCATCCGGTTGCAGCATTGCACCCAAAGGGGTCAGAATCTCGGCCTCGGGCACGCCCAAACGCACGCGACCCTTGCCCAGATCGGTGGCATCGCGGTCATAGAACAGGCCGCCTGCAACAAAGACCAGACCCAGCGCGGCCACCATCCCGGCCCAGTGCAGGCGCTTGACCGAAAACAACAAACCGGTTGCCGCGACCATCAGCATCGGCAGGATCAGCAGGGTGTAGCGTGCATAAACCTTGCCGGCTGCGGCCCACATCATGATAATGAAGAACGCGGCTATCCCTGTTGCAGCAAGAAGTCTGGGCCGCTTTTGCAGAAATGGCAGAGCGCAGATGCCGACAAAACCCAGCAGCCGCAACCACGGCTCGCCCGAGATGATCAGATCATAGAGCTTCCCGAAGCCGCGATCGCTGAGCGATGGGCGAAAACGATCCAGCATCTCGCCTTTGATGTTGCCATCAAGCGAGTCGCCAAAGAGGAACCGAAGCTCTTGCAGGATCGGCCAGGCGAAGGCCAGCGGGATCGCAATCTTGAGCGTCCGGCGAAACGTTCTGTTCTGCCAGATCTCGCTGAACGGTTCCGTCTGCCATCTGTTGGTCAACTTCAGCGTCACTAGTGCCAGCGCCAGAAAGGCCAGCGGGGTTGGGCTTTTCTGCAAAGCGGCCAACACCAGAGTTACGCCGAAATAAGGCCAGTATTTCGGCTTTTCCAATGCTGCCAGCAGGGCTGCAATTCCAAGGGTCGAAAAGAAAACCGCACCGGTATCAAGCATCGCGGATGTGGCGTGTTGCCAGAACTGAAGCGACGTGGCCACCAGCAGGACCGAAGGCAGCATGGCCCAGGGGCTGTCCGGGATCATCACCCGCGCCAGTACGGCCGTTGCCATCAGCGCGCCCAGCGCAAAGATCATCGACGGCAGGCGCAAGGCCAGAATATCAGATACGCCAAACTCCATCAGCAGTGCAGACATCCAATACTGCATGGGCGGTTTTTTTAGGCTAGGTTCGTTGTTGGAATAAACCGCCAGCCAGTCCCCATTGCGCGCAAAGCCTGTACTGCGGTCATAAGTGTAGAATTCATCGTAGTGATAGATATTCCCAACACCCAGATCAGTCAGATACCAGGACCAGACCAGGACCATCACCAATGCGGTGACGAAGTAAGGAAGCAATCTTAGCCAATTTGGGGAGGTACCGGTCATGCTTTCCGTGGTCCTATCGCGTCATAGAAATATGTGGTGTTGATCCCGCCGGGCCTTGTTTGAAACTGCCGCGCGTCGCGCTCCCATTATTGCGTCGCCCGTCCAAGAGCAAGAAGTTTAGAAGGGCGACCGCGCTTGTCAGACTGCAGGCTCGGCCTCGTCGGGCAACATCAGGCTCAGCTCACCCTCTTTGAAGCCATCGAAGGACAAGTCCCAGCTGGCACCGGGCCAAAGCAGTTGCAACTGCTTCTTCGCAGGCCGATAGACCGCAGTATAGAGCGTGCCGAAACCTGATCTGAAAGCCGTTGAATAAAGCGGCGGACGCAGGAACGCATCGATAAACCGCTTCTCGCTTTCCGGGTGCTGGTTGAGACGGTTGAGCAAGAATCTTTCGCGTTCCACGGTGGCCGTAAAGCGCGCATGCGTGGACCATTCGACATGGCCCTGATGGTTGGTCGCGACCGGCTGGTCCGAGATTTGCGGGTGCCGGTCTGGGGCTAGATAAACCGTGCTGTGGTTATACTTGGCATCCAGAACGGTGACGTTATAGCTCATGTGGCAGGGGATGCGGCACAGGCAGTCGACCGCCTCGGCCGTTGTCTCGCAGGTTTGAAGGACATAGCGCAGGATCAGCGGCACGCCAAAGCCGTCGCCGACCTCGCGCCGCCCGCCAAAGGTGAGCGAGACCGTCAGACCGGCATCGTTGATGCCATCAAGCAGACCCAGAACGCCGTCGCTCATCCCGATGACCCCGCGCCCGCCCCATTGGGTTTTCAGCAGAGCGGCGTCAAAGGTTTTTGGATGGTAGTCGTAATTGCGCACCAGAAACGGTGTTTTGCCACGCCAAATCGCCTGGCTGCAGCCCGAAAGATATTTCGGCGGGCAGTAAAAGCTGAGAAACCGTGCCTGGCTGTCGCTGCCGCCGACCAGTTCGACGATCTCTTCGTACAGCGGCAAAATCTCGGGCATGTGTTTTTGCAGGGCGCGTAGACATTCGCGATAGGTGGGGCGGGCCGAATACCCCTCTTGCGCCCACCATTTGCGGTAGGCGGGCCAGTATTCGGCAAACAGCCCGGCCAGCTTGGGACCGGGCTGTTCCTCGTCGATTGAGCGAAAAACAAGCGCCATAGGGCTTTCTACATAATTTTGAACGCGGGGTCTTCCATCGGCTGTGCCGCGGGCAGCGGTTCAGCCGTATAAGCCGAAGTGATCCCATGAATCCACTTCTTCGATTTGTCCGTCAGTTTAAAGCCCTTGGTCATTGACCGCCCGCGAGTCACGAGGATACCCAAATCAGCGCCCTCATAGCGGTAATCACCGACATTCGAGATACGCAGGAAGAACGCTTCGTTCTCGCCCACCGCGCGGCGGTGATAGTCGAACCGGTCGAACACGACGCGGCCATCTTCCAGCATCTTGTAGATGCCCGATTGTGGGGCCTGCGTGATCCGGTCGACACTGTCATCGGTGTGTTTGATTACCATTTGCGACCAGCTGTCGATCATGTCCGGATCCGCCCAGCGGGCATTCAGTTCCTCGACATCCAGATCGAAGGGCTTCTTTGAAAACTCAAGTAGATGGAACAGAAACAGTGGCGCATCAGCGTGCGCAAAGGCCGCGTGGTTGGTCATCGAGCTGGCGCCAGTGATACGGGGGTTCAATTCGCCCAACCACAGTTCGTCGGTTTTCTTATCGATCAGGAAGTCGAGTTCGAAATAGCCGCGATAGCCTGATTTGCGCAGCTCTTCCCCGAATTGGAAGGTCAATTGCCGCGCCTGTTCACGTGCTTTCGGTGGAAAGGCGGTTGAGAAAATCTCATTCCCGCACCAGCCGCCGCGATAAGGCGTGAGTTCCTTGAAGCCCACAAGCTCAGTCATCAGCGGGCCAACGATGGTACCCTCCGAGGTCGCACAAGCCTCGATCGCCGCCCCGCGACAGTCGATCCGCTTCATGATCTTGATCTCGCCTTCGCCGATGATCTCGTCTTTGTGCTTGTTGAAATCGGCCTCGGACTTGATGAAAAACGTCGTATGGCCACTGTCGCCGAAGGCGGATTGTAGCACCAGATCATTCCCCAATCCGGCCTTTTCGCAGATATTTTTCAGGTGATCATAGCTTTTGACAACGCTCAGCGTGTTGGGCACCGAAGGCACACCCGCCTTATTGCCGATACGGACAGTTTCGATCTTGTTGTCACATTTGGTGCGCAGCTTGGCTTTGGGGAACCACAGCTGACCGCCCAGCTCCTTGACCAGCTTCTCGGTCGTCTCGTCGAACATCAGGAAGACAAACTTGGGCTTGCCACCGCGCCGCTTGACCAGGTCGATGACCTCTTTGTGCTGCAGCAGATAATTGTTGATGTCTTCGATGGACTGAAACTCATCATGCGGCATTTCCGAAGGCACAAACACGTTCGGATGTCGCCCGTCAAAGCAATCCATGTAGCAGATATAGGTGAAGTTCATCACCCATTCATCCAGCCCCAACAGGTTGAAATTGGTTGCCGATACGAAATAGATCGGGTCCTTGTTGGTATGGAAATACCGGCGGATTTCCGAGATGTTTTTCAGCACCTTCTTTGGCATGATTGTTGTCCTCCCTGACCCCTTAGGGGTTCTTTACTGACTTCAAAGCGTCTTCGGTAAAAATGCGCAGGCCCAGATCGGCACGGAACCCATGGATTTCCGAGACGTCCAGTTCCTGCATGAATTTGAGAATTTCAGGGCTGATCACCTGCCCCGGTACCAAAATGGGAAAGCCCGGCGGATAGGGGATCACGAAGGTGGCCGAGACCATCTCTTCCCCGGCTTCGAGCCGTTCCAACATCTCCTTGTCGGGTTCGACATAGTCGCAATTGTCTTCGTCATAGGACAGGAAAAACGCCGTACGGATGTCACCGGCTTCGGTACCTGCCTCACAGCGGAACGCATCGTGGAACCGACTAAAATCGGGCAGAGGTGGGACGTGTTCGCTCAGATTCCTGACGCGCTTTTCAAAGGCCCGTTTTTCCATCTTCGAGGCATCGTCCATCAGATCGTCCAACTCCTTGGCGATCTCGACCAGAACCTCGATCAGATAAGCGACCGAGCTGCGTGTGGTGCCGATATTGGTCATGAACAACACGGTATTGCGCGAGGTCTTGTTGATCTGGATGCCGTATTTATCCATCAGGATTTTGGTCTTGAACGTATCCCCATCCCAGCCCGTCGCGCCTACATGCAGCGTGATGCGGGTGGCATCCAGAACAAACTCGTCCTTGGCCCAGCAATCCCAAACATCGGCCCAGCCCTGATCGGGATCGAAATAGCTGGTCATGCCGCTTTCGCGGTACTGTTCGGGGATCATGTCGCCCGCCGTGACCAGCTTGAAATACTTCCTGAGCAGCGGATGCGTTGTCACCGCCCGGCGGATTGCCATCGCGCTTTCGACCTGCCGCTGGACGAACTCGTACCCTTCGATCTCGACCTGTCTGCGCCCAACATCCAAAGAGGCGATGATCTGGTAATTGGGCGAGGTCGAGGTGTGGGTCATATAGGCCTCGTGAAACGCCTCTTCGACCGCACCTTTGAACTGCTGGTCATTGACATGGATCATCGAACCCTGCCGCAGCGCAGTTAGCGTTTTATGCGTCGACTGCGTGGCATAGACCCTAACGCGTGCATCGGGCGGTGCGAATAGGCGGGTGTTCAGAAGGGTTTCATCATCCGCGCCCTTCAGTTCCTCCTGCTGTTTGGCATAAGCCTCGGCATGTTCTGGGGTGCGGAATTGTTCGCGCAGGATATTGGCCGATCGCATCGCGGTACGTACGCGCGAATTCGGGGCAAAGCGCGCGTAACCGAACCACGCCTCATCCCACAGGAATACAAGGTCCTTTTTGATCGCCAGACATTCCTGCATCACCCGCTGCACGTTGTAGACGATGCCGTCGAATGTGCAGTTGGTCAGCAGCACCATACGAACCTGATCCAGCTTGCCTTCGGCCTTCAGGGTCAAAAGCTTGTGCTTGATCTCTCGGATCGGCACCGCGCCATACATCGAGTAATCGTGCAGCGGATAGCTGTCCATATAGACGACGCTCGCCCCCGCCAGCACCATGCCGTAGTGGTGCGATTTGTGGCAATCGCGGTCGATCAGCACGATATCTCCGGGCCGTACCAGCGCCTGCACAACGATTTTGTTGCAGGTCGAGGTGCCGTTAGTCGCAAAAAACGTCTGTTTAGAGCCGAATGCGCGGGCTGCGGCTTCCTGCGCCTCTTTGATCGGACCTTTGGGTTCCAGCAGCGAATCCAGCCCGCCAGACGTGGCCGAAGTTTCCGCCATGAAGATATTTGATCCGTAGAATGCCCCCATGTCCTGAATCCAGTGGCTTCGACTGATCGATTTACCCCGGCTGATCGGCATTGCGTGGAACACGCCCGTGGGCTGTTTTGAGTATTCCTTGAGCGCCGTGAAGAACGGCGTCTTATAGCGCCGCTGCACTCCGCGCAGGATGTTCAGGTGCAATTCCAGAAAGTCTTCCTGATTGTAGAACACCCGCCGGCACAGGCCCAGATCGAGACCGGCAATATCTTCCGCCGAACGGTCGGTGATTAGATAAGCGTCCAGCTCGGGGCGCAGCATGCCGATCCTGCGGCAGGTTTCAGGGCCGTATTCCGAGGGGGACAGCGCATCAAGATCGGCGCCCTCGCCATAGAGGCTGATATAGCGGCCCAAAACATTGGTTTCGTTCTTGGACTTCAGGCTAAGGCCCGGACGAACGATGACCGCCTGTACATTCTGGTTGAACAGGACCCCGATCAGAGCATCCTCGACGCTGGGGACCACAACGGTTTCATAGATGAACGGATCTTCGCTGCGGCGCATCCGTTGCAGGCTGGTTTGCAGGAACCGTTCCTGATGTTCGTTGACCTTGTCAACGATCATCACCTCGAAATATGGGCGGCCCAGCGCGCGGGCTTCATGGCTTTGGGTGGACTCGTCCTCAAACTCATCAACCTCGGTCTCATCCGCGATCAGCGGGATCGAGCGGCGACGATACGCCCCTGAGGTCAGCGCCCGCGACACCCGGCGCACGGCGGTTGAGAAATCGCCAAAGTTGCCATGGTCCAGCAAACGGCGCAGATAGTCGAACGCCGATCCGCCCGGAAAAGCGAAATACATCTCGATCGGGGCCAGCGCCTGCAGCAACTGCCGTGCCCGGTCCCGATCTTTTTCGTTACCGCCCTGATCCAGAGACTCGGCCGTTTCCCGCAGCGCGCTCCATCGGTCTGCCCTCAATTGTGAGGCGCTGTAGTAGTCCGAGATAGTGTGGAGCTTTTCGCTATCGGAAATGCCGTGCATGAAATTTTTCCTTTCTGCCGATACCGAAAAGCTGAGCCGGTATCAGTCTGTGCCAGAGCGCCCTTTGTAGAGATACAGATTGTCGGGCTTGGTCGCGGCGTCTTCAGTATATCCCAGCGCCGTTCTGGGGTCGGATGCAGCGACGCCCGCAACGTCGCCTTTCTGCGGAATGCGCAGCGGGCCGAGCGTGTGCAGATAGGCATCCGCCCCGCTAGTACGGTCATAGACCGGGAACTCCGCCTCGCGGTCGCGGAAGCTTTTGAGAACCTGCCCCAGACCTTTCAGTCCGACCTCGCGTTGGCGGCGGACCTGATCAAGATCGATCTCGATAGGGAAGATATCCTCCTGTCCCGCAGACTGGTGCAGCACGGTGGCCGAGGGATCAACGACCAGTGAGCGGCCCACGCCCCCGGCGGCCAGCCCGTTCACGTCAAACACGTAGCATTGGAACTGCGCAGCGGTCGCCTTGGCGATCGACAGCTCGGCCTCGCGGTCGGTTGTGCCGGTCAGAACCGGGTGCAGAAGAACCTCGACCCCTTGGCTGGTCAGGTGGCGGGTGGTTTCGGGGAACCAGATGTCGTAGCAGATCGACAGGCCAAACCGGCCCACATCCGGCACATCAAAGATGCAGAATTCGGTACCCGAGGCGATGTTCTGTTCATAAGGTTTGAACGGGAACATCTTGGAGTATTTTGAGACGATCTCACCTTCGGGGTTGATCACCACCGAGGTGTTAAAAATCCGTCCATCTTCGTGCTTTTCGAACATCGAGCCGGGGATCAGCCAGATCCCATAACGCCGAGCGGCATCCTGAAAGCGCGACAGGTCGTCATTGGGAAAGGGCTGGGCAAACCGGTCGAGCGGACCATGAGGCGCCAGTTCGCTGAACAGGGCCATCTGGGTCCAGGGGAACCGTGCCATCATAATGTCGATCCGGTGCAGCATCGCGTCGACATTCGACTGCAACGCACCGACATGCATCTGGATTCCGGTTATCGCAAAAGGGGTCATTTTTCGTTTCTTCTCATTTTCTTGCCGATTGCGACCGCCGATTTGATCCGGCGTTCTTCATCGGAACATAAAACCGTGTGGTCACGCAAGCCTGCTGTCCTCAGGCTATGGTTTTCCGAGGCGACTGCCCTCATACTGCGGCTTCCTCGGCGGTATCTTCTGCCTGCGGTTCCACAAAATCGATGTCGTTGCGAACCCAGAAGAACCGGAATCCGCAACTGCGCAGCCATTTCTCAAGCCGATCAAGGCTGGACCACTCCCGCCGCAGCCCGCGCGTGGATTCGACCAGCGCCCATTGGCCATCGACCAGAAAGTATACAGTCCAGGTATTGGGATGCGCCGAGTGGTTGGCAAAGCCACCGCTGATCACCTCACGCGCCGTGCGAACGGCGACCGGATAGTCGCCGATGCGACCCTCAGCCGCGAGAATGGCCAGATCGTTTTGACGGATCGTGAATGTGGGAAGGGGGGCGTCGTTCATGCAGCCTCGATCTGCGCCGCGTCCAGCAGCGCTTTGCGCCGTTCACTGATATCCGCTGGCTTCAGGTTTTCGACGCGGGTCGCCAACGTCCAGACATGACCGAACGGATCGGCAATCGTGGCGCAGCGTTCGCCCCAATAGGTGTCCGCCGCCTCAGCCATCAGGCTGGCACCGCTTTCCAACGCGGCTGCAAGGGCAGTGTCCACATCTTCGACATACATATGATGCCCAATTGATGTAACTGTGCCCGGAATGGCGGGGCCGTGCGCACCCCATCCGGCGGTGACAAACAGCATCGAGTTGCCGATCTTGATCGAGGCAAAGCCGGGGGCCTCATCCGCGTCATAGGCCTGTATCTTCGCATCAAAGGCACTTTCGTAGAAAGTTAGCGCGGCATCGACGTCGGCGACGGCAAGCGATGCGGTGCAGGTGCGATAGCCACGTGGCAGAGTGGCAGGTTTCTTTTTCATTCCGGTACTCTCTGAATTGGGCGGCGGACACCCTGGATTATCTGCAGGAATTTCCCGCACTATGCATCATACTGTGGATCAAACCAGGAGATACTGCAACACTATGATGCATAGTGCTGAAATTTCTGCCGTGATGCTTAGAATGTAGGCGGAGTGCAGGCGCTGATGACCCGGCAAACTTCGGGGCCGACCTGCCTGAACCGGTGCGGGGTGCGGCTGTCGAAATAATAAGCATCGCCCGGTCCCAGTACCTTGCGCTTATCGCCCACGGTCACCTCCACCCGACCCGAGATGACAATACCGCCCTCTTCCGCCTCATGCCCGTACATCACGCGACCGGTGTCAGCCCCTAACTCGTAAGTTTCCTGCAAGATCATCATCGCGCGACCATGCAGGTTTGATCCTACCTGCCGCAGAGACAGCCCACCCTTTCCGATCTCAGTAAGTTCTTCTGAGGCATAAAACACGGTCTGCTCAGGTTCGATTTCGAAGGAAAAGAAATCGGACATGCCAATCGGTATGCCTTGCAGAATACGCCGTAACGCACCAACCGATGGATTCATCTTGCCCGACTCGATCAGCGAGATGGTTGAGTTCGGCACATCCGACTTCTTGGCCAGCGCCCGCTGAGATAAGCCTGCACGCTCTCGCAAGGTTCGCAGGCGCAATCCGAGGGTCAAATCCTCTTGGCTGGTGTTCTTCATGTTCAGTATCCGCAACACTTGATCCTGCCGGGACGGTAAATCAATGGCTTATGAATCACAAGAAACAGGCTTTCGCTTGCAGGCGCAGATACTACAGTCGCGCAGTCAAACATACGGGCACCGCGCCCGGAAACGGGAAAGGACGCAAGATGCTGAACGCTCAGATTGCTGAACGCCGGAATACCTCGATCGCGCAGGGCGTGGGGATGCAAACGCAAGTCTATGTGGACCGTGCCGTGAATTCCGAGGTCTGGGATGTCGAAGGCAAACGCTATATCGATTTCGCCGCAGGCATCGCCGTTGTGAACACCGGGCATTGCCACCCCAAGGTGATGGAGGCTGTTCAGAAACAGGCCGCAAACTTCACCCATACCTGCCATCAGGTTCTGCCTTATGAGAATTACATCCGTCTGGCCGAGCGCCTGAACGAGAAAGTGCCCGGCGACTTCACCAAGAAAACCGTCTTTGTCACTACAGGTGCCGAGGCGGTCGAGAATGCCGTCAAGATCGCGCGTGCTGCCACTGGCCGCCCGGCTGTAGTGGCCTTTGGCGGCGCTTTTCACGGCCGCACCTTCATGGGCATGTCGCTGACCGGCAAGGTTCAGCCCTATAAAGCGGGCTTCGGCGCGATGATGCCCGATACTTATCACGTCCCGTTCCCGATCGATCTGCATGGCATCTCGACCGAAGATTCGCTGGGTGCTTTGACTAAACTGTTCAAGGCCGATCTTGATCCGGGCCGGGTGGCCGCGATCATCATCGAACCGGTTCAGGGCGAAGGTGGCTTCTACCCCGCTCCGGCTGAGTTGATGCGTGGTCTGCGCGCGCTTTGCGACGAACATGGCATCGTTCTGATTGCCGATGAGGTACAGACCGGCTTTGCGCGCACTGGCAACCTGTTCGCGATGGACGCTTATGACGTCTCTGCTGATATCACCACCATGGCCAAAGGTCTGGCCGGTGGTCTGCCGCTGGCCGCCGTCACCGGTCGTGCCGAGCTGATGGACGCCGCGCACCCGGGTGGTTTGGGCGGAACCTATGGCGGCAACCCGCTGGGGATCGCCGCCGCCCATGCTGTGATGGATGTGATCGAGGAAGAAGACCTGTGCACGCGCGCCAATGAGCTGGGCTCGCGCTTGAAACAGCGTCTGGAATCGATCCGTTCCCGCACGCCCGAGATCGTAGATATTCGTGGTCCGGGCCTTATGGTTGCGGCCGAGTTCAACACGACCGACGGCAGCGCCCCGAATCCCGATATGGCAAACACCATACGGGTCGAGGCATTGAAGCGTGGATTGATCCTGCTGACATGTGGCGTATATGGGAACGTAATTCGTTTCCTCGCGCCGTTGACGGTGCAGGACGAAATCTTCGCCGAGGCCATGGATATCCTCGAAGCCTCGATCGACGCTGCCAAAGGAGCCTGAACATGCTGGATACCAAAGTGACCAAGCTGGAGCTGAAAGATCCCAGCCTTCTGGAACCCCGCGCCTATATCAACGGTGAATGGGTCGAAGGTGAGGCAACGTTCCCTGTCTACAACCCTGCAACCGGTGATCTGATCGCCAATGTGACAGATGTCAGCATCGAAGGCACAACACAGACCATCGATGCAGCTTACGCTGCGAAGAAGGAATGGGCTGCTCAGACTGGCAAGGAACGCGCCGCCATTCTGCGCAAATGGTTCGACCTGATGGTCGAAAACGCAGACGATCTGGCAACCATCCTGACCGCCGAGATGGGTAAACCCTGGCCCGAGGCGCGCGGTGAAATCCTATATGGCGCGTCCTTTATCGAGTGGTTCTCGGAAGAGGCCAAGCGTGTTTACGGCGACGTCATCCCCGGCCACCAGCGCGACAAGCGCATCGTGGTGCTGAAGCAGCCCGTGGGCGTAGTGGGATCAATCACGCCTTGGAATTTCCCCAACGCGATGATCGCGCGCAAAGTTGGCCCGGCGCTGGCCGTGGGCTGTACTTTTGTGGCGCGCCCAGCGACGTTGACGCCGCTGTCGGCGACGGCGATGGCGGTTTTGGGTGAACGTGCAGGTATACCGGCGGGCGTGTTCAACGTGATCCCGGGCACCGACAGCTCAGGCGTCGGTAATGAGCTTTGCACCAATGACAAGGTCGCCAAGATCACCTTCACCGGCTCGACCCGTGTAGGACAGATCCTGATGCGTCAGGCGGCGGGCACCATCAAGAAGATGTCGCTGGAACTGGGCGGTAACGCACCATTCATCGTCTTTGACGATGCCGACGTGGATGCCGCCGTGGATGGCGCGATGATCGCGAAGTTCCGCAACAATGGCCAGACCTGCGTCTGTGCCAACCGCATCTATGTGCAGGCGGGCGTCTATGACGAGTTTGCTGCCAAGCTGGCCGAGAAGACAAAATCTTTGAATGTCGGCGACGGCTTTGGCGACGGCATCACCACAGGTCCCCTGATCAATCAGGCGGCGGTCGACAAAGTTGAAGAACATATCTCGGACGCGGTTTCCAAAGGGGCGACTGTAACGCTGGGCGGCAAACGCTCGGATCTGGGTGGGACATTCTTTGAACCCACCGTTCTGACTGGCGTAACCCGCGACATGGTTGTGGCAAAGGACGAAACCTTCGGCCCCGTCGCTCCGCTGTTCAAATTCGAGGAAGAAGACGACGTCGTCAGCATGGCCAATGACAGCGAGTTCGGCCTGGCCTCGTATTTCTACAGCCGCGATCTGGCGCGCGTCTGGCGTGTGGCCGAGGCGCTGGAATCGGGCATGGTGGGCATCAACACTGGCCTGATCTCGACCGAAGTCGCCCCGTTCGGCGGTGTCAAACAATCCGGTCTGGGCCGTGAGGGTTCGAAATACGGGATCGAGGATTTCCTTGAGATGAAGTATCTCTGCATGGGTGAAATTCAGTAAGCGCCTCGTGCCTTGAAAATTCAACGCACTCGCAGTCCGCTGCGGGTGCGTTTTTCGTTTCAGACCGATGCGTGCCCGCGCAGACGGAACACCAACGGCATCATCACCAAGACCAGAGCCGCCGAGAAAAAGAACGGTGCGCCGGGCAGATAAGTGCCTTCGCCATCGACCGACGCCTGAAAGATGCCGGTCATCACCAAAGGCGACAGAACCGCAGCGACAGAAGACAGTGACGCAATGACTCCCTGCACCAAGCCCTGCCGGTCTTCGTCCGCCTGGTTTGAGGCCATAGCCGTGATCAAGGCAGGCACGAGGTCGGACAGCGCGGCAAGCAGAATAAAGATGACAAGGGCCGTAACCGTTACGGTAAACCCAAAGCCGATCATTCCGACCAATGCCGATACCATCCCCAGCAGCAGGGTCCGGTAATCGCCGATCCAGCGAATGAAGACCGGCATCAATCCGGCTTGGACGAAGGCCAACAGCACGCCGTATGCGGCCAGCGACAGGCCGATATACAGCGTGGACCAGCCAAACACCTCTCGTATCCAGAAGGCCCAGAGGGTGGGGTAGACCATGTTGGCAAATTCAAAGATGAAAATGCACAGCAGCGGCACTGCCAGCCCCGGAAAGCGGAAGGCGTCAAAGATCGATTTGAACGGGTTCAGGTCACGCTTGCCAAAGGGGCGGCGTTTTTCTGGATTCAGGCTCTCGGGCAGGACGAAGACTCCGAACAGGGCGTTGGCGGCGGACAAAACCGCGGCAATCCAGAACGGCGCAGTAATGCTGATCCCGGCAGCGATGCCGCCGATGGCTGGGCCAAGCACAAACCCAATCCCGAAGGCCGCCCCGATCAGACCGAAATTCGCCGCCTTCTCGGTCGGTGAGGATATGTCAGCGATGTAAGCCGTTGCGGTAATATAGGTCGCCCCCGCAAGCCCCGCGAGCGTTCGCCCCAGAAGAAGCAGCCAGAATGTTTCGGCCAGCGCCATGATCACATAATCCAGCGCCAACATGGTCAGCGCTGCGATCAGGATCGGCCTGCGGCCAACCGCATCCGAAATGCTACCCACGATAGGTCCGCACAGGAACAGCGCCCCGGCATAGGCTGCCATCAGCAGCCCGCCCCAAAATGCCCCCTGCCCGGTATCGCCCGCACCGACGCGATCCATCAGGTCGGGCATGATCGGGAACACGATGCCGATACCGATGGCATCAATCATCAGCGTGATCAGGATAAAGGTTATCGCGCGGCTTTTGAACATACCGCCCTATCGGACGAGTACGCTGTTAAAGCAAGAGAAAAGGGCTGCGTGGTACAATTGTCCAAAAGCCCTTTTGCGGTTCGCCTTTATTGGCCTAGTGCCACGCCTTCGCGGCGCGGATCAGCCGCTCCGATCAGCTGGCCATCCTTGATCAGGATGGCGTGAAGCCCACTGTTGAGATCGACCTGTTTGACCTCATGCCCCTTGGCTGTCAGAGCATCAGCGAATTCAGCAGCGGATGTCCCCTGCTCCAGATCCATCGCAGACCCGTTGCGATGCACAAAATGCCCGGTTTCGATGGCATCCTGCGGGTCCATTTCCCAATCCAGGATCGCAATGATCGTTTTGGCCACATAGTTGATGATGCGGCTACCACCGGGTGAGCCGATCAGCAGATAGGGCTCACCATCCTTCATCACGATGGTTGGTGACATCGAGCTGCGCGGGCGTTTGCCACCCTCAACGCGGTTGGCCACCAGACGGTCGCCATCCTTTGGTGCGCGGTCGAAATCGGTGAGTTCGTTGTTCAGCAGGAAACCCCTCACAAAAACCCGGCTGCCAAAGGCGGTCTCAATAGTGGTCGTCATCGACAGCGCGTTGCCGTACTGATCTCGGATCACGATATGGCTGGTGCCGGGACGACCCGGGTTTTGCGAGGGCGCAAACAGGGCGGTGTGATCACGTGGCGGCTCACCTGCCTGACGCTTCTCGCTGGCTGCAGCAGGGTCGATCATCTCCGAGCGCAGCTTTAGATAGTCCGTGTCCAGCAGACCCTTGACCGGTACATCGATAAAATCGCTGTCGGCCATGTAAAGCGCGCGGTCGGCATAGGCCAGCTTGGCGGCCTCGGCATAGAGATGCGCCATCTCGGCGTTCCACCCAGTGCCTTCGAGGTCAAAGTTGCTGAGTATCCCCAGAATCTGGCCCACGGTCAGACCACCCGAGGTGGGCGGACCCATTCCGCAGACATCGTAGCCGCGATAATCGGCGCAGACGGCGGGGCGGATTTTGACGCGGTAGTCGGCCAGATCTTCAAGCGTGATGTTGTTTTCCACCTTGGATGTGGCATCCACTGCCGCCACGATATCTTCGGCGATGGGGCCGCTATAGAAGGCGCCTGCGCCCTGAGCGGCCAGAATGCGCAGGGTTTCGGCAAACTCGGGGTTCCGTAGTAAGGTTCCAGCCTGCAGCGGCGTGTCATCTTCGTTGAAGAAATACGCTTTGCCCGCCGGGAACACACCGACTGAGCGCTCACGTTCAATCGTGCTTTGGATCGAGTTTGCCATGCGGGGCGAAACCTCAAACCCCTGCTCGGCCTGATCGATGGTAGACTGGAACAGCGAGGCCCAGTCTTTCTTGCCATAGAGGTTATGGGTCACTTCCATCAGGCGCAGAATGCCCGGAACGCCAACAGATTGTCCGCCTACAACAGCTTCGGGCCACGGCATCTTTTCACCGTCCGGTAACAGAAACCGTTCAGGCGTGGCTTTCGCAGGGGCTTTTTCACGCGCATCAAAGGTGGTCAGAGTTTTAGCCGACGCATCCCAATACAGCATGAACGCACCACCGCCGATGCCCGATGATTGCGGTTCAACCAGATTGAGCATCAGCTGCACGGCAATCATCGCATCTGCGGCTGTGCCACCTGCGGCCAGCACATCATATCCGGCTTTGGCAGCAATGGGATTGGCGGCCGAGACCATGAACTCGGTGCCAGTCACCGAGTTTTTGTCCTCCCAACCATAGCCATATTCCGGCGCAGGGTCCTGCGCATTGGCCGCGCAAGCGACAACACCCAACGCCAGAACGGCGCCGGTTTTCATGAATGTCTTCATCATAGAAATCTCCCGGTAAGGATCTGCGAGATTGGCTACTGAGTAACAAACTTCAAATGGCAGATTCTCAGCTTAAATCCGATCGATTTACCGCACAACATATACTGACGTGTGCGAATGCCTCACGACCCGCGCCGCATTCGGACCAAGCAAATAGTCTTTCAAGTCAGGCTTATGCGCGCCGATCACGATCAAGTCCGAGCCCGCGCCTTCCGCGGTTTTGAGGATCTCCTGATAGGCGCTGCCAGTTGCCACCACATGACGGACTTTGGCGTTGCGCTCTTCCCCCAGCGTGGCGGCGCAGAGGGCGACCAGCTTTTCATGAGCCTCTTCAATCACCTTTTCGTGGTGGTGGGGCTCAAAAAAACTGCTGACGAAACCTTCGCCATAGTCGGGTGTCACGGTCACGACATCCAGCCGCGCGCCATCCATTTCGGCCAGCGCTGCGGCGCGTTCTAGGACAGCAACATCAAGATCGCCATTGCTGATATCCACGGCGCACAGAATAGCTTTGGTCATGCGGGTTCTCCCTGTTTTGCGGCACGGCCGCGCTGGAGGAAGGCGACAAGACCCAACAGGATCAGCGCCGGGATAAAGATCAGCTCTTTCGCGGGCTGGCTTTGCGGGGCCTGAATGCTGGTGATGCGAACGGCATCGTCAGCATAATAGTCGAACATGTCCAGCTCATCCGCGACCGGCGTACCGAACATCGGCTCGTCGAGCTTGACCAGACCATCCTCTTCCAGCGTCATCAGGCCCAAAGCGTCAACGCGTGCTGTACCGTCGGCTCCTTCCGGAATGTCCAGAACAACGGTGGTTTCGGTCATGTTGCCGGTGTCAAAATCCGGGCCCGCGACTTCGATCCGCATGGTGCTACCTGGCGCGGCCTCACCCACGGCCTGCGTCAGCTGTGCCGGTTCGATCTGCGCAAAGGGCGGTGCGATGCGGTTCATGAAGAAATCCGGACGGAACAGCGCAAAGGCGATCAGAATCAGCGCCACGCTTTCATAGATGCGGTTCTTGGTCAGGAACCAGCCCATGGTGCCGGCAGTGAAGATCAGGATCGCGATGGTCGCAGAGACGGCCACCAAGATTCCCTGTACCCAGCCCACATCGATCAGCAACAGGTCAGTGTTGAAGATGAACACGAAAGGCAGTGCCACCGTGCGCAAGCTGTAGAAGAAGGCGGTAAAGCCCGTCTTGATCGCGTCCCCGCCCGAAACGGCGGCGGCGGCAAAGCTCGCCAGACCAACCGGCGGTGTCACATCAGCCATGATACCGAAGTAGAACACGAACAGGTGCACCGCGATCAGCGGCACGATCAGCCCATCCTGCGCGCCCAATTCCACGACCACACCCGCCATCAGCGAGCTGACCACGATATAGTTCGCCGTGGTCGGCAATCCCATCCCGAGGATCAGGCTGAGCAGACCCACCAACGCCAGCATGGCGATCAGGTTACCGCCTGACAGGAACTCGACCAGATCGGCCATCACTTGGCCCACGCCGGTCAGCGTCACGGTGCCCACGATCACACCCGCAGTGGCGGTGGCCAGCGCGATACCAATCATGTTGCGCGCGCCGTCGATCAGCCCGTTCCACAGGTCGACGACACCGGCCTTGAAGGCATTCGCCGTGTCACTTTCACCCCGGAAGATCGACTTGAGCGGTTTCTGCGTCAGCAGGATCACGAACAACAGCGAAGTCGCCCAGAAGGCTGATAGGCCCGGTGATTTCTGTTCGATCATCAGGAAATAGACCAACACGATGATCGGTAGCAGGTAATGCAGACCGGCCTTGTAGATTTCGGCAATTACCGGCAGTTCAACCTCTTTGGCATTAGGATCGTCAGGCACCAAGTCCTCTACTCCGGAAGCCAGCCAAAGCAGGATCAGATAGGCCAAAACGATCAGCGCCGACAGGACCAGACCCGACGCATCGGGCATGAGCGCGACAATCGCTTTGATCGGGTACTGGATGCCATAGCACAGCCCGGCAAAGCCCACGAAGAACAGCGCCATTCCACCGATTGTGCGCCCCATCGAAACGACGCGGTCGCCCAGCGTCGGCATGTTCCGCTTCACCGCTTCAAGATGCACAATGTAGACCAGCGCGATGTAGGAAATCGCAGCAGGCAGGAAGGCGTGGGTGATCACCTCAACGTATGAGATGCCCACATATTCCACCATCAGGAAGGCAGCAGCGCCCATCACAGGTGGCATGATCTGGCCGTTCACGGATGAGGCAACCTCGACCGAGCCCGCTTGTTCGCTGGAAAAGCCCACACGCTTCATCAGTGGGATAGTGAAGGTGCCGGTCGTGACAACGTTCGCAATGGACGAGCCCGAGATCAGGCCGGTCGCCGCAGAACCAACAACAGCCGCTTTGGCCGGGCCACCGCGCAGGTGCCCCAGCGCGCCAAAGGCCATCTTGATAAAGTAGTTGCCCGCGCCCGCCTTATCCAAAAGCGCGCCGAACAGCACGAACAGGAAGACGAACTTGGTCGACACGCCCAGCGCGATGCCAAAGACACCTTCGGACGTGATCCACATATGGCTCATCGCCTTTTGCAGGCTGGCACCTTTCCAGCGGATCACCTCGGGCACCCACTCGGAGGAACCAAAGAAGACGTAGGCCAGAAAGATCGTGGCGATGATCGCCATTGCCGGGCCAAGCGCGCGACGCGCGGCCTCGAACAACAGCAGCAGGCCAACAAGGGCAAACCACTTGTCCGTATCGTCTGCCAGCCCCCCGGCATCGACGATCTTTTGATAGAAGAAATAACCATAAAGCGCCAGAAATGCGCCCACGATCCCCATGATCCAATCCTGAATCGGGATGTAGTTCCGCGGGCTGGATTTCAGTGCCGGATAGGCCGAAAAGGCCAGGAACATCGCAAAGGCCAGATGAATCTGGCGTGAGTTGTTCACTACACTGCCCGGCAGCAGATAATTCGATAGGGGAGAGGCCAGAACGACCTGAAACACCGACCACAAAACCGCAACGATCGCCAGAAACAGCCCGACATTACCCGCCGGATCACGCGCGCCTGCGTCTGATGAGGCAACCAGTTCCTGAAGCTCTTCTTCGGAAAGAGGGCGATTGCCCTGTGTGTCGGAACTCATGTTGGTATCTCCCTGTCCTTCGGCCTTGGTTTTTACGGCCGTCTTGTCTCCGGTTTAGCCCGGATATGAATCGGGGCGCCCCGAAAGGCGCCCCGTGTCAGGTCTGGTTACTGAATCCAGCCTTTTTCTTTGTAGTACTTCTCAGCGCCCGGATGCAGCGGTGCCGACAGGCCATCCGCAATCATTTCTTCCGGTTTCAGGTTGGCAAATGCCGGGTGCAGCTTTTTGAAGTCATCGAAATTCTCGAAGACCGAGCTGACAACCGCGTAAACCGCGTCTTCCGACACATCTGCCGAAGTCACGAAGGTCGCGCCCACACCAAAGGTCGATGTGTCACCATCCGAACCGCGGTACATGCCACCGGGGATGGTTGCGGTACGGTAGAACGAGTTGTCGCCCACCAGCTTGTCAACCGCGTCACCACTGACATTCACCAGAACCGAGTCGCACGCGGTGGTGGCTTCCTGGATCGAACCCGAGGGGTGACCAACGGTGTAAACCATCGCGTCGATCTGGTTGTCGCACAGGGCAGCCGACTGTTCAGCCGCCTTCAGCTCGGTCGCCAGTTCGAAATCGTCTGTGGTCCAACCCATTTCGCCCAGCAGCACTTCCATGGTGCCGCGCTGACCGGAACCGGGGTTGCCGATGTTGACGCGCTTGCCCTTCAGGTCTTCGAAATTCGAGATACCCGCGTCGGCACGCGCCACAACCGTGAACGGCTCTGGGTGTACCGAGAACACGGCACGCAGGTTCTCAAACGGGCCGGCTTCTTCGAATTTCGAGCTGCCGTTGAATGCGTGGTACTGCCAGTCCGACTGTGCCACCCCAAACTCAAGCTCGCCTTCGCGAATGGTGTTGATGTTGTAAACCGACCCCCCAGTCGACTCCACCGAACACCGGACCCCGTGCTCTTTCCGGCCCTTGTTGACCAGACGGCAGATCGCGCCACCCGTCGGGTAATAGACACCCGTAACGCCGCCAGTTCCGATCGTGATAAATTCTTCAGCATATGCCGCTGGTGCCATCAGGGCCGCCGCGGCAAATGCGGTGATTGAGGTTTTCTTGAACACTTTGACACTCCTGTTGTCAGTCTTTTTTGATCTGTGGGGTGCCTGAAACCTTTCAGAACACAACAGAAAAAATCGCACTGGAATCAGGCCCCCCGATGATAAAGAGGAAAGCGAAACCAAACAGCAGGTGTCTATACGGTAGATTACGTATAGGCTTGGATTCAGATATAGGGGAAAGAGGGTAACTGATCACATTCTGTGACTGTGATACCGACCCGTGCAGAAGGTCGTTTGGACAAGAATTGAACTACGCAGGGCAACAAGAAATACGCCAGGACCACACTGAGCCAGCCCGCAGGCGAAGATCGCTGCGCGCCACGCTTGCGCTGTGTTTGGGTGGGCTGCAGTTCATCGCCATCCTTTCGGTGATCCTGTCGACCTTTGTCAGCTCGGAGAACGCGCTGTTGCGGCAATCCCGAACATCGCTCAACGAAGTCAGTGTCAATGTCATCGGCCAAGTCAAAAGTTTTCTGAACCCCGCCCGGCAGGCCTTGGATGCAACTCGGCGACTTGCTGAAAATGACGTACTGGATATCAGCGATCCTGGCGTATTGGAAAGCCATTTTTTTCAGCAGCTACAGGTCGCGCCTCAACTCGCAGGGATGTATCTGGCCGATGCGACGGGCAGGTTTGTCTATGTCATGCGCGCGGAAGAGCCCGGACGTTATCGCACCAAGTTCGTTCCGCCATTCCTGCCCGGCACCGCGGAACATCCCGCCGATTTCCAATGGCGCAACGATCAGTTCACATTGCTGGAAACGGCCACTACCCAGACTGACACCTATGAAGCGCGCACCCGGCCTTGGTTCAGAATGGTGACCGAAGCCAAAGCACCGATCTGGACAGAGCCTTATATCTTCTTCACCACGCGCCAGCCGGGGATCACTTATAGTGTCCCCATATTGGACGATACCGGAGCTATCCGTGCCATTTTGGGTGTCGATATCCAGATCGACGCCCTGTCGGGGTTCCTGCTGGACATCTGGTCGGAACGACGCGGTGCCGCGCTGGTTCTGAACGAAAATGGCGCGGTGCTGGCGCATCCAACGCTGGTGCTGATCCGGCAGGAAGCACATATGGAAGCGCCCGAGCTGACGCGTGTGGACCAAATCGCAGACCCCATCGCGCAAAAGGCGTTCGGAGATGTCGTGCAAACCGGTCTGAGCGACACGGAAGGACCGGTTCATACCGATTTCCAGCTGAACGGTCAGGACTATGTGGCGATGCTTATCGAGGTGTCCGAGCCGGGGCTGCGTTGGTTGATCGGGCTTTATGCGGCCGAGGACAACTTTATTGGCGAGATCAAGAAGAACCGGACGCAAGGCGTCTGGATCGCGCTTGCCATTGCCATTCTGACGGGCGCAATTGGTTTGGCCATGGCCGACCGGATCTATGCCCCTGTGCGCACCTTTGCCAGCCAGAGCCAGCAATTGCGCAGCGGAGAGATCACCACCGAAGAAGGCCTGCACAGCCCCTATCGCGAGCTGGAAGATACCGGTGCGGCTCTGACACAGGAAGTTCGACAACGGCAACGGTTCGAAACCGCCTATGGCCGCACCTTCGATCTGGCCTCGCGCGGGATGGCGCAGATCTCGCCCGAAACGGGGCGGTTTCTGCGGACCAACGAACAGCTGTGCGATATCATGGGATATCAGCCGGATGAATTGGAGAGGATGACGCTGGCCGACATCCTGCCGGAAGACGAACAGCAGATCGCGGTCAAGTTCCGCGAAACCCTGCTGCAGGATTCCGAGTTCATCGCCGAGAACCAGTTTATCCGAAAAGACGGATCCCCCATCTGGTTGCGGGTCAATGCCATCCTCATCCGCGATGAAAGCGGGACCCCTGATCATGCGGTTGCCATTATCGACAACGTCAGCGATCGAAAGCAGGCCGAGGATGAAGTAAGCCGCCTCAGCCGCGATCTGTCCCATGTGGCACGGGTCAACCTGATGGGCGAGATGGCCTCGGGGCTGGCGCATGAGCTGAACCAACCGCTAAGCGCGATTTCCTATAATGTCGACGCCGCGAAGATCACGCTGGATGAAATCGGCGATCCCGATCCTGAGGTTATAGAAATCCTTTCGGATATCGACCGACAGTCGCGCCGTGCGGGCGACATCATCCGCGCCCTGCGTGATGTGGTGCGTAAGGATCGCGGACGTCAGACTCCGTTTGAACTGAACGGGTTGATCCGGCAAACCGTCAGCCTGATGGACGCCGAGGCGAAGTTACACGAGATCAAGCTGCTTTATGAAGAAACCGACCTTCCTCTTGTCATCGGAAACCGGACGCAGATCGCTCAGGTTCTGGTTAACCTGTTGCGCAACGCGATCGACGCCTTGGCCCTGGATCCGGATGGCAAGGGTAAAATCACCATCACTACAAAGACTAGCGATGAACTGGTCGAGGTGCGGGTTGAGGATAACGGGCCCGGGATTAGCGATGGTGTCACCTTGTTCAACTCGTTTGACACCCAGAAGACCGACGGGATGGGGCTGGGCCTGTCCATTTGTCGGACCATCGTCAAAGCCAATGACGGAGCCATTTGGTACGAGCCTACTGAGACGTCCGGGGCGCGCTTCTGTTTCACCCTGCAGCGCCGCGATCAGCCCAAGGAGGATCACGCATGACCTTTGAGCCGCTGGTCGTCTATATCGTCGATGACGATGAAGATGTGCGCGTCGCCTTATCACGCTCGCTCAGCAAACGCGGACTAAGGGTCGAGCATTTTGCCGATGCGCAGACATTTCTGAATCAGGTGCATGAGGACGCAAAAGGTTGCCTGATCCTGGACTATGGCATGCCCGGCATGGACGGGCTGGAATTGCAGGAACATCTGAACCGGCGCGAGTCGACCATACCGGTCATTTTCATCTCGGGTCATGGCGGCATTCCGGAATCCGTGCGGGCCACCAAGGCGGGTGCAATTGATTTTCTGGAAAAACCCTTTGACCTGCAGGTGCTGATCGAACGGATACAGGCCGCGTTTGAAATAGGCGACCGTCTGCGCGCCGAGAAATCGCGACGTCAGATGCTTGCGGATAAGCGCAGACTTTTGACCGACCGCGAGGAGCAGGTCCTGCAACATATTCTGACCCACCCCGCGCGCACGTCGAGCAAGGAGATCGCAACTGCCTTGGGTATCAGCCCCCGCACGGTAGAAATTCATCGCGGGCGCATCCAGCAGAAGGTCGGCGTGAAAACCACGATAGAGCTGTATGAACTGTTCGGGCAGATGCAATGATCGCAAGCCTGATGATGTATGCCCGCCCTCAGCTTGATGAGGCACATCTGCGATACTGGAGCCTCATCCGTGACAATCTGAACCGCGCCGGGATCGAGAGCCCTGAGCATCTGTCGCAGGACGTCGAGGAATTCTCGGTCTGGCAGCACCCGGAACTGGTGCTGAGCCAGACTTGCGGCATGCCGTACCGGACATGGCTGCACGATAAGGTCGCGTTGGTTGGCACGCCAGACTATGGTCTCGACGGGTGCCCGCCCGGCTATTACCGCAGTGCTCTGGTCGTACGCGCCGATGATCCACGCACAAATCTGATGGCGTTTCGGGAAGCGGTGTTCGCTTACAACCAGACATTTTCGCAATCTGGCTACGCCGCGCCTTATTGGCATCTTGAGCCGCATGGCTTCTGGTTCAAGCACCGTGTGCAAACCGAAGGTCACCTGAGGTCGGCGCATGCCGTTGTGGAAGGTCACGCAGATATCGCCGCCCTTGATGCGGTTTCTTGGCGATTGATGGCTGAGTATGAAGAGTTTGCCGCATCTCTGCGGGTGTTAGAGTGGACGGACCCGACGCCTGGCCTGCCATTGATCACTGCGGAGGGTAACGATCAGCAAGCGATTTTTACAGCGGTTGAACGGGCAATTGCGCAGTTGGATGATGCGGATCGTACTGCCTTGGGGATCAAAGGTCTCGTGAGGATTCCGGCCGAACGTTATCTGGACGTGCAAAACCCGCCGGGATCGGTTTAGTCGTCTTGTGTGCCGGTGTCGCCGGCGACAGCCGGTGTCATATAATGGCTTTGGTCGCCCTTAATCAAAATCGGTGGGCCGGGTTGTTTAAGCTGCGGAACGACGCTTTCAACGCCGAGACCGCGCGTTAGGTCTGTCGCGCGACTTCCTCCGTGACCGGCTCGGCCTTTCCCTCGATCAAGTCCTCTTCGACCGGCTCTTCAAGTGACTCTTCAGCACTTTCTTCAGGTTCCTCTGCCTCTTCAGCCTCTGATTGATCCTCAAGCGCGCCAACGATCAGAGGCAGCATGTGCACACCCGTCGCACTAGCAATCTCGGGCGTCTGAGGCGTCTGCCAGCTGAGCGTATCGAAGCTACCGCAGTTCTGGCATACCGGTCCCCATTCAGGCTGAATGTCGTGGCAATTGGTGCAGACCCATTGCGGCCCGCGCGGTGCGTTCAACGCCTTGGCCAGCCAACCCTGAACCACCGCGTCCGAGGCGCCCTCGCCCCGTTCAATCGCAGCCATCAGCGTGTAGGCCCGTGCATCCCCCTGCTTTTCGACAACATCACCCAGCGCGCGTCGCGCTTCGGGGAAGTCTTCGGCTACGATGTTCAGCTCGGCCAAAATCAGGCGTGTTTCCATATTATCTGAATGAATGCGGGTCAAAGCGGTGAACCGCTTGATCCGCTGTTCAGGTGTTTCGTCTGGCACAATCTCGGCAAAGGCATGGGCCAGATCGGGGTGAGGTTGCACTTCCCACGCCTTTTTCAGAATCTTGGTTGCTGCACGCGGTTTGCCCTTTTCGATATAGGCGCGCGCGGCCATGGCGGCTGCCGGGACAAGATCGGGTGAAAGGCGGTTTGCCTCAATCGCATGTTCCTGCTGTTCGACCGTCGCCGTGTCGTCCAGCAGCACTTTGGCCTCGGACAAAGCCAGGACTGCGTCGCGCCGCTTGAACACATCGCGCGGCAAATACCCGGCCTTCAGCTTCGAGGTCAACGTGGACCGCGCACCGGCCCAATCCTGCGCTTTGGTCTGCAGGTTCAACAGCACATCCTGCGTTTCTTCATGCCGGGGTTTGAGGGCCAGAGCCTTCTCGGCCAGCTTGCGCGCGGTTTCATCATCGCCTTCGGCCAGCTTTTGCTTCATGATCCCGCGCACACCGACAAATCGCGTGGCATTGTTGGTGACCAGCTTCTTGTAAGTCTCGGACGCTTTCTTGGTATCACCAGTCATCTCGGCTGCCTGCGCCACCAGCAAATTGGTCAGTTCCGGATTGTTCAGCAGCTTCTCGGCCTTATGGGCCTTGGTCATTGCCACGCGCCCCTCACCCGAGGCCAGCGCCATCAACCCGTCCGCCAGAGCCTGATATCCCCGCTTTTCCCGACTGCGATCGAAATACCGTGAAAGGGCGGTTTCATCACCATTTAGGAATTTCAGCGTGGCGATCAGCAGCGTAAGCAGCTTGAAGAACAGCCAGACCGCAAACACCAACACGCCCAGCGCGATCACCGATTGCAGCGGGCCCAGTGTGTATTCGGTGCCTGCGACGGTGATCTGCACGCCGCCGGATGATTCCATCAAGAACCCGGCACCCATGGCCAGCAGGCCGATAATCGCAACAAAAACGAGGATCTTTAACAATGACCACAGCATGGCAGGTCCTTCAGTTCGAGTTCAGGCTTGAAGCAAGCGTGTTTGCGGCCTCGACGGCAGAGGCCCGTGTCTGCGCCGCCTGCTCCCAATCCGCCAATGCGGTCTGCGCCGCTTCGGGCAAGGATTTCAGTTCGGTCAACGCCTTAGTGACATCACCATCCGCCAACGCCGCCTGAGCACGCGACAGGACCGCGTCCGGATCGTCGCCCTCTTGCGGGGTCACCGACCGCGCGCCTGTCTGGCGCTGCAAGAAAGCAACCAAGCCGGTGCCTTTATCAGCATCACGGGCATCCGCCAGTGCGGCGCGGGCTGCGGGGGCAAACGAGCTGCGCAGCGCGGAAAGCGTCTCAACTCCGTCCTTCGAAGATGCAGCCAAGGCATCGGGTACATCGACACCACCGGCTTTCAGTTCAGAGACCAAATCTTCATAGGGTTGACCGGCATCCAATTGACCATGCAAACGCGACAGGATGGCAGCGTTGGTCGCCGCGCGCGCTTCGGCCGAAGCTTTAGCCTCTAAAGCCTGCGCGTCTGAGACCATCTTTTCCACTTCGCTACGCTGAGCGGCCAGAGAATCCTGTAGTTTCTTCAATTCTGCCTCGAACGCGGCTGTGGCCTCGGGCGAGACATTTGCTTCAAGCGGCTGCTTCTCAAGCGCGGTCAGGCGTTCCTCAAGCGGGTCGACCTTACCGGTCAGGCCATCAACACTGCTCTTCACGGCAGTCAGATCGCTTTCGACCGGAGCAAGCTTATCCGACAACGCCTTGATCTGATCTGACAAGCCCGAGACATCGGGGCCTTCAGCAAGAGTTTTTGTCAGTTGGGCAATCTGATCGGATTGTTCCGCCAGCTTCGACTCGAGCGCGGAAATTGCGTCCGAGCTATCTGCTCCTTGAGACAATAACCCGCTGTTGCCTGCAGCAAATCCGAGGCCTGCAGCAATAACCCCGCCCAACAAAGCCGGAACAAACCCGCCGCGTTTTTCGACTGTGCGTTCGATCACCTTTTCTTCGGTCGGCTCGGCCCTGTTCAGGGCTTCGGCTTCGGCTTCGGCTTCGGCTTCGGCTTCGGCTTCGGCTTCGGCTTCGGCTTCGGCTTCGGCTTCGGCTTCGGCTTCGGCTTCGGCTTCG
>NZ_JBQFPH010000005.1:0-366093 GCF_056534365.1 Ruegeria sp. D6 | reverse complement strand
CAAATCCTGCTCCCGCAACCAACTTTAGAAAATCCCAGAGCAGCCCGCGCAGACTACAATTGATCACCCCGATCAATCGCTTAACGATCAAGCACTTTATAGCGCCACGCCCTTAAATCGACGCGTGAGGAAGAATGGGAGAATAGGGATGACCCTGAATCTATCGCTCTACGTGCTTCTGATCCCAACCCATTAATGGCGCGATATTGGTATTCTTCACCAAGCGTTCCGATCGCTTAAGGCCAATGCCGCGTTCAAACGCAGTCTGTTGGCGTGAAAGCCCTATGATCAGCTTGATCCGTCTCGCAGCAGAGACGAATCAATCCGTGCGCTTCATTCCCATATTCAATCTCCTTTGCGGCAAGATGCCTTGAAAGGAGCGGTATCAACCAATCACACGTCCTAGTTTGTTCAAACCTGTAAAAGTAGTTTTGCGACGTCCAATAGTCCTGCCTGCCCAAAAAGCTCATCAGTGCTCGGTGTAGTATATGAGTTCATGGCATCTGGCTGCAAAGATGACCCTGCATCTAACCAATACCAGTGGTCTAGATTTAGTTTATTGGTATCAGCCGAAAAACCTTCGAAAATGTTCTTGACGTCAACACCTGACACCTTTGAAGTCGACTTGCGCTGCATCATCGCGATTGCTCCGGCGACCAAGGCAGCAGCACCCGATGTGCCCCCAAATTCAGCATATAATCCCGAAGGATCGTCGCGCGCACTTTCTCGTTTCTTCACGGGGCCAGCGAATGTTCCTTCCACGTAGCCCCGCGGTCCTGGAACATCCAAGGAAAGCAACCGTTGTGAGGCAAATAAAATTTCAGGGATATCATCATAAGGTGGTTCGCGCTTTTTGTGCACGTTCTCTACCCAGAAGTCGCCTGCTGAAGCAGCGCGACGGTCCAATCGGATTTGGTATCGGTTATATATTTCTCCGTCATCTGAAGGTGCGACTACGGTCAGATCACCCGAGTAGTTGGAATAACCCGATCGGTAGCCGTTGTAATTGACGGCGCCTACTGAAATGACACCGTTTGCGGGATTGGATGACAAACTAGCCGGGTAAATCAGTTCACTCCTGCCCTCATTACCTGCGGCGCATACAACAGGCGTCTGCTTGCTTACCCATTCTATGACTTTCTCAAGTAGAGCCCAGGATTTTTGGATATCCAAAATATCTTCATGAACTTCTCCCGCCTTGCTTTTGTGAAGGCGGGTCTCTTCATCATCGTCAAAAGAGGTTGGATAGCCGGGCCAATACGAAGGGTCAGCGGCATCGCGCGGAAATAGAATGACATCCACACCTTTCGCTTCTGCATAAAGAAAGGCCGCTATCAGTTCTTCAGGGCTAGGAGATATTGAAGTTGTGATAGGAACTACTTTGCTTAGCGGGTCTACGCCAAAGTAAGGGGCAATATTACCCGCATTGCCGAACTGATCCAATTCATAACTGGTACCGCTCGTCAGGCCGGCACATCCAGTCCCGTGAGCGGCATACCGATCATCATAGGCATCGACGTAACGCTTGACGCCAAAACCGTTACTAATTCTGTTAATTATCTCGGTTTCTTCGGGGTCGAGACCAGGTATGACCAAAGCGCTGATTCCGGTCAAATGTTGTTCTGGTAGCTCGCGGTGTCTGTTTGCTGCAGGATATGCCGATATCTCCTCGTACTTTGCTCCATACGGGTGGCTCGCTAGATCAATTGCGTCATTCCAAATAACTTGATCTGGAGGGGGAAGGGGGGCCTCTGGCGCTTCTAAGTTTGGATGATGCCGGGCCACCCCCATATCAATGAGGCCAATTTTTACATCCCGTCCTGCAAAATCCCATTCGACACCAGTTATCGTCGGGCAAACCTCACCAGATGAGGTGCCAGTTGGTACGGAAATCGCATTGATCGCCACCAGATGCCAAAGATAGTAGTAACGTTTATATAACTCATCGCCAACAGGCATTGGCTCACCTCCCCTTTGTAGCTATCCCAGCCATTCGTCTTGGGCTTCATCCATCAGTTCATCGAGAGCTTCTGTTAGATAAACCACTGTTTTCTTTGCGAGACTTCGTCCTGCAGCTGTATCACTTGGGTAGTGTAGACCTGCCCATTCTCGGTTCTCGGCAATACGCTGGGCGCGATGGAAAAGCGCTATCGTTCCCGGATGCTCTGGAACCAGCCGAGAGAACAGCTCGGCAATCGCGAATGATTGATAAGAATGGTTGGATGGATATGCAGCGTGATACGGTACTGGGATGTAAGGACGGATAAGCGGCTGCACGATGTTTGGTCGAGGTCGGCTGAACCTATTCTTGTAAGTAAGGCCGATCTCGTTGGTGATTTCCAGCAGGATGACCATCAAGGCCTTCGTCGCATCAAATCCGCCCTGCTCGTCAATCCCTAAAGGGGTCAGGTAATCGTCAATTCCGAACTGCGCTTGTGCAACAATTTCGTCGCGACGGCGCACTTGATCTGGCTGTTTCAGTTGCTCCTGAAGCTCCAGCAGATGAGTGGTTTCGTTCAGGCTTTCATCGGGTCCTGGAGGTGGTAGAAGATCAATATTCTCCCAGATTTTCCCGAGAATACTTGTATCAATAGGAATGCCAATTTTACAGAGATCACGCATTTCGCGCCAACCAAATGAGGCATCGCTCCCACCGAAATCGAACTCAGTGCGGTTTCTGTTTCTATTTCGATTCCTATTTCTGTTTCTATTTCGATTCCTGTTTCTATTGCGGTTTCTATTTCTGTTGCGGTTCAGGGCAAAGGATGAAGACTGACCCATCGCAATTACAGCGGCTCCGAGTGCAGACCGGCTTCCAATTTCTGTGGCAACCGAATTAGCTACTTGTTCGTTCCGCTGAAGACGATCTACCAGAGTCATCTCATCAAAAAACAAATTCAATTTTTCAAGTGTTGGATCATCAATTATGTCGTCCTTGATCTCACGAATCGCATTGATGTACGCCCAGAATGTTTGCTGCTGTTCGTCATAGATTAGCGATACAAGTTCATCCCTATTTCGCTCAGGATTGTCCTCTGCGCCCAAGTTCGCCAGCTTTAAAACTTTACACGAAATCAATTCCCCACGCCGAACGAGCATACCGAAGTTGTTGAGAAAACTAACGTAATTCAATGAATCCCCCTCCCTTGATCGAAATACTAAATTTGTTTTGGCAGCCCGATACGGCTCAGACCATCCTCCATAAGTTTTGCGCTGAAGCGGGTTGGAACCGGAAACCAGTCTTCTCGAATACTTGTGAGAGACATGTCTGGCTCCAATTCGACAAGTCGATGTAACGCTTTCTCACCTTTGGTGTGATCGCCCAAGTGACCGTAAGATGCCGCCAGATAGCGCATAACTGCTTTAAACTGTGGTTGTACCGCCATTACGTTTTCGCCAAATTTGACGGCTTGTTCGAAGTCGCCATTTACCAACGAAGCTACGCAGCTTGCGCCGTCGAATAGATGACGATAAGGGCTGTGCCGTCCGATAACCCTAGCTTTGTTCGCGGCCTCCACTGCAAGCCTCGGACGATCGGTATAGCAATAGAGCATCGCAGCAGAATCCCAACACATTGCACGATATGGGCTCAGCTCCAGGGCTCTGTCAGAAAGGTCCTGAGCAATCGAAAACTCGCGGAACACGTAGGAATAGACGTGAGCGACAAGCCCTAAAACGGTCCCGTTATCTGCGTCAGCTTCGACTGCTCGCCTCGCAAGCTCTCGTGCTCTTTCTTCAAGCTCAATGTCCCACGTTCCGTAACGTTCGCCGATTTGGAACGTCGTAAAATATGCTAGCCAGGCCAAGTAAACAGGCTTGGGGTCGATTTCGTAGGCTGCCAATATGTCTGCCTGCAAATGGTCCAAACCGGGTCCGGACATTGTTAGCAAGTGATGGACTGCGGAGATCGCCGTCTTTGCAGCATGATGGGCAGCGGGGTCGCGCATATGACGCCCGTTCACCAATGCCGTGAGGAGCGCATCGGTAGCGTAGCTTACAAAAGCTGCAACGCTGGAGGTTGAGAGCCCAAGAAAGTCGCCCTGATCAGCCACCACATTCTGATTCCAAATAACTTTCCGGTCCTCGGGGCGCATTGCAGTGACAGAAACTTGAAGCATGCTTTCGCAGGCTGACGCTCTGCACTGAAGAAACAAGTCGGGACCAACACCGTGACTGGGGCTAGAGTTGTATGGCCCGGGCACGTTCGGGGTGCGATAGTCCTGAACAATCAGGGCCTCGGTTTCCGAAAGAGATTTTGATAGCTGCTCTGCGACGATATTTGCTACGAAAGAGGCTTTTTCCGATCCCGCTCCCACATCTGAGGCTAGAAGGCCAATTACGAAATTTGTTCTCGTAGTTTCTACCCATGATGCATTAGGCGTTGGCTGAGTTGTGAGATCGGTTTTACTTACTAGACTAGTACCATCTTGGTTGATGCATCGAACCGCAGACCGTTGATGCTGGAGCCAATCCATGAAAGCAGCATTGCGGCAATTGAAACCCTCCAACAGCCTATTATTCGATAGTTCTGCTGCTGGCTCCGTTACGTCTATTTCTAATTCTTGTTGATTGAGGCAAATGAGATCTTTGTCGCGAACTACACTGATTAGGGTTGCCAAACCCGTGTGTTCATTGGTGGCGTCAACGAGCCGCTCCAATAAAGCAGACCTTTCAGAAGTAGACTGGTCCTCCCAAATAATTTCGCCAGCCCGATGCGCTGAAAAAACACCTTGAGAGCAAGCTAAGAGCGAGAGAAGCATTGTCTGCTCGTTGTTTAGGTCCAGCAAAGTGTTTTGGGAGCCCCAATACTTCGGATACCCAATCAATTCGAGACGGGCCTTTGCCAGCGACTCTTGGTCCGAAACCCTGATCACCTTGAATAACTCGAGAGAGTTTCCCAGATTTTTTAGTGTTGGGTAGCCGATGGAGACAAACCGAAAGTCGTTTCCACCCTGAAGCGAATTTCGGACCGCACTGGAGACCAGGACATCACCGGCCGATCCAGCACTTTCGATACGGGCCGCGGTGTTTACGGTATTCCCTATGATTTGGCGGTCTATTTCAAATGTATCACCAACATGCACACCGATCCTGAATCCGCGATCATAGTTCCCGACTTGTGCGGAAAGAGTTTCCTGTACCCTCAACGAGGCTTCTACCGCGACTGAAACACTTCTGAATGTCGCGCAAAAACCATCACCAGCAATACCCGTGACTTCACCTCCAAGAGCGACCACTACTTCACTGGCTAAATTCAGATCCGCGCGAATAGTGGATAGGGTTCGCATTTCAGTTTCGCGAACCGCTAACGAGTACCCACATGCATCAATGAACACGATGGCCATTAGGCGGGCTTCGGGTGTTTTAGTCTTGGAAAACTTTGTCTGGTCTACCCCATATCTTGACCTCAAAGTAAATAGATTAAACGTTTCTAATGCCTAAAATTCGACACCCTGATCGATTGTTTTAAATTAAAAATAACCCCACAGTTAGGGTCAGTAGTACACTAATCTCAGTAACTCGTCGACATTAAACGCGCTCGACATTTGCAATTGCGAACGCAGGTATTTGTTAAGTGCCAGATATAAATAAATAAATTTAGTGGTGGGTGATATGAACTGATACTTTCCGGTCATTGGTAAATGTTAAAGAGGGAAAGCTTCCGCATTACTTCATAAGTGCTTGATTCCGGTGAATAAGAAAGAAACGCACCGTCGCAGCGCGAGATAAGGATGCACATTAAGAGGTCAAAGAGTGAATGCCACTTGAATATCGACAAAAGGCGTTTCTTGACATCTTGTCATTGGCTTCTATTTTTGCATCAACACGTACCAAGACTTCAAGCGCTGCTAATTCATCTTTCTCTATGACAACACAACGGTAAAACCCAAGCGTCGTGTTACAATTGAATTAGATCTTTGGATTTCTACCAATTGAAGCATTGTACTATATTTCGTCAAAATGGATGCTTATCAGTTGAAGTATATTGAACTAACCTAGAACTCCCTCGTTTTTGTTTACAACAAATTTTGCTCCCAAGGTTTGATGACTTGACCCGTTCTCTGGAACGAAGGATGCGCGATGGGCACAGATGGGGAAGCAAGATGCATTCCAGTTTAACGTGTCAGTTCAGTAGCTCGGGAAGTGCCCATCCAGTGTTGGCCGTGCAATTCGGTTGAAGCTTGATGAGGCTATCCCTCATCCAATGAGAGGTATCGTAGTTTCTGCTGAGAAGGACACCAAGCAGCGATGGTCCGCTTATCGAGCCATCTTCATGGGTGGAGAGAGTGACGTCATAGTGTTATCTTTCGAATTCAAACTTTCATCACTGAGCACCTTCGAAGTGCAGGGTTCTCAGTGGCCCCGAGAATCTTTCCGAAACATCTTGTTTCCAATTCGCGAACTAAGAGTTTCGAATTTAGCCGTGGACACATTTTTGCCATAATGCCATCCTGGCACTGTGGGCGGCATGTCTTTATTTTTAGCACTTTCTAGTTTTTCCAACTGGATTTGAGGGGGTTACCTAGTTCGATATGCCGCCCCACGAGCAATCTTCTGATCGTCCAATGAATGAAGCGCATTTTCGGTGGCGTTGATACAATGCGCGTTCAAACCTTTTGTATCGCGCATCTGGGTGTAGTTATGGCGTACCTCGACAGCGCCATTAGATTCTATGGGTGCAGTTTCAGGTATCTTTCCATTGATCGTTGCGCGCCGAATGATGTGCAATCGGCGATGCAGAGGTGCAACAGGTCAAGATAGAAATGCCATCAGAACGACCCCAACTAACGTCCTGAGAGCGGTATCTGAGCAAGTAAGCGCTACCTGGATAGCAAGTTTCCGCAACGTAAACATAAGCTCACTTTTCGCCTTTCAAGACTTGCTCTATGCCGGGTGCAGCATTCCGGTGGGGCCCGATATGAAACTCAGTGCGTTGGAAATCCTTTGCGTCATTTTGGCAAGTGTTGTGGCAGTGGCTGGTTTTGCCGGAGCCGTGAATGCGCTTGTTTCAGCGATCTAATGTAGCACCGCAAAGTTGTAGGGCCTTTAGGCGCATGTTGTCGCGCTCGTGACAACTGTTCTCTCGGGGTGTCGGTGGTTTTATAGTAAGACATTGAAACTAAAAAATTAAAGAAACACCATGCACTTCTTTTTCGTTCATCGTCGACGCCGTCGTCACCCAAAGTGAACAGGTCTAGGGCCCGAAACCAAGCCCGCTTCGTCCAAATCTCGCGGTAGCGGTATTAGATTGAAAGCGTCGCCTCGTATTCCACCTAGCAGAAGGGTTGGCGAGGGGGTCGAGCCAACCCCTCTGAAGGGGATACACGGATCAGTGAAAGTGGTCCGTTGAGCTCAGGTTATGCGATGCGTGTAGGCCCGTATATTGGGGGTTCCCCGTAGTTGGGAAAATTAATCTTTCAGACACATTCCGGACATCTCGCCCAGATACCAAAACGATACGGCGCGCCTAGAAGATGTCTGATGATTTCTTGAGGGGGTACGAGTTTGGCGCGTCGTACCTTGAACCTCGATGATTTCCCAAAAACCTCAAGCGAGGCTGATAACGGTGCCCTGCTTCAAGGACGCATCCGCCGCATCGGCCAGCAACTGAGCCCGCAGCCCATCGATGATACTTGGTGCAAGTTGTCCTGATCCGGACACAGCGGCGATGAAATGGGCCATCTCGGCTTGATAGGCGCCTTCGTAGCGTTCAAGAAAGAAATGCTGGGCGGGGGCTTTGCGGAAACCCGACGGAGTCGCAACCTCAACCGCATTCTCCAACATGTTTTCGGCCCGCAACATGCCCTTCTCGCCATGCACCTCGATGCGCTGATCATAGCCATAGCTGGCGCGGCGCGAGTTGGAGATCTGGCAAATCTTGCCACTGGCCGTCGTCAGGGTTACGGCTGCGGTGTCGACGTCTCCGGCTTTGCCGATCTCGGGATCGACGAGCGATGATCCAACAGCGTAAACGCTAATAGGTTCTTCGCCCAGCAAGA
Source organism: Ruegeria sp. D6 (assembly GCF_056534365.1). NCBI lineage: Bacteria > Pseudomonadati > Pseudomonadota > Alphaproteobacteria > Rhodobacterales > Roseobacteraceae > Ruegeria > Ruegeria sp. D6. Next base: position 358,093 of record NZ_JBQFPH010000005.1, on the reverse strand, counting down.
AACGTGCCATATCCAAGTCATGGATCATCATATCGCGGAACAACCCACCCGAGCTTTCGATATAGCTGATCGGTGGCGGCGAGGGGTCGCGGGACAGAATGGTGACAATTTCGACCGCGCCGATCTCACCTTCGGCGATGCGGGATTGAATATTGGCAAAGCTCGGATCAAAGCGGCGGTTGAAGGCCGTCATGAAGGGCACGCCGGTGGCTTCGACCACTTTGATGCAATCGCGGATGCGGTCAGCGGACATGTCCACTGGCTTTTCGCAGAAGATCGCTTTGCCGGCATTCGCCGCTTTATGGATCAGATCGTAGTGGGTGTCGGTCGGAGTACCGATGACGACAGCATCGACATCTTTGCTTTCGATCAGTTCGTCCGCCGACAGGATCTGTGCGCCAGTTTTGTCGGCCAGCATCTGAGCCGGTTCTGTGAATGCGTCCGCCACTGCGCTCACCCGTGCGCCATCAATCTGCCCGATCGAGCGCGCATGAACCTGACCGATCCGCCCGCATCCCAATAGCCCAATATTCAGCATGTCATGCCCCTTTGAACGCTTTCAGTACTCGGCGCGTCGCCTTGACCACCGGTTCATGTGTATCTTTCAGTATTTGAACGCGGTCGAACCTGTCCGGATCGGCATTCACGGCCGTTCGCAGGGCATTCCCAAAGGCCATTCGCAGCTCGGTCCCGATGTTAAATTTGCAGATTTTCGATCCGCGCGCCAGCGTAGCACGCTGCGCAACCGGCACGCCCGAGCCGCCATGGATCACCAGAGGTATATCGGTCACGGCTTCGATGGCGCGGATACGGGTCTCGTCCAGACCGCCCTCTTTGTTCTGCTGCAAATGGACGTTGCCGACCGAGATCGCCATTGCATCCACGCCGGTCTCTCGGGCGAATTGCGCGGCTTCCTCGGGGTCGGTTCCGTCCGAACCTTCACCACCCGAATAGCCGACAAAACCGATTTCCCCCTCGCAGGAGACACCAGCGGCATGGGCCATCTCGGCAATTGCAGCGGTCTCGGCGATATTCTGTTCCAAAGGCTTGCGTGAGCCGTCAAACATGACAGAGGTGAAGCCGCTGTCGATGGCGATGTGGCATTCGTCATGGGTGTAGCCATGGTCCAGATGCGCCACGACGGGCACGCTGGCACATTCGGCCAGATGGCGGAACATCTTGCCCAGAACCGGCAGCGGCGTGTGTTCGCGGCATGATGGGCCGGCTTGCAGGATGATCGGTACGCCTTCGGCTTCTGCTGCGGCCACGTAGGCACGCATGTCCTCCCAGCCCAGCGTCACCAGCCCGGCCACGGCATAGCCGTCGCGCAGCGCGGGTTGCAGCACGTCCGATAATGTCACAAGGCTCATTTGAACTTGGCCACCATGTCCATAATGCCCGGGATCGTATGCAGCTGGGCTGCATGGGTCGGTTGGAAATACTGCTTCAGCGAGCGCTGACTGAGCCCGCCGAGGATGGTGAAATAGTACATTTCATACCCCGGCAAAACTGCGCAGGGGTGATAGCCCTTGTCCAGCAGGATCGTCGAGCCATCCATGATGTGATAGGCATCACCCGGCTTGTTGTCTTCGCGCTGCAGCATCTGGACGCCAGAACCATAGTTGGGCCGGAAGCGGAAATTATAGGTTTCGTCATGGCGGGTTTCGATCATTTCGCCATCGTCGCTTTTGCGGTCGGTGTCATGTTTGTGGCTGGGAAAGCCGGACCAGCCGCCCTGACCCACGGTATAAAGTTCAGACACCAGCAAGCGGCCGACCTTGTCGTGATGGTTCGCGCCCAGAATGTGTTTGATTTTTCGATGGGTTTTGGTGTCGTCCGATCCATACTGCACCAGATCCAGCTCGGGTACGCGGACATCAAAGGGTTCAAGCACACGGTCGAATTTTGCGCCCGCGATGAAGGTTTCGGTTTCATCCGTCATGCAGGTTATTCGAACCTTGGCGCCGACGGGAACGTATACGCCCTCGGGCTCGCCATCCCAGACGTCGATGGTGCGGTTGCCAAGGTTGGTATAGATCGCGCCGTCCACATCGACATCCACGGTACCTGTGGCGGGCACGATGCAGGTCTCATAGCCCGGTACGGCATATTCGAACACCTCGCCCTTTTTCAGTTTGACGATGTTGAAATAGTTTAGCGGCACCAGATCATGGTCGGCATCGACGATAGGTTTGTTCTGGTTGTCATGGGGCGCAATATGCATTTGCGTCTCCTTTCAGGTATCCGTGGAGCCCGGGTGTTGGGCCAGAAATTCGTCAAGTTCGGGCGTCGTCGGCATGGCCCCGGCGCAGCCGGGTTTCGACACGACGATCGACGCGCAGGCCGAACCGCGCAGCACCGCATCGCGCAGGTCATGCCCCGCAGCGATCGAGGCCAGCAGACCGGCCAGAAAACTGTCGCCTGCGCCGTTGGGCTTCACGGCGGTAACCGGGTAGATGCCGGTGCGGACCTCTTGCCCGTCTGCCAGCGTAATGGCCCCCTCATGGCCCATCTTGTAGATCACCATCTTGCCGTTGGCCGCCAATTCGCGGGCCTTGTCTAAACCTTTTTCGATGCCGCCCGCCATAAAGCCGAACTCTTCATCATTGCCTACGATCAGATCGCTTTCATTCCCTGCGCGGGTCAGAACCTCTGAGGCGACTTCGGGTGATGGCCAACTATAGGGGCGGTAATCGATGTCGAAGATCACCGGCAGGCCTGAGGCGCGCGCATTTTCAAACGCGCGGTAGGTGGCCGAGCGTGAGGGTTCCGCAGCAAACACCGTGCCCGCCGTGATCAGGGCTGAGAAGGCGCTGTAGTCGACCTCATCCATATCCGCCTCGGTTACCTGGAAATCAGCGGCGCCGTTGCGGTAGATGACATTCTGAAAGTCTTCGATGCAACTTTCGTAGACAGCCAAGGACGTACGCGCCTCGCCACCCACAGCTCGGACATATCTCGTTTCAACGCCATAGTCGCGCAGCCGGTTCACACAGAACCGCCCCACGGCATCATCCGAGACCGAGGTGACCAGCGCCGCTTGCGATCCCAGCTTCACCAGTCCGGCGCAGATATTGGCGCTTGATCCGCCCAGATCGGCGCGAAACACCTGTGCGTCTTCGCTTTTGGTTCCGACCGGATCCGCAAACATGTCCATTCCGGCCCTGCCGAACACGGCAAAGCGGTTACCTTTTATACCTTCAATCAGAGTCACGTGCGCCCCTCGGTATTGCCTGCCCGCGCGGCATCCAGCACCTCGGGGTAGGGATAGTTCAAGCCCAGCAACTGTCGCAGATCGGGACTTGCCTGATCAAGGAAATCCTGCGGTAGCGCAGCGGGCATATCTTCCATCGGTTTAACCCATTTGGGCAGATACTGGATCAGGATCGCGCTGCGGTCGTGATCCGCTTTGTTCGGCATCGCGCAATGCCACGTTACGCCATAGAACAGAGCAACATCACCAGGCTCACCGGTCATCTGCTCGCATTTGTCATAGAACTTGTCTTCGGGCGTGGGATAACGCAGCTCTTTCTGCGATCCGGGTACATAGCCGGTCGCGCCGCTTTCCTTGGTGAACGGGTCCAGCAAAACCGAGACCTGTGCATTCATCGGAAATGATCCATTCAGACCGACGGGATGCGTTTCGGGGCTGTGAAAGTCCCAATAGGGATAGTCGACATGCGGCTCCTGCCCCGGCCCGCCCGGCAGGATGCGATTAGCAGCGATCGAGCCCATGATGAACTCGGTCCCCAGAAACTTGCGGAGGATCTTCATCAGAACCGGATGCGCAGCCATGCGTGAAAACACGTCGCCCTTAGCCAACAGATTCCAGACCCGCCGCTGCAGGTTCAGTTTGCCATCCTCTTCCGCAGCGCCTTGGAAATGGGTCACTTTCTCGGCCGCTGTTTCGGATTCGGCCATGACGATGGCACGTGCCTCGGCGATCTCTTCAGGGGTGAAAAGGCCCGAGATTGCGACGACTCCATCACCGTTCAGCAATTCATCCACAATGACGTCTGGGTCAGCCGTTTCTGCCTTGAACCGTTTCATCAGATGCCCTTGCGTTGTTTTTCGCGGGTCGATTCCCATTCGACATGAGCATCACGAACCCTCTCGTCAGCCGAAGTGTGGGGTGTTCCAACCTCCCACCATGCATGGCCTTCAGTGGTCCAGCCTTCATAGGCGTCCACGTCCATCACAATCACATAAGTCTTGTCGCTGGCCTTGGCGCGCTTGAACGCTTCGGCCAGTTCTGCCGGGTTCGCGACCTTTTCGCTGGTGGCCCCCATCGAGGCCGCGTGGGCCGCGAAATCAACGCCAAAGGCTTCGGGGATGGTAGGGCAGTCTTCCAGCAGGTTGTTGAAGCTTTCGTTGCCTGTGTTGTTCTGCAGCTTGTTGATGACTGCAAAACCGCCATTGTCCAGCACCAGAACAATCATCTTTTTGCGGCTCAGAACCGAGGAATAGATGTCCGAGTTCAGCATCAGATATGAGCCATCACCGCAAAACGTAATCGTGTCCTTATCCGGCTCACGCTCAGATTGGGCAATGCGCGCGCCCCAAGCGCCTGCGATCTCATAGCCCATGCAGGAAAAGCCGAACTCAACATCAACAGTGCCAATATCCAGCGTGCGCCAGTTGGCGGTGACTTCAGCGGGCAGACCTCCGGCAGCGGCGACCACGCGGTCACGCGGGTCACAGAGTTCGTTCACAACGCCGATGGCTTGAGCATAGGAATTCGGACGGTTCCCGTAAGACACATTTTTGGCCACGTAGGCATCCCACTTACGCCGTTCGACTTGCGCCAGAGCCACCCAGTCGGGCGGGGCGGTATTGTCAACAGCCTGTGTTAGAGCCTGAATCGACAGCTTGGCATCCCCAACAACTGGCAAGGACATGTGCTTACCTGCATCATGCCGCGCAGCATTGATCGAGATGAACTGAGCGTCCTTGGCAAAGGCAGTCCACGAGCCGGTTGTGAAATCCTGCAAGCGCGTCCCGACGGCGACAATCACATCGGATTGTTCCGCAATCGCGTTGGCACTGTCTGATCCAGTGACGCCGATCGGGCCAATGTTCAGCGGATGGGTCGCCAGCATATTGGCGCGGCCCGCGATGGTTTCGACGACCGGAATCTGAAACTTTTCGGCGAATTCGGTCAAATCGGTCACGGCTTTGGAATACTGCACGCCCCCTCCCGCAATGATCATCGGGCGTTTCGCGCCGGCCAAAGCGGTAGCGGCATCGGCGATTTCATGAGCATCGGGAGATTGGCGGCGAATGCGATGCACTTTTTTCTCAAAGAACTTCACCGGGTAGTCATAGGTCCAACCCTGCACATCCTGTGGCAACCCGAGGAACGCCGGCCCGCAATCGCCCGGGTCCAGCATTGTCGCTATAGCGGCGGGCAGAGATTGAATGACCTGTGCCGGATGCGTGATGCGATCCCAATAGCGGCTGACCGGTTTGAAGGCGTCATTCACACCAAACGTCGGGTCATAGTAGTTCTCCATCTGCTGCAGAACCGGATCCGGCAAGCGGGTGATGAAGGTGTCCCCGCACAACATCAGCATTGGCAGTCGGTTCGCATGGGCCAGTCCAGCAGCAGTCAACAGATTCGCAGTGCCGGGGCCTGCGCTAGCGGTGCAGAACATGAATCGCTGACGCAGCCACTGCTTGGCATAGCCTGCAGCGGCGAATCCCATGCTCTGTTCATTCTGTCCGCGATACAACGGCAGTTCATCCCGGACAGTATTCAGTGCCTCGCCCAGGCAGGTCACATTGCCATGACCAAAAATTCCGAAACCCCCGCCACATAGGCGATATTCCTGACCATCGATCTCGATGAACTGGTTCGACAGCCAGCGAATGATCGCCTGCGCCGTTGTCAGGTAAACAGTGTCGTGTTGCGCGGACATGTCTGCGGGCTCCTTTAGGAAAATTATGATGCATTGCCGAATGCAGCTTGCGAGAGTCCTATTCTCACGATACAAGTTTTGCAACCGGTTGCAAATGGTTTTCAAGAAAAAGCGAGGGAGGACGTCGGAATGGCAGAGATCGGCATTGGCATTCTAGGCGGCGGATATATGGGCAAGGCTCATGCGGTCGCCATGTCCTCGGTTGGGGCGGTGTTCAACACGGCCTTGCGTCCACGGTTAGAGATGGTGTGCGCCTCGTCACCGGAAAGCGCTGAGCGGTATCGTCAGGCGTATGGATTCGCGCGCTCGACGGCCGACTGGCGTGTGCTGGTTAACGACCCGAAGGTCGAAGCCGTCGTGATCGCCACGCCTCCGGAAACACATCGCGAGATCGCTCAGGCAGCGTTTGCGCTGGGCAAACCGGTGCTGTGTGAAAAGCCTTTGGGCGCGTCTCTGGAAGATGGTGCAGCGATGTCAGCAGCAGCCGAGGCCTCGGGCTTGGCCAACATGGTTGGTTTCAACTATATCCGCACCCCGGCCAGCCAATACGCTCGCGCTCTGATAGCCGAAGGAGAGATCGGCGACATCACATGGTTTCGGGGTGAGCATACCGAAGATTTCTACGCGCACCCTCAAGCCCCGGCAACCTGGCGTACAACAGGAATGTCGAACGGAACGATGGGTGATCTTGCGCCTCATATGATCAATGCCGCACTGGCTTTGATCGGCCCGATTTCACGCGTGATGGCCGAGGTCGAAACCGTGCACAATAGCCGCCCGGGTGGCGAAGTTGACAATGACGACCACGCTCAGATGATGGTGCGGTTCGCGAACGGAGCAATGGGATCGATCTATATCAGTCGAATCGCGACTGGGCGCAAGATGGGCTATGCCTATGAGATCAGTGGCACCAAGGGTGCGATCCGCTTTGATCAGGAAGACCAGAACGTTTTGTGGCTCTACCGTATGGAGGGTCCCGAAGCTGAGCGTGGCTTTCGTAAGATCCTGACCGGCCCTGCGCACCCGGACTATGAGCCGTTCTGTCAAGGGCCGGGCCATGGCACGGGCTATCAGGATCAGATCATCATCGAGGCGCGAGATTTCCTGCGCGCGATCGAGACAGGTAAACCGGTCTGGCCGACCTTCCACGACGGGCATGAGGTCAACCGGGTCGTCGCTGCGGCATTGGCATCGTCAGCGGATGAAAGCTGGAAAAATATCGAAGATTTCTGAGCATCGGAGACAAGACAAGATGAGCATCAGAATTGGCAATGCGCCCTGTTCCTGGGGCGTGGAATTTGCGCAGGACCCGCGCAATCCGCATTGGAAAACCGTTCTCAGCGAATGCGCTGCGGCCGGGTATAAGGGTATCGAACTCGGCCCGGTGGGTTTCATGCCCGAAGACCCTGCGGTGCTGGCCGATGCGCTGGCCGAGCATGATCTTGAACTGATCGGCGGCGTTGTGTTCCGCAACTATCACGACCCCGACGCGTGGGAAGACGTGCTGGACGCCACCCACCGCACCGCTCGCGCATTGAAAGCGCATGGGGCGCAGCACATGGTGCTGATCGATGCGATCTCACCCCGCCGCGCGCCAACCGCTGGTCGCGCCGATGAGGCTGAGCAGATGGACAAGGCCGAGTGGACGGCGTTCCGGGATCGGATTTCTGAAAGCGCGCGGATCGGGTCCGAGGAATACGGGCTGACCGTTGGGATGCACGCTCATGCTGCGGGCTTCATGGACTTTGAACCTGAACTTATCCGTTTGCTGGACGAGGTCGATGAAAGCCTTCTTAAAATTTGCTTCGATACGGGGCATCACTCTTATGCCGGGTTCGATCCGGTCGGCTTCATGAAGCGCTACGTTGATCGGATCTCGTACATGCACTTCAAGGATATCTCTCCGACAGTGAAAGCGGATGTAATTGCCAATCGGACGGGCTTCTATGATGCTTGCGGGCAGGGGATTTTCTGCAATCTGGGTGAAGGAGACGTAGACTTTCCGACCGTTCGCCAGGTGCTGCTGGACGCAGGTTTCAAAGGATGGTGCACGGTCGAACAGGATTGCGACCCGACGCTTGATCCCGACCCTGTAGGGGACGCGCGGAAGAATCGTGAATACCTTGAATCCATTGGTTTCAGTTAAGGAGGTCCAGACCATGACCAAGCTGAAATGGGGCATGATCGGAGGCGGCGAAGGTAGCCAGATCGGACCGGCGCACCGGTTGGGAGCGCTGGCGGACGGACATTTCCAATTCACCGCCGGGGCGCTGGATCACAGGCCTGACATTGGTCGCGAATACGCCCAACGATTGGGTATCGCGGCAGACCGAGCCTACGGCGACTGGACCGAGATGCTGGAAGGTGAGCGCGGGCGCGAGGATCGGATTGATCTGGTCACTGTAGCCACTCCAAATGCGACGCATTTCGAGATCACCAAAGCGTACCTTGAGGCCGGGTTCAACGTGCTGTGCGAAAAGCCCATGACCATGACGGTGGAAGAGGGCGAAGAGATTGTCAAAGTCGCCGAGAAATCAGGAAAGATTTGCGCGGTAAACTACTGTTACTCGGCTTATCCGATGGTGCGTCAGGCTCGCGCGATGGTGCGCGCAGGTGAGATCGGCAAAGTCCGTCTGGTCGTTACCAATTTCAGTCACGGACATCACGGAGACGCCACTGATGCTGACAATCCACGCGTGCGCTGGCGTTATGATCCGGCGATGGCGGGTGTTTCAGGGCAGTTCGCTGATTGCGGTATCCACGCGATGCATATGGCCGGATTCATTGCGGATGATGAGGTTGAGACCCTGTCTGCAGATTTTGCTTCAACCATTGGCAGCCGTGAACTTGAAGATGATGCCATGGTCAACTTCCGCACGACAAAAGGCGCTGTTGGCCGGTTGTGGACCTCTTCGGTCGCCATCGGTCGGCAGCACGGGTTCGACATTCAGGTGTTCGGAGAAACCGGCGGTCTTCGATGGGCGTCGGAGCAGCCGAACCAGCTTATCTACACGCCTGTTGGTGGTCGCCTGCAGATCATAGAAAAAGGCGAAGGCGGGCTGCATGAAGACGCGCAACGACTCAGCCGGGTGGCGATTGCGCATCCCGAAGGGTTCCCGTTGGCGGTTGCGAATATCTATTGCGATCTCGCAGATGCAATTTCCGGGGAAACCCGCGACGGCTTGCCCAATGCGGCAGACGGCGTGCGGTCGATGGCGGCTGTGCATACAGCGGTCGAGTCGGCGAAACAGGGCAGCGCGTGGATGGATGCCCGGCCGCCGATGTTTCGTTAACTCTCAGATACGGGGCGCAATGTGCCCCGTTCCACCACCGAACATGGGAATATCCGCGCCTCCGGATATCGGTCGGGTTCGTTCAGGGTTGCCACCATTAGCTCGATCGAGGAACTCACGATTTGCCGGATCGGCTGATGGATGGTGGTGAGATCAATATTCTCCCACCGTGCCATTTCCATGTCGTTCAGGCCGATGATGCCGATGTCTTCGGGCACCTTTAGGCCACTATCCAGAATTGCGGATAACACCCCGATGGACAACACGTCATCGCCGCAGAAATATGCATCAGCCCGCTCAGATTGGAGCAAGCGTAGCATTTCCTGACGACCTGCATCGAATGAGTAAGCCTCAGCAAACGAGCAGGTCACATCAATGCTAGGATGCCGGGCCATCTCTGACATGAAGCCTGCATGGCGATCCTGGGTCGAGGTCGCCGCTTCGGGTCCGCCTAGAAAGGCTACTTTCGTATAACCACGCGCGACCAGCTCGCGGGCCGCCATGCGTCCGCATTCCACATTGTCAATCCCGACCACATGAACCTGCGGTGAAGAGGATGACCGGCCAAAGCTGTGCACCACTGGTACGCCAGCATCCCGAAACGCTTTTGCGAACCCGGGCGGCAAGGTCGACGACGCTACGACAACGCCATCGACCGAATATTGGCGCAGCATTCGTACCGAATTTTCGGGTTCAACCTCGTCGGTCAGATTCACCAGCAATGGGCGCAGGCCTCGGTCCTGCAGCCCCCTGGTAAAGAGGTCGAAAACTTCAAGAAATATCGGGTTGTGGAAGTTGTTCGAGACCAGACCGATCAGCTTAGTTCGGCCTGTGGTCAGAGATGAAGCCAGTGCATTTGGGCTGTATCCCAGCTCACGCGCGGCCTTCTCGACTTTTCGGCGCATCTTGTCAGAAACCGAGGCCCCATCGGTGAAAGTGCGCGACACCGCCGAGCGTGAAACGCCGGCGCGTTCTGCAACCTCTTTCAATGTGACAGCCATGATCCGTCTGACCTTCCTGCGTTTAGTGGCAGTCCTTTTACCTGTATTCTTTGGCAGATACAGTATGAAACACATCTGACACCGTTTGCAACCGGTTGCAAAATTTTGACAGATATGCTCTAACTCGAGTCGGAGAGGTGCGAAGGACTGCCTCAATCCGCGATAAAATGAGTTTTGGGAGGACATCATGACTTCACTGACGAAGAAGTTGGCGCTGGCGGCGGCGGTAGCTGCGACGCCTCTGATCGCAGCCACGGGCGCTGCGGCGGAAGGTGAGAAATACATTCTGGTCAGCCACGCGCCAGACAGCGATAGCTGGTGGAACACGATCAAGAACGGCATCGCTCTGGCAGGCGACCAGATGGGTGTCGAAGTCGAATACCGCAATCCGCCCACTGGCGACCTTGCCGATATGGCGCGGATTATCGATCAGGCGGCTGCTTCGGGTCCGAACGGGATCATTACCACGTTGGCGGATTATGATGTGCTGAGCGGACCGATCAAATCAGCGGTCGATGCGGGCGTTGATGTCATCATCATGAACACTGGTACGCCGGATCAGGCCCGTGAAGTTGGTGCCCTGATGTATGTGGGTCAGCCCGAATATGATGCCGGATTTGCTGCAGGCCAGCGCGCCAAGGGTGACGGCATCGGCTCGTTCCTTTGTGTGAACCACTATATCGTTCAGCCCTCAAGCCAGGAACGTTGTCAGGGCTTTGCAGACGGCTTGGGCATTGAACTGGGGGATCAGATGATCGACGCCGGCCAGGACCCAGCCGAGATCAAGAACCGCGTGCTGGCCTATCTGTCGGCGAACCCGGATACTGATGCGGTTCTGACACTGGGTCCAACCTCGGCTGATCCGACAATTCTGGCGCTGGAAGAAAATGGTATGGCCGGTGACATCTATTTCGGCACCTTCGATCTGGGTGGTGAGATTGTCAAAGGCATCAAGTCTGGCGTGATCCAGTGGGGAATTGATCAGCAGCCCTTCCTGCAGGCTTACCTGCCGGTTGTTGTGATGACCAACTATCACCGCTATGGCGTTTTGCCGGGCAACAATATCAATTCGGGTCCCGGCTTCGTAACTGCTGATGGTCTGACCAAGATCGAAGAATTTGCTGGCGAGTACCGCTGATTCTTACAGCGCGGGCGCCCCGCCAAAGCGGCGCCCGCCAACAACTATCTGACGCAAAATCACTGCTTAACTCGGAGGGGCGTTCTAATGAGCGAGTCTGCTCAAAACACGGCTGTAACCGACGAACGGATTAAAGAAATATCGCCGCTGCGCAAGGCCTTGATCCGGCCTGAACTCGGCGGGATGGTTGGCACCGTTGCCGTCTTCACCTTCTTTCTTTTGTTCGCTTTTGACAGCGGCATGTTCAACGCACAGGGCATGATGAACTGGTCGGTTGTCTCGGCGCAGTTCATGATCATCGCCGTAGGTGCGTGCCTTCTGATGATTGCCGGTGAGTTTGACCTGTCAGTCGGGTCGATGATTGGCTTTTCGGGCATGATGATCGCAATTTTTTCGGTCACGCTGGCGTGGCCGGTCTGGATGGCGATTCTCGTCACGTTTGCAATGGCGGTGGCAATCGGCGCGCTGAACGGTTGGATCGTGATCCGGACTGGTTTGCCCAGCTTTATCGTAACGCTGGCCTTTCTGTTCATTTTGCGCGGCTTTACAATCTTCCTGCCGCAGGTGATCGAGCGCAAAACTATTATCGGCGGTGTGAAAGACGCAGCCGAAGGCGATTGGCTGGCGCCGATCTTTGGTGGTAAAATTTTGCAGGGATTGTTCCAATGGCTCGGGGATGCCGGGATCATCGCCGTATTCGAGCGTGGCACCCGCGCCGGTCAGCCAGTTGTGGATGGTATTCCAATGCTGATTGTCTGGGCGATCGCACTGATCATCTTTGGTCACGTGCTGCTGACCAAAACGCGGTTCGGCAACTGGATCTTCGCCTCGGGCGGGGATGCTGAGGCGGCGCGCAACTCGGGTGTGCCTGTGAACCGGGTCAAGATTCTGATGTTTATGTTCACGGCCTTCTGCGCCACCGTCTTTGCGGTCTGTCAGGTGATGGAGTTCGGATCGGCTGGTGCTGACCGGGGTCTGCTAAAAGAGTTCGAGGCGATCATCGCCGTGGTCATCGGCGGCGCGCTTCTGACCGGAGGATACGGCTCGGTACTGGGCGCGGCGCTGGGCGCGTTGATCTTTGGCGTGGTGCAACAGGGGTTGTTCTTTGCCGGTGTCGAAAGCTCGCTGTTCCGGGTCTTCCTAGGGGTGATCCTGCTTGGGGCTGTGATCCTCAACACCTATATCCGCCGCATCATCACGGGGGAGCGTTGATATGAATCCCGAACATGAACCCATCATCCAGATGAAAAACATCGAAAAGCACTTCGGCAGCGTGATCGCGCTGGCGGGTGTCTCGGTGGACGTGTTCCCCGGTGAATGCCACTGCCTTCTCGGCGACAACGGTGCGGGAAAGTCGACCTTCATCAAGACCATGTCGGGCGTACACCAGCCCACCCACGGAGAAATTCTGTTCGAAGGCCACCCCATGCATTTCGCCGACCCGCGTGATGCCATCGAGGCCGGGATCGCAACCGTACACCAGCATCTGGCCATGATCCCGCTGATGTCGGTCTCGCGCAATTTCTTCATGGGCAATGAGCCGGTAAAGAAGGTCGGACCTCTTCACTTTTTTGATCATGACTATGCCAACAAGGTCACGATGGAAGAGATGAAGAAAATGGGGATCAACTTGCGCGGCCCTGATCAGGCGGTGGGCACGCTGTCAGGTGGTGAACGCCAGACCGTCGCCATCGCGCGGGCGGTGCATTTCGGGGCGAAGGTTCTGATTTTGGATGAACCGACCTCGGCCCTTGGGGTGCGCCAAACAGCCAATGTTCTGGCGACCATCGACAAGGTGCGCAAGCAGGGGATCGCGGTGGTCTTCATTACTCACAACGTCCGCCATGCACTGGCGGTTGGTGACAGGTTCACGGTTCTCAATCGCGGGCAGACGCTGGGTACGGCGCAGCGTGGCCAGATCACCCCGGAAGAGCTGCAGGACCTGATGGCCGGTGGTCAGGAGATGGTCGAGCTTGAAGGCAGTCTGGGCGGAACCGTCTGATACTTTTTTGCCCCGCTGGCTGTGCTGGCGGGGTGACTACTTCTTCTCGAAGTACAATATGACTTCACCCAGCCTTACGCCAAAACGCGAAACATAGGCTCGGTTCAATAACCGGTCATCCGACAACAACCACATCCAGTCATCGAAATTGACACGCATGGTGCCGTCTTTGACGGGCAGGTCGATTTTGTACTTCCAGTTAAACGTATCGCCTCTTTCGACCCCACTGGCTGTGCCCAGCACACCGGGAGCGGTGCCGGTCCAGGTGTCATCGCCGGTCTTGGTCAGGGTCCAGATCCGTTGTTCGGTCGCACCATCGTCATAGACGAAATCTTCGACAAGCGTCAGAGTCTCTCCGTCCCATGTGCCGTCAATATCGACCTGGAAGCGACGCGGGACATTACCTAGTACATCCTGAAACTGACCATAAGCGACAGTCTTACCTTCGAAGAACTCTTCAAGGTTCAGCTGACGATCTGACAGAAACGATTTTGGTATACGCGGTTTGGCCGAGCATGCGGCGAGGATGGCCAACCCCGCGATCGCGACCCCTGCAATAAGGATACGGCGGGCGATCATTGCAAAACCCTCAGCTCAGAGTCTGTATCGTGGCCGTTTGCGCCATGCAGATGGGCGGATTTCACTTCAGGCGCAGGGCGCATCGTGGCGACCAGCTCGGCCACCTTGATCCCGAATTTTCGCATCTCGGATCGGTTCATGATTACACCGTTCTCCGTCAGATACATCCAGTCGGTCACATCCAGTGTATGCCCGCCCGCGTCCTCGGGCAGGATGATGCGATAGGTTAGCTTGACGGTTGAGCCCGAAATCACGCCTTTGCCCTCGCCGACAATATCGTCCGCTGTTGCGGTGAAAGTGTTGCCCGTGCCCAACGTCAGATGCCATTTGCGGGTCATCTGTTTGCCGTTGGAATAGGTGAAATACTCGGACAGCGTACCGGTATTGCCGTCCCATTCGCCCACCATGCGTGCGACAAAGCTGTTCGACATCTTGCCGTTGGGGCCATAGATCAATCCTTCGGACAGGATTTCGCCATTCAGGTTCTTTTTGAGTGAAAACTCAGGTCCGGTTCCGCTGTAGTCGGAGGGTGATTGTGAGCGGAAACTGAGGAACCGGTTCTTCACAGCAAACAGCGCAAAAATCGCAAGCAGACAGATCAGGAGCGTTTTCATTTGGCAGAGACCTCTGTCGGGAGGGTCAGGACCATGCCAAACGCTCCGAGTTTCAAGATGCAGGGCAGCACCGCATAGGCGAGGGTGAGTGTATTCAAAGCCTCGGCAGAATTGGCCTGTCCAGGTGTAAAGCCGCTGCGTTCCAGTAGCGGCAGTGTGAAAAAGGCGGCCAGAGCTAGACCCAGCTTACCTGCGAAAGACCAGATGCCGAACGCAGCAGATGCGTTCAGCCCGGCCCGGGTCAGAACGACCGAGAACATTGCTGGCAGGACAACCATGTCCGCCCCAAGCGCCGCGCCGGATGCGAGGCATATGATGGCGAAACCGACGAGACTCCCAGGGGCTAGAAGAGCGGCCCCGACAAAGCCGAGAATGGCCAGCGGCATGGCGATCATCAGAGTCTGTTTCGGGCCAATCCGATTGCTGAGCCTGGCCCAGAACGGAACGCTGAGCCCGGCGCTGAGGAAGAACAGGATCAGCAATGGCCCCGCTTTGCCTGGCAGTTGCAGCCGATCTTCAACAAAGAACAGAAACAGGGTCGAGGTGATGGCGACGGGCAGGCTGTTGACCAACGCAAGGGCAAGCAGACGTAAAGCCCCAGCCTGTCCTAGGCCTGCAAAGGACAGCCCTTGACCGGTGATCGGCGTGCGTCGCCACATTGGCAGGGTAACAGCCAGAGTCACAACGCTCAGAAGCCCGAGAAACATTCCAAAGGCCGGATACCCCTGCGCGGCTGCGCCAAGCGCCACGAACACAGCGGGTGCTGCGGCTGCTATGATAACTCCGGTCAGTTGTCCGCCTTCGCGGAAGGCGGCCAGTGTCATCAGTTCCTTCGCGCTAGCCTGTTTCGCCAGCGTGGCGCTGCGGCCGTAAAGCAAGATGGTCCCAAGGCTGTAGGCCGAGAATAACAGGATCAGAATAGACACTAATGCGGCGATACTTACCCCTTCTGGCAAACCAAACAGCAATGGAAATCCAATTGCGAGACCCAGCGCAGCGGCGGCGGCAAATAACATCTGCCCACCGGGCCAGCGATCAATGGCCCAGCCAATCAGTGGATCTTGCACCAGGTCGACCAGCCGGATGACCAGCAGAATGGTGCCAATGACCCCCAGCCCGATACCGAGATTCACGGCGGCAAAGCGCGGTAGGTGGATGTAAAGCGGGATACCTGCTGCAGCAAGCATTAGCGCATAGAGGCTGACACGCGGGTACAGCATCACTGCCCCTTCAACTGCTGTGTGAACGAGGCGGATCGTGTATTGTTACCCAGAAAAATTGACATGAAGCTGCGTGTGATACCCGGATTTGTCAGGGTGCAGGTTTTGCTTCCGTTGCGCCAGAAGCTGACGCTGTTGGGGCCTTGCGCGATGGCCAGATAGCTATCGCCTTTGCTGACCGCCTGAAAACAGCTCTGCAATTGGGCTTCCGTCGGCGCAGAATTGCCTTGTCGGGCCATCTCTTCAAGCGTCGACTCGACCAGTGCTTTTTGTTTCAGGTTTTTTCGATAGGTCAATTGCAGTCCGAAATTCTGATTCCAGCTGAATGCGGCACCGCCGGGCGTGTAAAGCTTGGCGTCATAGAGCGGAAGCCCCAGAAAACGGAATGTCCCGGTGCCGCGCAGCTTAGGGTCTTTGATTGCATCCGACAAAGGCGAAGCCGCCAGTCCGCCGGGGACCATCAGCGCCAGTGACAGCAGCGCAGCGCAACAGGTTCTATATGCTGGCCGAAACAGCGAGGTCCGTTTCAGGGATACCATTGTCAGCTCCGATGCTCTGCGGGATGGCGGTGAGGCGCTCGACAACATGCATTGCGCTGGCAATCCCGTCTTCGTGGAAACCATGCCGATTATACGCCCCGGCAAACCAGGTTCGGTTCTGTCCCTGCATCTCGCGGATTTGCCCTTGCGCGCGCAGGGCGGCTTTGTCGAACACCGGATGGGCGAACTCGACCTCGTCATAGATTTTGTCCGCGGGAATGTCTGATGCGGCGTTCAGGGTCACAAACAGTGGGTCACTGTCGGGGATATTCTGAAGCCGATTCATCCAATATGTGACCCCAACATTGCCCTTTTGCGATCGATAGGTCCAACTGGACCAGCAAGCACGCCGCCTGGGCATTTGGCGGGGATCACAGTGCAGGATAGCTTTGTTCGGTTGATATCTAATCGCGCCGAGCGCCGCTTTTTCCGCTTTGGTCGCTGCATCACCCAAAATGGCGAGGGACTGATCGGAGTGGGTGGCCAGGATGATCTCATCAAACAGATCGGCGTCACCGCCGGCATGCACCGTGACACCCAGATCGTGCCGTTCGATCCGCTGAACGGGCGAGGCCACACGAATGTCGGCCCCCCGCGTACGCAGAGCGGCCTCGATCCGGCGGACATATTCGATGCTGCCGCCTTTCACGGTGTACCACTGGTGCTGATTGGCACGGCCCGAGGCCAGCAGCGCGTGATTGCGGAAGAACTGCACCAGCGAGCGGGCTGGGAACTGATCGACGAACTCGACCGGAGTTGACCAGATCGCGCCGCACATCGGCATCAGATAATTGTGCCGGAACCAGTGGCCGAGACGCAGCTGATCCACAAGCTCACCGATCGTGGTGTCGTCGTCCTGCGCGGCTTCGGGGGCCTCTTTGCCAAACCGCAGGATATCGGCGATCATCTTGTAGTAGGCTGGACGCGCGAGGTTACGCTTCTGCGCGGTCAAAGTGCGCAGATTGTTCAACCCATATTCAATGCGGCCATTGTCGATAGTTGCACCAAAGCTCATCTCACTTTTGGTGACCGGCACGTTCAGCTCATCAAACAGCCGGGTCAAATAGGGGTATGTGACATAGTTGAAGACGATGAAACCGGTATCTACCGGCTGATCTCCGTTCTTTCCGGCCATCACCGTGCGGGCGTGGCCGCCCAGTCGGGGCTCAGCCTCGAACACGGTTATATCGTTGTCTTCGGAAAGGTGATAAGCTGCGGAGAGACCTGAAATGCCTGCGCCTATGACTGCGATTTTCTTGCGTACGCCCCGGGTTTCGTCGAACATTCCATCCTCGTTATTCGGTATTTACAACAAGATACGCAGGGAATGAGCCTTTGGATCAACCGCGTTAGAAGTTTTTTTCCGACGCGCTATGTAGTGTTATCTTGCCGAATGCTACGAGCGCTGGGTGTGATCCATTGCTGCTGTCAGAACGTATTCGACCTAGTAGTACGAAAAAAGACTTACGCATGAGCAGTTTTGACGGAAAAACCTACTGGATCATTGGCGCCAGCGAAGGGTTGGGCCGTTGCTTGGCCGAAAAGCTGAGCCGCGAAGGCGCGCATCTGATCCTTTCTGCTCGCAATGCCGAGCGATTGGATGAAATCTGTGGCACCTTGCCCAATGCACGTGCTGTACCGATGGATGTGACTGATCTCGACACTGTGCGCCGCGCTGTGGTGGAGGCTGGCTCAATTGACGCGCTTGTCTACAACGCAGGCGCCTATGAGCCGATCAGTACGTCAGATTGGGACACCGATGCCGCTTTGGCGATCAGCGATGTGAACTATTCCGGTGCGCTTCGGGTGTTGGGTGAAACCGTCCCAGGATTTGTGGGCTCAGGCAGTGGTGATATCACGCTGATTGGGTCGCTTGCCGGGTATCATGGGCTTCCCAATGCGATCTCGTACGGGGCCAGCAAGGCTGCGCTGATCTCGCTGGCCGAGACCATGCGGCACGATCTGGCAGGGTCAGGCGTGACGGTGCGCATTGTCAATCCGGGGTTCATCAAGACCCGTCTGACCGACAAGAACAGTTTCAAAATGCCGATGCTGATGACACCCGAAGATGCGGCCGATCGCGTAGTGCGCGCCATGTCCCGTCGCCGGTTTCGAACCGATTTCCCGGTACCGTTCTCATGGGTTGTGCGCCTGATCGATTATTTGCCCGATATTCTGGTGTACCGGGGAAAGTGACCCTATCCGCAGGTAAGCCTCTGAATTGTGCCTGCGCCGTTCACATAAACGTTCAGCCGGTCGATGCGATAATCCTGCGTGGCAATATCATCCGGGCCCAGAACGCGCGACCGTTCAGGCAGTTGGGCTTGTATGGTTGAAACCGGCTCACCAATGGTGTTCGCAAACGGTTCTCCCTTACAAAATGCAAGATCAACCGGTGCCTCCTCTAGTTCAAGCGCCGCGTCCTGCGGTGCAGAGGTCTCAGAACATGCGGTCAGAAGAATTAGGATCGGAAATAAACGGTACATTGGCGCAGGGCTTTCTGGTGATGTCGTTTCTGAAATATCAAAGATTTAGCCAACCTGTCATGAAAGCGCAGTTGAAAAAACCCTGTATTTGACGCAGGGTCGGGCAAAACAGACAGGGAGACAAGCACCATGCGTACCCGTGCTGCCGTCGCCGTTCAGGCAGGCAAACCTTTGGAAGTGATGGACGTAAACCTTGAAGGCCCCAAAGCGGGCGAGGTTCTGGTCGAGATCAAGGCGACAGGCATTTGCCATACCGATGAATTCACACTGTCGGGCGCCGACCCTGAAGGCTTGTTTCCCGCCATTCTGGGCCATGAAGGCGCAGGTGTCGTGCTTGAGGTCGGCCCGGGTGTAACCAGCCTGAAACCCGGCGATCACGTCATCCCGCTTTATACGCCCGAGTGCCGTGAGTGCGAATACTGCCTGCATCCCAAGACCAACCTGTGCCAGGCAATTCGCGAAACCCAAGGCCAGGGCCTCATGCCGGATGGCACCTCGCGTTTTTCTACGTTGGATGGCGATCCGATCCTGCACTACATGGGCTGCTCGACCTTCTCGAACCATACGGTTCTGCCTGAAATCGCGCTCGCCAAAGTGCGTGAGGACGCGCCCTTTGACAAGATCTGCTATATCGGCTGCGGCGTGACCACCGGAATTGGCGCGGTGATCAACACTGCCAAGGTAGAAATTGGCAGCCGTGCCATCGTGTTCGGCTTGGGCGGTATCGGCCTGAACGTGATTCAGGGCCTGCGTCTGGCTGGCGCGGATCAGATCGTGGGCGTTGATTTGAATCCAGCCAAGGTGGAAATGGCGACCAAGTTCGGCATGACCGATTTCGTGAACCCCTCTGAGGTCGAAGGTGATCTGGTGCCGTATCTGGTCAACCTGACCAAGGGCGGCGCGGATTATACCTTTGACGCCACAGGCAATGTCGGCGTAATGCGCGCAGCGCTGGAATCGGCTCACAAGGGCTGGGGTGAATCGATCATCATCGGTGTGGCTCCTGCGGGTGCCGAAATCTCGACCCGACCGTTCCAACTGGTAACAGGCCGCTCATGGCGTGGCACCGCGTTTGGCGGAGCGCGTGGACGCACCGACGTCCCGAAAATCGTGGATTGGTACATGGACGGGAAGATCGAGATCGACCCCATGATTACCCACACCATGGGCCTGGATGACATCAACCACGGTTTCGACCTGATGCATAAGGGCGAGAGTATCCGATCAGTGGTCGTCTACTGATAAAACCGAGATAAAAGAGGAGGGCGGGCTTTTGCCCGCCTTTTTTTGTACATACGTTCCTCTTTAAGAATTAAATATTGAGTTGAGGGATGAAGGTGACAATTGGGAATACAGACCGCCTGGCGGTGCTGATCGATGCGGACAACGTGCCCGCAAAACATGCCGCAGAAATTTTCGAAGAAATCGCCACATTGGGCGAAGCCGGATTAAGACGAGTTTACGGTGACTTTTCTAATGGTTCGCCTCAGGGTTGGGACGGTAAAACCTTGGCGGAATATGCCATCGTTCCCCATCAGCAATTTGCCAATACGTTTGGAAAGAACTCCAGCGATATCGCACTGGTCATTGATGCTATGGATATTCTGCACTCTGGACGGTTCGGCGGGTTTGTTTTGGTATCTTCGGACAGCGATTTCACGCGCCTTGCCAGTCGGATTCGCGAACAGGGACTGGATGTGTATGGAATTGGAGAACTCAAAACCCCACAGGCGTTTGTCGCAGCGTGCAACCGGTTCATCTACATTGAGAATATTGAAAAACCTCAAGCGGGTATGCCGCAAGCCAAATCGGTCGAGAGTACTGATCCGAGACAAAATCTGAACCATGCATATCAACTAATTCGTAATGTGGCGCAGAACACAAACGAGCCTGATGGCTGGGCAAGCCTTGCGTTTGTCGGAAGCCAATTGAGTAAAATTTATCCGGACTTCGATGCCCGTACCTATGGTCACAAAAGACTGAGTGATCTTGTTCGCGCTATAGACCGCTTTGAAAAGTGTGGAAAAAATGGCGATCTCAAGATCAAATGCAAGGAAACTTGAAGGCCGGGGTTCTAGTCCCCAGGCCTCGTCGCTCCAGTATCTGACCGGGGCGACCTGACGCGCAGCACAGGCGTATTAGCAGAGGTAGTGTTTGATCGGCTCTCTCGCCAGACCACAAAGACGCCGGATGCAATGATGACGCTCGCACCAACCGCGACCCAGATATCCGGATGCTCGCCAAAGAAAATCACGCCGAAGATCGTGGCCCAGATGATCTGGCTGTATTGACTGGGCGCAATGACGCCGGCGGGGGCGGCGCGATAAGCAAGGATGATCAGGTGCTGTGCGATTACCGAGAACACCCCGACAAACGCCATCATCGCCAGATGCAGCAATGATGGTGGTTGATAGACTGCCGGTTGGGCGACGCTCATGACGGCGATGGCCAGCAGCATAGGATAAAGGATCAGGACGGCAGAGCGTTCTTCATTCCCGATTTTGCGGACAAGAACCGAAGCAAATGCGCTGCAGAAGGCTGCTGCCAGAGCCGCTAAATGGCCCAGGGTGATTTCGGTTGCGCCAGGGCGCAGGACGATCAGGACGCCGATCAGGCCGACGCCCACGGCCGCCCACCTTTGGGCACGGACCACCTCACCCAGAATCGGAATCGACAGAACAGTTACGATCAGCGGGAAGGAAAATAGCAGGGAATAGACTTCGGCCAGCGGCAGCACCGAAAAAGCGTAGAAGGCACAAGACATGGCCATGATCATCGTCGCTGATCGCAACAGCACCAACCACGGATGCCGCGGCAGGAAATTCCCAGTGGTCCGATCGGCCAGAATTGTTACTGCCATAGGGACAAAGGAAAACAATGTTGCAAAAAAGATGATCTGCAAAACCGAATAGGTGCCACCCAGCACCTTGATCAGCACGTCATGCGTCGCGAAGACGGCAAAGCCTAAGAACGCAAAGGCAAGCCCACGAAGGGTGGAGTTCTGAGCGCTCATGACAAAAGCCTCAATCATAGATGGATCGTTTGGGGTGTTTGATGTTTGCTTAGACCCAAATTGGTCTGACGGGTAGCCCTTATTTTATCGCTAACATTCTTTTGCAAGCAGGGTTGCAGATTTTGCAATACGCAGGAAACGGGTCGAGTCCAAAACAAGCGATTGCCATGATCATCTCAAATCAAGGAGAAACATCATGCACGGAATTTCAGCCCTACCAACACAGCAGGTTCAGGCATATCGCGCCGGTGCGCCGGATGGATATGGAAACCCACCAGAGCGTGCGATTTCCAATGGGGCGGGCAACCCATGCCGTCATTGTTTGAAATACATACCGGAAGGCAAAGAGATGCTGGTGTTGGCGCACCGACCCTTCCCGGAAACGCAGCCTTATGCAGAGACTGGACCGATCTTCCTTTGTGCCGACCCCTGCGCGCGCTATGAAAGTGAGGATGTGCTGCCCGAGGCGTTGACCGACTCGCCCAACTACCTGATCAAAGGGTATGGTCCGGACGACCGAATTGTCTATGGAACCGGGATCATCACCCCACAGGCGCAGTTGCATGAGGCGGCTAAAAAAATCTTCTCCCGCGCTGATGTCGCTTACATCCACATCCGATCTGCTCTGAACAACTGTTATCACGCACGGATCGATCGTGTCTAAAGCTTGACGCGGTGCATCCCCCGATGTGGTTGGTTCGGGTCGTTGACAGTTGCGTCGTCGACCCGACTGGAGGTCAACGCAAGGAACACATCCTCAAGATCAGCTTCTTCAGTGCGGACGTCCTGGATGCGAATATCGGCCTGACGTACAGATTCCAGCACCTGCTCGGCTGTAGTTAGGTTGCTGTGGTATTGCAGCACAAGGTCGCCGTTCTCACGTTGCGCTGCAATCACGTTATCCGCTACAGGCAGAGTCTGTATGGGGCTATCCGGCACGATCACCATGGTTCGGCTGTCCATGCGGCCCAGCAGATTGGCCGTGCTGTCTTGTGCGATCTTTTCGCCGTGATTGATAATGGCGATCTCGTCACACATCTCTTGCGCTTCTTCCAGATAGTGCGTGGTCAGGATGATGGTCATGCCCTGTTCGTTCAGCTTGCGCACATTGGCCCAAAGCATCTGTCGCAGTTCAATATCCACACCTGCCGTGGGTTCGTCGAGCACCAGAATCTTGGGATGGTGCACCAGCGCCTTGGCCAGCAGCAGACGCCGCCGCATTCCGCCCGAAAGCGTGCGCGCATAGGCCTCGGCCTTGTCGGCAAGGCCAACGAGGTCGAGGATCTCATCGCTTCGCCGATCAGACTTGGGAACACCGTACAGCCCGGCCTGAACTTCTAATGCGCCTCGAGGTGTAAAGAACGGATCAAGGTTCAATTCCTGAGGCATCACGCCGATGGCGGCGCGGGATTGGCGCGGGTTTTGATCCTGGTCGAAGCCCCAGATCGAGACGCTGCCAGACGTTTTGACCACCAGCCCCGCCAGAATGTTGATCAGGGTGGATTTGCCGGCTCCATTCGGGCCAAGCAGACCGAAAACGGACCCCTGCGGTACCGTCAGGTCGATCCCTTTCAAAGCCTGTTTCTCGGGCTGGCCCTTGCCGCCGCGATAGGTCTTGCGCAGTGATCTGATTGTGATTGCCGCATCGGACATGTGGCCCTTGCCCCCGGTTTGCTCATCGCCCATAAACGCACCTAATACATGCCCGCGAGGCCGACAACCAAAGAAGGATCGCCAGCCGTGACCATCGAAGCGCCGGAAACCAAGATTGTCGAAAATACCCGCGTCGCCTGCGATGGTGGCGAGGGTGCGCTGGGTCATCCGCGCGTCTGGCTGCAGATTCCCGAAGACACTGGTTGGGTCGAGTGCCCCTATTGCGATTGCAAATACGTGCTGCGTGGTGAGGACTCTGGTCAGGACGCGTAAGGGCGATCAGGACGGCAGGCGGTCGTAACTGGCGAGGATGGATAATGCTGTTCACAGCCAAAACGATTGACCTTTCCGACAGCCAGCCAATCGCGAACGGGACTGTGCGCAGTGTCTATGACTTTCCCGGTCATCCTGACCTTCTGATCAAAGTTTTTACCCGGTCCCAAGATCGTGTCTCGCACAGGCTTGGCAAGCGACTGGCATGGAAACTGTTCCCCGAGGCGCAGTATCGCAGCACGCTAAAAGAGCTGGAATGCGAGCTGCGGGTATCGCTGAAACTCGGGACGGAAATTGAGCGTTCACCCCTGTCCAGGATGTTGGGCGTGGTTCAGACGACGCATGGGGCGGGGGTTGTGGTTGAGCGCATTTCTGGCCTTGATGGCGGGCTTGCACCCAAGCTTTATGAAGTCTGCCGCAGTGGATTGGACGCCCCGGTTTTGGAAGCGTTGAATGCATTCGTTGCGCAGATGTTTGACCTTCACATCGTCGCGCGCGACGTCAAAAGCTCGAACATCGTCTATGGAACGCGGGGGGCGGGCCCAGCCTGTTTCCTGATCGATGGATATGGTGAGCGGAACCTCATCCCACTGCGCAGCCTGTCCCAACGTCTGAATGATCGCTCGCTGAA
Source organism: Ruegeria sp. D6 (assembly GCF_056534365.1). NCBI lineage: Bacteria > Pseudomonadati > Pseudomonadota > Alphaproteobacteria > Rhodobacterales > Roseobacteraceae > Ruegeria > Ruegeria sp. D6. Next base: position 333,733 of record NZ_JBQFPH010000005.1, on the reverse strand, counting down.
CAAACAGTTCTCGTTGATCGCGCAAAAAGCAGGCTTGGCTTGGAATGCGGATAAGCGCACTTTTTCGAATAGCTAAGGCCAGACCACGGGCAAATTAGGTCGCAACGAATTGGCCAGGTGGCCTCGTCTTTCGTGCAGCCCTTCTGTACAACTTGGCGCAACCCAGCGCAGGAGCCTCATATGACCACCACCCAATTCGGAAAAGGCTGCCATCTGCATCTGATTGATGGATCAGCCTTTATCTTCCGCGCCTATCACGCTTTACCGCCGTTGACGCGGAAATCGGATGGGCTACCAATTGGGGCCGTGTCGGGCTTTTGCAACATGCTGCAGAAATATGTCGAAGGGAACGCCGGGCCGGATGCGCCGACCCATGTTGCGGTGATCTTCGACAAGGGCTCGCATACGTTCCGTAATGACCTGTATGATCTCTACAAGGCCAACCGTGAAGCGATGCCCGAGGATTTGCGCCCGCAAATGCCGCTGACTCGCGAAGCCACCAAGGCGTTCAACATCGCCTGCAAAGAACTTGAAGGCTATGAAGCCGACGACATCATCGCGACCCTCGCCGTTCAGGCGCGTGAGGCCGGTGGGCGGGTGACCATCGTCAGTTCTGACAAAGACCTGATGCAGCTTGTGGGCGGCGGTGTCGAGATGCTGGATGCGATGAAGAACAAGCGGATCGATCGCGATGGGGTGGTTGAGAAGTTCGGCGTCGGGCCCGAGCGGGTTGTCGATGTGCAGGCTTTGGCCGGGGATTCGGTGGATAACGTACCGGGCGCTCCGGGCATTGGTGTGAAGACGGCGGCGCTGTTGATCAATGAATATGGCGATCTGGAAACCCTGCTGGATCGCGCTGAAGAGATCAAACAGCCCAAGCGCCGCCAGACTCTGATCGAAAAGCGCGACCAGATCGAGCTTTCGAAGAAACTTGTGCAATTGGATGAAAACACACCGTTGGATTTCACTCTGGATGACCTTGAGGTGAAGGATCCCGATGCTGAGACTTTGATGAAGTTTCTAGCAGAGATGGAATTTCGGACGCTCACCAAACGCATTGCTGACAAGCTGGGCGTTGAGTCCCCCGTCATCCCCGAGATATCCACGCCTGAGGCGGAGTCACAGGCCGAAGACGTCCCATTTGATGCAACGAAATACGAATGCGTGCGCGATGCTGCGGCTTTGCAGAAATGGATCGATCAGGCCTACGAGCGCGGCTGGGTTGCGGTGGATACCGAGACCACTGGCCTGAATGAGATGATCGCCGATTTGGTCGGGATTTCGCTATGTGTCGAGGCGGGTGAGGCTTGTTACATCCCGTTGACTCACCGTGAAAGCGCGACCGATGATCTGTTCGGATCGGATGCGCTGGCCGATGGACAGATGCCGCTGGATGCGGCTCTAAACTTGCTGAAACCGATGTTTGAGGATCCGTCGATCCTGAAGATCGGACAGAACATGAAATACGATGCCAAGATCTTTAAGCGATATGGCGTCGACGTCGCCCCCATCGACGACACGATGCTGATGTCCTACGCCATGCATGGCGGTGAGCATGGGCATGGCATGGATACGCTATCTGAACGCTATCTGAGCCATACGCCGATTCCCATCAAACCTCTGCTTGGCTCGGGCAAGTCTGCAATCACTTTCGACAAGGTGCCGATTGACGAGGCCACGGCCTACGCTGCCGAGGATGCGGACATCACCCTTCGCCTGTGGAAATTGTTCAAGCCGCAGTTGCATCAGGTGCAGGTGACGACGGTGTATGAAACACTTGAACGTCCATTGGTGCCGGTTCTCAAAGAAATGGAGATGCATGGCATCAAGGTCGATCGCGATGTTCTCAGCCGAATGTCAAATGCATTTGCGCAGAAGATGGCCGGATTAGAGGCTGAAATCCACGAATTGGCGGGTGAGAACTTTAACGTCGGTTCGCCAGCGCAACTGGGTGAAATCCTGTTCGACAAAATGGGGCTTGAGGGCGGCAAGAAGGGCAAGACCGGTAAGTACTCGACCGGGGCCGACATTCTTGAGGACCTTGCGACCGAACATGAACTGCCGCGCCGGGTGCTGGACTGGCGGCAACTCTCCAAGCTGAAATCGACCTATACGGACGCGCTGCAGACCCATATCAATCCTGATACGGGCCGGGTGCATACGTCATATTCGATTACGGGGGCGAATACGGGCCGTTTGGCCTCGACCGATCCGAACCTGCAAAACATTCCGGTGCGGACTGAGGAAGGTCGGCGCATACGTGAGGCGTTCATTGCCGAGCCGGGCAATGTGCTGGTCAGCCTTGATTACAGCCAGATTGAGCTTCGGATTCTGGCCCATATCGCCGATATTCCGACCCTGAAACAGGCGTTTGCGGATGGTTTGGACATTCACGCAATGACGGCGTCCGAGATGTTTGATGTTCCGTTGGACGAGATGACGCCGGATATCCGTCGTCAGGCCAAGGCGATCAACTTTGGTGTGATCTACGGCATTTCGGGCTTTGGGCTGGCGCGCAATCTGCGCATTCCCCGGGCGGATGCGCAGGGTTTCATCGATCGCTATTTCGAACGTTTCCCGGGCATCCGGCGCTATATGGACGACACGATCGCGTTTGCCAAAGAGAATGGCTATGTCCAGACCCTGTTCGGCCGGAAAATCCATACACCCGAGATCAATGCCAAGGGGCCGCATGCGGGGTTCTCGCGTCGTGCTGCGATCAATGCTCCGATCCAAGGGACGGCTGCAGATGTGATCCGGCGCGCGATGGTGAGGATGCCGGATGCGATCAACGGCTTGCCCGCTAAGATGCTGTTGCAGGTGCATGACGAATTGCTGTTCGAAGTGGCCGAAGAGGCCGTGGATCAGACCATCTCGGTCGCGCGCGCGGTGATGGAAGGGGCGGCTGATCCGGCAGTGAAGCTGGATATCAAGCTGGTCGCGGATGCCGGACAAGGCGCGAACTGGGCCGAGGCCCATTAGGGGCGGCGCTGCTCATCAAGCCCTGCGGGCCCTCTTTGCAGCGGGTCAGGCTTCTGGCCTGACTAGGCGGGCGATCAGGCGTTTTACGAAAGGGCCCAGCGTCAGGATGACGGTAAAGGCGATAGGCCAGCAAAAGGCCCAAGAGGCCATCCAGTCTCCGAGTGTTGAAGGGCTGAAGCCGATAGCTTTGAGCGTGGCTATGCCGGTGACGACGCAGGACATCAGGCCGGACATGATCAAGGCGAACAGAGCATTGGCATAGCGGGCAGATATCATGCGAGGCATCCTTGGCGTGTCGATGCCCTCAATTGCGCCATTTCAGTCTGAAAATCCAGCGTTCATGCAGGGTTTAATACTGTATCCAAGCCAGTGAGTCCTCAGTCCGCCGGGTTGAGGGGTTGTATTCGGCGCTGACCCAGCCGCTGTAATCCGACTGGTCCATCGCAGCAAACAACGCGGCAAAGTCCATTGTACCCAGCCCAGGTTCCGAGCGATCCGGCGCAGCCCCGATCTGTGCATGGACAATACGGGGCTGAAAACGGTGCCAAATCGCCAGCGCGTCGCCGTGGATCATCTGCGCATGAAAACTGTCATATTGTAGGCCGACATTCGCGCGGTCGACGCGGTCTAGTACTTCGGCGGCCAGATCATAATTGTTCAGGAAGTAACCGGGTTGCGATACGGGGTTGAGCGGTTCGATTGTAAACCGCTGTGCCGGCGCAAGATCTGCCGCCCATTGCAGGTTCTCGACAAAACAACGCAGGGCCTCGGGGCCGGAAGCAAATCCGGCCATAACGTGAATCATCTCTGGCCGCAGCACATCCGCGTAGCGCAGAACGCGCCGGATATCGGACTTAAACCTGTCAGAGCTGCCGGGCATGGCGGCGTAACCCGGTTCACCGCCGGTATAATTCGGGGGCGGGGCGTTGATCAGCACCAGATCAAGCCCGCTGGACAGCAGCGCGCGGCGGGTCTCTTTGGCTGCGAGGTCGTAGGGGAAGAGAATTTCAACAGCCGTAAACCCGGCCTGCGCGGCGGCTTGAAACCGGTCGAGATAGGGCAGTTCTGCAAACAGCAGTGAAAGATTGGCGGCAAATCTGGGCATCGGGCATCCGGTGTCGAACTTTGCAGAGCCTAGCGATCACGACGGCCACGTGAAAGAGACTGAAAACGACAGATTGTCGAAAATCGGCCAGATAAAGGCTTTCGAATCAGGGACCATCAGGCTCAAGCGGTATCCCGTTGCGAGGGCCGCGCCAACAATAAGGTCTGATCACGATGGCCATGAGCCCTGAACCCGCGCGCGGGACCGCTATAGCTGTATCTGACGGTCGACAGACCGCGTTCACCGGAAATACGCTGGCGGTGGCTTCGATGCTGACGTGGGCGGCGGGTTTCCCGGCGGCTGAGATCCTATTGCAAAGCTGGCCACCGATCGCCCTGTTCGCGGCACGGATGTCTCTTGCGGTGTTGGTCATGGTACCACTCTGGCTGATTCTGGACGGACCGGCTCAGGTATTGCGCGCCCGTTGGGGCCATGCCCTCCTGGTCGGCGGTTTGGGGCTAGGGTCGGGAATGTTCCTGATCCTTGTGGCGCAGAAGCTGACCGACCCAGTTACCGTTGCCATTATCGCCTCGTGTGCGCCTTTGATTGCTACGATCATGGAGCTTGTGGCGGGAACGCGGCGATTGCGCTGGAGCTTTGCGCTGGGATTGGTGATTTCAATCATTGGCGGCCTGATTGCCACCAGCGCGGTGGCACCGGCACAATTAGGACTGGGTGCGATGTGCGCAGTGGTGTCTACCGCGCTGTTCTGTTGGGCCAGCATGGCCACTGCGCGCGACTTCCCCGAGCTTAGCCAGTTGGGCCGTAGCACCATTACATTGGTCGGAGGATTGTCGACCGCAGCCATTCTGGTGCCGTTAGCCGGATTGCTGGGGCTAGAGGTCATGCCTACACGCCCCGTAGATGTGGCGCAGATGGGTATGTTGGTGTTCTACGCACTGTTCTCACTGGGCCTGAGCCAAGTTTTCTTCATAGCATCAGTGGGAAAACTAGGGGTCGCCCTGGCGTCATTCCACATCAATATCGCGCCATTTTATGTGATGGTGATCATGATGGCGCTGGGCGAGGACTGGAACTGGACCCGCGCGCTGGGCGCGTCGCTGGTGGCGCTTGCGGTCGTGCTGGCGCAGGACCGCAAGCCGCGACCGGTTCAATCCTCTAGCACATCAGATGCGATCAGTGGGAAAAACTGGCCGTCCGACCAGACACCAAACCAACCGTCGTGATGTCTGGCGATCTCGACCAACCGGTAAAAGCTCTTGCGATCAATGCGCGCCTCAAGATTCGCGCGCATCAATATGTAGGGTGAGGGCTCATCAGTTTCCGTATTTAGGACAATGCGGATCGGGTGATCGGGCCCGGCGATGGCTGTATCGCCCACTTGCGTCGTAAAAGTCAGACGTTGGGCTTCGCCTTGTCCCTCATGCTCAAAATCAACGGCAACAAACGGCGCATCCTCGACGGTGATTCCCACCTTTTCAGCGGGAGTGACGAGAAAGTACCTACCCTCTTCTTTCTTAAGAATTGAGGAAAATAGCTTAACAAGCTCGACCCTGTTGATCGGTGACCCTAGATAACTCCAAGTGCCATCTTTGGCGATCCGAATGTCCAGATCGCCACAAAACGGAGGATTCCATAGGTGAACGGGCGGCAAACCCCGCGTTTTGGCCGCTTTGACCGAAGCCGCCAGACCGTCTGGTGAAGGGGTCACGGGTTTTTGTCCGCTCATTGCTTTTGCCATTTCCTCTCAGCGCGATACACTTCAATCATAACAGTCCACGGAAGGGAACCTCATGTCCGAACCTGCCGACCTCGTGTCCGAGATCGAAGCGCTGGAAAACAAGCTGCAAGAGGCCAAATCCTCGATCACCCGCCGCTTTATCGGGCAGGAGAAGGTCGTGGACCTGACTCTGACCGCGCTTTTGTGCGGCGGTCACGCGCTGCTGATCGGTCTGCCGGGGCTGGGCAAGACGCGGTTGGTCGAGACGCTTTCGACCGTGATGGGCCTGCATGGCAACCGCATCCAGTTCACGCCGGACCTGATGCCTGCTGATATTCTGGGCTCGGAAGTGCTGGATACTGCCGAAGATGGCAGCCGCCATTTCCGCTTCATCTCCGGCCCGATTTTCTGTGAGTTGCTGATGGCGGACGAGATCAACCGTGCCAGTCCCCGGACCCAATCGGCGCTGTTGCAGGCGATGCAAGAGCGTACGGTGACAGTCGCGGGCGAAGACCGCGAATTGGGCGTACCGTTCCATGTGCTGGCAACGCAGAACCCGATTGAGCAGGAAGGGACCTATCCATTGCCCGAAGCTCAACTGGACCGGTTTCTAGTGCAGGTCGACGTGGAATATCCGGATCGCCAGACCGAGCGTGATATTCTGCTGGCTACCACGGGTGTTGAGGAAGCCGAGGCGCATCAGATTTTCACCAAAGAAGAATTGCTGGCCGCACAGGTTCTGTTGCGCCGGATGCCTGTAGGAGAGTCGGTTGTCGAACTGATCCTCGATCTGGTCCGCGCCTTCCGCCCGGATGAGGCAGGTGTGTCAGAGCGGGTGAAGGAAACTGTTGCCTGGGGTCCCGGACCGCGCGCTGCGCAGGCTCTGATGATGACCGTGCGCGCAAATGCGATGCTGGAAGGCCGTTTGGCCCCCAATGCCGAGGATGTTCTGACCATGGCGCGTCCGGTTCTCAGCCACCGTATGGCGTTGAACTTCGCGGCGCGGGCACGTGGTGACAGCCTCTCTGACCTGATTGAGTCCACCGCTACTGGGCTGGTCCGAACTGAGGCCGCGGCGTGAGCGCCGCCCAGACCCTACGCGAACGCTCCGAGGCCGAAGCGTCCCGGTTGCCGCCGTTATTGGCGCGGGCCGAGCATCTGGCCGGAACCGTTTTATTGGGCGATCACGGGCGGAGACGCTCGGGTCTGGGGGATGATTTCTGGCAGTACCGCCCTGCGCAGATTGGCGACAGTCGCCGGTTGATCGACCATCGCCGTTCGGCCCGTGGTGATCAGCAGTTTGTACGTGTGCGCGAATGGCAGATTGCACAGTCGATCATGCTTTGGGTCGATCAGGGCGCGTCGATGCGGTTTGCTTCGGACAAGAACTTGCCGACCAAGGCCGATCGTGCGCGCCTGCTGGGGCTGTCGACCGCTATCTTGCTTGTGCGTGGCGGCGAGCGCGTTGGTCTGACTGGCACGACGCTGCCCCCGCGCAGGGGGAATGCTCAGATCATTCGGCTGGCCCAAGCCTGGTCTGAAGATGCGCAAACCGATTACGCGCCACCCGAACACCGCGCCATGATCCCGCATGCGCGTGCGGTGTTTATCTCGGATTTTCTTGGGCCGCTGGACGAGGTCGAGCTGGCCCTTACCAAAGCCGCTGACCGGGGCGTGCGCGGCGTGTTGCTGCAGGTTCTGGACCCCAGCGAGGAGTCCTTTCCCTATTCGGGACGTACCATTTTTGAAAGTGTTGGTGGCACCGCTCGACATGAAACCTTGAAGGCCGCAGACCTGCGTGATCGTTATCTGGATCGCCTTGCGCAGCGTAAGGACGCGCTGACGCAGCTTTGTCGTGCGACCGGATGGCAGATGGGGCTCCATCACACCGGTGACAGTGCTCAATCGGCTCTGTTGTGGCTTTATCGCGCCTTAGATGGGGGTGCGCAATGACGGTTCTTGCAGGCATCGGCTTTACCGCGCCATGGGTGCTGCTGGGCCTTTTGACCCTGCCGATCCTGTGGCTGATCCTGCGCGCTGTTCCGCCTGCGCCGATCCGCCGACTGTTCCCTGCGGTTACCTTGTTGCTGGGCCTTAAGGATGATGAAAGCGTTTCGGACCGTACACCATGGTGGTTGCTGCTACTGCGGATGCTGGCAGCCGCAGCGATCATCATCGGGCTGGCAGGGCCGGTGTTGAACCCCTCACGCGATGAGACCGGATCTGGGCCGCTTCTGCTGTTGCTGGATGCAAGCTGGGGGGGCGCGACACGTTGGTCCTCGACACTTGATCAGATTGATGCGCAATTGACGGAAGCCGGGCGGGCGGGTCGTCCTGTGTCGATCTTGCGTCTGACTGAGCCTGAGGCACCTGTGTTTCAGGCCGCCGAGGCGTGGCGTGGGCGTCTGCCGGGCCTTACACCGATGCCGTGGCAACCAACCCAAGCGCAGATTGACCAAACTCTGATCGCGTTGGGACAGGTCGAAGGTGGCTTCGACACCCATTGGTTCAGCGACCGTCTGTCCTATGTCGGCCATGATCGTTTGACTTCTGCCCTACAGGCGCGTGGGGACGTGATTGTCTACCAATCCTCTGCACCCGTTACCGCGATCTTGCCCGCCACCTATCAGGACGGCGCAATCCGATTAAGCGTACAGCGCGCTAATCCAGGACCAGAGGAAAGAGTCACCGTTCTGGCGCAAGGGCGCGACCCGGCAGGAGCAATGCGGGTGCTGCAATCGACCAATCTTGAGTTCGAAAACGGCTCTACGCAGGCGGAAATTGATCTTGCGCTTCCATCGGAACTGCGCGCACGCATTACACGGTTCGAGATTCAAGGCCAGCGCTCTGCCGGTGCCATTACACTGACAGATGACAGCCTGCGTCGGCGCGAAGTGGCATTGATCGCAGGCACCCTGAACCGCGAAGGGTTAGAGTTACTGTCGCCGCTTCACTACCTGACACAGGTGCTGATTCCGACCGCTGATTTTGTCGAAGGCGGCCTGGCCGAGGTTCTCCCCGCTAACCCGGATGTGATCGTATTGGCGGATGTGGCCAAGCTGTCCGAGTCGGAACAGGCTGAAGTCGTCGAATGGGTTGAACAGGGCGGCCTGCTGCTGCGCTTTGCCGGCCCACGCATGGCCGCCAGCGATCTGGGGCGCGATACTGAGGATGCACTGTTGCCGGTTCGACTTCGTAGCGGTGGCCGCTCGGTCGGCGGCGCCATGAGCTGGGGTGAAGCGAAGGGGCTTGCTCCGTTCACTGAAAACTCGCCGTTCTATGGGTTGGAGATTCCTGCGGACGTCTCTGTGACCACTCAGGTCATGGCACAACCAGACCCTAATTTAGCGGATCGGGTCATTGCGTCACTGTCGGATGGCACACCATTGGTGACCCGAAAACCGCTGGGGCTGGGGCAGGTGGTTCTGTTCCATGTCACGGCTGATGCGGAATGGTCCAGCCTGCCGCTGTCCGGGCTGTTTGTCGAAATGCTCGACCGGCTTGCCGTTGCCTCTGCTGCCAAATCGCGTCAAGAGGCTCAGATGCAGGGCACCGTATGGGAGCCGATTCAAATAATGGATGGCTTCGGTGTTTTGACTGACGCAGGAACGCTGCCCGGTGTCGATGGAGACGAACTGGTTTCTGGGCAAATCGGGCCGGACCTGCGCCCGGGGCTTTATGAAAACGGCAAGCAGAAACTGGCGCGGAATGTTCTTGCCGAGGATGCTGTACTATCCCCGGTGATCTGGCCGTCTGACGTCCCAATCCGGGGTCAGGAGATCAGCAATGAGACTCCGTTGGAAGGGCTGTTGCTTGGCCTTGCATTGTTGTTGCTGACAATCGATGTGATTGCCTCTTTGGCGTTGTCGGGGCGCTTGGCCAAGGCAACCCCTGTTGCATTTGCGCTTGCTGCCCTGTTCCTTGCCCCCGAGGTGCGGGCACAGACCCCTGAAGACACCGATTTTGCATTGAACGCGACGCATGAGCTTGTGCTGGCCCATGTACTTACCGGGAATGCTCAGGTCGACGATATCGCGCTGGCCGGGCTGCGCGGGTTGGTGCAGACGCTGCATTTTCGCACTTCGGTCGAACCCGCCGACCCGATTGGCATCGACCTTGAACGTGATGAGCTTGCATTCTTTCCGCTGCTCTATTGGCCTGTTACTCCGGACCAGCCGCAGCCCTCGATTGAAGCTTATGCAAAGCTCAACGCCTATCTGCGGTCGGGTGGGATGATCCTGTTTGACACGCGCGATGCCGATATCGCCGGTTTCGGGGCCTCCAGTCCCAATGGGCGCAAGCTACAACAGCTGGCGGCACCGCTGAATATCCCCTCGTTAGAGCCTGTTCCGCGTGACCACGTGCTGACTCGCGCCTTCTACCTGTTGCAGGATTTTCCCGGACGATATTCTGGCACCGAGGTCTGGGTCGAAGCCGCGCCACCCGATGCCGAGCAGATCGAAGGAATGCCCTTCCGAAACCTCAACGATAACGTGACCCCGGTGGTGATCGGCGGTAATGACTGGGCCGGGGCCTGGGCGGTGGATCGCAACGGTCAGTCCCTGTTGCCCGTGGGTCGCGGTTATGCCGGAGAACGACAGCGCGAGTTGGCCAATCGGTTTGGGGTTAATCTGGTAATGCATGTGCTGACCGGGAATTACAAATCCGATCAGGTTCACGTGCCCGCGCTTTTGGACAGGTTGGGACAATGACCGGAACCGTCATATTTGACCCGCTAATCCCGTGGCCGTTTCTGGCAGCCGTGGCATTGATTGCCATGTCAGGTGTGGTTCTGGCGCTTTGGCGCGGTCTGTCGGGCTGGGCCCTGCGCGGCTTGGCGGCCTTGGTCATCCTCGGGGCGCTTAGCGGTCCTGTTTATCAGGTCGAAGATCGCGCGCCGCTTACCGACATCGTGTTGATGATTGAAGATGAAAGCGCCAGTCAAACCCTATCGGATCGTGCCGAACAGACTGCTCAGGCTGCCAACGACCTCGCGACCGAGATCGAAGCTCGAGAAAATACCGAGCTGCGCCGCATCCAGGTTGGTGACGGCGATGGTGACGAGGGCACGCAGGTCATGGCTGCGCTGAACGCGGCGCTGGCCGAAGAACCCCGTGCGCGGATTGCGGGCATTATCGTGGTGTCAGACGGCATCGTTCATGATGCAGACCTGGCACCCGACCTGCCTGCTCCAATGCATCTGTTGCAGACCGGGCGGGAAGGCGATTGGGATCGGCGCCTGATCGTGCGTAACGCCCCAGCCTTCGCCATTATCGGTGAACCCGTGACCCTGACCCTGCGCGTCGAAGATACTGGCGCTGCGCCTGCTGGAGTTACTAACGCTCCGCTTGAGATATCCGTCGATGGAGGTGAACCCGAGCAGTTCACCATTCCAATCGGTCTGGACGTCGAGCTCCCGATCACGCTGCCGCATGGTGGTCGGAACGTCATCCAGTTCACGGTCCCGCAGGCCGAGGGCGAACTGACCGACCGCAACAACACGGCTCTGATCCAGATGAACGGTGTGCGGGATCGCCTGCGTGTTCTGCTGGTATCGGGCGAGCCGCATCCGGGCGGGCGTACTTGGCGCAACCTGCTGAAATCTGACAGCTCGGTTGATTTGGTCCATTTTACCATCCTCCGGCCGCCGGAAAAACAGGATGGCGTACCGGTGGATGAGCTCTCACTAATTGCCTTCCCAACGCGAGAGTTGTTTCTGGAGAAGATCAATGATTTCGACCTGATCATCTTTGACCGCTACAAGCGGCGCGGCATCCTGCCTGCGATCTATCTGGATAATGTTGGCGACTATATCGTCAATGGTGGCGCGGTGCTGGTCGCTGCTGGCCCTGATTTTGCCACGGCGGACAGCCTGTACCGATCCCCTCTTGGGCCGGTCCTGCCCGCAAAACCCAGTGCGCGGGTTTACGAGGAACGGTACGTGCCCATGGTCACCGATCTGGGCCAGCGTCATCCGGTTACTGCTGATCTGGGCGATGCTGAGACTTGGGGCGCTTGGCTGCGCCAGATCGATGTCAGCCAGCTGTCCGGCAATATGCTCATGACCGGCGTGGATGATCGTCCGTTGCTGCTGTTGGATCGCGTGGGTGAAGGCCGTGTGGCGCTGATGGCATCAGACCACGCCTGGCTATGGAGCCGCGGCTTTGAGGGCGGTGGCCCGCAGCTGGAACTACTCCGCAGGCTGGCGCATTGGATGATGAAAGAACCCGAGCTTGAGGAAGAGGCGCTGTGGGCCGAAGCGAACGGCCAGTCCATGCGTATTATCCGTCAAACGCTGGAGGATGAGGTTGGCCCGGTCACCGTCACCCTCCCCAACGGCGACACCTTGGAGATTACGCTAAACGAAGTCTCGCCCGGTCGGTTCGAGGCGCAGTACTTCGGCCCTGAAATTGGCCTGTACCGTCTGGAAGAGGGTGCGCATTCTGCCGTGATCGGTCTTGGTCCTGCTGCACCAAAGGAATTCGAGCGCACGATCGCGACCGATGAGATTCTAAGCCCCGTTCTGGCCAGCCTGCGCGGGGGAACGATCCGGTTGGAAGAGGGTCTGCCCTCAATCCGGAATGTCCGTGCGGGCCGACCGGCAGCAGGTCGGGGCTGGATCGGTCTGACCCCGCGCGACGCCTATGAAACCCGCGATGTTACACAGGCCGGGTTGCTTCCACCCTGGCTGGTGCTGTTGCTGGCCGGTGGGTTCCTCTTGGCCGGTTGGTTGCGCGAGGGACGTCGCTAACGCTGCTTAAGCACTTTTTCATGCTCTACCGCGATGCTCTGAGCAGATTATCGCGGGAAAACTTTACATGAGTCTTGCTGAGAAACTGGCGCAGGAACGGCGCGCACGACTGGCGGCCGAGCGGTTGTTGCATCTGAAACAGGCCGAGTTGTCTGCTGCCAACCGCAAATTGGGACGTCATGCTATCGCATTGACACGTCAGATCGATGAGACTCAGGCCGAGGTTGCGACGGTTCGCGATGAAAACGAAAAGGTCAAATCCGATCTGACCGTAGCCAATGCCAAGATCGAAGTGGCTGAACGCCGCCTGTGGCATTCGATCCAGACCATCCCTGACGGGTTTGCCTTTTTCGACGGCAACAACACACTGATCGGTGCCAACGCCGCTTACCTAAGCGTTTTCGATGGGCTGGAAGAGGTCGCGCCGGGGATCAGCTACACGCGTATTCTCGAAATTCTGACCCATGAAGGGATCGTGGACATCGGCGCGGAAAATATCGCGGACTGGCAGGCGCGTATGCTTGCACGCTGGGCGCAACCGCACCCCGAACCCGAGGTGATCCAGTTGTGGAACAGCCAATATATCCGGCTGATTGATCAGCGGGGCCACGGCGGTGACGTGCTGAGCCTGGCGTTGAACATCACAGCCTCGGTCCGGCATGAGGCCGAGCTAAACGCTGCACGTGAACGGGCCGAGGCCGCAAACCGCGCCAAATCCGCCTTTCTGGCCAATATGAGCCATGAGATTCGCACGCCGATGAACGGGATCGTCGGTATGACCGAACTGCTGACCGAAACCCCGATGAACGAAGAACAAAGGCTCTATGTAAGCACAATTCGCAATTCGGGCGAGGCTTTGCTGGTCATCATCAACGATGTCCTCGACTATTCCAAGATCGAGGCCGACAAGTTGACGCTGCACCCCGAACAGTTCGATTTGGAGCGCTGTATCCTTGAGGTCGCGATGCTGTTGCAACCCAGCGTACGCGACAAGGGCCTGACCTTGCTGGTGGACTATGACCTGTTCCTGCCGACGCTTTTTGTGGGGGATCCGGGGCGGATTCGGCAGATTCTGACCAACCTTGTCGGCAATGCAGTGAAGTTTACCGCGCAGGGCCATGTCCTTATTCGGGTGACCGGCGTTCCCGACGCGACAACTGAAACCTGCGACATCCACGTGGCCATCGAGGATACGGGTATCGGAATCAAAGCCGACAAGGTCCCGCACATCTTTGGTGAATTCAATCAGGTTGAGGATGCTCAGAACCGCCAATTCGAAGGCACGGGTTTGGGGCTGGCAATCACCAAGCGGCTGATCTCGATGATGGGCGGTGCCGTCTGGGTCGAAAGCGACGCGGGCAAAGGATCTTGCTTTGGTTTCCGTATCACACTGCCCACGGCCGAAGGTCCGCAGCCCGTTCCGCCCGATCTGGCGGGGCAGTTGGGCCAGGTTCTGGTGGTCGAGGATATGGCCGTCAACCGCGCCATTCTGACCAAACAACTGAGCCGCCTTGGGTCTCAGGCGCTCACGTGTTCAACAGGGGCTGAAGCGCTTTCTGCAATGGACAAAACTATTGATCTGGTGCTGTGCGATCACGATCTGCCGGACATGGACGGTCTGGAACTCGCCACAACACTGCGCGACAAAGGATGGGGTGATCTGCCAATTGTGGTGATGTCGGCCAATCCGGGTGTGATTCATGCCGACCCGGCCCATCGCCTGATTGACGGCGTGTTGCAAAAGCCCATCCCGCGCGCCGAGCTGTATTCACGGCTGATGGCGCTGGGCGCTCCCGTATTCAAGTCGGATCGCAGTGACGACTGCGTCGCTGATCCCGAGACTCATGCGCAAGTTCCGCAGAATCAGAGGCTGATGCGGGTTCTGGCAGCCGAGGACAATCGAACCAATCAACTGATCCTTCAAAAGATGACCAAAGATCTGAATATCGATTTGAAATTCGTCTCCAATGGGTTGGAGGCGATCGAAACCTTCGCCAGTTTCGACCCGGACCTGATTTTCATGGATATCTCGATGCCCAAGATGGATGGGAAAGAGGCGACGGGTGAAATCCGGCGTCGCGAGATCGGAACGGATCGACATGTTCCCATAGTGGCCCTGACGGCCCATGCCATGACAGGGGATGATCAGGGCATACTGGCAGCCGGGCTTGATCATTATCTGACCAAACCGTTGCACAAGAAACTGATCCACAAGATGATACTGGAACATCGTCCAGCCGATGCCCAATTGGTCGGTGCAGAAGGTGAAAGTACGGAATAGGATCGATTTATGTCAGATGAGCGCGGTTTTCGCCCCCGGGGATTGGGTGAGATTGCAATTCGCTGCGCCGATATGGCGGCAATGGTGTATTTCTATGAGAAGGTGATCGGGTTGCAGCGATTGCAAGGCGACCATAACAGCGCCATCACCTTTTTTCGGATTGCCGAAGGGTTTGGTGGACATACACAGGTGCTGGCCCTGTTTCACCAGTCTGTTGGCTTTGAGCGTGGATCGGGCCAGACTGGCGCGGCAGTGCCAGTAACAGGGGGTGCCTCGGCCCTGCACCATATCGCGCTGTCGCTGCCCTTTGTCGAACAGGATGCTGTCATGCGCTGGTACGACCAGATCGACCAGCCTTATCGGGTCGAGCATTTCGGCTGGATCGGCTGGCGCGGTATCTTCACCCAAGACCCCGAAGGGAACACCGTTGAGCTTGTAGCCTACGACCCTTCACTGCTTGATCAGGCCTGATAGGGGCGAACAAACACAGGTTTGTAGTCGTCAGACAGATCTGCCCTGTATTCATAACCACCGCTGTCGAAATCCAACAGGCCACTGGGATCGGTCAGGCGGTGCTGGATGATGTAGCGTGCCATCGCACCGCGCGCTTTCTTGGCAAAGAAGCTGACGATCTTGGGGGTGCCGCCCTTGTCCTCCATGAAGACCGGGGTCACAACTGGCAGCTTCAGTGCCTTCAGGTCGACCGCGCCGAAGTATTCCTGACTGGCGCAGTTCACCAGAACCTTGCTGTCAGTTTCGGCGGCCTGCGCGTTCAGCACCTTGCTTAGCTGATCGCGCCAATATTCGTACAGGTTTTTTCCGCGCCTTGTTTTCAGTTTGCTGCCCATCTCAAGCCGATAGGCCTGAATGGCATCCAGCGGGCGCAATACGCCATAAAGCCCGGACAGGATGCGCAAATGATCCTGTGCCCAGGCCATTTCGTCGGCGTCCAGCGACGCAGCTTCAAGACCTTGATAGGTATCACCCGCAAAGGCCAGGGCCGCAGGGCGCGTCGCCACCGCATCGGGCGCGTCCGAGAACACGCGGTACCGGTCGCGGTTCAGGCGTGCCAAGTCGTCGCTTAGGTCCATCAGTTTTTTCAAATCGCCCAAGGTCAGATTGCGTGCGGTCTTCGACAAGCGGATCGCGTCATCCTGAAAATCGGGTTGGGTCACTTCGACGTTTCGTTCTGCCCAATCCAGCCGCTTGGCCGGGGAAATCACTACCAGCATATCCGCCCTCGTTTCTCGCCTGCTCAGGCGTATCTAGCCCGCCTGTTGCAGCACGTCCAGAAACGCCGCGCCAAACCTTTCGTGACGACGGTCGCCCAGAACCTGCTCCATCGCTCGTGGATCATCCGGGCGCAGCTGCGCCACTTTCGCCAGTTGCGAGGCCGTGCAGCTGAGCGGCTTGTCGATCCCGTCGGGGCCGCGCGACAACTGTGATTGAACCTCAAGCAACTGATCGTAAATGTCGCCCTGATTGCGGCCAGCAAGTTTGCGCCTTGCGGGATGCAGCTCTTCCACCGCGCCGGTCAGCACTTCAAGGAAGGTCGCACCGTAGCGTTCCAGCTTTTTCGCCCCGATACCGCTGATCCGGGCCATATCGTCCAGACTTGCGGGTCGGGTTTCCGCCATCTCGATCAGGGTGCGATCTGGGAAGATGACGTAGGCCGGAACCCGCGCGGCCTCGGCCAATGCGCGACGTTTGGCCTTGAGCGCCGAGAGCAGCGGCGCGTCTTCCTCGGACACCATCGCTTTGACAGCGGGTCGTCGGGTGGCTTTGCGGATGGTATCCTTGCGCAGATCGATCTGCGCCTCACCTTTCAGGATGGGTTTGGCGGTTTCTGTCATACGCAGCGCGCCGTGGCGTTCAGGGTCGGGGCGCACCAAATCATGGCCCATCATCTGCCGGAAGATCGCTTGCCATTGTGGGCGCGACCAGTCCTTGCCGATGCCGTAGGTGGACAGATTGTCGTGTCGCCGTGCGCGAATTTTATCAGTCTCGTTGGCAAGCAGAATGTCGATCAGATGACCTGCGCCGAACCATTCCTCGGTGCGTAGAATGGCGGACAGAGCCATGCGGACGGGCGTTGTGCCGTCGAAGACTTCAGGCGGGTTGTCGCAGAGATCGCACTTGCCGCAGGGTTCAGCCTGTTCCCCAAAATACCCCAGCAAGCTCTGGCGGCGGCATTTCAGTGCTTCGGCCAATCCCAGCAGCGCGTTAAGACGCGCATGATCCGCCATGCGCCGTTCAGGTGGGGCTAGCCCTTCGTCGATCTGTGAGCGTCTCAGACGGATATCATCTGGCCCGAACAGGGTCAGGGTCTCGGCTGGTCCACCATCGCGTCCGGCGCGACCGATTTCTTGATAATAGGCCTCGATCGATTTCGGCAAATCCGCATGGGCGACCCAGCGGATGTCCGGCTTGTCGATACCCATGCCAAAGGCGACCGTAGCGACGACAATCAGCCCGTCCTCGCGCGCAAAGCGAGCTTCCACGATGCGGCGATCCTCGGCCTCCATCCCGCCGTGATAGTGGCAGGCCGTGTGACCTTCGGCGCGCAGGGCTTGCGCCAGCACCTCGGTCTTGTTGCGGGTCCCGCAATAGACGATGCCGGACTGGGTTTTGCGCGCGGCAGCGAAATCGAGGATCTGTTTGCGCGGTCCATCCTTGGCGGCAAAAGCCAGATGGATATTCGGCCTGTCGAACCCCCGCAGGAATTTGCGCGGCGCGACTCCGTCGAACAGTTTTTCGACGATCTCGTCCTGCGTTTCCGCATCCGCTGTCGCGGTGAACGCGGCGAGGGGCACATTCAAAGCGCGCCGCAGCTCTCCGATCCGCAGATAATCAGGGCGGAAATCGTGGCCCCATTGGCTGACACAATGGGCTTCATCCACCGCGATAAGATTGACGTTGATCCTGCGCAGCATCCCCAGCGCCGACCCGGCGGCCAGACGCTCGGGCGCCATATACAGAAGCTTGAGCCGTCCAGCCTCTAATGCGTCCCACACCGCATCAGTTTCTTCGAGGGTGTTGCCCGAGGTGAGCGCGCCCGCCTCGACACCGGCTTCCTGCAGCCCACGCACCTGATCGCGCATCAAGGCGATCAGCGGAGAGATCACAACAGTCACGCCGTCTCGCAGCAACGCAGGTAATTGGAAACATAAGGACTTGCCCCCACCAGTGGGCATGATCGCCAGCACGTTTTCACCTGCGGTCACGGCGTCGACGATCTCTTCCTGACCGGGGCGGAAGTCGTCGAATCCGAAAACGTCTCGCAACAAGGGTGCGGAGTCGAACATGCGACGGAGGGTCCTGTTTTATGGTTTATCTGCTCTTAAGACAGGACCATCACATACTAAGATTCGGTGAACAAGAGGTCAGTAGAAATAGACCGCGTTGTTGATCAGGATTATCCGCAACGCATAGACCCCGATCAGCACCACCAGAGGGGTCAGATCCAGACCGCCCATGGCGGGCAGAATGCGGCGAATGGGGCCGTAGATCGGCTCTAACAAACGGTTCAGTCCGTACCAGATTTGCGCCACCAGTTGCTGGTGCAGGTTCAGCACCTGGAAGTTGATCAGCCAGCTCATGATCACATGGGCAAGGATGATGAACCAGACAATGTCCAGGATCAGCAGAAGGATTTGGATCAGCGACAGCATGGGCACTCCGTTCGTCAATTGTCCTGAGACCTAAGCGTCACAGCCGCAAAGAGCAAGTGCGCCCCAACAGAACGCTTGCGAATTGACCCAAAGCCCCGTCTTATGATCGCAACAATAATAATATGGGGCAGAGATGGCGGAGATTTCCAAGCGTAAGCGCATCTGGGGCTGGTGGTTTTTCGACTGGGCCAGCCAGCCGTTCCATACATTGCTGGTGACCTTTGTCTTTGGCCCCTATTTCGCCGGGGTGGCGGCTCAATACTATGCGAATACCGGATTAGACACCGATGCTGCGGCGGCGCAGGCGCAGACCGTCTGGGCGAATTGCCTGACCATAACTGGGCTGATCATCGCGTTCGGAGCGCCCCTGTTGGGCGCGATGGCGGATGTTTCGGGTCGGCGCATCCCGTGGATTCTCGGGTTTTCGGTGATGTACGCGGTGGGGTCTGCCGCGTTGTGGTATACGATGCCCGATGGCTCGAACATGTGGTTGATGCTATCGGCTTTTGGTCTGGGCTTTGTGGGCGCAGAATATGCACTGATCTTCATCAACTCTCAGCTGCCCGATCTGGGTGACGATAGAGAAGTGGGCGAGATTTCAGGTTCGGGCTTCGCCTTCGGCTATTTCGGAGGCCTGCTGTCGCTGGCCATCATGCTGGCGCTGTTTGTTGAACAGCCCAACGGCAAGACCTTGATTGGTGTGGATCCGTTGTTCGGGCTGGATGCGGCAACGCGTGAAGGGACGCGGTTTGTCGGCCCCTTCACCGCTGGATGGTTCGTGTTGTTCATGGTGCCGTATTTCCTGTGGGTTCGGGATGATCCTGAGACCAACAAACAGGGTAGCGTGGGTGAGGCGCTGCGCTTGCTGGGCAAGTCCGTGGCGGCTTTGCGTCACCGGGTCAGTCTGGCGACCTATCTGGGGTCGTCGATGTTCTATCGCGACGCGTTGAACGGGCTATACAGTTTCGGCGGCGTCTACGCGCGGTTGGTGCTTGAATGGGACCTGATAAAAATCGGCGTATTTGGAATCGTCAGCGTTCTGGCCTCGGCCATCTTTGCGTGGATCGGGGGCAAGATGGATCGCAAGTACGGCCCTAAACCGGTGATATTGGTTGCGATTTGGGTTCTGATCTTTGTCTGCGTAACGGTTGTGTCGATGGATCGAACACAGATCTACGGAATTTCATTACCCGTAGGCACGGGCCTGCCGGACATGGCGTTCTTCGGGTGCGGAGTTCTGATCGGCGGCATGGGAGGTATTCTGCAATCCGCCAGCCGTTCAATGATGGTACGCCATACTGATCCCGCCACCCCGGTCGAGAGTTTTGGGCTGTACGGGCTTTCGGGTCGGGCGACCGCCTTTGCAGCGCCGCTATTGATCGGAATAGCAACAGCAGCAACCGGTAGTGCAAGACTGGGGGTGTCACCGATCATTCTGTTGTTTATTCTGGGCCTAGTCCTGATGCGCTGGGTGAAACCGGAAGGGGATCAGAGCAGATGATTTTACTACGTTTTTTGGCCGTTCTGGCCGCAATAGAACTGGCAGGCACGGCCACGGCACAGCCCTTGGCCAAACAGTTATTCGGAGCCCAGAAGGTTGGGTCGCAGCAAAAATCTGCCGCATTCGGCAGTTATTCGCGCGGGTGCGCCGCCGGGTCGGTGCAACTCCCTGAAACCGGGCCAACTTGGCAAGCCATGCGCCTGTCGCGCAATCGCAATTGGGGGCATCCTCAGGCGATCGACTATGTGCAGGATCTCAGCCGGTTTGCCGCGAAACAACCGGGGTGGAATGGTCTCTATATCGGGGATATCAGCCAACCGCGGGGGGGGCCGATGACCTCGGGCCATCGTTCGCATCAGTTGGGTTTGGATATCGATATCTGGATGCTGCCGGGCGATAACATGCGCCTAAGCCGCAAAGCACGCGAGAATATCTCGTCTATATCCTTGCGCCGCGCGAACGGCGCGTATGTAAACGGCAACTGGACCAAGCAGCACCATGCGGTATTGCGCGAAGCCGCTAAGGACAAGCGCGTTGCCCGGATCTTCGTATTCCCGGGTGCAAAGGTGCAGATGTGCAATAACGAGAAGGGCAACAAAGCCTATCTGCGCAAGATCCGGCCATGGTGGGGACATCACTATCATTTCCACGTGCGGCTGAAATGCCCGAAAGGATCGAAAGGCTGTGTAAATCAGGACCCGCCACCCAAGGGTGATGGTTGCGCCGAGGCGCAGCAATGGGTGCGCAATATTCTGAACCCACCGCCACCTGATCCAAATGCGCCGCCGCCCAAGAAACGTCGTGAATATCGAATGGCGGACCTTCCCCAGCAATGCGCCGCAGTCTTGCAATCCAACTGATTGTTGCAACGCTGTTGGCCAGTGCCGTTTCGGCAGTTGGTACCAGCCCGGCAACGCTTCTAGCCCGATTTGACTGGAACAACAGTGCCGGTTGGTTTGGCGGGTTCTCGGCCCTTCATTTGTCGGAAAACGGCCGGCAAATGATCGTGCTCGGCGACCGGTCGAGGCTTGTGACCGCGCGGATCAACCGGGATGGAGACCAAATCAGGAATATCCAGATACTGAGATACGGACCCATCTTCTCGAGCAAAGGGCGCAGCCTGAGCGGTCGGGCAGGGGATTCCGAAGGGATCGCTGTCGCTCCGGATGGGAGCCTATATATCTCGTTCGAAGGTGTGCACCGAGTGGTCCATTATTCCACACCGGGGGCCAAAGCCAAGGTATTGCCCCGCCCGGAGGCTTTTCATGATTTAGAGCGCAATGGCTCGTTCGAAGCATTGGCGATCGATGATCGGGGCAGGCTTTACACCCTGACCGAGAAATCCCGCACCGCAGACGGTAAAATCCTCGTCTATCGGTGGGATGGCCACCACTGGACAAGGCCGTTTGTTTTGCCGCCGAGTGGAAGGTTCCTGCCGGTTGCGGCAGATTTTGGGCCCGATGGGCGTTTGTATGTGTTAGAGCGCGCGGTGTCATTTTTCGGCTTCCGCTCGCGACTGCGGCGCTGGGTGATCGCAGATGATGCACCCGTGTCACAAGAGATTCTGTTCGAAACCAGCACCGGGACGCATGACAATCTCGAGGGCCTTTCTGTCTGGCGCGATGTGCAGGGGCGGCTGCGCGCAACGATGATTTCCGACGACAACTTCTTCTTTCTGCAACGCACTGAATTGGTCGAATACTTGCTGCCTGATTGACAGGCGGCAGACAAAGGTCTAAACGCACGGCCTGCCTCGGGATGAGCCTGGGGCCAAGTCGCCGCTACCTTGTCAAAACGGGCATCTGAAAATGCAACGCAGCTTTATTCCCGGCATCCTTGCCATGGCCTCGATCGTCGTGGCCTCAAACATCCTGGTCCAGTTCCTGATCCTTGACGGCCTGTTGACCTGGGGTGCCTTCACCTATCCGTTGGCCTTTCTGGTCACCGACATCATGAACCGCGTCTACGGCGTGGGTCCGGCCCGCAAGGTCGTATTCGCCGGATTTGTCACCGGTATCATCTGCTCGCTGATCGGCAGCCAGATCATGCTGCAGGGTGACGGCTTCACCTATGCCGCCGTGCCGCTGCGCATCGCAGTCGCTTCGGGCACCGCCTTCCTGATCGCGCAATTGACCGACGTCACTGTGTTCAACTCACTGCGTGGTGGCCGCTGGTGGCGCGCGCCGCTGGTGTCGACACTGGTCGGTTCAGCGCTGGACACCGCGATCTTCTTTACGCTGGCGTTCTCGGCCTCGGTTACCGTCTTTGGTGCCAATGCAGACGCTGCGATCAACTGGGCGTGGGAGCCTGTGCCCTTCATGCTGTCCGGCCCGATGGCCCCGCTCTGGGTAACGCTGGCCTTCGCCGACTGGCTGGTGAAACTGTCGCTGGCGCTAATCGCCCTGATTCCGTTCAAGGTGATCGTTGCCCGTTTAACCGCCGCGCAGCCTGCATAAAAAAGTGCTTTGAGATTGGCGCATCTTGTGTCAGGCTCAGAGTTAACCGCAACAGATAGAAAAGGAGGTGATCCAGTGTCGAGAAAGAGATTGGAGAGAGGTGTTGGAACAACCGGGGGGATCGCCTGTTAAGGCAGCCCTTGGCGGAGCGCTCGCTCCGGCTGGTCGATTGATCTAACCGACCCAACCTCCTGAACTTTCGAAGGGCCGTCCCGCCGGGGCGGCCCTTTTTGTTTTCAACTGCGCCCTGTAAGGTCCGATCCATGTTGCGCATCACCGACGATATCGCCCTGCAAGACTGGGAAATGACCGAAAGCTTCGTGCGGTCCTCTGGTCCGGGTGGGCAGAACGTCAACAAGGTCTCCACCGCCGTTGAGCTGCGGTTCGAGGCCGCGCGCTCACCTTCCTTGCCTGATCCGGTCAAGACACGTCTGAAACGGCTGGCCGGACGTCGCTGGACCAAGGACGGCGCGATCATCATTCAATGTGAAGAAACACGCTCTCAGGCCCGAAACCGCGACATCGCCCGCGCCCGGTTGGCTGAACTGATCACGCGGGCTTTGGTCAATCCCAAGCGCAGGATCGCGACCAAACCTACGTACGGTTCGGTCAAAAGGCGGTTGGCGGCAAAGAAAGCCCGCGCGGATGTCAAAGCCCTGCGAGGCAAAGTGTCCGAAGATTGATCTGGCAGTTTCGCTGCACGTTGCTACTCTGCCGGTGCAAGACGCAGGGGAGGTAAAGCCATGAGGCTTGAGGGAAAAACCGCCATCGTAACCGGCGGTGCATCCGGGTTCGGCGCTGGGATTGCGCAAAAGTTCCTGACCGAAGGCGCCCGCGTGATGATCGCAGATATCAATGGCGAAGCGGCTTCCGACATGGCGTCCGCGGAGGGCACGAATGCCATCGCACAGCACGTTGATGTCTCGGATGCGGCATCGGTTCAGGCCATGGCACATGCGGTATCGGAAGAATTCGGAAAACTTGATATTCTGGTGAATAATGCGGGCGTGACGCACCTGCCGGCTCCACTTGAGGACGTCGATGACGATGAATTCGACCGCGTCTTCGCCGTGAACATGAAATCCGTCTACCTGACCGCGCGCGCCTTTGTTCCGCAGATGAAGATACGCGGCGCGGGGACGATCCTGAACGTGGCCTCAACGGCAGGCCTGTCGCCGCGCCCTAATCTGAACTGGTACAACGCCTCCAAAGGCTGGATGATCACCGCGACCAAGACGATGGCCGTCGAACTTGCCCCCTCGGGCGTGCGCGTTAACGCGATCTGCCCGGTGGCGGGTGAAACCCCGCTGCTGAAATCCTTCATGGGTGAAGACACCCCGGAAATCCGCGCCAAATTCCTGTCGACGATCCCGCTTGGTCGCTTCTCAACTCCCGAAGACATGGCAAACGCCGCCTGTTTCCTCTGCTCGGACGAGGCCAGCATGATCACCGGCACAGCCCTAGAAGTGGACGGAGGCCGATGCATCTGATCCGCCCTTCATCTGGCCATAAATATCTCCGCCGGAGGCAGCGCGCGCCAGCGCGATTTCCGGCCCAGTGTGCGAGACGAAAATGAACCCCGGACCCAGAAACCTGATCACTGATGTCGCTGGCCTCATGGTTGGCAATGCGCACGATGATACGCTTAAATCAGGCACAACTGTCCTGACGGCGGACAACCCGTTCACAGCTTCGGTTCATGTGATGGGCGGCGCCCCCGGCACGCGTGAGACCGACCTTCTGGCGGTCGACAAAACTGTTGATCGGGTCGACGCGATTGCTTTGTCCGGCGGCTCGGCCTTTGGACTGGATGCGTGCTCGGGCGTTTCAGACGCATTGCGCGCTCAGGGGCGCGGATTTCAGGTCGGTTCGGCCGTCGTGCCCATCGTGCCGGGCGCGATTCTGTTCGATCTACTCAATGGTGGAGATAAGAACTGGACCGAAAATCCTTATCGCGATCTGGGGAAGTCTGCGTATTTGACCGCCTCACCAGAATTTGAACTGGGCTCGGTGGGGGCTGGTACCGGCGCATTGGCCGCGATGCACAAGGGTGGCTTAGGCTCGGCTTCGTTAAAGCTTGAGGGTGGCGTAACCGTCGGCGCGCTGGTTGCGGCCAATCCGCTTGGCAGCATAACCACACCGGGTGATCGGCATTTTTGGGCTGCGCCGTTTGAGATCGATGACGAGTTCGGTGGATTGGGGCCAGACCCGACCTCGGGCCTTGGTTTCTCTCTTGTCAGCCGTAAGGCGCAGATTATGCATTCTGCTCCGCCAGATCGCGCCAACACCACGATTGCTATAGTTGCAACTGATGCAGCGCTGACCAAACCGCAATGCCAGCGTCTGGCGGTAGCAGCCCATGACGGCATCGCCCGCGCCATCGTGCCTGCGCACACGCCTGGCGATGGGGATCTGGTATTCGGTCTCAGCACCGGCGCGCGCACGGTTGGCCCCGAGGCGATGGCGATGATCGGCCATGCGGCCTCGATCTGTCTTGCGCGCGCGATTGCACGGGCGATCTATCTGGCTTCCCCCCGCGCTGGCGACCTGCTGCCCTGCTGGTCGCAGTTACATGACTTCGGTTAAGTACGACACCGATCGCCTGTGACACAGTGCCGTCGCGCGGCAATCTGCGCGTTGACTCTCTGCTGTGCCAGCGATCCATTCGGTGCAGCCAATTCATATCGGAGCAAAAGCTATGAATCGTATCCTTGCCACCGCAATTGCCGGTCTGCTGGCCCTTCCTGTCTATGCAGAAGGTGATGCCGAAGCGGGTAAGAAGACCTTCAACAAATGCAAATCCTGTCACATGATTGCTGACCCTGCGGGTGAAGTTATCGTTAAGGGCGGTAAGACGGGTCCGAACCTGTACGGAATCGCAGGCCGCACCGCCGGCACTGAAGAAGGCTTCAGATACGGCGATAGCATCGTGGCCGCGGGCGAAAATGGTCTGGTCTGGGATGAAGAGACTTTCGTGGCCTACGCCCAAGACCCCAAAGCATTCTTGAAAGACTATTTGGGGGAAACCTCGGCCAAGTCGAAAATGACCTTCAAGCTGAAGAAGGGCGCCGAAGACGTTTACGCCTATATCGTGAGCGTTTCGGGAGAGTAACTCCGCCAACAGGTTTACAGACGAACTTCGAAATGCCGCAGCCCCTGCGGCCTTTCGTGCGATTGATTGACATTGTAATCAGCGCCACTTTGGGGAAAACCGGTAAGGCCATGTGCACCGGAGATCGCCAACAGGAGACGACAGATGGGAATCTTGATCCCGGCTTGGGTTGAGGGCGAACTGACACCCGTCGACAAGCTGGAGGCGCATGAAAAGGGGCTGCGACACAAGGCTGTGTCCGTGTTTGCCGTGCGCGGGACCGAGATATTGCTGCAACGCCGGGCGATGGGCAAATACCACACGCCGGGTCTATGGGCGAATACCTGTTGTACGCATCCGGATTGGGACGAAAGCGCTTCGCATTGTGCCGTCCGGCGCCTGCGCGAAGAATTGGGCATCACCGGGCTCTATCCCGAATACCGGCATCGATTAGAGTATCATGCCGATGTCGGCAACGGAATGGTCGAGAACGAGGTGGTCGATGTCTTTCTGGCCCATGTGCGTGGGGCCCTGAAAATCGAGCCTAACCCGGAAGAAGTGATGGATATCCGCTGGGTCGATTACCACGATCTGCTGGCCGAGGTGAAACGGCATCCCGACCGTTTTACCCCGTGGCTCAAGATTTATCTGCACAATCACGCTGACACGATATTTGGACCTGACCTGATAATCTCGGCCAATTCGTAACCCTGCCTTGCAAGGCGGACGCAAGCGGCATACATCAACGCGCCATGGCCAAGCAGAAGCAGAACACTGACCCGAATTACAAAGTGATCGCCGAAAACCGGCGTGCGCGCTTCGATTATGCGATCGAAGACGATCTCGAATGCGGTATTGTCCTGGAAGGGTCCGAGGTCAAATCCATGCGTGCCGGTGGGTCGAACATTGCTGAAAGCTATGCGTCGGTTGATGACGGAGAGCTATGGCTAATCAACAGCTATATCGCGCCCTATGAGCAGGCCAAGGTCTTCAAACATGAAGAACGCCGCCGCCGTAAACTGCTGGTGTCACGCAAGGAACTGTCGAACCTGTGGAACGCGACCCAACGCAAAGGCATGACGCTGGTGCCGCTGGTGCTTTATTTTAATCACAAGGGTCGGGCGAAGCTGAAGATCGGCATCGCCAAAGGTAAGAAGCTGCACGACAAGCGCGAAACGCAGGCCAAGCGCGACTGGTCACGGCAGAAACAGCGCTTGATGAAGGACCACAGTTAGAACGCCATGGCCGCCTGAACCGCGCGTTGCCAGCGTGCATAGGCCGCGTCTCGGTCAGCTACGGGTTTTGCAGGCTCAAACCGCCGGTCCAGATCCCAGGTTTCGGCGAATCCGGCCTGATCCGGGTAGACACCCGCTTTCATGCCCGCCAGCCATGCGGCACCAAGCGCGGTGGTTTCCTGCATCACCGGGCGGTCGACCGGGGCGCCCAGAATGTCGGAAAGCCCCTGCATGGCCCAGTCCGAGGCGCTCATTCCGCCGTCGACGCGCAGGATCACGTCAGTCTCTGCGCCCCAATCGCCCTGCATGGCGTGCCACAGGTCGCGGGTCTGGAACGCGATGCTTTCCAGCGTGGCGCGCGTGATTTCGGCGCGGCCTGAATTGCGAGTCAGGCCAAAGATTGCGCCCCGGCAATCGGGTTTCCAATAAGGCGCGCCCAGCCCAGTAAAGGCAGGGACGAGAACAACGTGCTGGTTCGGATCAGCTTTGGCGGCCAGTTCACCGCTTTGCGGTGCGGTTTCGATGATTTGCAACGCATCGCGCAGCCATTGCACCGCCGCACCGGCAATGAAAATCGAGCCTTCAAGCGCATAGGTTTTCTGCCCGTCCAACTGATAGGCAATTGTCGTTAGCAGCCGGTTTTTCGATTCAACTGGCTGCGTACCGGTGTTGAGTAGTGCGAAACAGCCCGTGCCATAGGTGGATTTCATCATGCCCGGCTGGAAACAGGCCTGTCCGATGGTGGCAGCTTGCTGATCCCCCGCCACGCCGAGAATTGGAATATTACCGCTAAACAGGGAGGTCGATCCGAAGTCAGCGGCGCAATCGCGCACGTCGGGCAACAAAGCTTGGGGGATGTCCAGCAAGTCGCAGATCTCGGTACTCCATTCCCCTTTGTGAATATCGAATAGCAATGTGCGGGCCGCATTGGTGGCGTCGGTGGCGTGCACGCGCCCTTCTGTCAGTCGCCAGATCAGGAAGGTATCGATTGTGCCGAACAGCAGCTCTCCGGCGGCAGCACGGTCGCGTGCGCCGGGGACGGTATCCAGCAACCATTTGACCTTGGTGCCTGAAAAATAAGGATCTAGCAGCAGACCGGTCTGGGCAGTTACGTCATCCTCGCATCCGGCTTTGCGAAGACGCTCGCAAATCTCAGCGGTGCGACGGTCCTGCCAGACGATTGCGTTGTGAATGGGGGCCCCAGTTGCGCGATCCCAGATGACAGTGGTTTCGCGTTGGTTGGTAATCCCGATACCAGCGATCTGTGCCGCGGATACACCTGTCGTTTGCATCACTTCACGGCAAACCGTCAGAACGCTGTCCCATATCTCCTCGGCATCATGCTCAACCCAGCCTTCCTGTGGGAAATGCTGTGTAAACTCGTGCTGCGCAGTGCCGACGCGCTGCATTTGCGCGTCGAACAGGATTGCACGAGACGATGTGGTGCCCTGATCGATTGCCAGAATATAGGTCATTCCTGCGCCCCTCCCGCTTTGGTTTTGCAGGACTTTAGCGCAAACACAACCAAACGTGCCAGAGGGGAAATCAGACCGGAGACACCGGTAGATTGTCGATCAGCCGCACGCCGTCGACCAAGGCTGCCGCAAACAGTCGTGCGGGTCGTTTGGCATGGGTCATAGGCTCCAGCGTTTCAGCGCAGCGTAGTTGCAGATACTCCACTTCGTTGAAGCCGGCGGCCAAAAGATCGGCCTGTGCCTGAGAAGCCAAAGCTTCGAATTCTTCGCCGTTTTCCAGCGCCTGAACAACTGCACGCATGATACGATGTTTTTCGGCTGCGATGGCCAGACCATCCTCGGATAGCCTTTGATTGCGCGAAGACATTGCGAGGCCCGAAGGTTCACGCACCGTGGGGCAACCAATCACCTCGATAGGGATATCGAGGTCGCGGGCCATCCGGCGGACGATCATAAGCTGCTGATAGTCTTTTTCCCCGAAATAGGCTCGATCCGCTTGCGTTTGCAGGAACAGCTTGGCGACAACTGTTGCCACACCATCGAAATGACCCAGGCGGAATTCTCCCTCCATCGCGTCGGTCAGACCCGAGACCGAGACTGTGGTGGCGAAGCCATCTGGGTAAATCTCATCCGGGTCGGGCGTGTAGATCGCATCGACGTTGTAAGGCGTGAGTTTTTTTGCGTCTTCTTGTTCGGTGCGCGGATAGTTGGCGAGGTCTTCGGGGTTGTTGAACTGCTTGGGGTTTACAAAGATCGTCACGATCACCCGGTCGCAAGCCGTCTTCGCGGCTTCGGCCAGCGACAGATGCCCCTGGTGCAGCGCACCCATGGTGGGGACAACTCCGATCACCTCACCATTCAGATGCCAATCACGGGTCAGAGCGCGCAAGTCTGCCAGTCGACGCAGAATAGGCGCGGTCATGACTTGGGTCCTTTGACGGGTACGGCATCGGCAAAGACATGTTCGTCTGCCGGGAAGCTTCGCGCACGAACCTCGGCTGCGTATTCAGCAATGGCGGCTTCGGCCAACGGGCCAAGATCAGCATAGCGTTTGACGAATTTCGGTTTGAAGGCGGTGAAAAAGCCAAGCATATCGTCCACCACCAGAATTTGCCCGTCACACCCGGCCGAGGCACCAATGCCGATTGTGGGGATCGCAATCTCAGCGGTAATCCGGTTGGCCAAACCCTGCGGAACTTTCTCTAACACGACCGAGAACGCGCCTGCTTCGGCGACGGCCTGGGCGTCGGCCAATACGGCATCGGCCTGTTCGTCGCGCCCTTGTACCTTATAGCCACCCAAAGTGTTTATCGACTGCGGTGTCAGGCCAATATGTGCCATCACCGGGATCCCGCGTTTGACCAGAAACCGGATGGTTTCAGCCATCTCGACGCCACCTTCCAGCTTAACCGCCCCAGCTCCTGTTTCCGACATCAGCCTGGCTGCGTTGCGGAATGCCTGAGCCGGATCATGCTCGTAGCTGGCGAAAGGCATGTCGATCACCATCATTGCCTTGTCCAGACCACGGGCAACGGCCTGACCGTGCATGATCATCATCTCCATCGTCACACCAAGAGTCGACGTCAACCCGTGCAACACCATGCCGACGCTGTCACCGACCAGAACGAAGTCACAATGCGCATCCATCAACTGCGCCATCGGTGTTGTGTAGGCGGTCAACGAGACCAGAGGATCAGTACCTTTCCGGGCGCGGATATCCTCGGCGTTCGGGGCTTTCTTGCGGGCGGTGGCGCTCATGCTCGCTCCTCGCAGGGTTCATGTTGCAGCGCGGCATAGCAGATGCGGCAGGCGCAAAGAAACCCCGGTTGCGCCAACAATTCCTTGATTGACCTCGGGTTTGCGAGGACATTGGTCGCAGATCGGCCCGAAAAAAGCAGGGCTAGCCAATTTCAGTGGGGAGAGATTTTCATGACAAAGCAGCGCTTTCGCTCGTTCGCGTCGGCCCTGGTCCTTGGCGCGGGCCTGTTTGCCACGCAGGCCATGGCCAAATCTGACATCACCATCGCCATGCAGCTTGAGCCACCGCATCTGGACCCGACCAGCGCTGCGGCGCAGGCTATCGATTCGGTTGTCTACACCAATATCTTCGAAGGCCTGACCCGGTTCATGGGCGATGGCTCGGTGGTGCCGGGGCTGGCCGAAAGCTGGGAAATCTCGGATGAAGGTACCGTTTACACATTCAAGCTGCGCGACGGTGTGACATTTCACGATGGCACAACGATGGATGCCGAGGACGTCAAGTTTACCCTTGATCGCGCCACGGCAGAAGACAGCGCCAACGCGCAGAAGGCTTTGTTTGCGGGTATTAAAAGTGTCGAGGTGGTGGACCCCCTGACCGTTCAGGTGACGTTGTATGAGCCGAACGGGAACTTCCTTTTCAATCTCGCCTGGGGTGACGCGGTGATCGTTGCGCCCGAAAGCATCGAGAATATCAAGACCAACCCGGTTGGCACGGGGGCCTTCACCTTCTCTGACTGGCTGCAGGGTGACAGCATCATCCTGAATCGCAACCCCGACTATTGGGGCGAACAGCCCGCGTTAGAGACCGCAACGTTTAAGTTCATCTCGGATCCGACCGCCGCCTTTGCCGCCATGATGGCCGAGGATGTGGACGTGTTCGACAACTTCCCCGCACCCGAGAATCTGCCGCAGTTCGAGGCTGATCCGCGCTTTCAGGTTCTTGTCGGCTCGACCGAGGGGGAAACCATTCTGTCGACCAACAACAAACAAGCCCCGTTTGATGACATATTGGTCCGACAGGCATTGGCCCACGCGATTGACAGGCAGGCCATCATTGATGGGGCTATGTTCGGCTATGGCACACCCATCGGTACGCATTTTGCTCCGCATAACCCAGCTTACGTCGATCTGACCGGCAATTCGGCCTATGACACGGAAAAAGCCAAGGCGCTGCTGGCCGAGGCCGGGTATCCCGATGGGTTCGAGACCACGCTGCACTTGCCGCCGCCTTCCTACGCCCGACGCGGGGGTGAAATCATCGCTGCGCAACTGGCCGATATTGGCATCACCGCCGAGATCATCAATGTGGAATGGGCGCAGTGGCTGGAAAGCGTGTTCAAGGGCAAGGAGTTTGGCCTGACCATCGTCAGCCATACCGAGCCGATGGATATCGGTATTTATTCCCGGCCCGACTATTACTTCCAATATGACAGCACCGACTTTCAGGCATTGATGGACACGCTGAATTCGACCACGGACCCTGATGAGCGCACACGTTTGCTGGGTGAGGCACAGCGCTTGATTTCGACCGATTACGTCAACGGGTACCTGTTTCAACTTGCCAAACTTGGCGTGGCCAAGGCCGGTGTTGAGGGGCTATGGGAAAACGCACCCACGGCAGCGATCGATCTGACCGGGATCAGTTGGTCCGAATAGAAGAACAGAGTTGGACCGGGGCGATGGCCAGCGCCCCGGCGCGAACTGTTGCACCATGAAACCCACAAGGATTCTGGTTTGGCGGGTTTCTTTTTGTCTATCTTCTCGTGCCTTAGGCGCTGGACCCACACGGGATGTGACCCTAACGTTTCCAAATGCTCCGCTACGCCCTCAAACGTCTGCTGTCGCTGATCCTGAGCCTGGCCGTCGCCTCGGTTGTCATCTTTGCAGTGATCGAGGTCGCGCCCGGCGATCCGGCGTCGTTCATGCTGGGCGTGAACGCGCAGGCCGATACATTGACTGCGCTGAGAGCTGAACTGGGCCTCGATGTCTCGAAGATCGAGCGGTACTTCAACTGGGTCGGCGGGATGCTGGTTGGGGATTTTGGTACGTCCTACACCTATCGCACACCCGTGTCGCAGATGATCGCAGATCGATTGTGGGTGTCATTGCCGCTGGCTTTGTACGCGCTGACCCTGTCCACGCTGATTGCTTTCCCCGCCGGTATCTACGCAGCCTCACGGCGCGGCAAACCGGGTGATCTGACCGTGATGGGTGCGACTCAGCTTGGTATCGCGGTGCCAAATTTCTGGTTCGCGATGATGCTGGTGTTGGTCTTTGCCATCAATTTGCGCTGGTTCAATGCCGGCGGTTTCGCGGGTTGGGAGAACGGCATTTGGACCGGTCTACATTCGTTGACCCTTCCAGCCATCGCCCTGGCCCTGCCGCAAGCGGCGATCCTTGCGCGGGTTATGCGCTCGGCTCTGTTGGATATTCTGGCCGAGGATTTTATGCGCACTGCACGCGCCAAGGGCCTTTCGCGTCGTCAGGCGCTTTGGCGACACGGAGTGCGGAATGCTCTGATCCCGGTACTAACGATCATTGGACTCCAATTTTCCTTCCTGCTGGCGGGTTCGATCATCATCGAACAGGTGTTTTATCTACCCGGCCTCGGGCGGCTGGTTTTTCAGGCCATATCGGCGCGCGATCTGATCGTCGTGGAATCGGTCGTTATGCTGCTGGTCTTTGCCGTCATCATGGTGAACTTTTTTGTCGATCTGGCCTATGCCGCAGTCGATCCAAGGCTGAGGAGCAGGACATGAGCCGCAACCTGATCCTTGGCGCGACGCTGTCCTCACTGGTGGTGCTGGCAGCGCTGGTGTCCTTTGTCTGGACCCCATACGACCACGCCGCGCTGAGCATTCCGGCCAAGCTGCAGCCACCCAGCGCACAGCACTGGTTCGGTACCGATCATTTCGGACGCGACATGTTCTCGATGATCATGGTTGGTGCGCGCACCTCGATTGCGGTGGCGCTGGTCGCGGTCGGGATTGGCATGGCGCTGGGCGTTCCCTTGGGTCTGGCTGCCGCTGCGCGCAGTGGATCGTGGCTAGATGAATTCATCATGCGCGGCAATGATCTGGTCTTTGCATTCCCCTCTCTCGTCATCGCCATTCTGATCACCGCCGTCTTTGGTGCCGGGGCCATAAACGCGATCATCGCCATCGGTATCTTCAACATCCCCGTTTTTGCCCGCATCACCCGAGGCGCAGCTTTGTCTCTTTGGGAGCGCGAGTTTATCCTTGCCGCCCGCGTGTCAGGCAAAGGCGCGGCACGGATATCGGCTGAACATATCCTGCCCAATGTCGCCAATCTGCTGATCGTTCAGGGAACAATCCAGTTCTCACTTGGCATTCTGGCCGAGGCCGGGCTGTCCTATGTCGGTCTTGGTGCGCAACCGCCTACGCCAAGCTGGGGCAGAATGCTGGCCGATGCGCAGACGATGGTTAGTTTTGCCCCGCATTTGGCTCTGAATCCGGGTCTTGCCATCATCGTGACGGTTTTGGGCCTGAACCTTCTGGGTGATGGCTTGCGCGATTGGCTGGACCCTCGGATACGGGTGGCCCGCGCATGAGTCTTTTGCAGATCAAGGACCTCTCGTTGGCTATCCATGGCACGCCGATTTTAAAGAAGATCAACCTGTCGATTGCCCCTGGGCAGATCGTGGCTGTGACCGGCGAAAGCGGTTCGGGCAAATCAATGACAGCCTTTGCCGTGATGCAGTTGCTGCCAAACGATGCCGAAGTAGATGGGGTGCTAGAGTTAGAGGGCCAGAACCTGCTGAACCGGTCTGAGGCCGAGATTTGTGCGTTGCGGGGCGCTGCGATCGGAATGGTTTTCCAAGAGCCGATGACTGCCCTGAACCCGGTGAAGACCATCGGCGATCAAGTTATGGAGACTATCCTGATCCACAAGGCCATGCCCCCGGCCAAAGCGCGCGCTCGGGCCGAAGAGGTTCTAGCCCGGGTTGGATTGCCAACCGACAGGTTTCCGTTGAAGCGTTATCCTCACGAACTGTCAGGCGGTCAGCGCCAGCGAGTGGTGATCGCCATGGCGATTGCACTGCGCCCCCGACTGTTGATCGCGGATGAGCCGACAACGGCGCTTGATGTGACCACGCAGGCGCAAATCCTTGATCTGCTTAAAGGGCTCGTGTCGGAGTACGGCATGGGTCTGCTGATGATCACGCATGATTTGGCGGTGGTTGCAGACTTGGCGGATCAGATTGTGGTCATGCGGCATGGGGAGGTTGTTGAAACGGGCGCAACAGATCATCTCCTGCGCCATATGCAGCACCCTTACACCCGTATGCTGTTCGAAGCTTCGGGGCATCAAGTCAACCTGCCGACCTCTCCTGCACCGCGAGCGTTGCTTGAGGTCGAGAACGTGGTGCGGGACTACCGTCTGCCCCGAACGCGCCTGTTCGCCACGCCCGGTCATCATCGGGCCGTCGATCAGGTCAGCTTTACCCTGAATCGGGGGGAGCGTTTAGGGCTGGTTGGAGAGTCCGGTTGTGGAAAATCGACCCTAACGCGAGCCATTTTAGGCTTGGAGGAGGTGCAGCAAGGCCGCATTTCCCTTGATGGCCAGCCTGTTTTCACCGGCCACAAACCCAATCTGGCAGTGCGACGCAAGATGCAGGTGGTGTTTCAGGACCCTTATGGCAGCTTCAATCCCCGCCACCGGGTCGCGCGCCTGATCACCGAGCCATTTCATTTGCTGGACACCCCGCCAACCGGTTCTGAACGGCAGGATCGCGTCGCTGAGATGCTTACCGCCGTTGGCCTAAGCCCCGATGATGCGGATCGCTACATTCACGAATTCTCGGGTGGGCAGCGGCAACGTATCGCTATAGCGCGCGCTCTGATTATTCGACCCGAGTTGATCCTGTTTGATGAGGCTGTCTCGGCGCTGGATGTCTCAGTCCGCGCCCAAGTTCTCGACCTGCTGGCCGAGCTTTGTGCGACTTACGATCTGACTTACCTGTTCATCAGCCATGACCTGAGCGTGGTTCGAACCATCACCGACCGTGTGTTGGTGATGCAGGCCGGCAAAGTTGTGGAACAGGGTGAAACCGAGCAAGTCTTCACAGAGCCTCAGCATCCTTACACAAGAACTCTGATCAATGCAGCACCGAAATTGCCGGAGACTGGACGAGGCGCTGCATGAAAACCCCTGTATAGAGCCTGCTATTGGAGCTTCCGATGACTAACCCCCTCTGGTTCGATCCCAACCTTTGCCTGATCGGCGGAGAATGGAAAATGCCCGCGTCAGGTCAAACCTTGCCGCTGGTGAATCCCTCGGACGGTTCCGAAATTTGCCAGATCGCTCGAGGTGGCCAAACCGATATCGACGCTGCAGTGCGGGCCGCCCGATCCGCGTGCGATGGCGATTGGGGTCGCATGACGGCCCTGGAGCGAGGGCGTATTCTCACCCGACTGGGGCAACTGGTTCTGGACCGAGTGGATGATCTGGCACAGCTAGAGGCGATGGATGTCGGCAAACCGCTGACCCAAGCGCGGGCAGATGCGGTAGCATTGGCGCGGTATTGCGAATTTTATGGTGGTGCTGCGGATAAAGTGATGGGCGAGACCATTCCCTATCTGGATGGCTATACCGTCTACACGTTGCGCGAGCCGCATGGTGTGACCGGCCACATCGTGCCGTGGAATTATCCGATGCAGATCATTGGCCGTTCTGTCGGGGCGGCGCTGGCAATGGGTAACGCCTGTGTTCTGAAACCGGCGGAAGAGGCCTGCCTGACCGCACTGGCCTTCGCGCATCTGGCGATACAGGCGGGCCTTCCGCTTGGTGCCTTGAATGTGGTGCCCGGCCTGGGGGCTGAGGCAGGCGCGGCCCTGTCGGCACACCCGGGTGTGGATCACATCTCATTCACCGGTTCGGTCGCGACTGGCGCGTTGGTTCAGCAGGCGGCGGGACGAAACGTTGTTCCGGTGACACTGGAACTGGGCGGCAAGTCGCCGCAACTGGTTTTCGATGACGCCGATCTGGATGCCGCGCTGCCGTATCTGGTGAATGCGGGTATACAGAATGCGGGCCAGACCTGCTCGGCCTCGTCGCGCATTCTGGTGCAGCGCGGTGTTTATGATGCGGTGAAATCCCGTATGGCCTTGGCATACCAAGAGCTTACCGTCGGTCCGGCGATCCGGGATTTGCGCGTCGGTCCGCTGATCTCAACACGGCAAAAAGAAATCGTGACCGGTTTCCTTCACCAAGGCTCGGACTTGGCGATTGCCGCCGAGGGCCAGATTGCGGCTGGCGCACCCGAATCCGGCGCATATGTCCGGCCCACATTGTTCTCGGATGTGCCGCCCGATCATGCCTTGGCGCGGGATGAGATCTTTGGCCCCGTACAGGTTCTGATCCCGTTTGACACCGAGGAACAGGCTCTAACCATAGCAAATAGCACCGAATATGGCCTTGTTGCCAGCGTCTGGACTCGAGATGGTGGGCGGCAGATGCGGCTGGCCAAGGGTTTGCGTTCGGGGCAGGTGTTCATTAACAACTACGGCGCGGGCGGAGGTGTCGAGCTGCCTTTTGGCGGCGTTGGAAAATCCGGCCATGGCCGCGAAAAAGGGTTCGAGGCGCTTTATGGGTTCTCGCAGCTCAAGACGGTTGCGGCCTACCACGGCTAAACGATCACTTCGATCGGCTCCTGCGCTCCAACGCCAAAGACGCGCTTGTACCGCTCAATCTGCTCGGCGGGTCCCATCGCCTTTTCCGGGTTGTCAGATAGTTTGACCGTCGGGTAGCCATTGGCCGAGACCGCCTTGCAGACTAGCGAAAAGGGAGCCAATGCGTCATTCGGTACAAGTTCGCGGAAGTCATTGGTCAGCAACGTACCCCAGCCGAACGAGACATTGGTTTGATCCGCGAACTGAGCGTGCAATTCGCGTATCTTGTCCACATCTAACCCGTCCGAGAAAATAACCCGCTTCTGCGTCGGGTCTTCGCCGCGTGATTTCCACCAGTCTATTGCGATTTTTGCGCCGGTTGCGGGGTCGCCGCTGTCAACGCGAATGCCGGTCCAGCCAGCCAGCCAGTCAGGCGCGCGGTCCAGAAACCCTTTGGTGCCATACGTGTCGGGCAGAATGATGCGCAGATTTCCATCATGTTCCTCGTGCCAGTCGCTTAGGACGTCATAGGGCGCCTGGGCAAGCGCGGCGTCGTCTTCGGCGAGCGCAGAATACACCATAGGTAGTTCATGTGCGTTGGTGCCAATAGCCTCAACTTCGCGTCGCATTGCGATCAGACAGTTGGACGTTCCGGTAAAGGACGATCCCAAACCTTCAATCATGGCCTGCACACACCAGTCCTGCCAAAGGAAGGAATGCCGCCGCCGCGTGCCGAAATCCGCGATCCCAAGCCCCTCAATAGTGCGAAGCTGGGCTATCTTTTCCCATAAGCGTGTCATTGCACGGGCATAGAGCACCTGTAGTTCGAACCGGCGCATATCGTTCAGAACCGCGCGTGAGCGTAATTCCATCAGTACGGCCAGCGCCGGGATCTCCCATAGCATGACCTCGTGCCACTTGCCCTCAAAGGTCAGCTCATACTGATCACCCTTACGCTCCAGATGGTAAGGGGGCAGGCGCAGGTTCTCGAACCATTCCATGAAATCCGGGCGGAACATCTGACGCTTGCCGTAGAATGTATTGCCCCGCAACCACGTGCTTTCCCCACGACTCAGACTTAGCGAGCGGATGTGATCCAACTGCTCGCGCAGCTCGCCTTCATCGATCAAACGGGCCAATGGTACGTGATTCGACCGGTTGATCAGCGAAAACACCACATCGGTTTGGGGCTTATTTCGAAACACTGACTGGCACATCAGCAGTTTGTAGAAATCTGTGTCGATCAATGACCGGATAATCGGGTCAATCTTCCATTTATGATTGTAGACCCGCGTCGCGATATCGACCATGGGGACCTCCTGCAATTTCCGTTGTTAGATCAATCGGAGCACGAAATGGCAAGAGTCGCGGAATTGGGAACAATGCCCACGACAGAACACATTACGGGCTTATTGTGGGTTTCCTTCACGCTTTAGTGAGGGGTGGGGATGGAACTGAAGGTTGAAGTTAGTGAATGAGTCTCGAGTACGATTTTGACATTGTTGCAATAGCTCCGGATGAGGTTGATCCTGAGCATGGGCAAACATCGATAACTGGGCGGCCCCCGGTGCGGGCGCGGTTCAGGGATATCAAGACGGCAGACGCTTTGCGCGCTGCATCGCCCAAGATTCGCAGAATATTTCTGGAATCAGGATTTAGCCTGGACGAGTCGGATGGGCATCTTGCCCGAGGTTATTTTCGGCCAGAAGACGCTGAAGATCGCCTCCTGATCCTAAAGCGGCTTTTTGCGAATATCCGGAATATGGGTGTCCAGGGAGAGTATAGTGGTGAGTTCGATTTCCATCACTTCTTGGGCCATATCAGGACCGCAAAGCCCGGGACCGTGAACCGGAGAATGCCCGAGCGACCATTGCAAGCGCCACGCCCAAGACCAGTGCGTCCAAAGCGTCGCACGGTTTCTGGGCGTATCGGTTTCGCGTTAGGTCTTGCCGTGATCCTGTTCGTGTTTCTGAAACTGCTGGCCGAGCATGGTGCCGCGCTTTGATCCTCAGGCCAGTGTCACACCCGCTGCGCGCATGGCCTGTTCTGCGACAGCCAAAGATCCGTCCATATCAATGGCGCGGCACAAGTTGCTTAAGACAGTGACATCAAACCCCAGCTGTGCCGCATCTACCGCCGAATAATGCACGCAGAAATCTGTTGCCAAACCGACCATGGTCAGCTGCGTGATCCCGCGCGTCTCAAGATAGCCTTTTAGACCAGTGGGCGTGGAATGGTCGTTTTCGAAAAACGCGCTATAGCTATCGATAGCGCTGCGAAATCCCTTGCGGATGATCAGATCGCCATCTGTTCGCAAATCCGGATGGAAGTTCGCGCCTGCGCTGCTCTGAACACAGTGATCGGGCCACAAGACCTGAGGGCCATAAGGCATGTCGATCATCTCGAACGGCGCTTTGCCAGTATGAGAACTGGCGAATGAAGAATGCCCCGCCGGGTGCCAATCCTGTGTCAGGATCACCGTATCGAACGTATCCATGATCGCATTGATCGGTGCGACGATCTCGTCCCCTCCGGCAACGGCAAGCGCGCCGCCGGGGCAGAAGTCATTTTGAACATCGATAACGAGCAGGGCGTGGGACATGCTGGCCTCCTAAAGTCGTGTTATCGGTATGGTGCGCAGCGGGTATCGTCAATGCGGTCTCTTGTGTGTTTTTGCCAAGGGCATTAGATCGCCCACATGTACACAATCGCTGCCCTCTATCATTTCACGCGTTTTACCGACCCCGATGCGCTGCGCCCGGCTTTGCACGAGCTTTGCCGCGCGCAGTCGGTGAAAGGCACCCTGCTGCTGGCGCAGGAAGGGATCAATGGCACCATCGCCGGTCCTCGTGCCGGGATTGACGCGGTTCTGGCGCATATCCGTGCGTTGCCAGGATGCACTGATCTTGAGTGGAAAGAGGCGACCTCGGACCATCCGCCCTTCGGCAAGATGAAGGTGCGGTTAAAGAAAGAGATCGTGACTATGGGGCAACCCGATGTCGATCCCCGCGCAAATGTCGGCAATTACGTCGAGCCTGAGGACTGGAACGCGCTGATCCGATCAGATGATGTGGTGGTGATCGACACCCGCAACGATTACGAGGTGGCGATTGGCACGTTTGAGGGTGCAATAGACCCAAACACGGCCAGTTTCCGCGATTTCCCGGCGTGGTGGGAACAGAACAAGGACCGTTTTCACAACAAACGCGTTGCCATGTTCTGCACCGGTGGCATCCGGTGCGAAAAATCCACCAATTATCTGCTGGGGCAAGGGGTCGAGGATGTCTATCACCTGAAGGGTGGCATCCTGAGGTATCTGGAAGAAACGCCACCCGAAGACAGCACTTGGCAGGGTGAGTGTTTTGTCTTCGACAACCGCGTCTCAGTTGGTCATGGTCTGGTCGAGGGGCCGCACAAGCTATGCCATGGTTGCCGTCGCCCGATCCTGCCCGAAGATGTGAAACGCCCTGAATACGAGCATGGCGTATCCTGCCATCGGTGTATCAATGAGACTTCAGAACAGGACAAGGCGCGGTTTCGCGAGCGGCAAAAGCAGATACAGCTGGCCCGCGCGCGGGGCGAGGAACATCTGGGTTCTGACTGAAATCAGCTTGCAGGCCACGTTTGAAATCGGATGATTGTGCGCAAACCCAACCGACGGAGCGCTCATGACCCACGAACCCAGAACCCTGGAAGAATGGAAATCAACTTTTCTGGCGGCGCTTGGACTGGTCTTGGCAAGCTTTCTTGCGTGGTACGGTCTGTCGCGCCTGAACGAAGCCACTGCAGGCGACACCATTGGCACGCTTTCCTCGGTAGGCCTTCTAATCTGGATCGCCTCGCAGTCCTGGTACTACATGACCCAGGTGAAATCCCCCCGGAGGTTGTTGTTCCTGATGGGGGTGTCCTTCATCCAGGTCGTGCCATTCCTGTTCGCAGCCGTCTACGGCGCGTTTGGATATAACGACCATTGTGTGATCGGCGCCGAAGGGCCAGCCGATATTCTGTATTTCTCATACGTCACCTTCACAACGGTCGGATATGGGGACATGTCCCCAACCGGCTTTTGCCGTGGGCTGGCTGTGGCCGAGGCTGTGACGGGTTACATCCTGTTGGGCATGTTTGTGGCCGCCGCCGTCGCGCTATACGCGCGCAACCACGGCAAATAGAGCGATCTATTTATTATGATCGATCCAGCGCGACATCATTTGTTTGTCGCGGAAACACTCGGACGGGATCGGGCGGCGCTTGCTGCGCGAGATACGTTCTGCAAAAGCAACCTGCTTACCTGTTGGGTAGTTTGCAAAGGGCGACGGATCATGCGGCTTATGGGCTGAAATCCAGTCCGACAGGGATTTGCGGTCACGCTGCGCCTCGACCGGAATCTCAAGCGCTGATTGTTGCGCGATGGCGCGGGCAAAGCGCATCTGCCGATCGGTAACTGGCAGCAGGTGATAGTCGTTTGTCGGGCCGCTCAGGGCGGAATTTCGCATGTTCTGGGCCATCGGGTAATCCTCTGACTATGTAGAACATAAATAGAACATTAACCTTTCGTTTCAAGGGAAGACCCTTTGGGTTAGGCGAGAACCTGCCAATTTGCAGCTTGATTGACTGATCAGTCAATAATCGATAATTCGATCCTCAACGCACGCGATCTCTTTGCCTAAAGAGATTTCTGAACACAGAGGGAACCGGCATGAAGTTTCAACCTAAGGCCAGCCATTTCATCAATGGCGAGTATGTCGAGGACACCAATGGCGCGCCCATCGACGTTATCTACCCCGCCACCGGAGAGGTCATCGCACGGCTACATTCCGCCACGCCTGAGATTGTTGAAAAGGCTCTGAATAGCGCAAAATCGGCCCAAGCGGCCTGGGCTGCCCTATCGGGCACCGAGCGAGGCCGTGTGCTGCGACGCGCGGCCGACATCATGCGGGATCGCAATCGTGACTTATCGATCATCGAAACCCATGATACCGGCAAACCTCTGCAGGAAACGCTGGTGGCCGACGCTACCAGCGGCGCGGATGCGCTGGAGTATTTTGGCGGTCTGGCGGCCTCGCTGACCGGCGAACATATCCCTCTGGCAGACGGGGATTTTGTCTATACCGTCCGCGAGGCGCTGGGCGTTTGTGTGGGCATTGGGGCATGGAACTACCCGACGCAGATCGCTTGCTGGAAGGGTGCCCCGGCGTTGGCGTGCGGAAACACAATGATCTTCAAGCCTTCCGAGACTACTCCGCTGTCGGCATTGCAAGTAGCCGAGATTTTGATCGAGGCAGGTGCACCCAAAGGCGTCTATAACGTTGTTCAGGGCTACGGTGATGTAGGCGCCAGCCTGGTGACC
Source organism: Ruegeria sp. D6 (assembly GCF_056534365.1). Classification (NCBI taxonomy): domain Bacteria; kingdom Pseudomonadati; phylum Pseudomonadota; class Alphaproteobacteria; order Rhodobacterales; family Roseobacteraceae; genus Ruegeria; species Ruegeria sp. D6. The sequence continues at coordinate 291,764 of NZ_JBQFPH010000005.1, read as the reverse complement.
GACCCCCGAGTGGCCAAGGTCTCGCTAACAGGGTCGGTTCCAACGGGTCGCAAGGTGTACGCTGCTGCCGCCGATGGCATGAAACATGTCACCATGGAATTGGGTGGCAAGTCCCCGATGATCGTGTTCGACGACGCCGACATCGAAAATGCCGTGTCAGGCGCCATTCTGGGAAATTTCTATTCCTCGGGACAGGTCTGTTCCAACGGCACTCGAGTTTTTGTGCAAAAGGGAATCAAGGAAGCGTTCCTTAAGCGCCTGTCTGAACGCCTTGCTACGGCGAAAATCGGCGACCCGATGGATGAAGAGGTCAACTTTGGCCCGATGGTCAGCGAAAACCAGATGAATATCGCGCTTGGCTATGTCGAAAAGGGGAGGGCCGAAGGCGCGCGGCTGATCTATGGCGGCGAACGGGTCCAAGGCGATGGTTTCTACATGCAGCCCACGGTTTTTGCCGATGTTAAGGACGATATGACAATCGCGCGCGAAGAGATTTTCGGCCCCGTGATGTCGGTGCTGGACTTCGACACTGAAGAAGAGGTTTTGGCCCGTGCCAATGACACCGAATTCGGTCTGGCCGCCGGCGTCTTCACCAACGACCTAACCCGCGCCCACCGCATCGTGGCAGGTTTTGAGGCGGGGACTTGTTACATCAACACTTATAACCTGGCCCCGGTAGAGGCACCGTTCGGCGGATCTAAGATGTCGGGTGTCGGTCGCGAGAACTCGAAACTGGCAATCAACCACTTCAGCGAGATGAAGACAGTCTACGTCTCGATGAATGATGTGGAGGCCCCATACTGAATAAATCCGGTTAAATAGTCTCTGTTCTTGACAGTTCACGTCGGGGGCAGAGCACATGCCGGTTCGTACATATGGCTAAATTCCTCAAGACGACTCGTCCGCAAACCGGAGATCAGCCTGTGAAAACACACGCCCAAGCTTTTGTGATCGGAGCAGTTTGATCCTTCATCAACTGGCCAAGTTTGGTTGGATTGACGTAGCGATGCTGGAAAGGGCGAGCTAACTTGGGGCCAACCCCAGACCATGTCCCCGGCACAATACGCAATGCCAATTGTAGCGATTGTTTTGGCGGAGCATGTTCGCATCTGGGCTGAACACATCTCTGGGGCGGGTCTGCAGGATCCCGATGTGACAACCGTAATGCCCCGGATCACGGTTTTAGAAAGTCTGAGTCACTCGGCCCGGTTTACCAAGGGCAGATGTGGTGATCGTAATTTCAGATGGAGTTGTCCGAGAACCAGCACACTTGAACGCGTGCGGTGGTCCTGAATGATCATTGAGCCAGCTGAAGATCTTCGACACGTTCACTGAGTTTGACGCCACTGTCCTATGGGCATCTTGGATTGATGCATAGGAAGTCCAAATGAATTCAATACCTTTGTTAGAGGCTGATTTTGGCGTCTATCAGCCTACAGGTCAAAGCAGTTACGACTGTCTCTGCAAGAACAGACATCCAAGGTTCAGTTCGGGTCGATTGTGCGCACTGTCTCAAGCATTTCAATGATCTGCGCGCGTGCGATGGTGCTGTCCTGTATTAGCATTGCGGCGTCCGACAATTGCTTGTCCGGCTGTCGCGCAACCGGCTTGATCAGGGATGTTCGGATGCGGGACAAATCGGTGAAGGTGTTTGACCTCGCTTCATCCGCACCGCCGGAGCCCGCCAACCAGTTGTATCGATCGGCCATCTCGTGCTTCCCGCCTGCCTGCAATGCGCGCGCGGCGGCATCGAAATCCTGTGTTTGCATCATGGCCTGGGCGCGCAACTCTTGCGCGGTGTCCGAGGAATCGTCCGCGATTTCCAGCAGCGCCTGACGGGGACGGTTGCCCAACAGAGCCGCCTTTGCCCGAAGCCGAGCACGATCACGGCTGCGTTCCCGATCTTGCGGTCGGTTTGCCAGCGCGTAAGCCTGCGCTGAAAACCCAAGGTCAGCCAATCGCTCTGCCATGGAGACGGCAGTTTCGACCGCCAGCGCGTTGCGTCGCCTGTCCTTCAATTCCATCACATGGCGCAGGAAAGTAATGTCGTCCGCCCGCTCCGCCAGCAATTGGAACACCTGATCTCGTGTCCTCTGCCATTCGTCGGAATCTGAGACATCCTCAAAACCGGCAAGAGCTCCGGTAAAATCCTGGGACAAAGCCATCGCCAAAGCGTGAGCACGCGCCAACATCGGGCCAAGTTCGGACTTCCGAAGCTCGCGCGCATAACTTGCAGCTAAATCGAGGTCGCGGGGCGAGACCGTACCCCGGTCCGACCACCGCTTTTCGATCAACCGCGCAAGTGCCAACGGCGCATCGGTCGCGGCATCGGGCGCCGATATGACCTCGGTCAACAGCGTTTCCGCGGTATCGGTATCCCCTGCAGCATCCGCGATTTTGGCTTGGGCAAAGGTTACATCAGCGGGTTCGTCCTCTAAGATCCGTTCGACCGCACGCAAGATCCGGCGCGATGCTTCAAGCCGGCCTGCCGAGACAAACATCTCGGCGATATCCGGGCCGAGATGTTGCCTGAGATGCCACGGCAGCCGACCAAAACTGCGTTCGATCGCTTTCACATGCGCATCGGATTGAAGTTTACCCTCACTCAAAAGCGCCCAGAGTGCGGCGGCACCATCACATCTTTGCTGCCCTTCCAAAGGGTTCGGCGTCGGTGCAGGCAACCCGTCCATCACTGATGCGATGGCCGCTAATCTGCGCTGCTCAACCGAGGTCTCCGACAACAAAGACAGGGCTTGGTGCGCTTCTACACCGAACCCGAAATACGTATAGAGCTTCGCCAAATCCATTGCATAAGCCTGGTCGACACGATCGAATTCCTGAAATAGCCCGACCCGCAATTCGGCCACATCCTCGGAAAATGATCGAGCGCCCGACCATGTCTCAAAACCCAGTTCGCTGTTCGTGATACATTCCGGTTTGCTATCAATCTGAGGAACTGCCAGATTGCCCAGCCCCGAAACCTCATCGAGCACCGAAGACAGTCGCAGATTTGGCACCAGCTTTTCCGAAGATCGCAGCGGACCAAAACTGGACGATTCCCTGCGTCCGACACCTGCCAGTTCAAGATCAACAACCTCTCGATCAGCGCTTTGCAATATACGTGATGCCAACTGCTCCTCGAAATTTCGTTGATTTAATTGCAGCAAAGGCAAGGCCAGTTCGGTGGCTGGAATATCAGTAGGTAAGGGTTTTTGGGCCGTGATACTCGCAGTCCTGAGAAGTGCCTCTGGCTCTACCGGGTCACTTGCAGGTGTACCCTGGCCGGGTGCGATATCTATGACAACCATAGTTTGGCTATGCAGAAATGCCGTTGCCACGCAGTCGCACCCAAACGTCATCTCCAACGCTGCACCTGGCCCGGCCTGTTGAAGCGATTGCAGACGGTTCCCCGACAGGCGGTCGAAGACAGCTGCAGTGTTGAATGTCGCATTATCGATGCCAATGCTCAGCCGCGCGCCGTTCTCGACCGGATCCAACATCCAACCGGTGCCAGGGGGGACCTGTACCACCAGACGCGTGTATCCCTCATGCTCGCCCGATCGCACGGTCAAAGCCTGTGCTGACGCGCTTGTGCCCCATGCGAGCAAGACCAATGACAATGCGCGGATCATGCTGCAGCCTGCTTGAGTTCCTTAAGCGCGTCTTCAAGTTCCGAGAAACCGGGCCGGTTGTGGGTCGGTGTGTTCTGGCGGCCGACCTCTATACACATGGCCGCGTTGTGGTTGTGAAGATTAGCCACCAGAACCTCTTTGATGAGTTGGTAAAAGTGGTTGTCTTCTTCAACAACAGATTTCAGCTTGCCCGCGAAAGGACCCACCAATCCATAAGCCAGAAAAACCCCCAGAAACGTCCCAACCAACGCGCCGCCGATCAGCTTACCCAGAACTTCCGGTGGTTGGTCGATTGATCCCATCGTCTTGATCACACCCAGAACGGCGGCCACGATCCCCAAGGCGGGCAACCCGTCAGCAACGGTTTGCAGCGCGTGGCTTGAATGCATGGCATGGTGGAAGTTCGCCTCCATCCGCTTCTCCAGCACCTCCTCAACCTGGTGCGGGTCGTCATAGTTCATCGCCGCCGAGCGCATGGTGTCACAGATCAGGTCCACCGCTTCTTTGTCGGCTTGAATCTTGGGATATGCGGAAAATAGCGATGAGCTTCCTGGCTCTTCAATGTGCTGCTCTACCTCGACCGGGTTCGCGCGTGCGATCCGGATCAGAGAGAATAACAAGCACAACAGATCGCGATAATCCACGGGCTTCCATTTGGGTCCTTTAAAAACTTTCGCGATATCCTTGGCGGTGTGTTTTACGCCGCCGATATCATTGCTGATCAGAAATGCGCCGACTGCGGCCCCTCCGATCATCATCATCTCGAAGGGCAGTGATTTCATAATGATGGCCATCTTGCCGCCTGCGGCAAGGTAGCCGCCGAATACCATGACGAAGATGACGGCAATTCCGATGAGCCCGATCATGAAAGGTCTCCAGCGTTGAGGGTGCAGATAGATATGGCCATGAGGGTCATTCCTGTGGGGCACGTGCATTGCGTCCGGCCATGATCACACTGATGGTGTAAGCAGCCTCGGGGCTGAGACCGGCCATAACTTCAGCGGCAGCTTCCGGTGGCATGCGAGACAGGAAGCCAGCGGCGAATACCGCGTCCATCGTTTCGAACAACGCGGCGGCATCTTTGGGCTTCATGCGCTGATACACGTCAGTCAGTTGTGTCAGATCGTTTTCGGCGGCCTTTTCGGCAATCGCCACCGTTTCACGCAGAGCGTTCTCGGCGTCCTCCAGCATGGTGAGCCGGGTTTCGATGGCCTGATCGGCAATGTCGAGCGCCCGTTCCCGGTCCAAAATCGTGCTTTCACGCTGGTTTAGAGTCTTTTCACGGCGTAATAGTTCCGTAAGCAGCAATTGTAGATCTGCCGCATTCGCCTCTTTGCGTTCACCACCGACGGGCGAGGCCATGATTGGTTCCGCGCCGCGGGCAAGTGCAGGCCCGGCCTCAAGCCCGATGCGAATAATCGCCGAGCCGACCATCAGCAAGGAAATGACGGTCAGAACACCGCCGCGCGCTCGGCGATCAGGCGCTTTTGCCCGGTTGCGACTCATTTCGCTGCTCCGCCAGATGGAGCGGCGTGCCGAAAAAACATCAGGCCTTCTGGTTTCTTTGCGGGCGGCTCTGGTGGCGTGTCCGATGGCTCAGTCGAGACCTCAGTTGGTTCACCAGACGGATCGGATGCAGTTTCTTGTGCTTCGCCGGGCTGCTCAGACCTGTCCTCAGCAGGTGCGTCATCTGGCTGATCCATGGGAACGTCCTGCTCAGAGGGCTCTTCCTGAACGACATCGTGCATCGAGGCCATCATAAGCTCCAACCGTTGTGCGACGGTTTCTGCCCGTTCGGTCAGCGTCTGCAACGCGGTGCCGGAATCATCCGAAGCCTGACGCGCGCTATCCAGCGATTTTCGCAACTCTTCTGCTTGCGAGGACAGCACAGAAACGGCGCCACCCACACCCTTCTCAAGATCGGTAAACCGCTTCAGGCGTCGCGACAGAACGAAACAATACAGACCAGCCCCAAGAGCGCCCGCAACCAGCAGAATATCGGCAATCAACTCCACCATCGCCTCCTAATTCAGTACAAATTCCATGACCAGAACGTCACGCACGCGGCCTTCGCCCACGACGATCCCAATGCGTCGTAGCAGGTGTCCGCGGATCCTCATCAAAGCCAGAGAATCTTCCAGATCGGTTAACTCAAGGGCGCGCAAATAGCTGTTCAGAACGTCCATGATTCGCGGCTGCATCTTTTCAACCTCGGCGGCGTAGCCCGCGTTCACTTCAAGCTGCGCGTGAAATTTCAAATGTCGCGAATCATCTGACTTGACCGAGATGATCACCGGCGGAAGATCGACAAATTTCACATCGGGAAGTGCCTTTACGGAAGCGTCTTCGCCTTTCTTTTTGGCCTCTTTCACCATCTCGGACCCACCTATGGGAAGCAGGCCGGATGCAGTTATGAAATAGCCACCAACACCGCCCGCGATAGCCAGAATCAGTCCAAGCAGAAGGCCTTTTTTCCCTGATTTTTTAGGGGTTTCCGCCTCATCTGCAGTTGCGTCGGTCATGCCGTCCTCATGAATCTGTTCGGCAACCGTCATAACCCCTCAGGGACTAACCGATTGTTAAGGGCAATCGTCCAAACAAGGGCAGAGCCGCACAGAATGTCGGTGAGTCGGAGGTAAGCGTGCAGCAGATCGGAACTGTCTGGGCAAGTTTGGACAGGCGCAAACAAATTATCGTGGCCGGTGCCGTGGCACTGGTGTTTCTGGGTGTGCTTGCGATGTCACGGATTGTGACAGCGCCGTCGATGACGCTGCTTTATGCGGGGCTCGAAAGCGGTGCAGCCGGGGATATCGTGCGGGCGCTGGACCAGCGTGGTGTGAACTATGAAATAAGGGGTGGCTCGATCTACGTCCCCGGCGTTCAGCGGGATGAGTTGCGGATGACTTTGGCCAGCGAGGGCCTGCCTGCGAACGGCAATCGCGGTTACGAACTGCTGGATTCGCTCAGCGGCTTTGGCACTACGTCGCAGATGTTTGATGCCGCCTATTGGCGCGCAAAAGAAGGAGAGCTGGCGCGCACGATTGTGGGCAGCCCGCATGTCAGCAAGGCCCGGGTGCACATCGCCAACAGCTCCTCCAACCCGTTTCAGCGCAGCATAGCGCCAACCGCTTCGGTTTATCTGGTCCCGTCGGGTGCACCGATTAACGGAGATCAGGCAAAGGCGATCCGGTTTTTAGTGGCGTCGGCGGTTAGCGGGCTGGCACCGGAAAACGTCACTGTGATTGATTCAAATGGGGCCGTGATTGGCGCGCAGGACACGGCGGTGGCAGCCGATACTGCAGATGATAAGGCGCGCCAATTGCGTGAGAAAGTTCTACGTCTGGTCGAAGCCCGGGTCGGGGCCGGCAACGCGGTGGTTGAGGTCAGCGTAGATACGGTGACCGAAACCGAGTCTATCCGGGAACGTCGCTTTGACCCCAAAGGCCGTGTTGCGATCAGCACGGATGTTGAAGAACGGTCGGACAGTGCGCGTAATCAGTCGGCGGATGTGACAGTGGCGTCGAATTTGCCGGATGGCGACGGGGCCGGAGGCGATGAATCCAATTCAAATGCCACTCAGACCCGCGAACGGGTGAATTATGAGGTGTCAGAGACCGAGTTGGAAGTTCATCGCGCGCCAGGTGCGATCAAACGTCTGACTGTCGCGGTGCTGGTCAATGGTGTTCGAGCGGCAGGTACAGATGGCGTCGAGATTTTTGAACCCATGCCGCAGCCCGAGCTTGATGCACTGCAAGAGCTTGTGGCTTCTGCGGTCGGGTTTGATGCTGAACGCGGCGACGTCATCACACTGAAATCGCTCGACTTGCCCATGGTTGAACCCCAGGGCGAGTTGGTGTCCGGGTCGATCTGGCAGAACATGCACATCGACGCTATGTCGCTAATCCAGATGGTGGTTTTGGCGCTGGTTTCCCTTGTTTTGGGTCTGTTTGTCATACGGCCAATTCTGACGAAATCTGCGGCATCGGCGCTGCTGCCAGCAGGTGCACCGGTCGAGGTCGCCCCAGCGCATTCCCTGACCGGGGAAATTGCGACCGCAGATGCGCCGGACTTTGCACCGCTCGCGGATGCGGCGCAGCCGAATGTTCCGGCGATTGCCGCTGCGCGAGGGGAAGATCCTGTCGACCGTTTGCGCGCCATGATCGGCGACAAGCAGGAAGAGACGGTAGAGATCCTGCGCAGCTGGCTTGAAGAAGGCGAGGAGAAGGTGTGATGTCGATCGCTCATCTTCTTGAAGACTTCACCGCCCCTGCGGCTGGGGTGGCCGTACATCTACTGGATGAAGACGCACTGGAAGAACAGCGGCTTGCTGCATTTGAACAAGGCTATGGGGCGGGCTGGGAAGATGCGGTTCAGGCGCAGGAACAGACTGGCACACAGCTAAGCTCCGATCTGTCGGCGACGTTATCCGACCTGTCCTTTACCTATCAAGAAGCATTGACCCGCATGACCCTGTCGCTGGAACCGATGTTCCACAGCCTGGTTCAGACTATTCTGCCTGAGACGATCGAGCATGGCTTTGCGAAGCGATTGACCGAGCAGCTTTGCGACATGGCGCGTGAGCAGGTCGGCCAGCCACTGCAGCTGACTGTTCCGGCGGGCACTTCGGATCAGGTCGAGGCGATGCTGCCGCAGGATATCTCGCCGCGTCCCCAGGTTATCGAGGATGTCTCGCTCCAGCCGGGACAGGCGCGATTGCAGGTGGGGATCGCCCAACGCGAGGTGGACTGCGCTGCCTTGCTCTCATCCATTGCTGCAGCGTTCGACGCATATCTGTTTGAAGCAAAAGAGGCTTTGTCAAATGAGTGATCCTCAACTACCGAAACCCGAAAAACCCAACCCGTTCGAGACTGTTCCGATCGAAGTCACCGTCTCGGTCGGGCGTGCGCGGCCTTTGATCCGTGACCTGTTGAGCATGGGTGAAAATGCCGTACTGACACTGGACAAGCGGATCGAGGATCCGGTTGACCTCTATGTTGGGGACCAATTGGTAGCGCGCGGTCTGTTGGAAGAGATGGAGGGCGACCAGTCCGGGCAACTGGCTGTACGGCTGACCGAAATCTCGGATCTGCATAACGGGATCGGATGATGCGCCACCTGTTTTGGCTGGCGCCTTTGCTGGTCATACCCTCCGGTGGCGCGGCGCAAGAACTGTCGCTGTCCCTGGGCGAGGGTGGGTCGATCTCGGCCCGGACCATTCAGTTGATTTTGCTGATCACGGTGCTCAGCCTGGCACCGGGACTGGCGATCATGATCACCTGTTTCCCGTTTTTGATCACGGTTTTGGCGATCCTGCGGCAAGGAATCGGCTTGCAGCAGTCACCGCCAAACATGTTGATCGTCAGTCTGGCGCTGTTTCTGACCTATTTCGTCATGGAGCCGGTTTTTACCGAGGCGTGGGAGACCGGGATTCAACCGATGGTCGAGGAAACGCTTGACGTAGAGCCTGCGCTGGAACGCGCGCTGGTGCCGTTTCGCAGTTTTATGGCAGCGCGTATTGATGCCGACACGTTTCAGGCCATGGCAGACCTGCGCCCAGATGATGCTGCGATCCAACTATCGCCCGAGGCCCCGTTATCCGTGCTGATGCCGTCCTTCATGTTGTCGGAAATCGCGCGGGCCTTTCAGATCGGGTTCCTGATTTTCCTGCCTTTCCTGATAATCGATCTCGTTGTCGCAGCGGTTTTGATGTCGATGGGAATGATGATGGTGCCCCCGGCTACGGTCTCGCTGCCGTTCAAATTGGCGTTTTTCGTCATCGCTGATGGCTGGGCCTTGATCGCCAGCGCCTTGGTGCGCAGCTACGTGCCATGACTATTGCCGGGTGATCTGCAGGCGCGCGCGCAGGCCCTGATCTCCGGCCTCGAAACTCAGCGTTCCGCCGTGTTGTTCGGCAACGGTGCTGACAATTGTCAGGCCCAATCCGAACCCATCCGAAGATCCGATGTTTGATCCGCGCTGGAACGGTGCCAGTAGCGCCTCGATATCCGCGACCGATAGGTCGGTGCCCTTGTCTTCGACGATGATCGTGGCGGTCTGAGCATCAGTTTCCAGTTCAACCTCGGCGTGACGACCGTATTTCAGGGCATTGTCGATCAGATTGGACAACGCTCGTTTCAATGCGATGGGCTGACCCGTCACCAGGATGCGCCGCGTTTCCGGCAGCGACGCATGCCCACGGCGTGACATGAAAACAGACGACGCGCTTTCGACGACAACGGGATCAACGGCTTTCAACGACACTGGCCGGTCCATATCCTGATAATCGGCCACAAGCGATTCAACCAGCGAGGTCAACGATATCTGGCGCGGTTCCTCGACGCTGAGTTCCGATCGCGTGTAAGTAAGCACGCTTTCTATCATGCCGGTCATCTGGTCCACGTCGGCCTCGAGCTTTTCGCGCAACTCGCCATCGGGAATCAGCGCCGCACGCAGCCGGACGCGGGTTGCAGGTGTCCCCAGATCGTGGCTGACGCCCGACAGTACAATGGCGCGTTTCTCAAGCTGCGCACGTTCGGCATCCAGGTGATCATTCACCGCAGTCACGATATCGCGCAGCTCTTCGGGCCCGTCCGCGTCATAGCTTTGCGGCCCGCCGCGACGTCGGCGGTCGCCTAGTGCCTGAGCGAAACGTGCGAAACTGTCAGAAACATTCCCGACCGAGGTCAGAAGCACCGCCAAGGACACAATTCCCAGCAATATCGCGGGCAAACGCAGATCAACCGGCGCAGCCTTACAGCCCCAGATTTCGGTGCCGTCGACTTGCTGCCAGACTCCGCGCCCGAATTGCGCGATCAGGATAGGTTCGCTGCAATATGTGGCCAACAGACGGGTCAGGTTCCCCATCTTCTCGGGGCCGGTCTGATCGCTGCCAGATACGATGTCTGAAACCGGATAGACCAGTCGATCCGATAACACCGCAAGCGTCAATTCGCGGCCACTCAGGGGGGCTGAACTGTCGGTCAGAATCGACAGATTGGTGACAAAGCGGCGATCCGCAAAGCCGGGCATTTGCTGGAACGCTCCCCTATCAGCAAGCGCGGCTGCCTCGGTTGGCAATGGGTTGATCAATAGGCCGGGTGGCGGCGCCATCCCCGTTCGCAAGTCTTCGTATATGGTGAAACCGGCAACAAATGCTGCGGTCTGATACCGGTTCCAAGCCTGTGCCGAGGTGAACCACATCCCGGCAGCCACCAGCCCCGCGACAAAGGCGGACAGGGTCCAGAGCCACCCAATACTGCGCAGGCGCAGGGTCATGCGTCCTCATCCACCATAACGTCAGCGGTAAACAGATAGCCAACACCGCGCTCGGTGCGCAGCATCTGGGGGTCTTTCGGGTTGGCCTCGATTTTCGACCGCAACCGCCCCACCAGCATATCTATGGCACGGCCTTGCGCCTCAGGCTTGTCGGCCTCACCGGTTACATCCAGTGCGGCGGCGATCTCATCACGGGTCAGCGGAATATGCGGGTTCGCCAGCAAAACCTTCAACAGGGCGGTCTCCCGTTGGGACAGGGAAACCAGATAGCCTTCGGGCGAATGCACCTCGTCCCGTTTGCCGTCAAAGACCCAGCCGTCAAAGTGAAAGGTGCGCGTGCGGCGGCGGTATGCCAGCGAAGGCGTACGTCGGGCGCGTTGCATCACCGCACGGACGCGGGCCAGCAACAGTTGCGGGTTGAATGGTTTGGCGATGTAATCGTCTGCTCCAACCTCATATCCTGCCATGCGCTGATGATCCGCCGACAGGGCCGAGACCAGAATGATCGGTACATCCTGTTCGGCCCGCAACCGGGCACAGATCTCGACGCCGTTTTCATCGCCCAGCATCACGTCCAACAGGATCAGGTCGATCCGCCCCGAGGTTAGATGCGTGCGTATTTCACTTTCGGAACTGGCAGGCAGAGCAATATACCCGTTCTGCTGAAAGAACTGGGTCATCATCGACCGCATTTCCGAATCGTCATCCACCACCAGGAGCCGGGGAATGCCCACTCTGTTTCTCCTCCTCAGGGTTCTCCGTCGCCGCCAATTGTAACGAATGGAAACGGATTCAAGGCCAACGTAACACGGGGTAACAAAAGCGGTGAAAATTTCCACCTTGTCAGGATATTGCATCGCATTCTGCGTTGCCATGCGGCATTCCGTTAGCGCTATATCACCTATGGCCGCCCTTGGGGTGGCACCGAATTCTCAGGGAGGAGAACAAAAAATGAAGCGTTTTGCATTTGCCACCGTGTCGACCTTGGCCGTAGTGGCCGGGTCGGCTGTTGTGGCTGAACCAAAGGCCGAAGTTCTGCACTGGTGGACATCCGGTGGTGAGGCGAAATCGGTCGCGGTTCTGCAGGAAGAGTTCGCCTCGAACGGCGGCACATGGACCGATATGCCGGTCGCAGGTGGCGGCGGCGATGCGGCCATGACTGCGCTGCGGGCCCGGGTTCTTGCGGGTAACGCGCCGACTGCTGTTCAGCTGAAAGGACCTGCCATTCAGGAATGGTATGAAGAGGGCGTTTTGGCAGACATTTCATCCGTGGCAGAAGCCGAAGGCTGGGCCGATGTGCTGCCAGCATCGATTGCAGGCCACATGATGTGCGAAGGTACGTGGTGTGCAGCACCTGTGAACGTGCACCGCATCGACTGGATTTGGGCCAATGCTGACGTTCTGGCCGCCAACGACATTGAAATGCCCACAACATGGGAAGAGTTCAACGCCGCTGCCGAAAAACTGCAGGCTGCCGGAGTGATCCCGTTGGCCCATGGTGGCCAGGCATGGCAAGACGCCACAGTGTTCGAAGCGGTTGCGCTGGGTCTGGGTGGCCCCGAATTCTATCAAAAAGCCTTTGTCGATCTCGACCCCGAGGCGCTGACCTCGGACACCATGGTTCAGGTCTTTGATCAGATGCGCACCCTGCGCGGTTATGTGGACGAAAACTTCTCAGGCCGCGACTGGAACCTTGCCACCGCTATGGTTATGAATGGCGAAGCAGCCTTCCAAATCATGGGTGACTGGGCCAAGGGCGAATTCCTGGCGGCTGGCAAGAAGCCCGGCGAAGACTTCCTGTGTGCCTCGACCCCCGGCGACGGATATCTGTACAACGTCGACAGCTTCGCCATGTTCGAAGTGGAAGGTGACGACAACCGCGCTGGTCAGGAATTGCTGGCCAAGCTGATCGTCGCGCCGAAGTTCCAGGAAGTGTTCAACCTGAACAAGGGCTCGATCCCTGCGCGGACTGATGTGGCGCTGGATGCGTTCGACATCTGCGCGCAAATCTCGGCCGAAGATATGGGTTCGACCTCGGCAGGTGGTTCGCTGCTGCCGTCTTATGCCCATGGCATGGCGCTGCGCGGGTCGCAGGCCGGTGCGATTACGGATGTTGTAACTGCACATTTCAACTCGGATATGTCCTCGGCTGACGCGGTTCAGCAACTGGCGGACGCGGTAGCAAACAGCTACTGATCCAATACGCTCTGCCCCCTATAGTGAGGGGCAGAGCATCTTTCCCCGGAGGCTAAAATGTCCGAATGGCTGGAAAACCACCTGCCCAAGGTGGTGCTGGCACCGTCGTTCATCGCCGTATTGATCTTTGTCTACGGATTTATCGGATGGACCGCATGGGTGTCGCTAACCCGATCGAAACTACTGCCGAAATACGAGATCAAAGGCTTCATTCAGTATGAACGCCTGTTCGACTCACCCCGCTGGGATACGGCGATCAACAACCTGTATATCTTTGGCGCGCTGTTCATCGTGATCGCGATGGTACTGGGCCTGTTGCTGGCCATCCTGCTGGATCAGAAGATCCGCGTCGAAGGCGCGATCCGGACGATCTACTTGTACCCGATGGCGTTGTCGATGATCGTGACCGGTACGGCGTGGAAGTGGATTTTGAACCCAGGCCTGGGCATCGAATCCATGGTGCAGGGGTGGGGCTTTCCGAATTTCGAATTCGACTGGCTGGTGAACCCTGACTATGCGATCTACACTATCGTGATCGCCGCGATCTGGCAGAGTTCCGGCTTCGTCATGGCGTTGTTTTTGGCCGGTTTACGTTCGGTCGATGGCGAGATCATCAAGGCCGCACAGGTCGATGGTATCCCCACTTGGCGCATCTATACGGCGATCATCATCCCTTCGATGGCCCCGATTTTCCTGTCTGCTTTCATCGTGCTGGCGCACCTCGCAATCAAAAGCTTCGACCTTGTCATCGCCCTGACTGGTGGCGGTCCGGGCTACGCAACCGATCTGCCCGCTACTTACATGTACGCCATGGCGTTTTCGCGCGGCGATATTGGTCAAGCAGCCTCGTCCGCGATGATCATGATGCTGGTCGTCTTTGCCATCGTGGTTCCCTATCTTTACTCAGAGCTGAGGGCGAAAAATGACTGATCTGTCGATGCCCCAAACACAAACCCGCACCCAAAGCGCTACGGGCAAGATTGCCCTGCGTTGGTTGCTTTATGTCCTGCTTGGCCTGTTTGCACTGTATTATCTAATGCCGCTCTTCGTGATGTTGACGACATCATTGAAAAGCCTTGAGGAAATCCGCACCGGCAGCCTGATTTCGCTGCCGCGAGAGGTCAGCTTTGACGCCTGGAAAACCGCATGGTCCGGCGCTTGTACCGGTATCCAGTGTGAAGGTTTGCGACCCTATTTCTGGAACTCGGTTCTGATCGCGGTGCCTGCGGTATTTTTGTCGACCCTGTTGGGTGCGCTGAACGGCTATGTCGTGGCGCAATGGCGGTTCAAAGGGGCCAATATCATCTTCTCGCTGATGCTGTTCGGTTGCTTCATCCCGTTCCAAGTTGTTCTGCTGCCAATGGCACGTCTGCTGGGTATGATGGGGATTGCGGGTACCATTCCGGGCCTGATCTTTGTCCATGTGATCTACGGGCTGGGCTTCACCACGCTGTTCTTCCGCAACTACTATGTCACCATTCCGGCCGAGCTGACCAAAGCGGCGCGGGTTGATGGGGCTGGGTTCATGCGGATTTTCTGGTCGATCTTCTTGCCGCTGTCGCTGCCCATCATCGTGGTGACTGTGATCTGGCAGTTCACGCAGATCTGGAACGACTTCCTGTTTGGCGTGTCGTTCAGCCAGGCAGGGACACAGCCTGTGACTGTTGCGCTCAACAACATCGTAAATTCCACCACCGGCGTCAAAGAATACAACGTCGACATGGCCGCCGCGATCATCGCGGGGCTGCCGACGCTGCTCGTCTATGTCGTTGCCGGTAAGTATTTCATCCGCGGCCTGACCGCTGGCTCAGTGAAGGGATAAGACCCATGGCTCCCATCCTTGATATCAACAAACTCTACAAGAATTACGGCGCGACCGAGATTCTGAAAGACATCAACATCTCGATTGAACCGGGCGATTTCCTGGTGCTTGTCGGCCCCTCGGGCTGCGGTAAGTCTACGCTGCTGAACTGCATTGCGGGACTGGAAGAGATCACCGGTGGCACATTGTCCATCGGCGGCAACGACATGACCCATGTCAGCCCCAAGGATCGCGACATCGCGATGGTGTTCCAGTCTTACGCTTTGTACCCGACCATGTCGGTGGCCAAGAACATCACCTTCGGCATGAAAGTGCGCGGGGTCGATCAGGCCACGCAGGAAGCCAAGCTGAAAGACGTCGCCTCCTTGCTGCAGATCGAGCCATTGCTGAACCGCCGCCCCAGCCAACTGTCGGGTGGTCAGCGTCAGCGGGTGGCGATGGGCCGGGCGCTGGTGCGCGATCCCAAGCTGTTCCTGTTCGATGAACCGCTGTCGAACCTTGACGCCAAGCTGCGGGTCGAGATGCGGACCGAGATCAAGAAGCTGCACCAGACACTGGACGCCTCCATTGTTTATGTCACTCACGACCAAATCGAAGCGATGACGCTGGCCACCAAGATCGTGGTCCTGAAAGGCGGAGTCGTACAGCAGATCGGTACTCCGGCTGAGATCTACAACAACCCGGCCAACCTGTTTGTGGCGGATTTCATGGGCTCTCCGGCGATGAATCTGATCCCGGCACAGGCGTCGAACAATGGCTCGGGAACGCAGATCTCGATCGCTCGCGAATCCGGTGAAACGCTGGTTCTGAGCGATGCACGCGACCTGTCGTTGCCGCAGGATGTGATCCTTGGCCTACGCCCGGAAGATATCGCCGAGGCCGGTTTCCGCGCTGGCGCAGGTGTGCAAGAGGCCGCCTGCATGGTCGATATGGTCGAACCTGCCGGGGCCGATACCTATGTGGTCTCGGAACTGGGTGGCAAGCAGGTCACGGCACGGCTGCACGCGGAAACCAGCGCGCAGGCCGGTCAGATGCTGAACCTGGCCTTTGATATGAGCAAGGTGTCGTATTTCGCCAAGGAAACCGGTGAACGGCTGAACTAGCGCCGGATGGCCCGCGCCGCCTTGGTGTGGGCCACGGCAACGCCTGTCGGTTTTGGCCGGTTAATTTGAGTGTGCTATCCTGGGACATAGCGAAGGGAGGCGCGCTATGTCCGATCCGTATTCTGATCTGGCCGGGCAGGAAATCTCGGTTCAGGAGCGTATCGCCGAAGCTATGGAAGCGCGGTGTCTGGAGCCAGCGCAGAAAGAGATCAGGGATAGCTATCTAAGTGATTTGATTGTCCCTGAGGGCGGGTTCGCGGTTGAGCTGGGTTCAGGCACCGGGCACATCACGCAAGAGCTGCTTTCTGTCGGCGGGGTGGAGCGCGCGCTCGGCATTGAGCCCTCACCGGTTATGGTCAAACGTGCGAGAAACAGCTTCGCCAGCGAGAGCAATCTTGTTTTTGAAACCGGCGATGCAAAGGCAACCAGGCTTGAAGATAGCTCAGCAGACCTTGTTCTGGCGCATACACTGTTGTGCCATGTACCCGGCCCCGACGATGTGGTTTCCGAGGCCTTTCGGATACTGAAACCGGGCGGGATATTCGCGATTTGCGATGGGGACTACGATACCGCCACAGCGCAGATTGCCGATTTTGATCCTCTGGATCAACTCATACGGTTCATGATCAATCAGAACGTCACAAACCTCTGGATCATGCGCCAGATTGGCGGTGTACTCTCTCAGGCAGGTTTTGAGCTGGGCCGTCGCAGGGGACACGGTTATGTAGCCGAAGGAGAGGCGACTTACTTTCTGACCGTTATCGACCGTGGTGCGGATCGAATGGCCGAGACCGGGTTGTTGGCGCCTGAAACGGCACAGGCGCTGAAATCCGAGGCCCGGGCGCGTGTGTCTGCAAACACGTTTTTTGGCTACATGTCTTATGTCAGCCAGATCGCGCGCAAGCCTGCAACCTGAACAAAAAAGCCACCGCGCGAACGGGTCGAGCGGTGGCCGGCGTAGGGTAATACCTCTGATCAGCCAGTCTTTTTCAGATCCTTGATCAGGCGGTTCAGGTCGCCGCCGCGCGCATCCAGCATTGCGCCAATCTCTGTGCGCTCGGTCAGCAACAAATTCACACCTTCGATGAACATGTTGTAGAACTTGCCACGGCCCGATTTGTCGGACACCAGGAATGTCACTTCGAACGGGGATGAGCCGCGCAATTTGACCGAGGTTCTGACCTCGTATCCGGTCTTGATCTTGCGCGCGTTACGCACGGTGACCTCACCGCCGATGAACTCGCGGAACCGGCGACCATATTTGCGCGAAATATAGCCTTCGAACGCTTTGGTGAACTGACGCAGCTGTGCGGATGAGGCTGTACGTGCATCCGCCCCCAGCGCATAGCGGGCCATGATCGGCACATCACCGTATTGCACAAAAATCTTCTGAAAATCACGCAGCATGGCGTTTTCGGATTTACCCGAGTCAATGATACGCGTGATATCGGCCACAACGCTGTTGACCAGCTGTTTGGCCTGCGCTTCGGTCAGTGCGAACGCGGGCAGAGGCAATGCGGCAACTGTCATCCCGGTCAGGGCGGTGGCCACAAAACGGCGTCGGTTCAACAGGTTATTCGGCATAGGGGTCCTCGTACGGGTCAAGATAGGGGTCTCTGACAGGGTCGGTCCCGGTGGTGGCGTAGGGATCGTCATACAGACCCAGATAGGCGTCTTCATCATCCCTTGCCAGTTCAAAGCGGCGATTTTGCAGGTAGATCGTGCGCGCTTGCGCGTAACTGTCTGCACTTTCGTACAGAATCGAATCAACTGTATCCGAGAATCGACCGCGATCTCCCATCCGCCGCACGACCTCGGCATAGACACCAATATTGTCGACCGGGCGGGTCGGGCTAAAGTTGATCGGATTCGAGAACAGGTTGACCACAACGCCGACCGCATCGCGCGCGGTGGACGGGCCGTAGAAGGGCAGTTCCACATAAGCACCTTCGCCCACGCCCCAGACATGCAGGGTTTCGCCGAAATCAGTATCAACAGGCGGCAGGTTCAGCTCATCGGCCGGGGCTGACAGGCCAAAGCCGCCCACGGTCGAGTTGATCAGAAAGCGCAGCAGCGCATTGCCGGACTGTTTCAGATTGCCTTGCAGCAGATAGTCGAGCGCCTGCCCGGGCATCGTCAGGTTTTCGGCAAAGTGATTGAAACTGGTAACCATCGGATCTGGTACGATCTTCACATAGCCTTTCGAGGCCGGTCGGAACAGGAATCGGTCCACACCCAGATTGAACTTGTGAATGCCCCGGTTGGTCCCTTCATAGGGGTCAAAAATCTCACCCCGCGCCGCTGCGTCCTGAGGCTGCGTCGCGCATGCCGATAGGACCGTCAGGATGCCGAATATGATCAGGTGCTTCAGACGAATGTAACTTGGCACTGTCTTCGTTACTCCGAAAATTGCCCAGCGGTATCCGGGCCTTCAATCAATACAGCCTTTGCACCCTTGGTGGCGCAATTGGTCTCACATAGAGGTTTCGCGCAGGATTTGAAACAACAACTCGCGTTTACCTCAGCCGATGGGGCGACGTAAAGTGACACGAATTCAACACTTCCTGAATAAGAGAAGACCTGCCCAGTTTGCAGGCAATGGGAAAAATCCCGCTTTCACGCTTTCGGAAACAGGTTTTCCCGGTTAGCGTCCGCGCGGAATCACTATGAGATGAGGATAATCCACATGAGCATCGCAGCAAAACTGGACAGCCTGGGTATCAGCCTGTCGGACGCACCTGCTCCGGCAGCGAACTACGTTCCTTTCGTGCGCATCGGCAAAATTGTCTACGTGTCGGGCCAGATCTCCAAGGCGGATGATCTGATCACTGGTAAGCTCGGTGATGATATGGATGTTGAGGCAGGCGCCGCTGCAGCCAAAGTCTGCGCCATCAACCTGTTGGCTCAGGTCAAAGCGGCTTGTGGTGGCGATATCGACAAGCTGGTGCGCGTGATCAAGCTGACCGGTTTTGTAAACTCGACCGCTGATTTCACAGAACAGCCGAAGGTGATCAACGGGGCCTCCGACTTCCTGGTCGAAGCGCTGGGCGATGCCGGTCGTCATTCGCGCTCGGCCGTCAGCGCAGCCTCATTGCCTTTGGGTGTTGCCGTCGAAATCGAGGGTATTTTCGAGGTTCAATGAAACCGTCCCTTCCGTCTGAGTTCCTGCAGCGCCCGATAGCACATCGCGCGCTGCATGACATTTCTGATCAGCGGCCCGAGAATAGCCGGGCCGCCATTCGTGCCGCAATAGACGCCGGTTATGGGGTCGAGATTGATCTGCAACGCACCCGTGACAATCGGGCCATGGTGTTTCACGACTATGACATGACCCGTCTGACTGGGCAGCCCGGACCGATCCAACAGATCACCGAAACACAAGCGCGGGCCCAGACGCTTCTGCATTCTGACGGTGAAGGTATCCCCTCGCTGGAAGAGGTACTGGGCCTTGTTGCGGGACGGGTGCCCTTGCTCATCGAGTTGAAGGATCAAGATGGTGCAATGGGCCCCGATGTCGGTGCTTTGGAAGCAGATGTTGTAAGCGCACTGAAAGACTATGAAGGCCCGGTCGCGCTGATGTCGTTCAACCCGCATTCAGTCGCAGAGATTGCACGCCTTGCGCCACATTTGCCGCGCGGTCTCGTTACCAGCTCTTACGAGCCCAAGGTCGAGCTTCTGCCGCAAGCCGTCTGCGATCATCTGCGCAACATCCCGGATTTCGACCGCGTTGGAGCCAGCTTTATCAGCCATGAAGTCATCGATCTTGACCGCCCCCGGGTCGCTGAGTTGAAGGCACAGGGTGTGCCGATCCTGTGCTGGACCGTGCGTTCGCTTGAACAAGAAGCAGAGGCACGCAAGGTTGCCGATAATGTTACGTTCGAAGGCTATCTGGCCGAACATCCCGCTTGATCCCGGCGCGCGCGATCACAGATAAAGGTGCAGCGCGGAGGGGATATGGATCAGGCACAGATTGAGGTTCGGGTTCTGACATCGGTCTCGCAGATTTCCGCGAGCGACTGGGACAGTTGCGCCTGCCCTGAGGTTGCCGATGGCGGGCGACCGCTTGATCCGTTCACGACACATCGGTTTTTGCATGCCCTGGAAGAAAGCGGCTCGGTCGGGCGTGGTACTGGCTGGCAGCCGCAATACCTGACAGCCTATCTGGACGGGATGCTGATTGCGGCAGCCCCGATGTTTGCCAAGTCGCACTCCCAGGGTGAATACATCTTCGACCATAGCTGGGCTCATGCCTATGAAAGCGCGGGCGGGCGATATTATCCCAAGCTGCAGATCGCGGTGCCCTTCACACCCGCGACTGGCAGGCGTTTTTTGGTGCGACCCGGCTACGATGCTGTCGGGATCTCGGCGCTGGTGCAAGGAGCGGTGCAACTGGCCGCCGAGAATCGAATTTCCTCGCTGCACGCTACTTTCTGCACCGAGGCCGAAGCGCTGGCAGGTGAGCAGATGGGCCTGATGGTCCGCCACTCGCAGCAGTTTCACTGGCTCAATGATGATTACGCCGATTTTGACGAGTTTCTGGCTGCGCTGTCCTCGCGCAAACGCAAGAATATCAAGAAGGAACGCACGCAGGCCTGTGATTTCGGTGGGCAGATTCGAACAATCACCGGCGATGATCTGCGACCCGAGCATTGGGACGCATTCTGGCGGTTCTATCAGGATACCGGCGCGCGAAAATGGGGCTCGCCCTACCTGACGCGACAATTCTTTGATATCGCTCAGGAAACCATGACGGATGACATCGCCTTGGTGCTGGCCGAACGCAATGGATACCCCGTCGCCGGTGCGTTAAATTTTGTCGGGCGGGAAACGCTGTATGGCCGGTATTGGGGCTGTGTCGAACATCACCCATGTCTACATTTCGAACTGTGCTATTATAGGGCGATCGACTTTGCCATTGCGGAAGGTCTGGCGCGGGTTGAGGCCGGTGCGCAGGGCGAGCACAAGCTGGCGCGCGGCTATCTGCCAACCCGCACGCATAGCTTGCACTGGGTTGGCGATCCGGGTTTTGCTGATGCGGTTCAGAAATATCTGGACGCCGAGTCCCACGCAGTGGGAGAAGAGATCGAGATTCTGACGGATTATGGCCCGTTCAGGAAATCGAACCCGGAGGAACAGCAATGACCGAACTTCTGTCAACCGAGACCCGCGGCCCGCTGCTGGACCCGCTGTTCAGAAATGGCTGGACCATGGTCGAAGACCGCGATGCGATCACCAAGACCTTCATCTTCGATAATTTTGTCGCCGCCTTTGGCTGGATGACGCAGGTGGCGATCTGGGCCGAGAAATGGAACCACCACCCCGAATGGTCGAATGTATACCGCACGGTAGAGGTGGTCCTGTCGACCCATGATGTTGGCGGTCTGTCTGCACAAGACGCCAAGCTGGCGCGTAAGATGGACAGCCTGCTAACGGTCTCCGCGTGAACCCGTCCCACCGGCCAGCAATGTTGCCGTTCCCAGCTGCTTGAATTCTGCCGGAGTGATCGTGCCGTCGCTGACATTGATATTGCCCGGAATTCTGATCGTACGGGTGCCGACGGACCGCACGCTGCGGGCCGCCGGATTGATGTCGAGACACCGATTTTCATAACAGGTCAGACCGCTGGTATTGATCTGAATCTGCACCTGACCATCAGGGCCGCTGATCACCGGGGATTGCTGTACGTCACATGCGGCCAAAGCCACCAGGCTACCGAGGCAGATCCATTTATTCATGACACGCTCCTGCCAACCAAGTTGGCGTTTAATCTAAGAGACCGTTGCCATCCTTATCCGCAGCGTCAAAATCGTTCTGCATCTGGCTGACATACTCTGCCTTTGAGATAAGACTGTCGCCATCCCGGTCAACGGCTTCGAACTGTTTGATATCCAAGAACGGTTTTGCTTCGCTCAGGCCCAGAGTGCCGTTCTTGTCTTCGTCCATTGCCTGAAATGCATAGTCCGAGAAGGCGTTGAATTCGTCCTTGGACAGGAAGCCGTCATTGTTGGTGTCGATGTTATTCAACTCGGCCTCGTGCAGTTCTGCGACAGTCTCGGCGTTTGCAGCAGCAGCCATCAGGAATGCGGTGGTGATAATCAATACTCGTTTCATCTCAAATCTCCTCAGCACGCGTAACGTTCGCCAGACACGCCACCCGCAGCGGCGCCCGCCGCCGTCAGGATGGTCTTGCCTGAACCACCGCCAAATTGATTGCCGATCACTCCACCGATCAGGGCGCCGCCTATGGTACCACTCAGGCAGGCGATCTCGTGCTGTCGCGCAGCCTGTTGTTGGGGTGTGGGTGCAGGTCCGCACGCCGCCAGGGCCCCGGCGGTGCCAAGAAACAATGTAAGAAATTTCAGTCGCATCAATGAACTCCCCAGTTGTATGGGCCAAGTATTGGCGCATCGGGGCGTTGCATCAAGTTAAATGCGTTTCACGTGGCCCCGGTCAAACCGGGGCCGACAGGGATCAGATACTATCAAGCAGGCCTTCACCAGCCGAGACCTCACAGACACCGGGGTTTTCTTCCAGATTCATCGCCACAACCTTGCCGTCTTCAACCAGCATTGCATAGCGTTTGGAGCGTGCAATCAGGCCTACGGGCGGGGCGTCGAAATCCATGCCGATGGCCTTGGTAAACTCGGACGCTGCATCGGCCAGCATGGTCAGCCCGGCCGCTGTTGCACCGGTGCTTTCTCCCCAGGCGCCCATCACGAAAGGGTCGTTGACCGAGATACAGATGATTTCTTCTACACCCTTGGCATCGAACTGGTCCTTGGTCCGCATGAAGCTTGGTACATGAGCGGTTGTGCAGGTTCCGGTGAACGCACCGGGTACAGCGAAGATCACAACCTTGCGCCCTTTGGTCTTGTCTGAAATCCGAACCTCCTCGGGGCCTTCGGCACCCATCTGGATCAGCGTGGCCTCGGGCAGCATGTCACCTGTTGCAATCATTTTTACGCTCCTGTCATTTGGATTTGCAGAGTCGGGCTTTGCCGCAATATAGGTGGTCGAAACAAAGTAACCACGTGAATTCTGCAGGGTGAGCGAAACATGAGCCATATTGTCGTGATCGGGGCAGGGCAGGCCGGTGCTTCTTTGGTAGCACGGCTGCGCAAGGACGGGTTCGAAGGTGACATCACCCTGATCGGAGCCGAGCCGCATTTGCCCTACCAACGCCCGCCCTTGTCCAAGGCCTATCTGCTGGGCGAGATGGAGCTGGAGCGCCTGTTCCTGCGGCCCGAGAGCTTCTATGCCGAAAACAACATCACCCTACGGTTGGGTCAACGTGTGACGGCGATTGATCCAAAGGCCAAGACGGTGATCCTCGGCGATGAGGTGATCACCTATGATGAACTGGCGCTGACCACTGGGTCCGACCCACGCCGCCTGCCCTCAGCGATCGGGGGCGATCTTGAGGGTGTCCATGTGGTGCGAGATCTCGCCCATATCGACGAGATGGAACCTCGGGTATCGGATGGCGCCCGCGCGCTGATCGTTGGTGGCGGCTATATTGGGCTTGAAGCCGCCGCCGTTTGTGCCAAGCGCGGGGTCAGGGTGACCTTGGTCGAGATGGCCGACCGCATCCTTCAGCGTGTCGCGGCCAAAGAGACAAGCGACTACTTTCGCACGCTGCACACCGAATACGGGGCCGACATTCGTGAGGGCGTCGGGTTGGATCGTCTGGTTGGTGAAAGTGGCAAGGTGACGGGCGCCGTCCTGACCGATGGCACCCAACTTGAGGTGGATTTTGTTGTCGTCGGCGTCGGCATCGCGCCGTCGACTCAACTGGCCGAAATGGCCGGGTTAGAGTTGGATAACGGCATCAAGACCGACGCCCATGGCCGCACCTCAGATCCGTCGATCTGGGCGGCGGGCGATTGCGCGTCGTTCCCGCATGGCGAAGGCCGTATCCGCCTGGAAAGCGTGCCGAACGCCATTGATCAGGCCGAAATCGTGGCCCAGAACATGCTGGGCGCAGCTAAGGATTACACTGCAACGCCATGGTTCTGGTCCGATCAGTATGACGTCAAGCTGCAGATCGCCGGGCTGAATACCGGCTATGACCGTGTGGTGACTCGCAAGGGTGAGGGCGCGACGGTGTCCTTCTGGTACTACAAGCGCGATCAGCTGATTGCGGTCGACGCGATGAATGACCCGCGCGCTTATATGGTCGGCAAACGCCTGATTGATGCGGGCAAGACCGCTGATCCGGCTGTTGTTGCCGACCCAGAAGCGGACCTGAAACCGCTGCTCAAAGCGTGAGGATCATCGCCGGAGACTTCCGAGGCCGAGCTCTGACTTCGGTTGGCAAAGGCGATGCCGGTGCGCATCTTCGCCCGACCACTGACCGGGTAAGGGAAAGCCTGTTCAACGTTTTGAATCATCAGATCGACTTCGACGGCTTGCAGGTTCTCGACCTGTTTGCGGGCACCGGTGCATTGGGACTTGAAGCGCTGTCTCGAGGCGCGTCCCACGTCACGTTTGTCGATGATGGGAGGGTCGCGCAGGGTCTGATCCGCAAGAATATCGCCCTGACCGGAAGCGCCAGCCAGACCACTTTGATCCGGCGGGATGCGACCCGTTTGGGCGAAAACCCGGGCGCTGTCTGTGATCTGGTTTTTCTGGATCCGCCTTACGGAAAAGCTCTGGGTCAAAGGGCACTGGCCGCGGCTACCCAAGGTGGTTGGCTGTCTGATGACGCTCTGATCGTCTGGGAAGAAAGCACCCCCATGCTCGCGCCCGAGGGCTTCACGCTGCACGACGCGCGGAAATATGGCGACACGCATATCTCGCTGATGTGGCGCACAGGGGGCTGAGATGCACGATCTGGTTATCTTTGATTGCGACGGCGTTCTGGTCGATAGCGAGGTTTTGTCCAATCAGGTCATGGTCGACAATCTCGCTGGCCATGGTCTGCACTTGTCCTTAGCCGAATGCATGTCCCTGTTTGTCGGCGGCACCATGACCGGTGTGCGCGACAAGGCGCGCGAGCTGGGGGCTGATCTGCCGGATGACTGGACTGATCAAATCTATGCGGAAATCTACGAGACGCTGAAAGCAGGCACGCCTCTGGTCGCGGGTATCCGTGAATTGCTGGCGCAACTGGATGCAAGCGACATTCCCTACTGTGTCGCCTCAAATGGGCGGCCTGAGAAAATGAAGATCACTTTGGGCCAGAATGGTCTTTGGGAGCGTTTTCAAGATGTGATGTTTTCGGCGCAGGTGCTTGGAACGGGTAAGCCCGACCCGACCCTGTTCCTGACCGCTGCACAGCATTTCGGCGCAACGGTGCCGGTTGTGATCGAAGACAGCGAAAACGGTGTCACCGCAGCAATGCGCGCCAATATGCGCTGCCTGGGCTATGCGGCCCATGATGATGGTGCGCGATTGGAAGAACTAGGGGCCGAAGTGTTCTCCGACATGTTACATGCGCCCAAGCTTTTGGGACTTTGAGCCATAAACGTGTTATGCTTGGTCCATGGACCGCGCTATCACACCTCCGATCTGGGCTTTTTCGAAAGACGCCGACACCACAACAGGGCCTCCGCCCAAACCGATGCGCGCGCCGGTGTTCATTCACGACGCGGTCATCCCGTGGCGGGATGAAACCTTGCTGCTGAAGCTATTACGCGATCAGGCGACCGATCAGGACGAATAGGTCGGGTGATATTTGCCGCCCGGTGACAAGGTGAAAATCTCAACCCCATCTGCGGTCACACCGACCGAGTGCTCGAACTGCGCCGACAGCGATTTGTCGCGGGTCACGGCAGTCCAGTCATCGGACAGTGTCTTGGTTTCAGGACGCCCCAGATTGACCATCGGCTCGATGGTAAAGAACATGCCCTCTTCCAACACAGCTCCGGTACCCGGACGACCATAGTGCAGGACATTTGGTGGCGCGTGGAACACCCGGCCCAGACCGTGGCCGCAGAAATCGCGTACAACGCTCATCCGATGCGCCTCGACATAGGCCTGAATGGCGTGGCCGATATCGCCGAAGGTATTGCCCGGCTTGACCATCTCGATACCTTTGAACAGTGCGTCGTGGGTCACCTGAATCAGCCGTTCGGCCTTGCGCGGCAATTTACCCGCCACATACATGCGCGACGTATCACCGAACCAGCCATCAACGATGACGGTCACGTCGATATTCAGAATGTCGCCATCCTTCAGCTTTTTGTCACCCGGAATGCCGTGACACACCACGTGGTTCACGCTGATGCAGCTGGCGTGCTGATAACCCTTGTAGCCAATGGTTGCCGATTCCGCACCTGCATCCTCGACCATCTGAGTGATCAGCCCGTCAATCGCACCGGTGGTCTGGCCGACAAAAACATGTTCAGCAATGTCATCCAATATCCGCGCAGCCAGCGCCCCTGCCGCATGCATGCCGGCAAAGTCATTCTGTTCATAGATGCGGATACCGTCTTTGGTCAGACGGCCACGATGTTCTTTCATCGGTGCGGGACTCCAAATATTTCACGCAGCACTTCTTTTACGCTGCTTGTGCAGAAAGTACCAGAGGGCTCGGTTTTCAACTAGTAAATAGGGTCTATCAAAGAAGTTTCTAGCCCGTGCTCCATTGCTGAGCGGGCTCAACCCAGACGCCTTCGGGCGTGATCCGAGTTCCAACGACAAAGCGTTCAACCCCAATCGCTGCCTCAAACGCCGCCGCATAGGCTGGGTCAATATCATCGGCCAGTGCAAACCGATCGCAATCGGTCCTTTGCACCAGATAAAGCATGATCGCCCGATGGCCCTGTACGGCCATCTTTGCCAGTTCGCCCAAATGTTTGGTGCCGCGTGCGGTGACGCTGTCGGGAAACTCGGCGAGGCCCGCTTGGCGTGAGAGGGTGACGCTTTTGACCTCGACATAAGCATCGGGTAGGCCCGGCCCGGTCAGTAGGAAATCGATACGGCTGTTTTCACCGTATTTGACCTCGGGGCGCACGGTTTCATAGGCGGCCAGCTCGGGGATTTCACGCGCCTCGAGCGCCAACCGAAGCGCCTTGTTGGGGACTGATGTGTCGACCCCTGTGAAATGCCCGTTCTCATGATCGACCAGCCGCCAGCCGTATTTCAGCTTTTTCTTCGGATCGTCGTTGGGCTCCAGCCAGATTTTCTCACCCGGTTCTGCCAGCCCCATCATTGAGCCCGGATTGGCGCAATGGGCTGTCACCTCGCGCCCGTCTTCCAGCCTGCAGTCTGCCAGAAAGCGTTTGTAGCGGCGGATCAGTCGAGCGGGGACAAGGGGGGTTTCAAATCGCATGGCCAAGGGCCTATACCTGCCCTAACGGTCGATCAAGAGGGAGGGCGCGTCATGGCCAATCCAACCGCTGCAATGTTGGTGATCGGGGATGAGATCCTTTCGGGCCGCACCCGCGATGCCAATATGCATTATCTGGCTGGAGAGCTGACCAAACACGGCATTGACCTGAAAGAGGTGCGCATTGTCAGCGATGATGCACCCGCGATTGAGGCAGCCGTAAGGGCGCTATCAGAGGCCCATGACCATGTGTTTACCAGTGGTGGTATTGGTCCGACCCATGACGACATCACCGCTGACTGCATCGCCCGTGCCTTTGGCGTGCATATCGATGTTCGCGACGACGCGCGTGCATTGCTTGAGTCGCATTACGAGAAATCCGGGCTGGAGCTGAACGACGCTCGCCTGCGCATGGCGCGTATTCCGGAAGGGGCCGAATTGATCGACAACCCGGTCTCGACCGCGCCCGGCTTTACCATCAACAACGTCCATGTCATGGCCGGGGTGCCTTTGGTTTTTCAGGCCATGGTTGCGAGTGTTCTGCCTTCGCTCATCGGAGGTAGCCCGCTTTTGTCGCAGACGCTGCGTGTGGATCGGGGTGAAGGCGATATTGCAGCAACTTTGGCCGCACTGGCCAAAGACTTCGGCGATCTTTCGATCGGCTGTTATCCGTTTCAGACGAATGGCGTCTTCGGAGCCAACGTCGTCGTGCGCGGCACCGAGGGTGGACGGATCGATGCCGCCATGACCCGCCTTGCGAAAGAGATCGAGCTTTGAATCCCGATTGGGCCGCTGTTGTCGATGGCACATGGCCTGCCGCCGGCTATCAAACGCAAGGCCCATTTCGACTGCGGCAAGGACAGGGCGGAGGTTCACGCGTCTCTGCCGCCAATCGCACCGGGGACGTCACCAGTGCCGATATCGATGCGGCCGAAAGCGCCATGCAGGCGATGGGTCAAAAACGCCTCTTCTGCCTACGGCCCGGAGATGAGGCGCTGGATGCAATGCTTGCGCAACGCGGCTACGACATCCTTGATCCCGTTAATATCTATTCCTGCCCGGCGCAGCAGTTGACCGATATCCCGATCCCGCGCGTGACTGTTTTCAACATCTGGGAACCGCTGGCCATCATGCGTGAGATCTGGACGCAGGGCGGTATCGGCCCCGAACGGATTGCGATCATGTACCGGGCACCGGGCCCAAAGACCGGCCTTTTGTTGCGCCACAGCGATCAGCCCGCAGGAACCGGCTTCGTGGCGATCCATGAAGGTATCGCGATGGTTCACGCGCTGGAAATCCTGCCGGATCACCGCCGCAAGGGGTTGGGCCAGTGGGCCATGCGCGCCGCGGCCTTTTGGGCGCTGGACAATGGCGCGCAGACGCTTAGCGTGATCTGTACCAAGGCGAACGCGGGGGCCAATGGCCTCTACCACTCGCTTGGGATGAAGATCGTCGGAGAATACCACTATCGCCAGCGCGCCTGAGGAGGACGAATTGACCAAACAGGACATGCCCACTGCCCTGGATCTGCCAATGGTGGACCCACTACCGTCAGAGACGCAGAAATACTTTGATATCTGTGTTGAGAAACTGGGAATGGTGCCGAATGTCCTGCGCGCCTATGCCTTCGATATCGACAAGCTTAATGCCTTCACTTCGATGTATAATGATCTGATGCTGGCCGATAGCGGGCTGACCAAGCTGGAACGCGAGATGATTGCGGTCGTGGTGTCCTCGATCAACAAATGTTTCTACTGCCTCGTGGCTCATGGCGCAGCGGTGCGGCAGCTTTCGGACGATCCGCAGCTGGGTGAGATGCTGGTCATGAACTACCGCGTCGCCAAATTGGACGCGCGCCAACGTGCAATGCTGGATTTCGCAGCCAAGATGACCACCGCCAGCACCACAATCGAAGAGCCCGATCGCCAGCTTTTACGCGATGTCGGGTTTTCGGATCGCGATATCTGGGACATTGCCAATGTCACCGGTTTCTTCAATATGACCAACCGCGTGGCCAGTGCCACTGCCATGGTCCCGAACCCAGAGTATCACGCGCAGTTCCGATGATCCGTTTCCTGTTCCTTAGCCTCCTTTTGGCCGTGCCTGTGCAGGCGCAGGAACTGACGTTGCCCGCCAGCGCCCGGCAGATTTCGGATCGCACCAGTGCATTGGACAGCTACGACCTGCCAACCGGCGTGTTTGCCGACGGCGCGGTTCCATCCCGCACTGTCGAAGGGCGTGTCGAGCGGCTAACATGGCGTCTGCAGGCCGGGTCCAGCACGACGCTGCAAATTCTTGCACCGCTTCGGGATCAGCTTCAGGCGCAAGGTTTCGAGATCGCGTTTGAATGCGAGGCACGCAATTGTGGCGGTTTCGATTTCCGCTTTGGCACCGAAGTGGTGCCGACGCCTGACATGTATGTGGCGATCCACGATTACCGTTTTCTATCCGCCTCCCGCGGTGACGAAGTGCTGAGCCTGCTGGTCAGCCGCAACCCGCCGGATGGCTATGTGCAGATGATCCGGGTGACCCCGCAAGGTACGCTGCCTGCGCAGCCACTTGTGATCGAGGAAACCGTTGAGGGCCCTGCCGGGTTGCTAAACGATCTCAGCAGTACCGGACATGTCATCCTTGATGACCTGCACTTTCGCACCGGCGAAGTCGCGCTGGGCGAAGGGTCGTTTGCCTCGCTTGCGCTGCTTGCGGGCTATCTGGCCGACAATCCTTCGACCCGTTTGGCGCTGGTAGGGCACACGGATGATACGGGCGCATTGCAGGCCAATATTGCGGTCAGCACCAAACGGGCGGAAGCCGTGCGTGCGCGCCTGATCGAAGCGCACGGTGTTGCCGCCGACCGGATCGAGGCGCAGGGCGTAGGCTATCTTGCGCCCATCACCTCTAACGCTACGCCCGAGGGCCGCGATCTCAATCGCCGGGTCGAGGCGGTGTTGCTGGTCAACTAACAGGCGCGAGCACCGCGGACACCCTGTGTCCCCCTTGCCCTGATGGCGCGGCCTGATGCACACTTGCAGCTAATCGGTGCGTCTGTCTTGCCATCAGGCCTGTTGGCAGGCAGTCCCACCAGTCACCATGCTTTGGGAGGAATGCGTCATGGCATCCAAAACCGAAGATACCACTCCGCCGGATAACACGGTCCCACAGCAATCCATGCCCGAGGTTAACAGGCTGACGGCCGAGGATATTACCGCATCGCTGAAGGCCGGGTTTTCCGACTTCCTCGCACACCCGGTCATGAGCGGCTTTTTCGGCCTGTTCTACGCGGTTTTCGGCATCCTGTTCGTTTGGTGCCTGGTCGGGCTTGGCAAGATCTGGATGATCATTCCTGCCGCCGTAGGCTTTCCGCTGGTTGCCCCATTTGCGGCCGCCGGGCTTTATGAAATGTCCCGTAGGATGCAGAAAGGGGAAAGCTTCGGTTGGTCCGAAATCCTCAGCGTCATGGCCCATCAACGCAAGCGCGAGATGGGTTGGATGGCCTTTGTCACCCTGTTCATTTTCTGGGTATGGACCTACCAAATCCGCCTTTGGCTGGCGATCATCCTGCAAAAGGCGTCCTTCTCGGATTTCGAAGGGTTCATGAACACCATCTTCTTCACACCGCAAGGCTGGATCTTTCTGGCGGTCGGCACCTGTATCGGCGCTTTTTTGTCGGCGGTCCTGTTCTCGGTGACTGTGGTGGCCATGCCCATGCTTCTGGATCGGGAAACCAACTTTGTTTCCGCCATGCTCACGTCCATTCGCGTGGTCGCTGAAAGCCCGGTGGTAATGCTAAGTTGGGCGGCGATCATCTCGGTCACCATGCTGTTGTCGCTGGTTCCGGCGTTTCTGGGGTTGATCTTCACGCTGCCAATCCTGGGCCACACCACGTGGCACCTGTATCAGCGGGCCGTATCACCAGAGACTAACTGATGCATCGCTAGACAAAAAAAGACCCGTGCTATTCAGCACGGGCCGTTTAGGTGCCACAGGGAGAATTCTACCAATCCATCGGACCCTTTTCGGCAAAGGACTCGACAAGAAAATCAATGAACGCCCGCACCTTGGGCTGGGTGAACCGGCCCGGCGGGTAGACCGCATAGACGCCCTGAACCTCATCCGGTAGCGATGGCATGGCGTCTACCACCTCGCCCGATTTCAGTGCTTCGGCATATAGATAGCTGGGCAGATGCGCGATCCCAAGCCCCGAGATCGCGGCGTTCAGCAGCGACTGCCCATCATTTACGCTCAGCCAGCCAGCAGTGCGGACCTGACGCTTCTCGCCCGAAGGCGCCGTCAGCTTCCACACGCTGCCCGAGGATTGGCTGGAGTAATGCAGCAGTTTGTGCTCGTTCAAATCGTCGATCTTCTGCGGGCGTCCGAACTGCTCGATATATCTCGGCGACGCGACCATGCGTTTCACTGTTTCGGTCAGCTTACGGGCGCGCAGCGTGCTGTCTTCCAGCTCGCCAATGCGCACGGCCACGTCAAAGCCTTCGGAAATCAGCTCAACATAGCGGTTGTTCAGAACCATGTTCACGGTGATGTCCGGATAGGCCGACAGGAAGTCCGACAGGACCGGCGACAGGTGATTGACGCCAAAATCTGTTGCCACAGAGATCCGCAGCAGACCAGAAGGCGCAGATTGCATCGAAGTCACCAGCGCATCCGCTTCGCCTGCGTCGTTCAGCACGCGACGGGCGCGATCATAATAGGCCAACCCGATCTCGGTTGGCGAAACCCGGCGCGTTGTCCGGTTCAAAAGCCTTGCCCCCAACCGCGCCTCGAGGCTCGAGACGTGTTTAGACACGGCTGATTTGGAGATGCCCATTTTCTTGGCCGCGTCGGTGAAACCACCCTGGTCCACCACGTTGGAAAAGGCCTCCATTTCAGTTAGTCGATCCATTCTCGTTCCCCAGGTCTTCCGTTCGTTGTCTCTTTATCGCGATCAATCTGGGCAAGAACTGGGCAGACATGGGATAATATCAGGGTTTTGAATCGGATCGTTTGCAACTAGGAAACGCCCGGGCCTATATGCTGCGGACCATGCCTTTCGATACAAAACCCCGTTTTCTGGACTTTTTTCCAATCGTGCTATGATGAGAATGGCATTTTTGTGACCACGGAGGAGACTATGAAAGCCCTATTTGCTGTCATTACCCTGTGTCTGACCGCCAGCCTTGCGTGGGCCGGAGGGGAAACACCATCGAATCCAGATGCGAAGGTCTATTTCGTCAACCTGTCTGACGGTGACACCGTGCAATCACCTGTGACCGTAGTCTTTGGCCTCAGCGGCATGGGCGTTGCCCCCGCTGGAACCGAGAAGGAAAATACAGGGCACCATCACCTCCTGATTGATCGCCCACCACTTGGGCAGGGAGAAGACGGTGCGGACGAACTGTCATACGGTCTGCCCGCAGACGACAATCACATTCATTTCGGTGGCGGTCAGACCGAGGTGACTTTGGAATTTGCTCCGGGTGAGCATACTTTGCAGCTGGTGCTTGGGGATGCAGGCCACGTCCCTCATGCGACGCCCATTGTGTCCGAGGTGATTACGATCACTGTAGAGTAACAATTCACCTTCGCCGCAAAACACGATTATGCGTCGGCAGGCAGCAGGAATATATCGCGGGCAAGCTGCATGTTGAGACGTTCCGCAGAATACCATTGGTTGAGTACTGACTTGGCCATCAGGTCGGAATTTTCCTGTGCGAAACTCTTAAAGTCAGTAGCTTGCGTGTTGGCCAGCCGCTCTGCGATCAGGCTCATGAATGCGTAGGTGATTGTCAGATTGAACTTGTCCGGTGCGCCTGCGTTCGCTGCTAACGTGCGAATTCCCTTGGCGTAGATCGCTGCGGCATCGATGAAATCATACTTGCGTAGCAGGTCATAAGCGACTTGCACATGTTCGGCGTGTCCGAACGTTGCGTTGTCGATTGCGTGTGCTTCAAATGCGATGGTGACGTCGGCGTATCGCGATGCGCTCATTCTTCATCCTCCTTGAAACGGTGGCTGTCTTCAGCTGTCCAATCGAAGTCGTAGACACTTTTGAGTTGTTTGATCTTCTTCAGCGTCTCTTCAGAGAAGGCTGGCTTGTTCTCAAAGCTGTGCAGCGCGATGCCCTCAATCAGGTCGCCAAGGGTCATGTCCAGCGATTCTGCCAGCCCTTTGAGAACTTTCAGAAGTCGCTTCTCGATTCGAATTCCTGTTTGGGTGCGTTCTATTTTCTGACTCATGTGGTACATATGTATATTGATAACAGTTGAGTCAAGGAAAACGAAAAAAGCCGCCTCTTCCGGGGCGGCTTTCTCCAGCGCACTGGCATTACAACGTCAGAACGCTGCCGCCAGACGTGTGCCCTGATTGATCGCACGTTTGGCGTCCAGCTCGGCTGCCACATCTGCGCCACCAATCACATGCGGGGTCATTCCACGTTCGATCAGCTCATCCGCCAGCGACCGGTCCGAGACCTGCCCGGCACATAGGACGATCGATTCGGCTGCGATCACGGTTGGATCATCGCGGGTTTCGCCAAAGCTGACATGCAGGCCGTCCTCGTCGATGCGCTCATAATTCACACCACCAACGAAACTGACGTCCTTCATCTTTAATGTCGCGCGGTGGATCCAGCCCGTTGTCTTTCCCAGCCCCTTGCCGTGACGCTGTGCCTTGCGCTGCAGCAGCGTGACCTGCCGTGCTGGTGCTTCGGGCTGCGGGCCCTCGGGGGCCAGGCCCGAGCGGTGTTCTGCGGGGTCGGTCACGCCCCATTCCTTCATCCACAATGGAAGGTCCGTGGTTGGGCTGTGACCGTCTTCCAGCAGGAATTCGGAGACATCGAACCCGATGCCTCCGGCCCCGATCACGGCGACAGTGCTGCCGACCTCGGCCTTGTCGCGCAGCACGTCGATGTAGCTGAGCACATTGTCCCGATCCTGTCCGGGAATCTGTGGATCACGAGGAGTGACACCGGTGGCGATGACCACCTCATCATAACCGGTCAGATCATCTGCGCTGACCTCGCGGTTCAGTTCGACCGTCACGCCTAGGTCGTCCATCATGGTGCGATACCAGTCAACCAGTCCCCAGAACTCTTCTTTCCCTGGCACCTGTTTGGCCATGTTCAATTGCCCGCCTATCTCGGCGGCGCGATCAAACAGGGTTACATCATGGCCGCGCTGGGCAGCTGTCATCGCGGTGGACAAACCTGCAGGGCCAGCGCCGACAATGGCCACGGTCTTACGTGTCTCGGCCTTGCCGATCACCAATTCGGTCTCATGACAGGCGCGCGGATTGACCAGGCATGAGGTCAGCTTACCGCTGAAAGTGTGGTCCAGACAGGCCTGATTGCATGCGATGCACGGGGCGATCTTCGCGGCTTCATCTGCAATCGCCTTGTTCACGAAATCCGCATCGGCCAGCATCGGCCGCGCCAGAGACACCATATCGGCGCAACCGGTCGATAGAACTTCTTCGGCAACCTCAGGCGTGTTGATCCGGTTCGAGGTGATCACCGGAATCCCGACTTTACCCATCAGCTTCTTGGTAACCCACGCAAATGCAGCACGGGGAACGCTGGTGGCAATCGTTGGAATCCGCGCCTCGTGCCAGCCGATACCGGTGTTGATGATCGTTGCCCCGGCCTGCTCAATCCGCTGCGCAAGTTCAACGACTTCGTCATGGGTCGACCCATTGGGCACAAGATCAATCATCGAAAGGCGATAGATGATGATGAAATCGCTCCCCACGGCTTCCCGCGTGCGGCGCACCACCTCAATGGGCAGACGCATCCTGTTCTCGTATGACCCACCCCAGCGATCCTCGCGCTTGTTGGTGTGGGTCACGAGGAACTGGTTCAGGAAATACCCCTCGGAGCCCATGATCTCGACCCCGTCATAGCCCGCCTTCTGGGCCAGAACAGCCGCGTTGACGATATCGCCGATCTGCTTCTCGATGCCCTCTTCGTCCAGCTCATGCGGCGGAAACGGAGAAATTGGAGATTTCACCGGGCTGGGGGCGACGCATTTCGGCCCATAGGCGTACCGCCCCGCATGCAGGATTTGCATGGCGATCTTGCCGCCAGCCTCATGTACGCGTCGGGTGACGATGGAATGGTTCGCCACCTCTGTATCGTTGGTCATCATCGAAGCCCCCGGCAGCACCGAGCCCTCAAGGTTCGGGCCAATCCCACCCGTCACCATCAAAGCAACACCACCGCGCGCGCGATCCGCGTAGAACTCGGCGACACGGATCCAGTCGCCGGTCTCTTCCAGACCGGTATGCATCGAGCCCATCAGCACGCGGTTCTTCAACGTGGTAAAACCCAGATCCAGCGGGGCCAACATGTTTGGGTACGCAGTCATGGCAAACTCTCCCTCCCGACTTCGACCGTCAGATTGACCTTCGCGTCACCTTTGTCACGCGAAACCTAACGTCATTCCCTTTGCCTTTACCGCGGCGCTTGCTAGAGACGCAGCAAAGCTTAATCACGAGGCCGCGCATGACCCCTGATGAAATCGCCAAACTGCCCTATCGCCCCTGCGTGGGACTGATGTTGATGAATGCCGAGGGTCTGATCTTTGTCGGCCAACGCAATGATCGTCACAAGGACGCCTGGCAGATGCCTCAGGGCGGCGTGGACAAGGGCGAAGACCCGCGCGATGCGGCCCTGCGCGAGCTTTGGGAAGAAACTGGTGTAACCAGCGATCTGGTCGACATCATTGCCGAGACCGACGGCTGGCTGCCCTATGACCTACCGCATGACATTGTGCCGAAAATCTGGAAGGGCCGGTATCGCGGGCAGGAGCAGAAATGGTACCTGATGCGGTTTCTGGGCCGGGATGATCAGATCGACATCGCCACCGAGCACCCCGAGTTCACCCATTGGAAATGGCAGACCACGACGCGGCTGGTCGATGAGATCGTGCCGTTCAAAAAGGACGTCTACCAGCAGGTGCTTTCTGCGTTTCAGCCGCATCTCGGGTAGTTCGGGTTAGGAACCAAGCGCCGTAATCACCGCTTTGGCCAGCGGCAGCGGGGAATAACCGGTATCGGACGGTGTAAGCCCCAATCGCACGATCACCAGATCACGCGAAGGGAATATCCCGACCGATTGCCCATCGTGTCCGGCCATCCAGACCGCATCTTCGAACGGGGGTTCTCCACCCGGCACGTCGCGCCACAAGTGACCTTTGGCATATGCCCCGCCCGAGACAGCAACCGGTTCGAACATCCAGTCAGTGAACCCTTCGGGCAGAATTTGCTGCCCGTCCCATGTGCCGCCCTGCAGCAGGAATTGCCCATATCGTGCCCAATCCCGCGCTGTGGCGTACATATAGCTTGAGCCGACAAAGGTGTCAGAAATATCAGTTTCAAGTATGGCCGAGGTCATGCCCAGTGGCAGCAGGAGTGCGCGCTGCGGATAGGACAAGCTGTCATCTTTGACCTGATCCTGCCAGACCCGCGCCAAGACGGTGGATGTGCCCGACGAATAGTTGAATTCAGTATTTGGCTCAGCCTCGGCCTCAAGTGAAGTGACAAACCCCGCCATGTCGTCGCTCAGATATAACATCCGAGTCACGTCCGAGACGTCACCATAGCCTTCGTTCCATCGCAGGCCGCTGGACATGGTCAACATATCCTCGACGGTAATGTGCTGCCGGTTGTCCTCTGCCCAATCGGGAAATGAATCGACCAGTGTATCCGTCAACTTCATCTGACCGGATTTTATCAGCGTTCCAATCAATCCAGAGGTTATGGTTTTGGTCATTGACCAGCCCAGAAGAGGGGTATTTTCGTCGAATCCATCCGCATAAGCCTCACCAATGATCCGGCCATCATGCACCACAACTACGGCGCGGAAGCCCTTTCCCAGAATGGTCGGGTCCGACAGAACCATTGCCAATTTGGAGTTCTGCGCTGGGGCCACGGTGGTGCCTTCCGGCCAAAGTGCATCAGACAGCGCGGGCAGAGTGTTTAGCTGGGCGTTGACCGGTTGGGCCTCATGCGTATTCGCACATCCAAGCCCCTCGCGATATTGGCTGGTCGCAGGGGCGAAGATCCCGAGTAGCTTTGCAGATACTGATTGCGCCTCGGGGTCAACCGAGACCGAGACGTGTTTCAGCAACGGATGCCCGGGCGCCTGCACATCAACCGCCAGTACCTCCTGCGCATCCCGCCCGGCGACGAACACGTTAGAACAGACGATCTTGGCCGAATAGTTGGTCCCGACTCGCAACAGGTCGGGCGGAGAGATCAGCAGGTACCCAACGCCGGCCACAAGCCCCAACGCCAATGTTCCTGCGGTGATCCTGAGTGCTCTGCCCAACATGAATTGGCTCCCCCCTTACATCCAAAAAAAGGGTAGCCATCCCGAAATGTGACGCACCAGCGTTACGTTGCGTTTCGCGGGATCAGAGCAATCCCTCAGCCCGCAGCAATTCCTGCATATTCGCCTCGGGCCGGGGGCCGATATGGCTGATGACTTCGCGTGCGCAGACGTTGCCAATTTTTGCGCAGGTCTCGTAATCGCGGCCCGTCGCCATGCCGAACAGGAATCCGGCGGCGAATTGATCGCCCGCGCCGGTCGCGTCCACCGGTACGACCTTTTCAACCGGTACATCGATGCGCGCGTTGCCGTTCAGAACAGTCACCCCGTCGCCCGACCGGGTGCAAACGACCAGAGGGCAAATCTCGGCCGTTTTCGCCAGCGCCTCCTCAAGATCGTCGGTTTCGAACAGCGATTTGATCTCGGCCTCGTTGCCGATTACAAAATCCAGCTCATTCTCGATCAACAGCAGGAAATCGACCCGGTGCCGTTCTACACAGAACGGGTCAGAAATGGCGATGCCCGCCTTGCCGCCACCCTTATGGCAGTTGCGCGCGGCTTCAAGGAACGCGGCTTTGCCCTTTTCCTTGTCGAACAGATAGCCCTCGAGGAACATGATCTGGCTGTTGCCCGCGACGTCTTCCGAGACATCCCGAGAAGACAGCTCGGACGAAATACCCAGATAGGTGTTCATCGACCGCTCGCCATCTGGTGAGACAAAGATCATCGAACGCGAGGTTGGCAGCTCGCCCCCCGGCACCGGCGGGTTCACAAAATCCACCCCGTCTTCGTTCATCGCATCGGCATAGAAACGGCCCAGCGCATCATCATGCACCCGCCCGATAAACGCCGAATCCAGACCCAGTGCACCGGCGCCCGCGATGGTGTTGGCAACCGAGCCGCCCGGCGTCTGCACCCGGCCTTCCATCGAGGCGTACAGTACCTCGCCGCGTTCCTGTTCGATCAGCTGCATGATGCCCTTTTCGATGCCCATCAGCTCAAGGAAACTGTCATCGGCTTGGGAAATCACGTCCACAACGGCGTTTCCGATGCCGGTCAGTTGGTAGGTTTTCATAGAGTCTTGTCCTCAAATTCGCAGAGATCGCGGATGATACAGGTCGGGCACTGCGGTTTGCGTGCCTTGCAGTGATAGCGGCCATGCAGGATCAGCCAGTGATGCGCATGCAGCTGAAAGTCGGTTGGTATGTTGTCTTCGATTGCGCGTTCGACGGCGTCCACATTCTTGCCCGGACAAATGCCGGTGCGGTTGCCGACGCGGAAGATATGCGTGTCCACGGCCTGCGCCGGATATCGCCACCACATGTTCAGGACAACATTGGCTGTCTTGCGCCCCACACCCGGTAGCGATTGAAGCGCCGCGCGGGAGTTGGGCACCTCACCGCCATAGTCTTCGACCAGAATGCGACTCAGCTTGATTACGTTCTTGGCCTTCTGGCGGAACAGGCCGATGGTCTTGATATGTTCGATCAGACCTTCTTCGCCCAGATCCAGCATCTTCTGTGGCGTGTCGGCGATCTTGAATAGCGCGCGCGTAGCCTTGTTGACGCCGGCATCGGTCGCCTGCGCTGACAGCGCGACGGCAACGACCAGAGTATAGACGTTTACATGCTCCAACTCGCCCTTGGGTTCAGGGTCGGCGTCGTGAAAACGCGTAAAGATCTCGCGGATCTTGTGGTATCCGAGTTGTTTGGCCATCCGAGCCTTAATGCCCTGCCAGACAAGCGGTCGCAATTGAAAAGGTGCGTTTTGGTTTTGCCTAGGCGCGGGTCTTGGTCGATTTATTCCTATGCCTCACTTCTGCAGTCGGAAATCCACCCCCGCCGTTGCAAGTTGATCCCTGATCCCCTGCCACCGGTTCGGATCAGCCGCCAGAACGGCTGCCGAATTGATCTGAACCCGGTATCCTCGATTGAGCGCGCCCTGCGCGGTCTTATTCACGCAATGACACCCGTCCAACCCTGTCAGAACCAGCGTTCCGATCCGTTTGTCTTGCAGGAACCGTTCAAAGCCCGGCGAAGAAAAGGCGTCACCTACGGATTTTACAAACTCGGCATCGGGATTCAGCGCAAGACGCGGATCCAACCCAACTCCGTCGGAACCTGCGTTGCCGCGCCCCTGATTGAACCACCCGTTCAGCAAGTTCGCCAGTCGTCCCTTGAATTCATGACGGATGGCAATCACGGACCAGTCAGACTGGCGGGCGCTGTCCGTCGTTGACCGGATCGTCGACAAGGCACCCTCAATTTGCGCGTCATCCCAGGTGGGTATCGAGGTAAAATCTGTTTGCATATCGATCACCAGCAGCGCCGTTTCAGGCCGCGATGCCAGGTCTATTTTGGCTCCGGTTGTCGGAGTGCCAATCTTTCGGATTTGCAAGAGGATGTACAACACGGCGATCATGATGCTTGCCGCCATTATCCAAAGAACGGTCATGTCAGGCCTCCTTGGCGAGTTCTGCGAAATAGCGGGTCAGGGCCAGCTGAACCTTGTGATAGGCGACAAGCTCTGACGCAGAAAAATCCTGTGCAAAGCGTGTCAGCTTGGCCATCTCATCCGCTCTGATAGCCGTGATCGTCTCTTCGCCCGCAGGGCTCAGCCGGTAGCAGTAGGTGCCTGCACGTTTGGGATTGGGCTGGCTTTCGATCAGCTGTGCGCCCATCAGCTCTTTTAAGATGCGCGAGACATATTGTCGTTTCAGCTGCAACTCGGCGCACAGCACCGGGGCGGTCGCGCCGGGAGATAGCGACAGACCTTCCAAAAGGGCACGTTGCCCGACGGTCACGCCTTTGCGCTGGCTGCCCTGCTCAACTGCTGCCGTGATGTTCCGCAGCAAAGGCCGGGTGGCCTGAACTGCCTGATAAAGCTGATCCAACCTGTGTCCCATACCTGAATGGTAGGAGAAATCGATTTGATTCGTCAACTCAGTTGACAAGATAAAGCGCAGGTTCCGGGTCGCAAGATCGACAGGGGCAAGTTACTGTTCCTGTAACTGATGAGGTGACCGATGAACGTCCAGACAGCAGAAAGCGGATATCATTATAACGTCATGCGGCGCGCGATCGAATTAATCGATCAAGGCGGAGAGAGTCTCAGTCTTGATGAGTTGGCTCGCCAGATGGATATGAGCCCTGCCCACTTTCAGCGTCTGTTCTCACGCTGGACCGGGGTCTCTCCGAAGCGATACCAGCAATACCTGACTCTCGGCCATGCCAAAGCTCTGTTGCACGAGCGTTTCACCACGCTGGAAACCGCTCATAATGTGGGGCTGTCCGGCAGTGGGCGGCTGCATGACCTGTTCCTGAAATGGGAATCCATGAGCCCCGGTGAATATGCCCGCAAAGGCGCAGGTCTCACGATCTACTGGGGCTGGTTCGAATGCCCCTTTGGCCCTGCGCTGGTTATGGGAACTGACAAGGGAATCTGTGGAATCGCCTTTGGGGCCGAGACAGGCGAGGAGGCGGCGATGGAAGACATGATCTCTCGTTGGCCCAATGCTGATTTTGTCGAGGACCCGATGCGCCTGCGGCCTTGGGTGCTCAGCGCCTTCGGTGCGGCCAGCGACCGGTTGGAGCCGACCCCGCTCTACCTGATCGGCTCACCACTGCAGATCAAGGTATGGGAAGCGCTGATGCACATCCCCTCGGGGCAGGTCACCACCTATTCCGAGATCGCGCAGCGGGTCGGCTCACCCCAAGCGGTGCGCGCCGTGGGCACCGCAGTTGGGCGGAACCCGGTCAGTTGGCTGATCCCCTGCCACCGTGCCTTGCGCAAATCGGGCGGCTTGGGCGGCTACCACTGGGGACTGCCCGTCAAACGCGCCATGCTGGCCTATGAGGCGGCGCAGGCCGACGCCTGATTGACATTCTGGCGCGTCGTTGCCATATGCACGGCAGGTTCGGGTCCCCTGCCGTTCGCGGCCTTAGGCTTTGGTGAAACCCGATTGAATCACATCTGTTGCCCTTTCCAGGCGCGCGGATGGCAATGCGAACCCCGTCCAGATTTCGCGCCCGTTTCAGGAAACGAGGCACACCATGACACATATTCAGAACATCGCTCCGGTTGCGGAGCTGAAAGAGCAGGCAAAACGCCTGCGCAAACGCCTGCAGGACGCCGGAGTGAAGCTATCGCATAGCGAGGCGCTGGAACTGTTGGCGCATCAACTCGGTGCGCGGGATTGGAACACGTTGCACGCGATGGCAGGAAATCGAGTGCAGTTGCGCGTTGGTGACCGGGTTGAGGGCCGATATCTGGGTCAGCCCTTCACCGCCGAAATCCGCGGTCTGACCATGATTGGGGATGGCGGACATCGCCGGGTGACCCTGCAGTTCGACGTGCCCGTAGATGTGGTCCGGTTCGACAGTTTTTCGTCCCTTCGCCAGCGGGTGACAGGTGAGATTGGTTGGGATGGTCGATCCACCCGTCACACGTCGGACGGAGAGCCGCAGCTTATCGTCCGACCTGCGTAAGAAACAAAGCGAGGCACCCTTAGGGTGCCTCACATTTTGATAGCACCAAGATTGACTATTCGGCGGCCCAACCG
Source organism: Ruegeria sp. D6 (assembly GCF_056534365.1). Lineage (NCBI taxonomy): Bacteria > Pseudomonadati > Pseudomonadota > Alphaproteobacteria > Rhodobacterales > Roseobacteraceae > Ruegeria > Ruegeria sp. D6. Next base: position 249,582 of record NZ_JBQFPH010000005.1, on the reverse strand, counting down.
CCAACGGCCTTGACCTCAAGGAAGTCCTCCAAGCCCCAAACCCCGCCTTCGCGGCCATTGCCGGACTGTTTCATCCCACCAAACGGGGACCCAGCGCTGCGCGACTGGCCGTTCATCTCAACCATGCCCGACCGCAAGACGCGAGCCATTCGGTTGGCGCGTGCACCGTCTTGGGTCTGAACATAATTGGTCAGCCCGTAAGGTGTGTCATTGGCAATCTCGATGGCTTCTTCTTCGGTATCGAAGGGGATCATGGTCAGAACCGGGCCAAAGATCTCCTCGCGCGCGATCGTCATCTGGTTATTGGCATCGGCAAAAACCGTTGGGCGCACATAATAGCCCTTGTTCAGCCCCTCTGGCCGACCCGTGCCGCCTGCAACCAGACGCGCGCCCTCATCAATTCCTTTCTGGATCAGGTCCTGAATTTTGGTCCACTGCACTTCGTTCACCACCGGTCCGATATGTCGGCCTTCCTCGGCGGCACTGCCGACGGTGACCTTGTTCGCCACTTCGGCGGCTGTCTCAACCGCCTGATCATAGATCGGACGCTGCACCAGCATCCGGCTGGGCGCGTTGCAGCTTTGACCGGTGTTGTTCATCATGTGCAGGACGCCGCGTTTTACCGCCTTTTCGTCGGCATCGGCGAAGACCACATTGGCCCCTTTGCCGCCCAGTTCCAGATGCACTTTCTTCAGTGTATCCGCCGCATTCTTGGAAATCGCCGTGCCCGCGCGGGTCGAACCGGTGAAGCTGACCATATCAACATCTGCGTGCCCCGAGAGCTGAGAGCCCACGCCCACGCCATCGCCATTTACCAGGTTGAAAACACCAGCCGGGAAACCAGCCTCATCCATCATCTCAGCAAAGATCATCGCGTTCAGCGGGCTTTGCTCGGACGGTTTCAGCACCATCGTGCAGCCCGCAATCGCCGCCGCGCCGACCTTGAGCGTGACCTGATTCATCGGCCAATTCCATGGGGTGATCAGGGCTGCCACACCCACCGCTTCATAGATGATCCGGTCATTCGGCGCATGATCGCCCAACGGACGTTCGAATTGGAACGCCTTGGCGGCACGGATGAAGTTTTTCAGGTGATAGATCCCCGCGCCCGATTGCTGGCTGCGCGCCATTTCGATCGGTGCACCCATCTCCATCGACATCGCCTGGGCCAGATCCTCTGAGCGGGTGGCGTAAATATCGACCAGTTTCTCTACCAAAGCGATGCGCTCGTCCACCGGGGTTGCCATCCAACCAGGCAGAGCAGCTTTGGCTGCGGCGACCGCTGCGTTAGTGTCAGCCTCTGACCCCAATGAGATCACCGCGCATGGTTCTTCGGTCGACGGGTCGATCACTTCGAAATCATTCGGCTCTGATGGGGCGACCCATTTGCCGTTGATATAGAAATCGCGTTTTTCGATCATGGCTCATCCTCCGGATCAGGAATCAATCGACCGAACGGTCGGTTTTCATTCGCACTCTGTCACCCACCCGGGTGTCGGGCAAGGGTAAAACATAATTTGATCAAATTATCTACCTACTGAATCTTCTGACAGCGCAACATGAATGGTTTAACCTCTGCGCAAAGTGATTAGGTTGGCAGCAATCGACTCGCGATTTTTCACAGGAAAGGAGTTTCCCAATGGGTTTGCGCATCAATGATACGGTCCCGAATTTCACCGCAGAGACAGATCAGGGCACCGTCCAGTTTCATGACTGGATTGGCGATAGCTGGGCCATCCTGTTCTCACACCCCAAGGACTTCACTCCTGTTTGCACGACCGAGTTTTCGGCAGTTGCGCAGCTGAACGATGAATGGGCGGCGCGGAACACCAAAGTGATCGGCGTGTCGGTCGATGGTGTCGAAGATCATAAGAAGTGGAAAAAAGATATCGAGGCCTACGGCAACGCCAACCCCGGCTTCCCGATCATCGCCGATGACGGTCTGGCTGTTTCCAAAGCCTTCGACATGCTGCCGGCCGAGGCCTATCTGCCCGACGGCCGCACGCCTGCCGACAGCGCAACTGTACGCTCTGTCTTTATCATCGGACCCGATAAGCAGTTGAAACTGTCCATGACCTACCCGATGACCGTGGGCCGCAACTTTGCCGAGATTCTGCGTGCGCTGGATGGCCTGCAGATGAGCGCCAAGGGCGTGGCAACCCCCGCAAATTGGGTGCCGGGTGAGGATGTGATCATTCCACCTGCGGTCTCCAACGATGAGGCAAAAGAGAAGTTCGGCGAGTTCGAGACGATCTTCCCGTATCTGCGCAAAACCAAAGCGCCGTCGTAATCGGATCAACGGGCAGGGGGCGAAAGCCCCCGCCTTCTTCTAATGCGCAAACGCCGAGGTTACGCCGCAAGGGGCAGATAGCTCCGGGCGCAGCATCTGCACTTCGTACGGTTTCAGAACCGGCAGCACCGTATCACCATAGCCGCCTGTGTCGGAATGAAGCTCAGGGAACAGCTCGAATAGTTCCTCCTTCACCGCACTGCTCATCGCGTCCAGCGTATATCCGCCGGGATAAAACGATTCCGACCACAATCCTTCGACATTCACCAGCTCATGCTGGTCGAATAGAATGTGAATGTACTCGACGCCCCCGCTTGGCGGTACTTGCGTGATAGACTTGCCGTTGAGCAGAGACTTGGCCGTCGCCAACATCATCGGGTGACTATGATGCAATTCCAATGCAGGTGAGGACACGACAACCCGATGCTGAGGTGATAGCAGCAGATCTCGCGATGGTGTCTGCGGCCCAAGACTGCCCGCACTGATCCGGATCGGGCAATGCTTAGGGGTCTGTCTCAGATCCGCCTCACTCAGCCGTCGCTGACCCACCCAGCGCACGGCCCGACCGGTGCCATCTGCGGTGATCACATGATCGCCTGCTTTGACTTCTTCGATCGGACGCTGGCCCGACGGTGTCAGAATATGTGACCCCGAAGTAAAACAGACAAAGCTGGGAAGGTTATCATATTCGACCGCAGGTGCAGTACTCTGGGCCAGTGAGTTGCCTGTCAGTACATCGTTAACGGCAACGTTTCCCGAGGTCACAACGATATATTGCGTACCCGAGAATTGCAGCAGTGTGTATGTGACCGGTGCACCTTCGACCGTCGCGCTGTAGCCTTCAAATATCTGAAAGCTGCCGGAGTTGTTCAGCCCGGGGATTGGGAGGGTATCGAACTGTTGGCTACCGTTGTTGTCCGGATTTTCGAGAAAATTATCATCATCAGTAATGGTGACCTGAAACCCCTGGGTCACCGTCACACTGGGGTTGCCAAACGGATCTCCGTCGATCTCAAAGATGGTGATAGAGGCCAAAGCGCGGCGACGTCCCAGATGATTTGGATTTCCTTAACTTTGAGCTAACTCAACTTAGAAGTGTTAACATATCGTTTACCGTGACGCGCAGGGCTCGAAAGCGGCACTGATCGAAAAAGGCAGATTGGCTATGGTTGGATCGACTGTGGGCACGCCTGCCGAGGCGGTGGTTGGGATCGGATACGTCGGTTGAACGCGGTCTCGCTGCCAAAGGATCGTATCTTCTGATGGAAACTGAAAACCGCACTGACTGCGCTGACCAGGCGAAACATTGCCTTGATGTTCGATACCACAGAGCTGCGTATTTCGAGGCGATTAACTGGGATCCGATTTTGGACGTCGAAAGGTTGCGTTGAAGGCAACCGTGACGCGGCTTTCTTTACTTTGGTTTGGGTGGACCCAATGGGTCAGATAGGATGGAAAAAGGATCATTTCGCCGGCTGCCGGGCGCAGCTTCTTTTTGTTCCGAAACGCACTCGCCTGAAGTATGCGCCAGTGAGGCAACTCGTTTCGGGGGTCGAGAAACTCAATCATTCCAGACGAACCTTCTTCGATCTCGGGTTGAGAAACATAGTACACTCCAGACCAATGCGCGCCGGGATGAGTATGCGGCGCATTGTACCCGCCGGAAGGATTGTCGTTTATCCACCCGAACAGTTTCAGGCGAAGTTTATCCGGTTCAACCTTGTCTGAGACCTTTCGTGTTATTTGAAACACCGCATCTTCGGCCGCGTCTCGCAAATTCTGAATAGCGGGCGTATCGCGATCAAAGAGGTTTCCGTTTGAGTGCCATCCGCCGCGATTGGATTTTGAGGCACCCTCGTCTTCCTCACGCATCTTTTCGGCCTCAAACAGAATCGCCGCATTAAGCGCTGCACTGTTAGGCACCACAAATCGCATCATTGGAGTAGAGAAGAGCTTTTCGAATTTCTTGGCTTCGGGCATATCCTCGGTGTCACCTTCAAAAACTACATTGCTGTAAATTCAGATCGGTCCGAGATCAAATTCAGGAATTTGCTCCTGAAAAATTTTTCGGCGCTCTCCAAATCCACGTTCCCGCACATTGCGCGCATTACCCAGTACCGTTGAGGATATAGTTCTTTGGTTCAAGTCTGGCCTAACCAACCTAAGTTATATTCCCATCGCAAAGCGCCGATGTTTTAGTTCAATTGGCAATTCCTTTGAGGATGGGAACATGAACAAGAAAACTATCGGTCTGACATCAACTTTCGTTCTGATGGCCACCACGGCGCTTTCGCAAACCACCAAGCAAGACATCATCGACGAACTCACAGAACAAGGTTTCCAACGAATCGAAATAACCAACACGCTGTTTGGGAATCTTCGCTTTGAAGCGACTGGACCTGGAATCGAGAGAGAAGTGGTGCTGGGGAAAGACGGAACCATCGTTCGGGATCGTTCAGAGCGAGACGATGAGTTCGACGATGAGGAAGATGACGACGAAGATTTTGATGACGAAGATGACGACGAAGGATTTGATGACGAAGGTGACGATGACGAAGGCGATGGGGAAAACGATAGCGAAGGCGACGATGGTGAGCGCGACAGCGAAGGCGACGATGGCGAGCGCGACAGCGAGGGCGACGATGGCGAGCGCGACAGCGAAGGCGATGACGGCGAACGCGATAGCGAAGGCGATGACGGCGAACGCGATAGCGAAGGCGACGATGGCGAGCGCGATAGCGAAAGCGACGATGGCGAAGGGGATGACGAAGGCGACGATGATTAATTCAGCTTCCAACTTGAGCCCAAGCGAGATTGGGGTTTGAACAAATGGTTTAAAAAAGAAGCCATGTTCAAAGCGGGGATCGCTGTATATGCGATCTCTGCTTTGACGTTCGTGATCGAATTGATTGGCGAAATAACAGGATACTACATTTTTTCCGCGAGTTGGGTGGTCCATGAAATCACGGCTCTCATCACCCTATTTGGGTTTATTCTTGGGGGGCTTTTGATTTGGCAAAGCCACAGGCTGTTTTTGCGACGTCACCAAGAAGTCAAACAGAACCTGCGAAAGGCACAAGGCGAGTTTTTTCGGATGCTGGAACTACAGTTCGACCGTTGGGGCCTTAGTGCTGCGGAACGAGATGTTGCACTGCTCACCGTAAAGGGCCTGTCCCTCGCAGAAATAGCTAAACTGCGCGAGACCAGCGAGGGAACAATCAAGTCCCAGAACAATTCAATCTACAAAAAAGCTAAGGTCAAATCGAGGACGCAACTGTTAGGCGCGCTCATAGAAGAGCTTTTGATCGAAGAAAAGAAATAAACCAAGAAACGATCGGATATCGTCGTAAATTCATTCATTTATCGGCAATGAGTAGAAAAGAACGCCCAAGTAGATGCCTCGGGCCTGTAAAGCCAACGTTTTAAGTGGTTGCGAGGCTCTGTTTCAGGGCAATGCACTCAGCGATTAAAACTGTATCCTCATCTAAATTGAAGCCTGCCCCACCACCAGCTGATGGTCGGCACATTCCACAGCATCGCTACGGCACTCGACATTCGCCCAAAGAAAAAGGCCCCGGCGGATTACCGGGGCCTTCGTTCTTGCAAAAGAGGCAGATTACTCTGCGCTTTCCTCTTTCTTTTCTTTCTTCTCGGGAACGATCTCTTCGCCGGTTTCCTGATCGACAACTTTCATCGACAGGCGCACCTTGCCGCGATCGTCAAAGCCCAGCAGCTTGACCTTTACTTCCTGACCTTCTTTCAGAACATCCGACGGATGGTTCAGGCGTCGGTTTTCGATCTGGGACACGTGCACCAGACCGTCGCGCTTGCCAAAGAAGTTCACGAAGGCACCAAAGTCGACGATCTTGACCACTTTACCGGTGTAGATCTGGCCTTCTTCCGGCTCAGCAACGATCGAGTGGATCATCTCATAGGCCTTCTTGATCGATTCACCGTCGGGCGACGCGATCTTGATGACGCCGTCGTCATTGATGTCGACCTTGGCACCCGAAACCTCGACGATCTCGCGGATGACCTTACCGCCCGAGCCGATCACTTCACGGATCTTGTCGGTGGGGATGTTCATGGTCTCGATGCGCGGCGCGTGGACCGAGAATTCGTTGGTTTCGGACAGGGCTTTGCCCATCTCACCCAGAATGTGCATCCGGCCGTCCTTGGCTTGCGCCAGGGCTTTCTCCATGATCTCAGGCGTGATGCCCGCAACCTTGATGTCCATCTGCAGCGAGGTGATGCCGTTTTCGGTACCCGCAACCTTGAAGTCCATGTCGCCCAGGTGATCTTCGTCACCCAGAATGTCCGACAGGATGGCGTATTCGCCGTCATCTTCCAGGATCAGACCCATGGCCACACCGGCAACCGGTGCTTTGAGCGGAACGCCCGCATCCATCATCGACAGCGAACCGCCGCAGACCGACGCCATTGAGCTGGAGCCGTTGGATTCCGTGATCTCCGACACGATGCGGATCGTGTAGGGGAAGTCGGTCGCCGCAGGCAGAACCGCCTGCAGGGCACGCCATGCCAGCTTGCCGTGGCCGATCTCACGACGGCCCGGACCACCCACGCGGCCAACTTCGCCAACCGAGTAGGGAGGGAAGTTGTAGTGCAGCAGGAAGTTCGATTTGAAGTTGCCGTGTAGCGCGTCGATGAACTGTTCGTCGTCACCGGTGCCCAGCGTGGTCACGGCCAATGCCTGAGTCTCACCACGGGTGAACAGGGCAGAACCGTGGGTCCGCGGCAGCATCGAGGTTTCTGCGACGATCGAACGGATATCGGTGGTCGAACGACCGTCGATACGCTTGCCGCCTTTGACGACGTCACCGCGCAGAATGCCAGCTTCCAGCTTCTTCATAGCGGAACCGAGGTTGCCGTCTTCTAGTTGCTCTTCGGTCAGCGCTTCCTTGATCGCTTCACGGGCCGCGGCAACAGCGGCGGTGCGCTCTTGCTTGTCGGTGATCGCGAACGCGGCGCGCATCTTCTCTTCACCGGCAGCCGAAACAGCGGCGGACAGCTCCGAGTAATCGGGGGCGACAAATTCGAACGGCTCTTTCGCGGCTTCTTCGGCCAGCGAGATGATCAGGTCGATCACGGGCTGAATTTGCTCATGCGCGAAGTTTACCGCGCCCAGCATTTCCGCCTCGGACAGTTCGTACGCTTCCGATTCCACCATCATCACGGCGTCTTTGGTACCGGCGACAACCAGGTCCAGACGCTGTTCAGGGTTCAGGCGCAGGTCCTGCATGTCGTCGACGGTCGGGTTCAGAACGTATTCGCCATCCTCGAAACCAACGCGGGCACCGGCGATCGGACCCATGAACGGCGCGCCGGAAATGGTCAGTGCGGCAGAGGCTGCGATCATCGCAACGATGTCGGGGTCGTTGACCAGATCGTGGGACAGCACGGTGCACATCACCAGAACTTCGTTTTTAAAGCCGTCAACAAACAGCGGGCGGATCGGACGGTCAATCAGACGCGCGGTCAGCGTCTCTTTCTCGGTCGGGCGCGCTTCGCGCTTGAAGAAGCCACCCGGAACCTTACCGGCGGCATAGTATTTTTCTTGATAGTGCACGGTCAGCGGAAAAAAATCCTGACCGGGCTTTTGAGCACGGGCAAAGGTCACGTTTGCCATGACGCTGGTTTCGCCCAGCGTGGCAATCACGCTGCCGTCGGCCTGACGGGCAACCTTGCCGGTTTCCAGTGTCAGCGTCTCTTCGCCCCACTGAATCGATTTCTTTGTTACATCAAACATATGCGTATCCTAGAACGGAGCACTCCCGCCCCTGCGGGTCTCCGGTTTGCATGGCGGCCCCATTGCCGCCGACCCCACTTTATCTTCCATTCGAGTGCCGGGGTCAGGGCACAACGTCTCAGATGACAGGCCCATACATCAGTTTGCAAGCTTTGGAAAGTCGGGAGTTTTTGGGGGGCAGGGGATTGCCTAACCCCCGCCCAAGCTGGGCAGGGGCCGATGTATCAAAGGATAGCGTGCGCCAATATCATCACCACGCCGCAGCCCAGCGCATATCCGGTGTCGACTGCGATGGCGAAGCCGCTTTTCTGTGCCCATGCCCCGACCGATGCGGCCTGAGCAGCCACTGCGAGGGTCGCCAGCACCGCAACGCCAAGGCTGTTGTTGGTCTCGGTCACCGCGATCACAGCGGCTAGCAGGATCAGGAAAACGATCTGGGCCGCCATCTGCGGCAGGGGTGGAGATTCGGGCGGGGTGGGGTCGATCCGTGTTCCCTCGGCCCAGCGTTTCTGAAAGCCGACGGGTCCGTAGACCAGCCAGCCCAGCAGAAAGGCCGCGATCACACCCACGCCAAGGGCGAGCCAGTTGATCACAGCGCACCCTCCAGCGTCTCAAGGATTCGGGTCCAGCCACCTTCGTGATTGTTGCGGCTTTCTTCCGAAGGGAAGCGGATGTGGTGCAGGCGCAATTCCGTACCCTTATCGGTGGGCGTGAAATCTAGCGTCACGGTGGAATCGTCCTGACTGTAAGGAGAGTTCCAAGTGAATTGCAGCCGATTGGGCCGGTCGATCACTTTGTATTCGCCCTCATGCGGCAGGTCCCCGGCCTCGGGCGCGCGCATGATGATCTTGAACCGGCCCCCTACTTTGGCGTCAGAATAAGCTTCGGGCACTGACATGTTGGGACCGGGCAGCATGAACTTGGCCAACATTTCCGGGTCTAGCCAAGCATCAAACACCTTTTCCGGCGGGTGCGGAATGGCGCGGGTTATTTCAAGGGACAGTTCCGTCATCTTCTGGGTCCTCCAAAGCAGTTTCCAAGGCGTCCAGCCGAAGCGCCCAGATCGAACGCAGCCCGGCGAACCAGTCATCCACGGCTGACAAGGGGGCCATCTGCACCTCGATCAGATGCTCGCGCCATTCCGTCCGACGCCGCACCAGCCCAGCATTCTCGAGCACCTTGATGTGCTTGGACACCGAGTTGAGGCTCATATCGAATTGCTGCGCAATATCCGTCACCCGCAAGGGGCCCTGCTGCGCGAGCATCGTTAGGATCACGCGGCGGGTTGGGTCGGACGCGGCCTTCAATATAGCGCTTAGGTCATAGCGATTCTCTCGTTCAACCATTTGGATGAATTACATGCCTTTTCTGCTTCAGTCAACCATTTGGTTGAATAACAGGATATTTGCAGCTCTGAAAGCTAATTCGGTCGCTCCCACCGCCTAACTATTCGCGAAATCGAATATATTTGGTGAAAATTTAGTATCCGTATAGGCTGAAACCACCATACCTGCGGTCGAAACGACGGAAACGCGCCAAGGGAATACGAATATCACCTCCGTCCGCCGGTCAAATACCTTGGCGTTTGCACGTAGCGAACAGAAGGGCAGACGCATGGCACAAACCAAGAAAATGCTGGATCCGGATCCCCGGATTTATGACTTTGAGACCGAATATGAGCTGGGGCAGGACAATGTCCGGCCTTTCGGTCTGGACATCCATAACCCGGTCTTTTTGATCTCTAGTATCCTGATCTTTGCGTTCGTCCTGATCGCGCTGGCAAATCAGGAATCCGCAGCCACGTTCTTTGGCTGGCTCCGGCCATGGCTGACCAGCACGTTTGACTGGTTTCTGGTGCTGTCGGTTGACGCAATCACCCTGTTCTGTCTGGTGCTGATCATCTTGCCTGTGGGCAAGGTGCGGATCGGCGGCAAGGACGCCAAACCCGACTATTCCTACGCCGGATGGATCGCGATGATGTTCGCGGCCGGGATCGGCATCGGGCTGTTGTTCTTCGGCGTGATGGAGCCGGTCTATTACAACTTTGCAGAAGACGGCAACGCCCGCCCGCTGGGCATCGATATCGCTGTGCCGGGTAACGAATACATCGGCATTGTCGGCACGATCCATCATTGGGGTCTCGAAGGCTGGGCTGTATATGCGGCCGTTGGTCTGGCGCTTGCAATCTTCAGCTATAATCTCGGGCTACCATTGACCCTGCGTTCGGCTTTTTATCCGATCCTGGGCGAGCGCGTCTGGGGCTGGTGGGGCCACATCATCGATACTCTGGCAGTATTCGCGACCCTCTTCGGCCTGACCACATCATTGGGTTTGGGCGCACAACAGGTGGCCGCCGGGCTGTATGAGGTCTTTGGCATCGAACCTAGCCCCACCGTCACCGTCCTGCTGATCATAGGCATTACGATGATCGCACTGGGCTCGGTCCTGATGGGCATGGATGCAGGTGTCAAACGGTTGAGTGAGATCAACATGATCATGGCCGTAGGACTGTTCATCTTCGTCATCGTAGTTACCGGTGTCGGAACCGCCATTGCACGGTACTTCAACGTGATGGTGGATTACGTGACCCATCTACCGGCCCTGTCCAATCCGTTCGGTCGGGAAGACACCAGCTACTTCCACGGCTGGACAACCTTCTACTGGGCCTGGTGGATTGCGTGGTCACCTTTCGTGGGCATGTTCATCGCCCGCATTTCCAAAGGTCGTACGGTGCGTGAGTTCGTGATCTGCGCCTTGCTGGCACCCACTGCGGTATGTGCCTTGTGGATGTCGACCTTTGGCGGCGCAGCCATCGACATGCTGAACGCAGGCGGAGCAGAGGGCGTCCGCGCCACAGTGATCGAAAGCTATGCCCCCGAGGGCGCGCTGTTCGGCTTCCTGAAAGAGCTGCCGCTTTACGGCATCATTGCCCCGATCGCTCTGATCCTGATCGTTGTATTCTTTGTCACATCGTCGGACTCAGGCTCGCTGGTGATCGACACGATCACGGCAGGCGGAAAGATGGACGCACCGGTTGTGCAACGCGTGTTCTGGTGCACGCTTGAAGGCCTCGTCGCAATCGCACTGCTGCTGGGCGGAGGTCTCTCTGCCTTGCAAGGGGCAGCGGTGTCGACTGGAATTCCGTTTACCTTGGTGGTTCTGATCATGTGCTACTGCCTGTGGCTGGCGCTTAAATCAGAAAAGGCCAAGATGTAACTGGGATTATCCTGAGAAAACCGAAACGCCCGCCAATTCGGCGGGCGTTTTTGGTCCGGAGCGGCCCCTGTAGTGCGTACCCATGCAGAAGTCATCAGGAGCGTACCAAACGGCGGTCAGTGCAGCGAATCCTTGCGTTTGCCTTGGGTTGGATAATCCATCTTTTCATCTTCTAGGATCCCGCGAAGAACCGCCGCTGTCTCGACCTTCGAAATTGCCTTCTTATGGTCGTAGGGATTATTCAAAATCGACCGCGCATTTGTGGCGTTGGACGTCTCAGACATCTTGGTTGCAAACACCCGGCTCAGAATTGTCTTCAATGGCATCATTCAACTCCCGCAACATATGGTCATCAAATCCTTGCCGCTGCGGGTCAGGTCCAAGCCACTTGAGGGAAGGGCTCAAAGACCAACTTCCGTGAGTGTGAACCCGCAGCGACACCGTCCATGTAAGAAAAATGGGGTGCCGAGAAAGGGGGAAGAAATCTGCTGTTTGCATCATTTTTTTGACCGCTTGGAAAAAAATCACGGCACTTCTTACGCTTACGTCAACCTTCTAACCTAGGGCCCGGCTTTCGCGACGCGGCGTCACAATTCGAAACCCAAGGTCAGCCACCCGGATACCGCCCGTCGCCGCGCCAAATTGGACAGAAAACGAAAGAGCCCATACCCTGACTCCGGGCAACTCTTGGCGCAGCACGTGTTTCTTGTGATGTGACCTGCCCCCTCGATGTTTTTGAAGTTGGATTTTTCCGGGACCGTAACGAGGATGCTGTTATGAACCTTTCACGATTGTCTCTGTTGCTGGTCGTATTCATTGACGTGATGGGTTTTGGATTGATCGTGCCGATTTTCAACACGATCCTGCTGGATCCACACCAGGCTTTCCTCGCACATGGAACAGCGACGAATATCCGCCAGCTCGACTATACGATTCTGATTGTCGTCTTCTTTCTGTTCTACTTTTTCGGGGCGGCCTTCATCGCCAAGTTGTCGGACTATATCGGGCGTAAAACAGGCATCATGATCTGCCTTACCGGTGCCCTGATCGGCTATGTTCTGACTGTGGCCGCGATCATGACGTCCAGCTATTGGCTGTTGCTTTTGGGGCGCGCCATTTCCGGGTTTACGACGGCCAACCAACCCATTGCGCAGGCCGCATTGATCGACATCAGCCATGACGATCAGGAGAAATCAAAAAACCTCGGGATGATTGTTGCGGCATCCGCGCTGGGCCTGCTCGGGGGGCCACTGATTTCAGGATTGCTCAGCGACCAAAACCTGATGGGATCATTTGCGTCACTGGAACTGCCTTTCTACGTCGCCATTGCCCTGATCCTGATCAACATGGCACTGATTCTGTTCTTCTTCTCCGAACCCGGTTTCAAAAGACAAAAAATTGACTTCGGGCTTTTAGATGTTGTTTTGAACTTGTGGAAAGTCTTCTCGCACCCGGTCGTTTTGCGGCTTTCGGTCGTCATGTTGTTCTCGCTGATGTGCCTGAATGCGTTTTTCTTCTTCATCGACACGTATCTGCTGACCCGGTTCAAGTTCAGTACGCTTCAAAACAGCATGGCCCTCGCCGTGTTCGGAGGCTCCATGGCCTTTGGCAGTGCCTACCTCACCGCGCCGCTGCATGAGCGCTATAAAAAGTTCCCGATTCTATATGTTTCCATTGCCGCAATGGCGCTTGGGATATTGGCCTTCATGCTGAACCCCATGGCCGATCTGACCTATGTCCTGATTGTTCCGATAACCATCGCGTTCGCGATCATGTACCCGACCATGCTTTCGTTGTTTTCCGCGAGCGTCGGCCCAACCGAGCAAGGTTGGGTCATGGGTGTGACAGTCGCCATCTACGCGTTGGGCTCCGGGACCATTACGGCCCTCAGCGGATCCCTCATGGCTATCAATTTGCGGATGCCTTTCGTGCTCGCGGTCATCTGCGGTGTACTGGCATTGATTGCGATGGCGAAACTGTTTCGCCATCCCGGCGTTCAGGCGCTTGATACCAAAGGCAAGTAGGTTTCATCAGTGTGTCCCGAACGAAAATGGGCGCGCCCGCTACAGGCACGCCCAGTAAAAAAGGGAGGACTATGAAAAACCTGACGCTCGAAACAAAAGAAGCGCCTACTCACTAACACCCTCAGAATGGCGCAATCTTTGACCGCGTTCAGTGAAGTGGTTCACAGGAAGTTAAAAAAGTTTGCGCTTCTTTGCTTAGCGGTAAGGTTTGGGCCGCGGGTATGTGTGTGCCGTCTCTCATGAACATGGCGGGAAATTCGCGCGCCGCACAGTTCACTAGATTAGACAGTGACCAAAACAAATACGCCCACCAAATGGCGGGCGTACAAGATGTACAATTTGTACGAACAGGGCCTCAGCGCCTGTACAACATGAACAAAACGCGTTTAGCGGCGGATGCCCAGCTTTTTGATCAGGTCCTGATAGCGTGCTTCTTCTTTGCCCTTCAGATAGTCCAGCAGCTTACGGCGCTGAGCAACCATCTTCAGAAGACCACGACGACCGTGGTTGTCTTTCTTGTGGGTTTTGAAGTGCTCGGTCAGGGTGTTGATGCGCGAGGTCAGGATAGCAACCTGGACTTCAGGCGAACCAGTGTCGCCGTCCTTGGTTGCGAATTCTTTCATGACGCGTGCTTTATCAGCGGCAGTAATCGACATCGGGGTCTCCTTTAAAGGTTAGAGTTGATGGCGCAGGCCGGGATGTCGTCCAGCACAGGCCCATGGAGAAAACCGCACCGATTCCGATGCGGATGGGCGCGTATAGGCGCATTCACCGCAAATGGCAAAGGGATTCTGCAGGCTCAACTGGTGAAGGCGTACTGCTCCAACTGGGCTTCGGTCACAAACTGAATATCTTCAACAGTCAGACCCTCTGCGCCAAAAAGCTGAGCGACGTCTTCGCCATTGACCCGAACATGGGTCAAGCTGTTGTTTTCACTGTCCTGTTCGATCGTCAATTCCGGTTCTTCCGGGTTGTCCCAGGTGATCAGAAGCTTGTCGTGACCGATCTGGAAATCCATGATTGTCGTGGCTTCCTGCTCGGGGTCGGACTGCACAACGATCTCGTCCTCGCCCTCTCCACCTGTGACCACATCGCCGTCTTCGGCAAGAATGACGTCGTCCCCAGAGCCCCCGTTCAGGAAGTCGCGCGCAGGCTCGTCCGGGTCATCTTCTCCGGACAAGATGTCATCACCATCTCCGCCAAACAGGGCGTCTTCACCGGCACCCCCAACAAGGTAGTCGTCGCCATCTCCGCCTTGTAGCGCGTCGTCGCCGTTATCGCCGCTTAACGTGTCATTGCCCTGACCACCAAAAAGCCGGTCATTCCCATCACCGCCGCTCAGATCATCTGTTCCGAAATGACCATACAGGTCGTCATTTCCTGACATTCCGTCCAGCGCGTCGTCACCATATTCACCATGGAGCACATCATTCCCGAGGTTGCCAAACAGGACGTCCCCGCCACCACCGCCATACAACACGTCGTTGCCGGCGCCGCCGTCGATCCAGTCGTCCTCGCCATATCCGTTGATCTGATCGTTGCCTTCCTGCCCGGTCACAACATCCGCATCCTCATCGCCCGCAATGACCAGATCGCCCTCATACTCAGACACAATCTCGCCAGTGTCAGAGTCGGTTTCCTCGGCAGAGCTGGGCTCGTCGACATTCTCGTCCGCGTCAAGCAAATTGCCTTCCGACAGGTCGTCGTCGACCGTTTCCTCGATGCGATCGTCTTCATCCTCGTTGTCGCCTTTGTCTTCTGGCACAAGTACGTCGCTGATTGCGTAGGCCGCACCACCCATGGCGGCCATTCCGAATAATCCGATCAGAAACATATCTACCCTCCGCAAGCACAATGGCTCCGAGTGTAAAACATCTCATGCAAACAATGGCTTGGTCAAAGCGAAGCTGAGAGCGTGGTTAATCCTTTATCACCAGGGTTCGGGCTGCTGAGTGTACGCAATGTAGAGAGGATGCTTCGGATGCCCGTCCTTGGTCAGCCCAAGGTGGAACAAGGGCTGGCCCGTGCCGCGCAGCAAGTCCTCAACTGCGGGGCCGCGTTCCAGATGTGCGCCATGGGTGCCCCAGGCGGCGATGACCTGATCCGCCCATTCCACGCCGTCCAGGATGGCTGCGTCATTCTCAGGCCCCACCGGATCTGCAGATGCACGCATCTTGCGCGGATCAGTGTCGCGCCAGGCAAAGATATTGGTGACCTGAAAAGCTCCGAAACCCAGTGTGCGTGCGCGACGCTCGCAACGTTCCACCGTGGGGTCGTTCTGCACCTCGGTCGCCGTCGACGGATTCAGCATCACAAACAACGCCTTGCGGCCCCCCGGGTTCCAGATACGGGTCAGGCTATAGCGGTATTTTTCGCAATCGGAGTAGATAGCAGTCGAGGGCGCGTCGCCCTTGGTATGAGAACGGGTGATCATGCAGTCGGGTTTGGCTGGAATTAGGCCCGTTTACAAGGGGCGATGTCCTGATCCTTAACTTGTGCTATACCTGCCTTCATTTGAACGGCTTATTCTGGGGGAAGACATGACATTCGAGACATTGGATCCGGCGGATTGGGAGCAGACCCGCAAATTAGCACATGAGATGTTGGATATGGCGTTGGATCATACGCGTGATGTGCGTGATAGGTCGATTTGGAAAGATATGCCGACTGCGATACGCAACGGGTTCGAAACGCCTGCACCTCAGCAGGGTATGCCGTTGGGTGATTTGATGGATGATGTCCAGTCTCAGGTCATGCAGTATCCAATGGGCAATATTCATCCCCGGTTTTGGGGCTGGTATATGGGCGCGAGCAATTTCACAGGCGCGATGGCAGATTTTCTGGCTGCGGTTCAGGGTTCGAACCTTGGGGGTGGGAATCATGCGGCAGCCCTGATCGACCGACAAGTCGTCGACTGGCTACGCGAGATGATCGGTCTGCCGGAGGGGGCCAGTGGGACATTGGTCAGCGGCGGCAGCGTGGCAAACTTGATCGGGCTGACGGTGGCCCGCAACGTCAAATCCGGGATCGACATGCGCGAAGAGGGCATCGCCGCCATGGATAAGCCGATGCGGTATTACGGATCGGATCAGATGCACAGTTGTCACCAAAAGTCGCTCGAAACACTGGGTCTGGGCAACAAGGCGCTGCGGCGTGTTCCTACGCAAGACGATTTGACGATGGATCTTGAAGCGCTTGCCGGCATGGTCGCGCAGGATCGCGCAGACGGCCTTAACCCCGCTTGTGTGATTGCCACCGCCGGAACCGTGAACACAGGCGCCATAGACGACTTGTCGGCGATTGCCGATTTCTGCCGCGAGGAAGGCCTGTGGTTTCATGTTGACGGCTGTATCGGTGCGTTAATTGCAATCGCCCATGATAACAGTTGGCGCGTGTCCGGCATCGAAAGCGCGGATTCCGTCGCGCTCGACCCACACAAATGGTTACATGCGCCTTTCGAAGTGGGTTGCGCGTTGGTGCGAAGCCATGATGCCCACCACGCGACATTTACTCTGACCCCGGAATACCTGGAACCGCAATCCCGAGGCGTCGCCGGGGCGGCGTTTTTGCACGATTACGGCATTCAGACTTCGCGTGGGTTTCGAGCGCTCAAGGTCTGGATGTCCTTGAAGGAGCACGGCGTTCAGAAATTCGGCAGGCTCATTGATCAGGATATCGAAAAGGCGCGTTATCTGACTTCGCTGATCGAGGCAGAGGATGACCTCACCTTGATGTTCCCCACCAACATAAACATCGTTTGTTTCCGCTATGACCCGGGCGGTCTCAGCCCCGAAACTCTGCGTGCGATTAACAGCGAAATCATGTTGTGCCTGCAAGAGGAAGGCACAGCGGTTTTATCGGATACAACGGTTCAGGGAGCGCATTGCCTACGGGTGGCGGTCAACAATCACCGCACGCAAAAGCAGGATCTGGATCTACTGGTGTCCGAGATACTTCGACTGGGTCACAAATTGCGTATCGCCGCCTGAACAGTCATCAGTTGGCGGCAAAGACGCGGCTTGGGTGCAATTCGCCCGACTTGTAAATTCCTACGGCCACGGCCTTGCCATCCAGCGAGGCCCAGGCCTCGTCGCCGTATTCCACGTCAGAGGCCAGCACCATGCCCGGATTGCCATTCCGCAGACGGGTGGCTCCTTCAGAGGTGCATTTCAGCTCGGGCAGGTCCGACAGGCCGGTTTCCAGCGGATGCAGATAATCATCCAATGCGGTGGTTTTGGCCATTTCGTCGATCTGTTCGATGGTCAGGCCATCCTCGGCCTCAAACGGGCCGGACCAGATGCGGCGCAGTTTTTTCACGTGCCCGTGGCAGCCGAGCGCCTCACCCAGATCACGCGCAATGGAACGGACATAGCCACCTTTGCCACAGGTCATCTCTAGCACGACGTGGTCTTCGTCGGGGCGGTCGATCAGCACCAGTTCCTCTACCCAAAGAGGGCGGGCGGTCAGCTCTACATCCTCGCCATCTCGGGCCAGCTTATAGGCGCGTTGACCGTCGATTTTCACGGCCGAGAACTTGGGCGGCACCTGTTTGATATCGCCCAGAAACGGGCCGAGCGCTTGTTTGATATCCTCATCCGAGGGGCGCGCAATGCTCTCAGCGATGACTTCACCCTCAGCATCATCGGTGTTGGTGGCCTGCCCCAGCCGCACGGTGAAGGTGTAGGCCTTCAGCGCATCGGTGATGTAGGGGACGGTCTTGGTTGCCTCACCCAGCGCAACGGCCAAAACGCCGGTTGCCTCTGGGTCCAGCGTGCCCGCATGGCCCGCTTTCTTGGCGTCCATCGCCCAACGCACCTTGTTGACCACCGCGGTCGAAGTCATGCCAGCGGGCTTATCCACCACCAGCCAACCGGAAATGTCGCGGCCCTTGCGCTTGCGTCCCATTCTACACCTTGAGTCTTGCTGAGGCGCGCGAGTTAGCGGATCGTTTCGATGCTGTCAATTTGCCGGAACGTCCTCGACGACACCCACGATGGGTCCCAGCGAAAACCCGATATCCGACCGATTGCTGGCGCGATCATACATGCGGGAAATGTTGCCATCTAGAAACAGCGCATTCGGTGTTTTCAATACATCGCGGAATAGGCTGCCGAATTCGTGGAAAGTGACGTAATCGTCCGAGATCGCAAACACCGTACGCGTGCCATCGGCGCTGGTGCCCACCCCGTTTCGGGTGTAGCGCGAGGTTGAATCCGGCAGAAAGCGAGGGTGTAACTCTCCGTTGATCACTAGCATGGGGCCCGATTGTGTCGCAAAGCGGCACTGCGGCGCCTGATCGACGAAATCCAAAGTCTCGAACACATCGGCACGGTTTTCACGGATGCAGAACACACCGTTGGGCAGCAGGCCGAAATTGCCGGGTCCGGCATTCGGTATCACGCGCATCTGCTCTTGCCCCTCTTCGACATAGTGGCCGACGGGCGAGCGGTCGTCATGGTACATGCCCGCATTCATCGCAAAGACGAGCCTTTTCCCCTGAGGCTCCAACGCCTCATTCACCGAAGAGAAATGACCCAGCAGATCGCCATTTTCATCGTTCAGAAACAGGCGCAAATCTTCCGAGGAATCTACCTCGCAAACCGTATATCGCTTATCCTCATGAGTCAGCTTCTCGCAAGTGACTGCAGAGACTTGCGCGGCCCAGAGGACAGCACACAGCATGACAAGGGTACGAATCACTCGTCCAGATCGCGGCGTACCGCGTCCTGATTAAACATACGGCGGGTGTCGTCCAGTCGATCAAACGTGTCGTCCAAACGGAACCGCAGGTCGGGCGAGAATTTCAGGCCCACCTTCTTGCCCACTGCGCGCCGAAGCTCACCCTTGTTTCGAGCGAGCAGTTCGATCACGTCCTCCTGCCCCTTGCCGCCCAAGGGCAGCACATAGGCGGTGGCGATCTTCAGATCGGGCGAGGTGCGCACCTCACCCACGGTGATCGACATGCGGTTCAGGTCGGGGTCGTGGACATCTCCGCGCGCCAGAACCTCGGACAGGGTGCGGCGGATCAGTTCGCCGACGCGCAGCTGTCGTTGGGAAGGGCCGGGGCCATCGTGGAATTTGTTCTTTGCCATGCCCCCCGATCTAAGCGCAAAGCCGGGCTTTGCCAAGCGGGCGCGAACCGGGTAGGAGGCTTTGAGCCGACTTTAGAAAGGACCAGCGCAATGACCCATATTCCGGGGATCGTCATCACAGGGGCTTCGGGCCGTATGGGGCAGATGCTGATCAAGACCGTGTCTGAGAGCGATCAGGTGCGTCTGGTTGGTGTGGTCGAGCGTAAGGGCCATGACTGGATCGGTCAGGATGTAGGTCAGGTGATGGGCGGGCAGGCGCTCGGTGTTACCGTTACTGACGATCCGCTGGAGGCATTTGCACAGGCGCAGGCCGTCATCGACTTTACTGCGCCCGAAGCGACACTGGAATTTGCCGCACTGGCCGCGCAGGCGCGGTGCGTTCACGTAATTGGCACTACCGGCATGAATAACGAACAGATCGCCGCGCTGGAACCTGCCGCGCGCCATGCTGTGATTGTGCGGGCCGGGAATATGAGCCTTGGGGTCAATCTGTTGGTGCAGCTCACCAAAAAGGTTGCCGCCGCGCTGGATGAGGATTTCGATATCGAGGTCATTGAGGGGCATCACCATCACAAGGTCGATGCGCCTTCAGGCACAGCTTTGATGCTGGGCGAAGCCGCCGCCGAGGGGCGCGGTGTCAAGTTGTCGGATGTGGCCGATCGGGGCCGCGACGGTATTACCGGTGCGCGCAAACGCGGCGACATCGGCTTCCACGCCATTCGTGGCGGAGACATTGTCGGCGAACACGATGTCCTGTTCGCGGCACCCGGTGAGCGTATCGTGTTGCGCCATCTGGCTACTGACCGTGCGATCTTTGCTCGTGGGGCGCTCAAAGCCGCGTTGTGGGGTCAAGGCAAGGCGCCGGGCCAGTATGACATGGTGGATGTTCTGGGGCTGTAGGCTTCAGGATCAAGAGCCAAGAAAATTCGACGAATTTTCTTGGCTCTATCGATCGGGCGGATGAAAGCTGTCTCAGCTTGCCTGAATGTGCCGGTCGACCATCCGTTGTACCATTGGTGCGAAATGGGCGAAATCCGGGGTCTCCATATCAGCGCGTTTTCCCGCTTCGTCCAGATAACGGACCTGAATGATCTCTTTCAGGTTCGGATTTGCCTCGAACTCGGCTATCTCCTTGGCACTCATCGGACCACCCTGCAGTTCCAGCGTATGGACCGAGGCTTCGGACAGGCGATTGAAATACTCCGGCTTGGTGGCGCAGAGATACCGCTTGGCTGCAACGTGATACCGGCAGCAATCGGTGATGACCGACGGAAAGAACTGCTCCAACACCTCTGCACCTGCATCTTCATGATGCCGGTCCTCGGTATCGTCCGGATGGTAAGTGCCGAATTCTGAAGTAAAATGGCCAATGTCGTGCAACAGCGCACCGACGATGATTTCTTCAGACTGTCCGTTCTGTTCCGCAATCGTGGCACCTTGCAGCATGTGCTGGGCCATGGTGACGGGTTCCCCCAGATATTCCTCACCCCCCCGACGATCGAAGATGTCACCGATAAAGGCCACGATATTGTCCCGGTTTAAGGTCGAGAAATCGGGTTTCATTCCGCCGCCTCTGGTTGTGTCATCTGCATGGCGGCCAGTGTCGAAAGCAGCCCATCCTTGTCAGCATAGCATCCCTGCAACCAGCGAGACCCGGCCCCGGAATAGCCCAGCCGTGCATGCATTACGCGAGTGTTGTCGACGATGAAGCTTTCGCCCGGTTCCAGCTTGAAAGACACGCCCATAGCGGGATCGTCAATGATCTCACCCAGCTGGCGATAGGCTGCATAGTAGGCTTCCATCTTGTCAAAGGGTACATCCACGAACGGCGCAGACGAGCGGTTGTTGAAGCGAATGCCGATCAACTCGCCATCGGGGGAAAGCTCGATCATCGGGCGACGTGACCGCAAACAGACCCCGTCCGAACCTTTATACTCGAACCGTGCCGGATAGCCTGCAAGCAAGGCGAAGCCCTCGGGGTTCAGATCGCGCAGACGCTCAGCCGCGCGGAAACCATCGACAACGATGGAATCGCCGCCTTCGGCCGAATTCTCAAGGCAGTAGAGGATTTGCAGTGTCGGCACCGGGTCGCGATAAGGGTTGTCGGTATGGGCCTGCAACCCCAACCCAGTATAGGCGAGGTTGGTCGGGTTCACCTCGGTCCGAACCTCGAAATAGGGGCCATAATTTGTCTGGCGCACGTAGCCGAATAGATCGGCCACTTTCAGCAGCGATTCCGGCTCGGTCGGGCCACCTGTCAGCTTGGCAAAGCCGTACTCCGCGACGGCGGCCAGCCAGCTGCGCTTGGCCTCAGGGTCGGTGTGCACCCTTTCCCAGTCACCGCTGGGGGCGCTGATACCACGCTCCCATGTGGTGACGCCGGATGCGGTGCGGCCAACTTCTTGCGCCTGTTCGCGGTCATAAACGTGATCGGCTAGCCAATCGGCAGGGAACATCACGGATTTGTTTTCGGGCTGGAACGTAACGCTCAGATCGCCATTTCGGATCTCGGCAGCGCTGATCGAGATATCGGAGGGGATATCGCCGATTGTGATCAGGCGCTGCCCGTTGCCGGGGGCGCGGGTCTCGGGGTCCAGCGCATTGTCGCGCAGCCAAATGGCGTGAAATCTGGCCTGAGTACCATCGGAAAATGCGACGGTGACCATGGAAGGGTCGAAAGTAGCTGAGCGCAGCATGGGGTCTCTCCTATTCGGCGCGGACTTTGCTTGAGGAGATACGCGCTCCGTGGCATTACTACAATTAAACCTTATTGCCACTGAGGGCTGGAAATACTTATGGCTAAGAAGCAGATCGGTTTACCTCCTTTGGACTGGCTGCGCGTGTTCGAAGCCGCCGGGCGATTGGGCGGTTTTTCTGCTGCCGCGCGCGAATTTGGTCTGACGCAGGCGGCAGTCAGTCAACGGATCGGAAATCTTGAGGCATGGCTGGGCAGGTCATTATTTTTGCGCGAGGCGCGGGGCGTGTCGCTGACCATCGAAGGCGAAAGCTATCTCCCATTGGTGCAGGACAGCCTGCAAGCACTGGAACGCAATACCGAGGATCTGTTCGGCAAATCCCCGCGCGAGCTTCGGGTCGCGGGACTTTCGTCGCATATCCACGCGCTGGTTCTGCCAGCCTTGCCCAAGTTCCTTGAGGCGCAGCCCAATGTGCGTGTGATGACAGATTCCATGGCGCGCCGGGCCTCATTGGAGGAAGAGCGTACCTGGCTGCAGATCCGCTATGGCAGAGGTGTCTGGCCTGGACGAAAGGCAAAGCTAATTGCGCCTGAAGTTCTGGCACCGATGGCCGCATCTGGCATCAAGTGGGGTGCGCCGCTGATTGATTTGCGCGGAGAACGCCCCGGTTGGAAGGACTGGGCGCAGGTAGCGGGGGTTGATGAATTACCGGCTGGCCGGATCAGTTTTGACTCGGTAGGTCACGCGATCACGGCCGCGCGTCAGGGCATGGGGATCGCGTTGGGTTCACTACCGTTGGCTTCGGGCAGCTTAAAGACTGGTCAATTACACAGATTGGATATGCCCGAGCTTAGGACAAAGGATGGCTATTGGCTGACATGGCCCGAGGATCGGGCAAGGTCGAAACGGCAAAGGGCGTTGATAGACGACATTCTGCAAGCGCTGCGGGGCGGGGCCTGATCAGAAATCGATAGCGATGCCCTTTTTTTCCCAATCGCCATAGCGGGCCGGATCAGGACCGTCGCGCCCACCCAGTTCCTTGGGCTGCGCCTTGGCTTCCGCTTCGGCCTTTTTGCGACGTTCCTCAGCCTCGGCCAATGCACGCTGAGCGGCGGGGGGCAGGTCTTTGCGCTCGTCACTCATGACATCGGGTTCCTTTCTGTTCAGGGCCTTGATATACGCCCTCGTCCGCCCAAGGCAATGCGGCAAAGGTCACGAGAGGCACTCAGCATCATGTCAAACTCTGCAACCGCCGCGCGGCGCAGTGCAATCTATCTGCTGGATCAGATATTGGGCGAGGGGCGGCTGTTACCTGAATGTCTGGCGGCGGGCGCATTGGATCGTTTGGTACCCGAGGATCGCGCGCGCGCGCAACGGCTAACGATTGAAACCCTACGCGGACTTGAGCGTGCCGACCGGCTGTTGGCCGATCACTTGCGGCAGACACCGGCGCTAACGGTGCATAACGCGCTGCGGCTTGGAACGGTCGAGTTGTGTCAGGGCGAGGCCGCGCATGGCGTGGTCAATTCGATGGTCGAGATCGTGGGACGCTCGCGCAAGCATGGGCGGCTCAAGGGGTTGGTGAATGCAGTCTTGCGCAAGATTGCCGCCGATGGACCGGATGCTTGGCCCAAGATGCGCGTACCCCGTCTGCCCGACTGGCTGCGCGATCCTCTGATCATGGCGTGGGGCGATGACGCAGTAAAGGGTATGGAACAGGCCCATTTCAATGGTGCACCGCTGGACGTGACGCTGAAACCGGGCGCTGAGGCGCCGGGCGGAGAAGCCCTGCCCACCGGCTCAGTCCGTTTGCAGGATGCGGGGCAGGTGTCGGCTTTGCCGGGCTACAAGCGTGGAAACTGGTGGGTTCAGGATGCGGCAGCGGCGCTGCCTGTGCGCGTGCTGGCCCCGAAAGCCGGGGAAAAGGTATTGGACCTTTGCGCCGCGCCCGGTGGCAAGACGTTGCAATTGGCTGTGGTAGCGGCAGAGGTCACGGCGCTGGATATCTCCGAAACACGGTTGGAGCGGGTGCGCGAGAACCTGAAACGGACAGGTTTGAAGGCCAAGGTGATCGCTGGTGATGCGCTGGACCATCAGGGCCAGTATGATGCCATCCTGCTCGACGCGCCGTGTTCGGCCACGGGCACGATTCGCCGCCATCCTGATTTACCCTTCGCCAAGGATGGCTCGGAATTCGGGGGATTGATCGAACTACAGGCCCGGATGCTGGCCCATGCCTGGACCCTACTCAAACCCGGAGGCCGATTGGTATATTGCACCTGTTCCTTGTTGCCGGACGAAGGAGAGGTGCAGATCGAAGAGGCGCTGGATCAATACCCGGATATGCAGATTGACCGTGCGGCGCTTGAGATTGCGGGCGTTGAACCAGACTGGATTACAGAAGAAGGTGGCTTGCGTTTGCGCCCGGATTTCTGGCCGGACAAGGGTGGCATGGACGGGTTCTATATCGCCTGTCTGAACAAATCCGCTTGAGGCGACGCTTTTCGATGACTTGACGCGCGGACCGGTCTATCGTGTGTTCAAGCGCCCGCAGAGCGCAAGGGGCAGAGTCGCAAGCGTCATGTCAGAATCGGACACAATGGCCAATCGCTGGATGCGGTTTCAGAACCGCCTTTACGCGCGCCTGAGCCAAAGGCGGAAGGCGGTTTCGGGATTCGTCAGCCAGCCTGAGCCGCGCACCGTCGGTTCGTTTGCACGCGGGCGACAACTGGTGGCCGGGAATCTCCTTTTCGCTGGATATCTGGTCGAGGCGGATGACACCGATCTCTGGGATGTTGCTGCGCCCAGTCCGGATTTTGATGATGAACGCCACGGTTTCATCTGGCTGGATGATCTGGCAGCCGTCGGCGATATGCGCGCCCGTGAAAAGGCGCAGCGATGGGTCTGGGGCTGGATCACCGCACATGGGCGCGGGAAGGGGCCCGGCTGGGCGCCGGACCTGACCGGGCGCCGGGTGATGCGCTGGATCAACCACGCGCAATTTCTGCTACGCGGCGCTGATGAGGCGCAAAGCAGAGCTTTCTTCCGCTCCTTGGCACAACAAACATGGTTTCTTTCCAAACGCTGGACAGCAGCAACACCAGGATTGCCGAGATTCGAAGCGCTCGCAGGGCTGGTTCAGGCTGGTTTGGCCCTGGAGGGGTTGGAGCAACTGGCTGATCCCGCATTGCGCGCACTGGCCCGGGAATGCGACCGCCAGATCGATGCCGAGGGCGGCATTCTCACCCGCAACCCTGAGGAATTGCTGGAGGTCTTCACTCTGCTGGCCTGGACCTCTGCTGCACTTGGTGAAGTTGGCCGAGGCACGCCTGCCTCTCAGACCGGGGCGATCAAGCGCATTGCACCTACTCTGCGAAATCTGCGTCATGCAGATGGATCTCTGGCCAGATTTCACGGGGGCGGGCGTGGGCTTGAAGGGCGGCTGGATCAGGCACTGGCGCAAAGCGGTGTCAAGCCGCAGCAGCATTCGGACCTGTCAATGGGTTATGCACGATTGGCCGCCTCGAGAACCACGGTTCTGGTGGATGCCAGCGCGCCTCCCAAAGGTGCTGCGTCGTTCAACGCCCACGCATCCTCGCTTGCGTTTGAGCTGACCTCGGGGCGCCGTCCTCTGATCGTGAACTGTGGATCAGGCGGCAGTTTTGGGCAGGAATGGCGCAGGGCAGGGCGCGCGACCCCGTCGCATTCGACCCTATGCGTCGAAGGGTATTCCAGCGCCCGGCTTGCAGAAGGCGCAAATGGGTCGTCGCAGGAAGCATTGGTGGATGGCCCGCAGGATGTGCCCGTGGATTTCGAGGATGCATTCGAAGGCACCCGCTTTATGGTGGGTCATGACGGCTACGCCAAAGTGTTTGGCCTGACCCATGCCCGCACGCTTGAACTGCGCTTTGACGGGCGTGAGCTGGTAGGCGAGGATATTCTGCTGACCGCAACCGACAAAGCCAAACGGCAGTTCGATCGCGCGATGGACGGGGCAGGTCTGCAGGGGATCGCCTTTGACATCCGGTTTCACCTGCATCCTGACGTTGATGCGGCACTTGATCTGGGTGGCGCTGCGGTGTCGATGGCGCTCAAAAGCGGTGAGATATGGGTTTTCCGCCATGATGGCGTTGGAAAGTTGTCAGTTGAACCAAGCGTTTACCTTGAAAAAGGCCGTTTGAAGCCACGCGCGACAAAACAGATCGTTCTATCTGGGCGCGCAATGGAGTATGCGACGCGCATCCGGTGGACGCTCAGCAAGGCTCAGGATACAGCCTATGCCGTGCGGGATACGCACCGGGACGAGCCCGTTTTCGACTGACGCCAAAAGGACCTTTGGACCCATGACCGACCTTCACCCCGTGCGCCGCGCGTTGCTTTCCGTTTCCGACAAAACCGGGCTGATCGAGCTGGGAACGGCGTTGGCCGAACGCGGGGTTGAACTGCTTTCGACCGGCGGTACCGCGAAGGCGCTACGCGATGCGGGGTTGGAGGTGAAAGATGTCAGCGAGATCACCGGCTTCCCCGAGATGATGGATGGCCGGGTCAAAACGCTGCACCCGATGGTCCATGGCGGGCTGCTGGCTCTGCGCGATAATGACACCCATGTCGCCGCGATGAACGAACATGGTATCGGCGCAATCGACCTGCTTGTGGTAAATCTCTACCCATTTGAAGCGACCGTGGCCAAGGGCGCTGCCTATGATGAGTGTATCGAGAACATCGATATCGGCGGCCCAGCCATGATCCGTGCCGCATCGAAGAACCATGCTTTTGTGAACGTGGTTGTGGATGTCGAAGACTACTCGTCGCTGCTGGATCAGCTGGAAGAGAATTACGGTAAGACTTCTCTGGGCTTCCGTCAGTGGTTGGCGCAAAAGGCCTATGCCCGCACTGCCGCTTATGACACAGCCGTGTCCAACTGGATGGCCGATGCGCTGGAGCTTGAGGCGCCCAAACGCCGCGCCTTTGCCGGTGAGCTGAAACAGACCTTACGATATGGCGAGAATAGCCACCAGTCGGCAGCGTTCTATGTAGATGGCTCGGGTCGTCCGGGCGTGGCGACGGCGGTACAGCATCAGGGCAAGGAACTGAGCTATAACAACATCAACGATACCGATGCCGCCTTTGAGTTGGTCGCTGAGTTCGACCCGGTCGAAGGGGCAGCTTGTGCGATTATCAAGCATGCCAATCCGTGTGGTGTAGCGAAAGGTGCGACGCTGCTTGAGGCCTATAAAGCCGCGTTCGACTGCGACAGGACTTCGGCATTCGGCGGTATCGTGGCGTTGAATCAATCGCTGGACGCGGAAACCGCGCAGGAGATCACGGGGATTTTCACCGAGGTTGTGATCGCTCCGGGGGCGTCAGACGAGGCCAAGGCGATCTTCGCCGCCAAGAAGAACCTGCGCCTGCTGACGACCGAAGCTCTACCGGATGTGACCGCCGGTGGTAAAACTGTGCGACAGGTGGCAGGTGGCCTGCTGGTGCAGGACAAGGATAACGGCTTTGTTGGTATGGATGACTTGAAGGTGGTCACCAAAAAAGCGCCATCTGAGGAGCAGATGCGCGACCTGCTGTTCGCGTGGAAAGTGGCGAAACATGTCAAATCCAACGCCATCGTCTATGTCAAAGACGGCGCGACCGTGGGTGTCGGCGCGGGGCAGATGAGCCGCGTTGACTCGGCACTGATCGCGGCAAAGAAAGCCGAGCGTATGGCTGATGCGCTGGGCTTGCCCCAGCCGCTGACCATCGGTTCGGCCGTAGCTTCTGATGCATTCTTCCCCTTCCCCGATGGGCTTATGGAGGCCGCTGAGGCAGGCGCAACATGCGTTATTCAGCCCGGCGGTTCGATGCGTGATGATGAAGTGATCGCGGCGGCGGATGAGGCCGGTCTGGCCATGGTCTTCACCGGCATGCGGCATTTCCGTCACTGATGCGCGGTTCGTTCATCCTATGGGCCGGATTGGCGGCGTTTTTGATCGACCAGATTAGTAAGTATCTGGTCGTCCACGTAATGCGCGTGGCGCAGGGCGATATCGACGTGCTGCCACCGCTTCTGGTTTTCAGATACGGCGAGAATCGCGGCATCAATTTTGGCCTGTTTCAGGGCGACGGTGACGCCGCCCGCTGGGTGCTGATCGGGGTTTCCGTGGCGATCTGCCTGGGCGTCCTGATCTGGCTGGGCCGCATCGCTCCTACGAAGCTTCAACAATTCTGCGGCGGTCTCCTGATCGGCGGTGCGCTGGGAAATGTCGTGGACCGGGTGCTTTACGGCTATGTTCTCGACTTTTTGAACATGTCCTGCTGCGGGATCAGCAACCCTTTTGTGTTCAATCTGGCGGATGTGTTCATATTTGCGGGAGCTTTGGGATTGGTCCTGTTCGATGGCAAAAAGCCCTCGTGACCTGCCGGACGATATGCGATAAAAGCGCCTGAAACTGGCTGGAGACACTGATGCGTATGCCACGCGCCATTCTTGTTCTGACACTCGCCGTTGTCGTTGCGGGCTGTTCCGATATTGGTTTGCGCAATCTTGATCCGCCCGGAGCGGGGCCGGATGAATTTTCGGTATTGCCCGTCAAGCCGCTGACCCAGCCCAAGGACTACGCCTTTCTTCCAGCGCCGACTCCCGGCGGTGCAAACCTGACCGATCCTAACCCCAAAGCGGATGCCGTTGTGGCGCTGGGTGGTAGTGAGGCAGCGCTGAACCCGAATACCTCAATACCGGCCAGCGATGCGGCGCTTGTGACGGCCTCAAGCAGATATGGCGTTCCTGCCAATACGCGTCAGGTAACGGCCGAAGAGGATGCGGCTTTCCGCAAAAATCGCGGTCGCTGGACCCGCCTGCGCCTGTTCCCGGTTGATCGGTACTCGCAGGTCTATGAACGCCAGTCAATCGATGCGAACGCGACCAATGAAGCGGCGCGTCGTCGTGGGATCGAAACGCCGTCGGCCCCGCCGCTCGAATGAATTCTTCTTAACTTTCCGTCATTGGCCTTGAACCCCGGCGGCACCACCGTAGTTTGAATATCAGAAATGAAACGGAGGATGCCCCATGGTTCGGGCCCTGGCACTGTCGGCTGCCCTGATCGCCGCCACCCCCTTGTTCGCGAAAGAGGGGCAAGAGGCTGTCACCACATTTACGCTTGAAAACGGCATGGACGTCGTGGTGGTCGAGGATCATCGCGCGCCTGTTGTTCAGCATATGGTCTGGTACCGGGCCGGATCCGCCGATGAACCGATCGGATCCTCTGGCGTTGCACATTTCCTGGAACATCTGCTGTTCAAAGCCACCGACACAATGGAAGCGGGCGAGTTGTCAGCCACTGTCGCGGCCAATGGCGGCAATGACAACGCTTTCACTTCTTACGACTACACCGCCTATTTTCAGCGCGTCGCCGCTGACCGGCTGGAACTGATGATGCGGATGGAGGCAGATCGTATGCGCAACATCCGCCTGACCGAGAATGATATCATCACCGAACGCGACGTGGTTCTGGAAGAGCGTAATCAGCGGACCGAAAACAATCCACGCGCTCTGTTCGGAGAACAGATGAATGCAGCGCAATATTTGAACCACCGTTACGGAGCGCCGATTATCGGCTGGCGCCACGAGATGGAGGCGTTGGATATGGACGACGCCCTGTCCTTCTACCAGACCCATTATGCACCCAATAACGCCATATTGGTCGTCACCGGAGATGTTGACCCCGACGAAGTCAGGGCGTTGGCTGATCAGTACTACGGTGTTATCCCAGCCAACCCTGATTTGCCCGAGCGGGTACGCTCGCAAGAACCACCCCAGACTGCCGAACGTCGCCTGACCTTCAAGGATGCGCGTGTGGCACAACCCTACGTGCAGCGCAGCTATCTGGCCCCTGAACGGGACGCCGGTGAGCAGGAGAAGGCCGCTGCCCTGTTTCTTTTGGCGGAATTGCTGGGAGGAAGCACAACCTCATATCTGAATGAAAAGCTGCAATTTGAGCAGCAGAAGGTGGTCTATACCGGTGCGTTCTACAAGGGGGTCTCATTGGATGACACGACCTTTGATCTGATCGTTGTGCCGGCTGAGGGCGTTTCGCTTCAGGATGCGGAGGATGCCATGGATCAGGCCGTTGCGGATTTCATCGCGGAAGGTGTCAAGGATGAAGACCTGGAGCGCATTAAGATGCAGCTCCGCGCCGCGCAGACCTATGCGCGCGATAACGTGGACGGTATTGGAAACCGCTATGGTCGTGCGTTGACCAGCGGGTTGACGGTCGAAGATGTGCAGGCCTGGCCCGACATCCTGCAGGCTGTGACGGGTGACGAGATCATCGCGGCTGCCCGTGAGGTGCTGCAACCTGAAACCTCGGTCACTGGCTGGTTGATGCGTGACGATGAGGTGACACAATGAAACGGTTTGCCGCAACGCTGATTGCGCTGATCATTGCCCTTCCCGCCTGGGCCGAGATTAAGATCAAAGAGGTAATCTCGCCCGGTGGTATTACCGCTTGGCTGGTCCAAGATCATTCGATCCCCTTCACTGCGCTGGAACTGCGGTTTCGTGGAGGAACGTCGCTGGATGATCCCGATAAACGCGGCGCGGTTTATCTGATGAGCGGCCTGATTGAGGAAGGCGCCGGCGACATGGATGCCCGCACCTATGCACGCGAACTTGAATCTCTGGCTGCATCCTTCAGCTACAGGGCAACAGATGATACGGTCACCATTTCGGCGCGGTTCCTGACTGAGAACCGGGATGAAGTGATTGATTTGCTGCAGACCACAATTCATGAACCGCGTTTCGATGAGGATGCGATCGATCGGGTGCGCGCTCAGGTGATTTCGGGTCTGAAGTCCGACCAGACTGATCCAAGCGATATTGCCGGACGCAGCTTTGCTGAAATGGCATATGGGGATCATCCTTATGCGTCGGACGGTAAAGGTACGATTGAAAGCGTTTCAAGCCTGACCCGCGACGATATCGTCGCTGCCTACGACAATGTCTTTGCCAAGGACAGACTGTATGTTGGGGCTGTTGGCGACATCACGGCAGAAGAGCTGGGCGTTCTGTTGGACAAATTGCTGTTGGATCTGCCAGCAACCGGGAAACCCATTCCAGACAAGGCGAAGGTCACCATTGACGGCGGTGTCAGCGTAGTGGACTTCAACACTCCGCAATCCGTCGCCCTGTTCGGGCAAAGTGGCATTGATCGCGACGATCCCGATTTCTTTGCGGCCTATATCCTGAATCACATTCTGGGCGGCGGCGGATTCGAAAGTCGCCTGATGCAGGAAGTACGTGAGAAACGTGGCCTGACCTACGGTGTGGCGACCTATCTGGTGCCCAAGGATCTGGCGTCGGTGTATCTGGGCTCGGTCTCATCTGCCAATGACCGTATCGCCGAAGCGGTCGAGGTGATCCGACAGGAATGGGCGCGCGCGGCTGCGGAAGGTGTGACGCAGAAAGAATTGGATGACGCCAAGACCTATTTGACCGGGGCCTATCCGCTGCGTTTTGACGGCAATGGCCAGATTGCCGGAATCATGGTCGGGATGCAGATGGAAAATCTGCCTATCGACTACATTGCGACTCGCAACGACAAGGTGAATGCAGTGACCTTGGAGGATGTGAACCGGGTGGCGTCTGAACTGCTGGACCCCGAGGGTCTGCATTTCACCATCGTCGGCAAACCGGAAGGGGTGGACGGCTGACGTCGTCCATCTACCCGCTGCCGAACAGAATTATTCGTTGTTATTGAATAATTTTTCTTGGAATTGACGGCAGTGGGTGATGCGAACCACTGGCGAAAACAACGAGTTTGTGTCCTCTTGCAGGGCGCAGCGCCAGACAGAAGATCGGCAATTCTCCGCCTTAAGTAATCGTTAACTCGTCTTGGCCATACTTTGGCCAGAAATGTCGAGAATTCTGTGTTAGTCGGGAACGGAGATGGGATTCAGAAGATCAACATCTCCTGAGACGAGGCTTGGGACGGATAGCGGCACCATGATAGTTGCGATAATGGGATCGGGAATACTTGCAGGGTTGTTAACCTTTGCTGCCGCTTTGATTGTCGGTCAATCTCTGCTCAGCGCTTTCGCACTTTACGTGGTGGCCGGTACGCTGACATCGCTTTTGGTAGCAGCGGGTATCTATTTCAGAAGCTCTTGAATTTGATAGGTTGGAAATAAAGCCCAGCGACTGAAAAGTTTGCCACCAATCGGATCCCTGTGTTCTAACCTAAGCTTGGTCCTTTTTCGCTGCGCGCAGCATCTGACCCATCATCTGGCCAAACTTGCCCGAGCCGCGCAGATACAAAGCCCCGTCAACGGCCATGACTGTTCCGCTGATATAGCTCGCCATATCAGAGCTAAGGAACAGGCAGGCATTTGCCACATCCTGAGGTTGACCCCAGCGACCCAGCGGGACGTCCCGACGCAGCTCTTCATGGGCGTTTTCGGTAGGGGCCAGCCGTTTTGCGCCTTCGGTTCCTTCGATAAAACCCGGAACGACCGAATTCACGCGAATCCCTTCGACGCCCCATTCCATTGAAAGGGTTCGGGTGATCTGATCAACGCCCGCCTTGGCGGCGCAAACATGGGCTTGCCCTTCGTAAGGCAGATAGGATTGCGGGGCCGAAATGTTGATAATGCTGGCACCGGGACGTTTGAGATAGGGGTAGGCCCCTTTCATGACGTGGATCGTGCCCATCAGATCGATATCTATGACCGCCTTGAATGCATTGACCGACATTTCAGATGCCAGCGCTGGGAAGTTGCCGGCAGCACCTGAAATCAGGACATCGAAATCTCCAAAAGCGTCGTGGAATTGCTTAAGGCCTTCGGCTACGGCCTCTGGATTGCGAACGTCGAACGCCGCGCCGATGGCGTCGGATGCGCCTGCTGCTTTCAACGCAGCCACGGTATCATCGACCTTTTCCTGCGACCGGCTGGCGACAGCCAGATTAGCACCCGAGGCCGCAAAGGCCTCGGCAATGCCGCGATTGATACCGCTGGTGCCACCAATGACGATGACGGTCTTACCTGAAAAATCCATTTAGGCCTCCGGTGGTACGGGGGCCTTACTCTCCGTAGGGCACCCAGATGTTTTTCACTTCGGTCGCAGCCTGCAGGAAGCGGCGCGAATGGTCCACGCTCCAGTCAAATGCCGTCGCGTTATTGACCCAAGTCCGCTTCAGATTTCCGGCCGAGACGATCTCGATCTCTTTAGACAGATCGGTGGACGAGAACGACCAGACCGCATCCACGTTCAGATGCGAGGCCAGCGGCTTTGCCAGCTCTGCGTGGCTGCCGGTCAGGATGTTGACCACACCGGCGGGGACGTCCGAGGTTTCTAGGATCTGGCAAAAATCCGTTGCTGCCAGCGGGTAGGGCTCACTTGCCGCCAGAACCACCCGGTTGCCCATCGCAATCGCTGGCGCCATGGCCGAAACTAGACCCAACAGGGGTGTTTCGTCCGCACACAGGGCGCCGATCACGCCAACCGGCTCTTTCATGGCAATGGCGACGCCCCGGATCGGAACACCATGTACTTGACCATCATACTTGTCCGCCCAGGCGGCGGCGGTGAACAGTCGCTGGATCGAGGCCTCAACCTCTTTCGCGCCGTCTTTCTTACCGGTCATCGCATCAATACGAGCAGCGAACTCGCCCGCACGTGCCGAGAGGTTTTCACCGATGTAATACAGGATTTGAGCCCGCAGATGGCCGGTGGTCTTGGACCAGCCTTTTGCACCCGCTGCAGCCTCAACCGCGTTGCGTACGTCCTTGCGGTTGGCCAGACCCACATGGCCAAGTTGGCCGGATTTGCCCCAGACGGGTTTCGAATAGCCGCCATCGGGTCGCGCCTGCTTACCGCCGACATACATCTTGGCGGTGCGGTCAATAGGATCGACTGGAGCGCCTTCGCCCATTGCCGCCTCAATCTTCGTCAGCGGTTTGGCCTTGGCTTTGGGCTTGGTATAGGCCGTCAGCCCTTCCCAACCGCCTTCACGGCCAAAGCCGCTTTCGCGTACACCGCCGAACCCGGCAGCAGCGTCGAACAGGTTAGTTGCGTTCACCCAGACCACGCCCGCAACCAGCTTGGGCGCGATATCCAGCGCGAGGTTCACGTTCTCGGTCCACACAGTCGCGGCCAGCCCGTAGCGGGTGTTGTTGGCCAACTCGACCGCTTCTTCCGGGGTGCGGAAGGTCGAAGAAACCAGAACCGGGCCAAAGATTTCTTCCTGCATCAGCGGATCGGAGGTTTCGAGCCCAGAGATCAGCGTTGGTGGATAGTAGCAGCCATTCGAGGGCAGCTCACAGGCCGCCTGATGCACGTGACCCGCAGTGTTGCTCTCGACCATTCCTTTAATGGTTTGCAACTGAACCGGGTCCACAACCGCGCCCACATCGATGCACTTGTCCAGCGGATCACCAATACGCAGATTGTCCATCCGGGCACGCAATTTGTCGTGGAAGCGATCAGCGATACCCTCCTGCACCAGAAGGCGCGAGCCCGCACAGCAGACCTGGCCCTGGTTGAACCAGATCGCGTCGACCAAGCCTTCGATCGCTGAATCAATATCGGCGTCGTCAAAGACGATGTAGGCGGACTTGCCGCCCAGTTCCAACGTCAGTTCTTTGCCAGAGCCAGCGGTCGCTTCACGGATGCGACGGCCCACGACGGTCGAGCCGGTAAAGGCGATTTTGTCGACGTCCGAAGACACAATCATCTCACCAACGGCACCATCACCTGTGACGATGTTGACCACGCCTTTCGGCAACCCGGCCTGCATGCAGATGTCGGCAAACAGCAGCGCGGTCAGCGAGGTGTACTCGGCCGGCTTCAGAACCACCGTGTTGCCCATTGCGATTGCAGGCGCGATCTTCCACGCCAGCATCAGCAGCGGGAAGTTCCACGGGATGATCTGGCCGCAAACACCCAGTGCTTCGGCATCTGGCAATTCGCTTTCCATCAACTGCGCCATGCCGGCGTGATAGTAGAAATGCCGCTGTGCCAGGGGGATGTCGATGTCGCGGGATTCTCGGATCGGCTTACCGTTGTCGAGGCTTTCGAGCACAGCAAACAAACGCGAGTGCTTCTGCAGCAGGCGCGCAATCGCGTAGAGGTAGCGCGCACGACCCGCACCGCCCAGCTTCTCCCATTTCGGTTGCGCTTTACGCGCTGCAGAAACGGCGGCGTCTACGTCAGCCTGTTTGGCTTGTGTCAGCTTGGCCAGCACCTCTCCGGTTGCTGGGTTGCGGCTGTCGAACCCTTTGCCGGGTTTGGTGAATGCGCCATCGATGTAGTGGCCGAACTTGTCGCCCTGATCAACCAGCCAGGCCAATGCCTCGGCTGCGCTTTCGGGGGCAGGGCCGTAGTCCATGGTCTCGAAAATCTCTTTGACTGTCATTGTTTTTGTCCTCAGCCCATGGAGTGACGGTAACCGGCGGAATAAGCGCCGGTAACATAGTGTTCCAACTGCCGCTCTATGTCGCCCAGCAGTGATGAGGCGCCAAAGCGGAACAGATCAGGTTCCAGCCAGCGGTCGCCCAGCTCGTCCTTGATCAGCGACAGATAGACCAGCGCATCCTTGGCTTTCGAAATCCCACCCGCAGGCTTGTAGCCTACGCGATAGCCGGTGCGGTCATAATAGTCGCGAATGGCTCGGATCATTACCAACGACACAGGCAAGGTGGCGTTGACGCTTTCTTTGCCGGTCGAGGTCTTGATGAAGTCTGCCCCTGCCATCATGCACACCAGCGAGGCACGGGCGACGTTGCGCAGGCTGCCCAGCTCTCCGGTCGCCAAAATGGCTTTGACATGTGCATCGCCGCAGGCGACGCGGAAGGCCTTCATCTCATCATACAGGGCCTGCCAGTCGCCAGACAGCACATGACGGCGCGAGATGACGATGTCGATCTCCTCGGCTCCGGCCTTCACGCTTTCTTCGATCTCTGCCACACGCAGATGAAACGGAGAGAGCCCGGCCGGGAAGCCAGTGGATACCGCCGCAACCGGAATACCAGTGCCTTCCAATGCGTCCACAGCCGTTTCGATCATGTCATGGTAGACACACACCGCTCCGGTTGTGATCGGCGGCATGTCCAGCGCCTGCAGAACTGAAGACGCGACAGGTTGACGAGCCTTTGCGCACAGGCGACGAACCCGCCCAACCGTGTCATCGCCCGACAGAGTGGTCAGGTCGATCATTGTGATCGCTTTGAGCAGCCATGCGGCCTGGTATTCTTTTTTCACCGACCGCCGACCAGGCAGCGTCGCTGCGCGGCGCTCGATGGCCGAAGTGTTGGCCTGCACGGCCCGCACCCAATCCAGATCCAGATCCATTCCTGGGTTCCGGGGCTCGGTCACTTGCGGCAGATGCGGGGTGCGCACGGTGCTTTCTGAGCTCTGCGTTTCCATTATTCCGTCCTTTTGGAGGTTCGCGTCAAAATCGCATGGGTCGCAGCGAAAGGGAAGGTGTGCCAGCGTCGTAAGGGGCAAATTTTTGACCAAATGGACAAATATAGTCGTTTTCTTGCGAGTAATTCGCATTTGCATTGACTTAGTTGCGAATGGTTCTCATATTTTGACTTAACAGGATAACCGTTCGGAGTCTGAAATGATTCGTCGATCGCTACTTACGGCATTGGCTCTCGTGTTTGTGTGGCCCGTCGCCGCAATCGCTCAAGCGCCGCTGAAAGTCGTCGCCACCACCGGCATGATTGCAGACGCTGCGCGCCAGGTCGGCGGTGAACAGGTCGACGTGAAGGGCTTGATGGGACCCGGTGTCGACCCGCACGCCTATCGCCAGACCCGCACCGATATTGTTGCGATGACCCGCGCTGATCTGGTGCTGTGGCACGGCCTCTATCTAGAGGCTCAGATGGAAGGTTTCTTTGACGATCTGGGCCGCAAGCGGACAGTGATTGCCGTGGCGGATGGCATCGACACATCGAAACTGCGCGCCCATGACGATTACGCTGACAAATTTGACCCGCATGTCTGGATGAGCCCGGTTCTGTGGCGCGATGTCGTGATCGAAGTGCAGGAAGCTCTGACCGAAGCCCGGCCCGAAGCGGCAGATGAGTTCGCAGCCAACGCACAAGTTTTTCTGGCTGAGATCGATCTGCTGGCCGCCTATGGCAAGCAGGTTTTGGCGGCCGTTCCCGAAAACAACCGAGTGTTGGTGACTGCGCATGATGCATTTGGCTATTTCGGTGATGAATATGGCTATGAGGTGCTGGGTATTCAGGGCATCTCGACCCAATCCGAGGCAGGGTTGAACCGGATCGGTGAGTTGGTCGAAACTCTGGTAGAGCGTCAGCTGAACGCCGTGTTTGTGGAGAGTTCCGTTTCAGATCGATCCATGCGTGCCTTGATCGAGGGTGCTTCGGCCGAAGGTCACAAAGTGGGTGTCGGCGGAGAGCTGTATTCCGACGCGATGGGCGAGCCGGGCACATATGAGGGTACTTATATCGGCATGCTTGATCACAACATTACCGTTATCGCCGGCGCGCTGGGCGCGGATGTTCCCGAACGTGGCATGAACGGCAAACTGTCGGCGGGGTTTTAAACCATGATTGAACTCGCAACAGTTCAGGGCGTTTCTGTCGACGGGCAGGACATCGATCTTTGCCCTCTCGCCATTCGTGGTCTGACAGTCTCATACGGTCAGAAGCCAGCGGTTTTCTCGGTCGATATGACGGTGCAGCCCGGCGCCATGACGGCGATTATCGGGCCAAATGGGGCTGGCAAATCAACCTTGCTAAAGGCTGCTTTGGGGATCGTGTCTCCGTTGTCGGGTCAGGTGACCGTGTTTGGTCAGCCGCTCGAGGACCAGCGGGCACGCATCGCCTATGTACCGCAACGCGCCAGCGTGGACTGGGATTTCCCGACGCGCGTGATTGATGTGGTGCTGATGGGCTTGTCGCGTCAATTGGGCCTGCTGGGTCGGGTTCGTGCCCGCCATACCGCCCGTGCCATGGACTGTCTGCACCGTGTCGGTATGCGGGAATTTGCCGACCGTCAGATCGGGCAGCTTTCTGGTGGTCAGCAACAGAGGGTCTTTCTTGCGCGCGCATTGGCACAGGATGCCGACATGTATTTGTTGGACGAACCTTTTGCAGGTGTGGACGCCGCGACTGAAAAGGCGATCATCGCCGTGCTGAAATCGTTGAAAGAGGCTGGCAAGACCGTTGTTGTAGTGCATCACGATCTGGCCACGGTCACCGACTATTTCGACCATGTGTTCCTGATCAACACCCGCAAAGTGGCCGAAGGTCCGGTTGCGCAGGCCTTTACCGCTGAAACGCTGCAGGCCGCTTATGGCGGGCGTCTCGCAACGGCTCAAATCGATCAGATTTCGCGCGCGCTGGGGTAGTCATGCTTTGGGAGGCTTTGACCTTACAGCTTGGCTATAACGCCACGCTGGTTGCTATTGGTGCGACATTACTGGGCGTTTCGGCAGGTGTGACGGGCACGTTCTTATTCCTGCGTAAACGCGCGCTGGTTAGCGATGCCATCAGCCACGCGACCCTACCGGGCGTTTGCCTTGCCTTCATGGTGCTGGTGGCTTTCGGTGGTGATGGGCGTAACTTGATCGGACTGCTTGCAGGTTCGGCAATATCCGCATGGGTTGGTTTGCTCTGTATGAACTGGCTGACCAGTCGCACACGTTTGGCAGAAGATGCAGCGATCGGCGCAGTGTTATCGGTGTTCTTCGGTTTTGGTGTCGTACTGCTGACCGTTATTCAAACCATGGGGGTTGGACGCCAGGCAGGATTGGAAGGATTCTTGCTGGGTTCTACTGCTGGGATGCTATGGGCTGATGCTCTGGTCATCGCGATCGGTGGCGCGGCAACGTTGGTACTGGTGATGATCATCCGCCGCCCGATGACGATGGTCGCCTTCGATCCTGAATATGCCGCTGCGCGCGGGTTGCCCGTGCATCGGATTGATCTGGCGATGATGGGGCTCGTGATGGCGGTGACCGTGGTCGGGCTAAAGATCGTTGGTCTGATCCTGATTGTTGCTCTGCTGATCATCCCGCCTGTGACAGCGCGGTTCTGGACGGAGCGATCCGACCGCGTGGTCGTCCTGGCCGGTTTGGCCGGAGGTCTTGCAGGGTTTCTGGGGGCAGGTATTTCGGCCTCGGCTCCGAACCTGCCGACCGGACCGATCATCGTTCTGGTCAGTTTTGGGTTCTTTGCCCTGTCGCTCCTGTTCGCGCCGGTTCGGGGCG
This sequence comes from Ruegeria sp. D6, assembly GCF_056534365.1. NCBI lineage: Bacteria > Pseudomonadati > Pseudomonadota > Alphaproteobacteria > Rhodobacterales > Roseobacteraceae > Ruegeria > Ruegeria sp. D6. Next base: position 210,269 of record NZ_JBQFPH010000005.1, on the reverse strand, counting down.
TGTTGGCAGCTATTCTCAGCCACCTTCGGTTCCAGCGTCGAGTGCACATTCGGCAGGGACTGCTGGCACTGGCGCAGGGGCAGCAAATCTATGAACCCCTAACCATTCGCCTGTTACGCCGCACCGGCCTTGTGCGCGCCGATGGAGTTGCAACAGAGGAAGGGAGGGCGCGTGCGGCCAAGGCCCTACGAGACGAAAAGCGGTGGGAGATCGTCCGCGCGGATCAGGCGCATGAGGCCACTGCGGCGCTGTACGATGGGCTGCGCGATATCGAGACCGTGCTGACTCGCGATCAGATCGCCGAGATTGATCGTCGTATCGGCGGCCCGCAGGAGGTCACGCCATGAGCGGAGAAGAGTTCGTACCCCTGTCGCTGACGCCTTTGTTGATTGGGACATTCGCGGCCATCGCATGCGCTCTGCCCGGCAACTTTCTGGTGCTGCGCAAACAGGCGCTGATTGGCGACGCGATCAGCCATGTGGTGTTGCCCGGTATTGTCGTCGCGTTTCTGCTGACAGGCGCAATTTCAACATGGCCGATGATGCTTGGCGCAGCAGGGGCTGCTGTGGTCGCCGTGGTTATGATCGAAGCGATCCGGCGATTGGGTCAGATCGAGCCGGGGGCAGCGATGGGTGTCGTATTCACGACCATGTTCGCCGGTGGTGTCCTACTGCTTGAGCAGACTGACACTTCGACCGTCCATTTGGACGTTGAACATGCGCTTTACGGCAATCTGGAAAGCTTGATCTGGCTGGATGCAACGGACTGGTCATCGCTGCTGGATCTACAGGCATTGGCAGGGTTGCCACCTGAATTGCCGCGCATTGCGCTGACACTGACGGGGGTCTTGCTGTTCACGTGGTTGTTCTGGCGACCGCTCAAGATATCAACCTTCGATGAAGGCTTTGCGCGCACAATTGGTATCCGCACTGGCGCGTTAGGGATGGCGCTGGTGATCATAGCTGCGATTGCTGCTGTCGCGGCATTTGATGCAGTGGGGTCGATCATCGTGATTGCAATGTTCATCTGCCCGCCAGCAGCGGCACGGATGATGACCAACCGGTTGGAAGTCCAGATCGTCTGGAGTGTCCTGTTCGCAACCCTTTCCGCCGTGTCCGGTTATGTTTTAGCGGGCTATGGCCCATTGTGGTTGGGGGCTGCGGATGCTGTCAGCGCCGCTGGAATGATCGCCACGATATCAGGCCTGATTCTGGCGCTGACCGCTGCTTTTGGCCCATGCCGAACCCGCAGCGGAGCGCCCAGTCAGGCTTGACTTGGCGTATTCACGCCAACGCCTATCACGCAGTTTCGGCTGAACTTCGCCAAGTGGAAACAATCACGAATTCTTAACAAGATTTATTCCATTTTCGGTGATACCAAACTTTCAATTGGAAACCACAAGACCACCACTCACTCTGGTATATCCGGCCAGTTCTGACCTTAGTCGCTACCCCCTTAACGGCGCGGTCAAACTGGCCGGATACCTCGTTTAAAGCCCGCTCTTCACAATTCAAACCAGTGGTCGAATCGCGTGCGCCTATGCTAGGTCTAGCGGTATGGTGTATGCGAACCCCAATATCAGCGACGATCGTCCGGTAATCCGCCAGCTTGATGACGCAGCGATCAACCGGATTGCAGCGGGTGAAGTCGTGGAACGGCCTGCTTCTGCCGTCAAGGAACTGGTCGAAAACGCCATCGATGCCGGGGCCACACGCATCGCTATTGAGGTCGCGGATGGCGGCAAGACCCTGATTCGTGTCACCGATGATGGGTGTGGGATCGCAGCGGGGGATTTGCCTCTGGCGCTGTCGCGCCATGCGACATCGAAGATCGACGGGTCAGATCTGTTGAATATCCACACATTTGGATTTCGCGGTGAAGCACTGCCCTCGCTGGGGGCGGTCGGGCGTTTGACCATCACCAGCCGTGTCTCGGGTGCTGATGCGGCCTCGATCCAGGTGTCCGGTGGCAAAATGGATGCAGTGAAGCCAGCAGCCTTGCGCGCTGGGACTGTGGTTGAGTTGCGAGACCTGTTTTACGCCACCCCGGCACGGCTGAAGTTCATGCGCACGGACCGGGCCGAGGCGCAGGCGATTTCAGACATTGTGAAACGTTTGGCGATGGCCGAGCCTTCGGTCGCGTTCACCCTGCGCGATGTCTCGGGTGGGGGAGAGGGCCGCGTGACCTTTCGTGCCGACCGCGAGAATGGCGATCTGTTTGATGCGCTGCATGCCCGATTGGCGCGCGTTCTTGGCCGTGAGTTCGCCGAGAACGCTTTGCAGATCGATGCCACACGCGAAGGGCTCAGGCTTTATGGCTATGCCGCGCTGCCGACCTATTCGCGCGGGGCTGCAGTGGCGCAGTATCTGTTCGTCAATGGGCGACCCGTACGGGACAAGATGCTGACCGGTGCGCTGCGAGCGGCCTATTTCGATTTCCTCAGCCGCGACCGGCATCCGGCGGCGGCGCTGTTCATAGATTGCGATCCGACGCTGGTGGATGTGAATGTACATCCGGCAAAATCCGAGGTTCGGTTCCGCGACCCCGGCCTCGCGCGTGGCTTGATCGTGTCCAGCCTGCGTCACGCGTTGGCCGAGGCCGGGCACCGGGCATCTTCGACCGTGGCCAACGCAACCTTGGGTGCGATGCGGCCCGAGCCCGCACCCGCAACCCCGGCGCGGGTGTATCAAATGGATCGCCCGTCACCCGCGGCGCGTCAGGCGGCCTATCGGGCGCAATCTCCGGGTTTTGCGGAACTGTCTCAGGACTATAGTGGACGCATCGTGGAACCGGTGCCCGAAACTGCACCGGAGGATGAGCCGCAAGACCTGCCCTTGGGGGCGGCGCGCGGGCAGGTGCACGAGAATTACATCATCGCCCAAACGGCAGACGGCATGGTGATCGTGGATCAACACGCCGCACATGAACGGCTGGTGTACGAAAAGCTCAAGGCTCAGATGGCCGAAAATGGCGTTGCCGCACAAGCGTTGTTGATCCCCGAAATCGTCGAACTGACAGACGGTGACTGCGCACGTCTGATGGCCGTTGCAGAGGACCTGTCGCGCTTTGGATTGACCATCGAATCCTTTGGTGGCGGAGCAATCGCCGTGCGCGAAACTCCGGCCATTCTTGGCGAGGTCGATGCCCGCGCGATGATCCTCGATATCCTTGATGAGCTCTCCGATCAGGGCGAAAGCCAGATGGTGCAAGCGCGGATCGAGGCGATCCTGAGCCGCGTGGCCTGCCATGGCTCGGTTCGGTCTGGCCGTCGGATGCGGGCCGAAGAGATGAATGCCCTGCTGCGTGAGATGGAGGCGACGCCCCATTCCGGGCAGTGCAACCACGGGCGGCCAACTTATGTGGAACTGAAGCTGAGCGATATCGAACGCCTGTTCGGCCGCAGTTGATCCGCTGGCCCGCTCGGGCTATGAAGAATAAAACAAGAACATCTGAGGCGATATGATCGAGATTGCTGGCACCCAATATGCATTGAATGACCCTATCATCCTGATTGTAGGCGGGGTGGTGGTGTTGATTCTGCTGCTTCTGTTTCTGTCACTTCGAGCGTCACAGCGTTCAGCTCGGATGGCGGAGCCGCTGGCCCGGCAGATGGCGCACCTTGGGCAGCATGTGCAGCAACTGGGCCAGGGGCAGGAACAACTGCGGGGTGGCCTACAGCATGTCTCGGACACGCAAGCCAACGCGCAGGTGCAGGTGATCCAGACCGTTGAATCCCGCCTGTCATCGGTGCAACAGCAGATGAATGACCGGCTGGCCGATAACGCGATGAAATCGGCGCGCGCTCTGGCTGAGATGCAGGAGCGGATGAAGGAATCGCTGCATGGTTCGTCGAAACAGACGGCGACCTCGCTGACGCAATTGCAGGAACGTCTGGCAGCCATCGACAAGGCGCAGGACAATATCACCAAGCTTTCAGGCGACGTGCTGTCATTGCAGGATATTCTGTCGAACAAGCAGACGCGCGGGGCATTCGGGGAAATCCAGCTGAACGATATCGTTTCAAAGGCGCTGCCATCAGATAGTTTTCAGCTGCAGGCCACGTTATCGAACGGACGGCGCGCCGATTGCCTGATCAACCTGCCGAACCCTCCCGGACCGATCGTGATCGACAGTAAGTTCCCGCTGGAAGCCTATGAGGCGCTGATCGGATCGACCAACGACATGGAGCTGAAAGCAGCGGTACAGATGTTCCGCAGTACCGTGCGCAAGCACATCAACGATATTGCCGAGAAGTACATTCTGGACGGTGAAACTGCAGATGGTGCGCTGATGTTTCTACCCTCTGAGGCAGTCTATGCCGAGCTGCACACCAAGTTCCCTGAATTGGTGCAAGAGAGTTTCTCGAAACGCGTTTGGATCGTTTCACCCACAACTTGCATGGCGACGCTGAACACCATGCGGGCGATCCTTAAAGATGCGCGTATGCGCGAACAGGCCGGTGCGATCCGCAAGGAATTGGGGCTGCTGCATAAGGATGTGGAACGTTTAGGCGACCGGGTGTCGAACCTCGACCGTCATTTCGGGCAGGCTGCAAAGGATATCTCGGAAATCAAGATCAGCGCGGAAAAGGCGGGTCGCCGGGCGCAACGGTTGGACAATTTCGATTTCGAAGAGCTTGCGCCGGATGACCAAACAAACGTCGTGCCGCTGGGCAAAACCGAAGGGTAAGCGTTATTGGATCGACAGGTCCAAATTGTAACCAACCGTCTTGCCTGTGTCGCGATCGTTACCCATCAGATAAACACGTATGGTGTAGTCGCCATCATCGGGAAGCTCGATCCGGGCGGTATTTCCATCGATTGAGCCGTTGTAAATTGCGACGCCGTCGCTATCCGGCGGCAAGATGTTAAAGTAGATCACGCCGTTGCCATTGGTGTCACTGACCTTAAGGTCGGCGAACATCTCCTGTCCCGCTTTGGCGCCCAGTTTATAGTCGAAATATTCGTCGCCGGTGACAGTCCCATTCACCATCGTGCCGAAATTGCCCGGTTGGAATTTAACGTCTGCGGACATCTGTGCGGAAACGCTGGCTCCAAAAGTCAGCAAAAGCGCTGTGACTGCCATCCTTAAGAACATTTAAAACCCCGATTTAGTTAGCGTCGATAAACAACCCTACCACGACGGGTCAGATTCGAAGGAATGGCTGGAACAGGCGTGGCATCAGCTTGCTGAACTTCAGTGGAGCATCAGTGACGGCCAGGCAAATGCAGTCTTCAGAGATATCTGCCGTGGGGGTATGATGGATAGACTGGTCAGCGATTTCGACATCGCCGCGGTCGAAGCGGTCGATCTCGTCAGAGAATGCACCCTGCAGGACCATCGTCAGTTCTATGCCATTATGGCTGTGATCCGGCACTGCTGCCCCGGCGGGGATAAACAACAACCGTGCGGTGGCTTCGCTGGTCGTGGGCAGGATTGCCTGTTTGACACCCATGCCGACGGGCTTCCATTTGATCGCGTTCACGTCGCCGCCGACATAGTCCTGCAGCGGTGTCGGAAGAACTGCACAAGACGGGTGCGCGGGTTTCACCTTTGGTGCGCCCTGAGCAATCAATGCCATTGTTGCCGCCAGTGAGCCGTCACTCATGCTTGCTGACGCATCTTGTTCCTGCAAAACGCATCCGCCAACTGCGTCAAAGCTTTCAGCGCGGGCGCGGCAGTGGTCGCACAGAGACAGATGCGTTGCGACCATCAGGTCAAACGCTTCGGGCAGATTGCCTGCGGCATAGGCCATCAGCAGGTCGTCTGTCAGGTGATGTTTAATCTCGTTTTTCATGCTCGTCATCTCAATTCATCGCGTGGCGCAAGCGGTCCAGCGCCAGCCGTATCCGTGATTTGATCGTTCCCAAGGGCAACCCGGTCTGAGATGCGATTTCTCGATGGCTCAGATCTCCGAAGTAGGCCTTCTCGATCAGCTGTCTTTGCGCCTCAGGTAATGCCGCCATGGCATCACGCAGCTGCGCGGTTTCCTGTTGCAGCGCTAGAACGACTTCCTGTTCCGGCTCCGCCTCCGGCCCCCACCCGAGGTCTTCGGGTTCGGGGCGGCGTTGCTTGCGCAATACGTCGATGCGCTTGTTCCTTGCGATCGTGAACACCCAGGTCGCAACCGTTGCCCTTGTCGGGTCAAACAGATGCGCCTTGTGCCACAAGGTCGCCATGACCTCCTGCGCGCATTCTTCAGCCAGGGCGGCATCCGAACCGGACTTGATCAGGAACGCCTTGATACGAGGCGCGAAATGCTGAAACAGTTCGGCGAAGGCCGCCTGATCCTGAGCGTCTCGGATTCGACGGACGTGTTCCACCCAATCCTTTCTGGCGCCACAAGTATTATTCTGTCCGTTCACCGAGTTGCCCTTAAAACGCTTAGGTCCGCGCCAAACAATTCTTCCAGCAGCTTCTGCCGTCGGTTCGTCCAATGTCGCGGTGTCAGTCTCGGTAAACATAACCACAATACGTGGGGACACCCAAGGTGGATCAGTCGGTTGGATAAATTTCATCCAAAACCGGCTGAATATCGTATTGTGAGATACCAGATATGCGGAAATGCATGTCAATTGAATGATTTGCGGGCAGGACGGGAAATCTGTTTTATGAACAGAATTGACTATATCGCGGGCCATACCTTTCACGGGCGCAAAGGTGCGGTCGAGAATGCGTTTCGCTATTCCGTCGATTACATCTTGCTAGACCCCGAGGCCCACCCCAAGACCCCATCCCTGTTTTCGATCAATGGCGCGAACCTGACAAGCTGGCAAGATTGCGATCATGGGGGTGAACCTGGTCAGGGTCGCGGGGCGATCTGGCTGCGTGAATGCTTTGAGGCGCAAGATATTCCACAACCGGACAGGATGACCTTGCTGACACAACCCCGTGTGTTAGGGCATGTGTTCAATCCGGTCAGTTTCTGGTTCTGTTTTGATAAAGATAACCAGCTTTATGCTGTGGTGGCCGAGGTGACCAACACTTATGGCACACGCCATAGCTACTTTTGCCACAAACCCGATCTTTCATCGATTGCACCTACCGATCGGATACTTGCGGACAAGCTGATGCATGTCTCTCCGTTTCAGAAGATCGAGGGCACCTATACCTTCCGCTTTGACTATCAGGACGAACGTGTTGGTGTCTGGATCGATTATGGGCGTGCCCGAGGCGGTTTGATCGCCACGCTGACCGGTCCGCGCCAGCCGTACAGCAACCGGATCATTTTTCAGTCTCTCTGGCGGCGTCCGTTCGGCGCGCGTCGGGCGGTGTTTCTGATCCACTGGCAGGCGGTGAAGCTGTGGTTCAAACGGGCGCGGTTCAGCCCGTTTCGTACCGCGCCGGTTCCCGATCAGCCTGTATCCCGGTCGCGGCACTAAAGCCCTCCGCTTTGCGCAAGATCAAAGACGGTCACCTGCGGGATCGTGCAGAAATGCCTGGACCGCGAACACGAGGAGTTGAGACAGATGTTGGAAATCTCGGCAAGAAAGATCGCCCAGGTCGCCATGATGGGGCGTGAACTGGACCGGGCCGAGGGCGAATTGCGCGCATTCATCGACCGTATGGGTGAGGATGAGCAAGCAGAGCTGGTAGCCGTCATGTGGATCGGTCGAGAAAGCTTTTTTGCCGAGGATTTGGCCGAAGCGATCGCGACGGCTAAGTCCGAAGCCTCGACGCCTTGCGCGGATTATCTGATCGGAACACCGCATCTGTCGGACCATCTGGAAAACGGGTTGGATGCGCTGGGAATTTCAGCCGAGGACGTTGAAAACGATCTGATGTAGTCGGTGATCTGGCGACGGGTCAGCTTATCCTAGCTTATGAAGCAAAATTAATGCGGCCTTCCGTCGGGGTTAATGTCGAGTTCTTTGATCAGGTTCATCAAACACAGCGATGAATCTAGGAGGAACCGTCATGGCACATGTCAATGCAACCGGAGCAGATCATCGGGATCTGCTTTTTGGCCAACTTGTGAACCAAACAGTGCCAAAGTCAGGATGGCAGCGCCGCAAGGTCTACAAGAACACGATCCGGGCGCTTGAAGAACTCAGCGATCGTCAGCTTTTCGATATCGGCATTCCGCGTGGTGAGATCAGGCGGCGCGTATATCGGAACGTCTATCAGAACATACCCTATCTGAACGGCGTTTAAGCCTTTCCGGCGCTGAACGGAAATCGGTCCATTTTAAATTTTGCTGAGGTAACGAGTATGCTGGATGCCAACCCAATCCCGAAACAAACCCCTTCAAAAAGCGCATTGATGCTGTTTGACCGGGCGATGAGAATACACGCGATCAGGGCGGATATCGTTTGTGCCGCCCAGGAACTGAACCGGCTTTCTGATTCCGATCTGTCAGAACTGGGCATCAATCGCTGTGATGTCGAAGCGGTGATTGCGCAATACATCTGACGATGGCGGGTTAAGCCGCATTAAGAACGCAGCCGCTCCGAAGATACCGGAGCGGCTGTTTGTGATTTAGGCCGTGTGGTCCACGATCTGCAGGTGCTGTGCCAGCGTGTCGATCTCGTGCATCCAGTCCTGCACTAGCTTCGGGTCGCTGGGTGCAGCGTGAACTCCTGCGGGAATAGCGCGGTTCAGCACGGCCTCGACGGCCAGTGAAACCGGGATCGAAACCAGCCGCGCCATCGCCGTCCCGCGCGCGTCGCCCCAGGCATCCATGACATAGGTTTTGTGCCAAACTTCGACGCCGTCCTTTTCCGCCTTCAGGCCCACACATAAAACCACGCGGTCAGGCTCGCCCTCGTCATAGGCGTTCTCGGCCCAGAACTGATCCGACATCTCTTTCAAGCGCGCATCGCCTTCGGTGCCGGACAGCGTTTCGATTTCGGTGAACACATCCGACCACGCCTCAGCCCAGCCGTTCAGGCGCAGGGTGCCACGGACAAATTCCTTGACCGGCCAGTGATCCTCGAACTGGTACTCGGCCTTGAAGGGGATCGAGTCGCGGTTCGGGTAGACTTCGAAGCTTTCCGGAGTGGGCAGCGGTGCGATGTAGCTGGTGATCGCGTCCCAAGGTCGGGCGACATCCAGCGGCGCGTAGTCCCGGATTGACTTGGAAGGAGAGCGCAGCGCTTTGAGCACACCCAGAGGTGACCAGCTGAATTTGTAGCGGAACGGGTTGGGATTCTTGGGAACGCCTCCGCAATAAGAGATAAAGCTCAGGTGGTTTTGCGGATCAAACGCGTCCGAGGCGCGGTAATCGGCAACCAGAGCGTGCGCCATCAGATGGTCGATGCCCGGGTCCAACCCAACTTCGTTAACCAGTGCAACCCCGGCCTCGCGGGCCTTGTCGTCCAGCGCGCGCATCTCAGGTGCGATATATGAGGAAGAGACAAAGTTGGCTTCTTTCGAGATTGCCAATTCTGCCAAAGGTACATGCCGGTCACCAGGCAGCATCGATACGATGACGTCACCTTTTCCCAGCACCTCACCCAATGCATCGATGTCGAAGGCGCGGATGTCGTCGGTGAGGTCACCGACCTCTGTCTTGGCCTTCTCAATGGTCCGGTTCCAGACAGTGACTTTGTGCCCGCCTTCAATAAGACGGCGCAGGCCGGGGATGGCCGACAGGCCGGTGCCGCACCAGTGAATCGTCATCGCTCAGATCCCTTCAATATGAGTTTTGTAAGTTGCTTCTGCCCGGCCCCAGACGCCGCTATCCAGATCGGTGAGGGTCAACAACGACGGAAGTAGTTGCGCCGCGTAGTCCTCGGAGCTTTCGACAGGCAGCATCGATGGCAGGTTGTCGATCGCCATAACATCCATCACCGGATCGGTGGACACGCGCAAGGCGGGGGCATCCCATGTAGTCGCGCGGTCATAGACCGGCACCGGGTTGTAATCGCTATCCGGGTCGCAGGCCACATCGCCGATAGCTGTAAGGTTCCGCGAGGTGGTCAGCGCTGACCTTGGGACAAAGACCGGTGTGCCGGGACGAGCGAAGATACAGTTCAGGAACAGGTCGTGATCGAGGATTTCTGGGAATGGTCCGCCGCGGGCGGTTTCGGCCATGTCCCACTTGGTAACGCTGACGCCCATTGCCTCGCAGAGATCAGCCGCGCCTGTGCCAACACGGCCCAACGCACCGATGACGATGGCGCGGGGACGGTCGGCGCCGGTGGAGTCCAGCTCGGCCAGCAATTCGGCGTTCAACGTGTCTTTGTTCTTATAAACACCAACCGGCGGGCATTCTTCATTTCGTTGCTGGGCCGCCCATGTCTTGAGCGTCACGGCAGCCCCCGCGTACCCAGCCCAATAGCCGAAAGCGGCAACCCGGCGGCCGTTTTCCTCGACCAGATACTCCAGATCATAAAGTGTGCCGCCGCCAGCCTTGAACCGCTGCAAAAGCGCGCGTCCTGAATGTTGCCCCTTATAGGCATGGCCGAACATGATATGGCGGTGGGGCAGGGGCGTGCCGTCCTCGGGCAGCTCCTTGAGGCCAAAGATGATCGCGTCCAGCGGGGCATTGGGCCAGGAATTCTCAGCCGCGATTTCACAGCCCGCGTCCTTGTAGCCATCAATTGCGATGGCGCGGACGGAACTTTCCTCGACCGTCACGCGGATGCCTGCCGCGATCAACGCGGCAGTGCCTTCGGGGGTCAGCCCGACCCGTTCCTCGTTCGGGCGCTGTTCTGCCCGGACCCAGAGATGTGTCATTCCAATTCCTTTTGTCAGAGCATACCGGCAGTGCGTACCGCCTGTACCGAGGGACGCGCCTCCATCGCTTCGCGGAAGGCGATGATCTTTGGAAAGGCCGAGACGTCAACACCGTCGCCCTCCAGCCAGCTGCAAACCACGTACAGGTACGCGTCGGCCAGCGAGAACGCCTCGCCCAAAACAAACGGCCCACGCAACCCGTTCGACGAGATATATGCGCAGGACTCAGTCATGTTTTGCGCGACTTTGTCCTTCATGTCTTTCCAGCTGGATTTCTTGTCTGCCCAACGGGGCCCGCGCATCTTGTGGGCATGGTTCACATGCATGGTCGAGGCGAGATAAAACATCACCTCTCGCATCCGCGCCGCCATAACCGGATCTGATGGCACCAATCCCGCCTCGGGCGCTTTAGCGGCAGTGTATTCCAGCAACGCTCCGGTTTCGGTCAGAATGCCGCCATCCACAACCAGTGCCGGGACCCGACCTTTTGGATTGATCTGCTTATAGGCGGGTTTGGTTTGCTCACCTCCGGCAAAGTCCAGTTGGATGGCCTCATACTCAAGCCCGGCCTCTTCCAGCGCAATTGCCACGGCGACCGAGATTGTGCGGGGGGCATAATAAAGTTGCATTGTAGCCTCCTTACAGATGGGTCTGCGCGAACTGACGGTCTGGCGCTTCCAGATGGGGCACTGCGTTGAACAGAACCGGACTTAACTGCGCGCCAATCGGGTGCAGACGATGCATCGACGTGTTCATGATGGCAAGCGCCACCCGCGCCATCGATGGGATATCCAAGCCCATCGCCTGCCGCACCACCATCGAGATCAGCCCGCCCGAGGTCACGACAATTGCCGGACCGCCTTCGGTGCCTATCTCACGCAGAGCATCGCGAACGCGAGTCTCGAACTCTTCGAAGGTTTCCGGCGTATCTTCGATCTCGCCCCGGGACCAGGCGGCAAAGGTGCGGGGCAAGTGCTCGACAAAGCCTTCGCGGTCGGTTGGTATTTCAACCCCGTGCTGCTGTTGGAACAACTGGGCAAGGGTGAAATACTCGATCTCATTCAGCCGCGCATCCCGAGTTGGCTGCGGCAGCCCCATGCTGGCCGCAGTTTCCACGTGCCGGTTGAGTGTGCCGCAATAAACTCGAGGGTAATGCAGGCGGGTATCGCGCAAATGCGCGCCCAGCCAACGGGCCTGTTGGTGACCCAGTTCGCTCAGCCGGTCATAGCTCAGCTCATCCCGTGCGGTTGTGTTGGCCTGCCCGTGGCGCACTAATGTGATATGTGACATGATGATCCCTCTTGCGTTGACGTCTTAGGGCAGGTTCGGGGCCGGGACCAGAGGGCTTTCACGCGGGCCCGAAAAAACTCCTATATCAGGCGAAGTTTACCGCTATGGTCACCCCGACAAGGAGGACCCATGGCTGTCGATCACACACGGTTTCTGACCGATCTACACACGCTGCGTTCATTCGGGGCTTCGGGCGTCGGCAAGGGCGTCGTCCGCCCCGCCTATTCCAAAGCTGATATCGCCGCGCGCCAGTGGCTCGCCGGGCGCATGACCGAGGCCGGCCTGACTCCGCATGTCGACCCGGTTGGAAACCTGTTCGGGTTGGCTGATGGACCCTCGCTGCTGATGGGCTCGCATTCCGACAGCCAGCCCGAGGGCGGTTGGCTGGACGGAGCCCTGGGCGTCATTGCGGCACTGGAAATCGGGCGTTCCAGTGACCGACCCATCTCGGTCGTCAGTTTTCAGGACGAAGAGGGGCGGTTCGGCGTCACCACCGGATCGGCGGTCTGGTCAGGTGGATTATCTTTGGAACAGGCGGACGTGCTGACTGATGGCTCAGGCGTCACCTTTGGCAGCGCGCGGGCTGAAATGGCAAAGAAGTCGCAAGGCTTTGTTGATCCTGCTCGGTTCAGCGGTTTCATCGAAATGCACATCGAACAGGGCCCGGCACTGGATGCAGCCGGTGAACAGATCGGCGTTGTCACCGATATCGTCGGCATCCGCGATATGGCCATCACCTTCCAAGGCCAGCAAAACCACGCCGGAACCACGCCAATGCATTTGCGACGTGATGCGTTTCAGGCCCTGTCGCTGTTTAACGCGCGTCTCAACGACCGGTTCCGTAATGTGGTCACGCCGCAAACCGTCTGGACCATCGGGCGTGTTGATGTTCACCCCAATGCGTCCTCTATCGTGCCGGGACGGGTGCGGTTTTCGATGCAATGGCGCGACGGCGATCCTGAGCGTCTGGTGCGTATGGAAGACATCATTCGCGCGACCGCACAGCAGATTGCCGAAGAGCAGGGCGTAACACTAACCTACGGCCCGATGCTGGGGTTAGAGCCCGTCAGCATGGACCCGGTTTTGCGCGGTGCGCTGGAAAGCGGCGCGCAGGCCATTGCGCCTGGGCGTTGGCGCAATATGCCATCCGGAGCGCTCCACGATGCCACCAATGTCTCGCGCCTGATGCCGGTTGCGATGCTCTTTGTCCCGTCGATTGACGGAATCAGCCACGATTTTGCCGAAGACACAGCCGAAGAGGATTTGGTTGCGGGTCTCAGGGTGCTTGATCGCGCAGTTCATTCCCTTGAGGAATGAAGGTAAGTTGAAGACCATTTCATGATTTTCCACGCGAAACCAAGTTACTATCGGGGATGTCCACCAGCTATGGGCGGGTGCTCGGCACAGTTTTACTGACTCCGAACAAGGAGTGTTGCCTAACGGAAAAAAGTTTCCTATAGGAACATTATTGATGCATGCACCCGTATACTGTTCTGCCGTGATCGAGGCGATCTGCTGAAATCCTGGGCTGAATCGTTGCAATCTGTGCAGCTTGGGTCAGACTGACAGGAACGTTTCTGGGTAACTGATACAAAGCAGGTGGCCACCATGACTTCATCCTTAAAACGCACTCCCTTGCACGCTTTGCATGTTGAGTTGGGGGGTAAGTTGGTTGATTTTGCGGGATGGGAGATGCCTGTTCAGTATCCGTTGGGGATTATGGGGGAGCATAAGCAGTGCCGTGAGAAGGCGGCGGTGTTTGATGTGAGCCATATGGGTCAGGTGATTTTGCGGGGCGAGAATGTGGGTGAGAAGCTGGAAGCGCTTTGCCCGCAGGCTTATGCGACGCTGAAGGAAGGCAAGGCGCGGTACGGGTTCTTTACGAACGCAGAAGGCGGGATCATGGATGACCTGATCGTGTCGAACGCGGGGGATCATTACTTTGTGGTGGTGAACGCGGCGCTGCGGCATCAGGACATTCCGCATATGCGTGAGCACCTCGAAGGCGTTGAAGTGATCGAGATTTTCGACCGCGCGCTGGTGGCGGTTCAGGGCCCTGCGGCGGAAAACGTTGTGGGCGAACTGTGCCCCGCCGCGCGTGATCTAAAGTTCATGGAAACCACGGTGGCCGATATCAACGGTGTTGAGTGCCGTATCTCGCGGCTGGGCTATACCGGCGAGGATGGCTACGAGATCTCGATCCCCGAGGACAAGGCGATCGAGATCACCAAAGCCTTCCTGGCGCATGAGGATTGCGAAGCGGCCGGTCTGGGCGCGCGCGACAGCCTGCGGCTTGAGGCAGGTCTGTGCCTTTATGGCAATGACATCGACCAGAGCACCTCGCCGGTCGAGGCCTCGCTGGGCTGGGCGATGCAAAAGCGCCGCAAGGAAGAGGGCGGTTTCCCGGGCGCGGCTCGCGTGCAGAAGGAACTGGCCGAAGGTCCCGCCAAAAAGCTGGTGGGCATCAAGCCCGAAGGCCGTGCGCCAGCGCGTCAGGGCGTTGAGATCCAGTGCCTTGAGGGCAACAGCATCGGTCAGATCACCTCGGGCGTGTTTGGCCCCACGGTGGGTGGACCGGTGGCGATGGGCTATGTGAGCAAAGGCCATGGCGAGCCGGGCGAGAAGGTGAACCTGATCATCCGGGGCAAGCCGCAACCGGCTGAGATCGTGGCGCTGCCCTTCGTCAAACAGAATTACAAGCGTTGAAGTCAGGAGAGAGAGACATGGCAACCTATTATTCCGAAGAGCATGAATGGCTGAGCGTTGACGGCGACACCGCCACGCTGGGCATCACCAAACACGCCGCCGAGCAGTTGGGTGACGTGGTGTTCGTGGAACAGCAGGAAGCAGGCGACGAGTTCGAAAAAGGCGGCGAGATCGGCGTGATTGAATCCGTCAAGGCGGCGTCCGAGCTTTACGCACCGGTCGACGGCGAGATCACCGAGGTGAACGAGGCACTGGCCGACAACCCCGGCGCGCTGAACGAAGACCCCGAAGGCGAGGCCTGGATCTACAAGATCAAGATCGCGGACGCCTCGCAGCTCGAAGACCTGATGGACGAGGCCGGCTACAAGGCCTTCATCGGTTAACTCAGGCGGCGGGTCCGTGCGCGGCCCCGCCCCTTCATCTGTTTCCAAATACTTCCGCCGGAGGCTCCTGCCGTCTCCGCCGGGCCTGACCTATCCTTGAGGAGCGCACACATGGCCTTCAAACTGACCGATTACGAAGCCTATGACTTCGCCAACCGCCGCCATATCGGGCCCAGCCCGACCGAGATGCGCGACATGCTCAAGGTGATCGGCTTCAAGACGCTGGACGAGCTGATCGACGCCACCGTCCCGCCGGCGATCCGGCAGAAAGAGCCGCTGGACTGGGGTCCGGCGATGACCGAGCGCGATGCGCTCTTTCACATGAAAGAGGTGGCGAGCAAGAACAAGGTTCTGACCTCGCTGATCGGTCAGGGCTATTATGGCACCACCACGCCGGCGCCGATCCTGCGCAACATTCTGGAGAACCCGGCCTGGTACACGGCCTACACGCCTTATCAGCCCGAGATCAGCCAGGGCCGACTTGAGGCGCTCTTGAACTTCCAGACCATGGTCAGCGACCTGACCGGGCTGGACGTGGCCAACGCGTCCTTGCTGGACGAAGCGACTGCTGCGGCGGAAGCCATGGCGATGGCCAAGCGCGGCGGCCGGTCCAAGGCCAACAATGCAGCCTTCTTTGTCGACAAGAACTGCCACCCGCAGACCATCGCGGTGATTAAAACGCGCGCCGAGCCTCTGGGCATCGAAGTGCAGGTGGCTGATCCGGACACGCTGGATGCGGGCGCGGTCTTTGGCGCCATCTTCCAGTATCCGGGCACGCACGGCCATGTGCGCGACTTCACCAAGGAAATCGCGGCGCTGCATGAACACAAGGCGATTGCCATCGTCGCCGCCGATATCCTGTCGCTGGCGCTGCTGAAGTCGCCCGGCGAGATGGGCGCGGATATCGCCATCGGCTCGACCCAGCGCTTTGGTGTGCCGATGGGCTATGGTGGCCCGCACGCCGCGTATATGGCGACCACCGACAAGCTGAAGCGCTCGATGCCGGGCCGGATCATCGGTGTCAGCATCGACAGCCGGGGCAACAAGGCTTACCGCCTGGCGCTGCAGACCCGCGAACAGCACATCCGGCGTGAGAAAGCCAACTCGAATGTCTGCACCGCGCAGGCGCTGCTGGCGGTGATTGCCTCGATGTATGCCGTGTATCACGGCCCCGACGGCATCAAGGCCATCG
The DNA here is from genome assembly GCF_056534365.1 of Ruegeria sp. D6. Lineage (NCBI taxonomy): Bacteria > Pseudomonadati > Pseudomonadota > Alphaproteobacteria > Rhodobacterales > Roseobacteraceae > Ruegeria > Ruegeria sp. D6. The sequence continues at coordinate 194,018 of NZ_JBQFPH010000005.1, read as the reverse complement.
CGCAATCGGTGCACCGCAAGACCTCGCGTATGGCTGCCGGTCTGGAAGAGGCAGGCTTTGCTGTGGAGCCGGAAGTGTTCTTCGACACGATCACGGTTGAGGTTGGCCATCTGCAGAAAACGGTCATGGAGGCCGCTGTGGCCCGGGGCGTCAACCTGCGTAAGGTCGGCGACACGAAAGTGGGCATCAGCCTGGACGAACAGACCCGCCCCGAGACCATCGAGGCGGTCTGGGGGGCCTTTGGCATCGACCGCAAGGATGACAGCTCGAACGTGGCCTATCGCCTGCCGGATTACGCGCTGCGCGAAAGCGAGTACCTGACCCACCCGATCTTCCACAAGAACCGGGCCGAGGCCGAGATCACGCGCTACATGCGCCGTCTGGCCGACCGCGACCTGGCGCTGGACCGGGCGATGATCCCGCTGGGCTCGTGCACCATGAAGCTGAACGCCACGATCGAGATGATCCCGGTCACCTGGCCCGAGTTCGGCAACCTGCACCCGTTCTGCCCCGAAGATCAGGCGCAGGGCTATCATGAGATGATCGATGATCTGAACGACAAGCTGTGCCAGATCACCGGTTATGATGCGATCAGCCAGCAGCCCAACTCGGGGGCGCAGGGCGAATATGCGGGCCTGCTGACCATCCGCAACTACCACTTCGCCCGCGGCGAAGGGCAGCGGAACGTCTGCCTGATCCCGACCTCGGCCCATGGCACCAACCCGGCCTCGGCCCAGATGGTGGGCTGGCAGGTTGTGCCGGTGCAGGCGGATGAGAATGGCAACATTGATCTGAATGACTTCCGCGCCAAGGCCGAAAAGCACTCCGATCATCTGGCCGCCTGCATGATCACCTACCCCTCGACCCATGGCGTGTTCGAGACCACCGTGCAGGAGGTCTGCCAGATCACCCATGATCACGGCGGTCAGGTTTATATCGACGGCGCCAACATGAACGCCATGGTGGGTCTGTCGCGTCCCGGAGACATCGGCGGTGACGTCAGCCACCTGAACCTGCACAAGACCTTCTGCATCCCCCATGGCGGCGGCGGCCCCGGCATGGGTCCGATCGGCGTCAAAGCGCATCTGACCGAGCATCTGCCCGGCCACCCGGAATACGGCACTGCCGTGGGTCCGGTCTCGGCGGCGCCCTTTGGGTCGCCCTCGATCCTGCCGGTTAGCTGGGCCTATGTGCTGCTGATGGGCGGCGCGGGTCTGACGCAGGCCACGAAAGTGGCGATCCTGAACGCTAACTACATCGCGGCGCGGCTCAAGGATGCCTACCCGATCCTCTACACCTCGGAAACGGGTCGCGTGGCGCATGAATGCATCCTCGACACCCGCCCGCTGGACGAGGCGGCCCATGTCAGCGTCGATGACATTGCCAAACGTCTGGTGGACAGCGGCTTCCACGCACCCACCATGTCCTGGCCGGTGGCCGGCACCCTGATGGTCGAGCCCACGGAATCGGAACCCATGGACGAGCTGGACCGCTTCTGCGACGCCATGCTGTCCATCCGCTCCGAGGCACAGGACATCATCGACGGCAAGATCGACGCGGAAAACAACCCGCTGAAAAACGCTCCCCACACGGTGCGCGATCTGGTCGGCGACTGGGACCGTCCCTACACCCGTGAACAGGCCTGCTTCCCCCCAGGCTCCATGGGCGTCGACAAATACTGGTCCCCCGTCAACCGCGTCGACAACGCATACGGCGACAGAAACCTCATCTGCACATGCCCGCCAATGACCGAATACATGGACGCAGCTGAATAAACCTTAATCAATAAACCCCCGCCAACTGGCGGGGGTTTTCGCCCATCGGAAACCTGTGTTCCGATCTGAGCCCATTTCCAGTGTCGTTTTCCGCTGATGAAGCGTCTTTTACGCTTGCTGCAGGTGCAAACGACCCATACCTCTGTGCGTGGGACACCCCTCCCCAACGAGGGGCGTGTATCTGGAAGGGTAATACACATGACTATCGAACAACCGGCGACGCGGCCGGCCAACCCGCGTTTTTCCTCGGGCCCCTGTGCCAAACCCCCCACATTTGATCTGACGAAACTGGCGGATGCCGCCTTGGGCCGCTCGCATCGGGCTGCTGTTGGCAAGGACAAGCTGAAGGCGGCCATTGAAGGCACGCGAGAGATTCTAGGCATTCCAGCGGATTATCGCATCGGCATTGTACCAGCCTCGGACACCGGTGCGGTTGAGATGGCGCTTTGGTCTTTGCTGGGTGAGCGCAAAGTTGAAATGCTGGCCTGGGAAAGCTTTGGCGCGGGTTGGGTGACTGATGTGATCAAGCAACTGAAAATCGACGCTGAAGTGAAAACCGCCGAGTACGGGCAGATCGTTGATCTCGCGTCCGTCGATTTCGCCAACGATGTGGTGTTCACATGGAACGGAACGACTTCGGGTGTGCGCGTCCCAGATGGCGACTGGATTGCCGATGATCGTCAGGGTCTGACGATCTGTGACGCGACATCCGCTGCGTTCGCGATGGACTTGCCATGGGACAAGTTGGATGTGACAACGTTCAGCTGGCAGAAGGTACTAGGCGGAGAGGCGGCTCATGGGATGCTGATCCTGTCTCCGCGCGCGGTCGAGCGCTTGGAGAGTTACACCCCGTCATGGCCATTGCCGAAGATCTTCCGCCTGACCAAAGGTGGCAAGCTGATTGATGGGATATTCACCGGCGCGACGATCAACACACCCTCAATGCTCGCGGTTGAGGATTACCTTTTCGCGTTGGACTGGGCGCGTTCAGTCGGAGGCTTGCAGGGGCTGATTGCTCGTGCGAATGCCAATGCTGGCGCGGTTCATGCGTTCTGCGACCAAAATGATTGGATCGCCAATCTGGCCGAAGACTCGACAACTCAATCAAATACGTCGGTCTGTCTGAAGTTCACCGATAAGCGCATTCAAGATGGTGCCGTTTTTGCCAAAGCCGTCGCCAAACGGCTTGAGGCCGAAAACATTGCGCTTGATATCGGTGCCTATCGCGACGCCCCTGCGGGTCTGCGCATCTGGTGCGGCGGCACGGTTGAGACATCAGATATCGAGGCGATGCTGCCCTGGCTTGCATGGGCTTTTGAAGCCGAGATTGCAGCGCAAACCGAAGCTGCCTGACCTTTTCTACCGGGCCGCATCCGGCCCGGACCTTCCACAATGTTCAAGGACCAAAAAATATGGCTCCCAAAGTACTCGTCTCTGACAAGCTGAGCGAAACCGCCGTTCAAATCTTCCGCGACCGTGGCATCGACGTGGATTTCATGCCCGATCTGGGAAAGGACAAAGACAAGCTGGCCGAGGTGATCAGTCAGTATGACGGCCTCGCCATCCGTTCTGCCACCAAAGTCACGCCAACCATTCTGGAGAAGGCAGACAAGTTAAAAGTCATTGGTCGTGCCGGGATCGGCACCGACAATATCGACAAGGATGCGGCCTCGAAAAAAGGCGTGATCGTGATGAATACACCGTTCGGCAACATGATCACCACCGCCGAGCATGCCATCGCGATGATGTTTGCCGTGGCGCGGCAAATCCCCGAAGCCAGCACCTCGACCCATGCGGGCAAGTGGGAAAAGTCCAAGTTCATGGGGATTGAGCTGACCAACAAGACCCTGGGCGTGATCGGCGCGGGCAACATTGGTGGCATCGTATGCGAGCGTGCTTTGGGTCTGAAGATGAAGGTCGTCGCCTATGATCCCTACCTTGGCGAAGAGAAAGCCGCGCAGATGGGTGTGGAAAAGGTCGAATTGGATGAGCTGCTGTCGCGGGCGGATTTCATCACTCTTCACGTGCCTCTCACGGAACAGACCCGCAATATCCTGAGCCGTGAGAACCTGGCCAAGACCAAAAAAGGCGTGCGCATCATCAACTGTGCCCGTGGTGGCCTGGTTGACGAAGATGCGCTGGCCGAGGCGTTGCAATCTGGCCATGTGGCCGGGGCGGCATTTGACGTCTTCAGCGAAGAGCCGGCCAAGGACAACGTACTGTTCAACCTGCCCAACGTAGTCTGCACCCCGCATTTAGGAGCGGCGACCACTGAAGCACAGGAGAATGTTGCGCTGCAAGTGGCCGAACAGATCTCGAATTACCTGCTGACCGGAGCGGTCGAGAACGCACTGAACATGCCCAGTGTGACGGCAGAGGAGGCCAAGGTCATGGGGCCGTGGATCAAGCTGGCCGGGCATCTGGGCAGCTTCATTGGTCAGATGACGGATGAGCCGATCAAGGCAATCAACATCCTCTATGACGGTGTCGCTGCGAACATGAATCTGGCTGCGTTGAATTGTTCGGTCGTTGCCGGAATCATGAAGAAATTCAATCCCGAGGTGAACATGGTCTCGGCCCCGGTTGTCGCGAGAGAGCGTGGCATCCAGATCTCGACGACCAATCAGGACAAATCCGGTGCGTTCGAAGGCTATATCAAGGTCACTGTGGTGACTGAAAAGCGTGAACGCTCAATCGGTGGCACGGTGTTCAGTGACGGCAAGCCGCGGTTTATTCAGATCAAGGGCATCAATATCGATGCCGAGATCGGGGCGCATATGCTCTATACGACTAACGAAGACGTGCCGGGCATCATTGGTGCTTTAGGACAGACCATGGGCGAGAACGATGTGAACATCGCGAACTTTACTCTTGGACGATCCGAAGCCGGCGGTGAGGCGATTGCGTTGCTTTATGTTGATGAACCGGTACCAGCCGAGGCGCGCGCCAAACTCGCCGAGACAGGTCTGTTTACTCAGATCAAACCGTTGGAGTTTGACGTGGCCTGACGGTCGCTGTTGAACTTCTGTGACAGATTGATGCCCGCGCTTGTCCAAAGCGTGGGCATCGCCTTTTCAAAGTGCTGATTTTGCGCCAGAAGTGCGGCAATCACCATTGCCCGAGGGGAAGCTGATGACCAATCCGATCTACGCAATTGGAGATTTGCACGGCCGCGTGGATGAGTTCGAGCGCTCCTTGGCGCTGATCGAACGCGATGGCGGCGCCGATGCCGAGATCGTGTATCTGGGCGATTACGTTGATCGGGGCCCCGACAGCCGGGGCGTTCTGGATCGGCTGATCGCTGGTCGCGATGCGGGCAAGCGGTGGATCACTCTGCTGGGCAACCATGACCGGATGTTTTCATGGTTCCTCGAAGATGTCCCACGTCACGATCCGCATATGTTGGTCGGGTATCATTGGCTGCACGAGCGGTTGGGTGGTGTCGAAACACTACAAAGCTATGGCGTGTTCTTCGATCAGCAGACACGGCTCGAGGATCTGCATGCAACAGCGCGGGGTGCGGTTCCCGATGCGCATCGGATATTTCTGCAAGGGCTCATCGCCATGCATCAAACGCGCGAGATTGCTTTTGTCCATGCGGGCATTCGGCCCGGTATTCCGCTGAGCGAACAACGGGAAAATGATCTGGTCTGGATCAGGCAAACCTTTCACAACCACCGAGGTCCGCATCCGAAACTGATCGTCCATGGGCATACGCCGGTGGATCAATCAACGCATTACGGCAATCGCATCAACCTGGATAGCGGCGCAGGGTATGGCCGCCCGGTTGGCGTTGCGGTGTTCGAAGGACAGGATTGCTGGTTGTTGACGGACAAGGGTCGCGTTGCGCTTTTGCCTTGAATATCAGGTCTTGGTGAAAAGGTCTTTGCAGCGGTCACGCAGGATGTTCTTTTGCACCTTGCCCATTGTGTTGCGGGGGAGCTCGTCCAGCAAGATCAACTGGCGGGGATGTTTGAACCTGGCGAGCGCGTCCCGAACCGCACCCATGATGGCCTCGATATCTGGCGTGTGACAGGGGGCAGGAACCAGAATGCCAACCGGGGTTTCTCCGAAATCCGGATGCGGGACGCCAATTACCGCGCTTTCCAGCACGCCGGGTTGCTCGTCTAGCAGCAGCTCGATCTCTTTGGGGTAGATATTATACCCGCCCGAGATGATCAGGTCTTTCTCGCGCCCGACGATATGGACATAGCCGTCCTCGTCGATCCGACCCAGATCGCCAGTGATGAAGAACCCGTCTTCACGCAGTTCTGCGGCGGTTTTGTCGGGCATTTGCCAGTAGCCCTGAAACACATTGGGACCGCGCACCTCGATGATGCCGATCTCACCATCTGCTAGGGTTTGACCTGTTTTGGGGTCTGTGACCTTCAGTTCAACATCCGGCAGGGGAAATCCGACCGTTCCCGCTCGGCGTTCGCCGTCGTAGGGGTTAGAAGTGTTCATGTTCGTCTCGGTCATGCCATAGCGTTCCAGAATGCGATGACCTGTACGGTCTTCAAATTGAACGTGGGTATCTGCCAGCAAAGGCGCTGAACCTGAGATGAACAGCCGCATATCCTGAGTCAGATCTTGGACGAAGCGGTCGTCGCTTAGCAGGCGGGTGTAAAACGTCGGCACCCCCATCATCGCCGTTGCCTGTGGCATCAGGCGTAACATATCTTCCAGGTCGAACTTCGGCAGAAATATCATCGACCCGCCCGATGCGAGGACGACATTTGTCGCAACAAACAGTCCATGCGTGTGAAAGATCGGCAGCGCGTGCAACAGCACGTCATCATCTGTGAATCGCCATTCCTGCACAAGGGTCTCCGCGTTCGACAGCAGATTCGCCTGCGTCAGCATTGCCCCTTTCGAACGCCCCGTCGTGCCTGAAGTATATAGAAACGCAGCCAGATCATCTTCTGATCGGTGGGCCGGCTGAAAGGCCGGAAGCATCCCCAGAGCACGCCGCATAAGGCTGCCTGAACCGTCGGCGTTTAGCGTTTCAAGCCGGGCATTGTTCTTTTGCACGATCTCGGCAAGCCCTGCCTCGTTTGCCTCATCGCACACCACCAGTGAGGCTCCGCTGTTTTCGATGAAATAGCTTAGCTCTTGCGTCGTATAGCCCGTATTGAGAGGTAGAAAGATCAGCCCCGCTTGGACACAGGCGGCATAAAGCGCCAGTGCCTCAACGGATTTCTCCACCTGCACCGCCACGCGGTCGCCCGGTTCCATTTCCAGTCCTGTCATGGTGTTGGCCAGACGGGCCGCCGTGTCCAGAAACGTGGCATGGGTCAGAGTCTGACCATCCGGAAGGTGCAAAAATGGCGTATCCTTGCCTGCATGGATGCCCAGCAAACGATCATAAAGCGGGTTGCCCATCCCGATATCCTTTCCAGCAGACGCGCACATTCTGCAGCAAATCTGTCGTGGAATTGGGGAAGCGTAAAGCCCGGACAATCAGAACTCGGTTGTCATCCGATATCCGGCCGCAAAATACATCTTGGCAAACGTTACCGGCTGACCCTGCAGCCATGTGATACGCTCGGCCGTAAAAACGGGTTCACCCTCGGGAACGTCCAGAAAACCGGCCAAAGTGGTATCGGCGCGGCTGGCCAGAAAGGTCAACTCGACATTGGTGAACGGGACAGTTTGCACCAGCCAGTCATTGGGTCCGACGCTAGAGAAATCTGCCTGCGTGACCTGAGGTACGCTGTCTATCACGATCCAGCGGTCTTCGAACTGAAACGGCGAATTGCTGGAGAAATGCATGCATCGCACGTGCATCACACTTTGATCAGCACGTAGGGCCAACCGGGCCGCCAGCCAATCTGGGGCGTTCTGCGTTTCACATGACACAAGAGCGTAGCGATAGGTTCCGCCCGCCGCTTCGATTTCATCTCGGACTAGTGGAATTGTGAAACGCGCCTGTCGCTGCGGTGCGCTAAGGACCCGGGTGCCTGCCTTTCGGCGCCGTTCAAGAAACCCTTCATCCGCCAGTTCCCGCAGTGCTCTGTTGACTGTGGTGCGGGTGCACGAAAACTCGACCGCTAATTCTTGCTCATTGGGAAGCAGAGCGTCGGGCTGCAATTCGCCCGAGCGGATGCGGCGCAGGACGGTTTGCTTGATGTCTTTGTAGCTGGTTGTGTCGCTAGTTTGGGTCATATCAGTTCAGATGTCTTCCAAAAGGTCATTTATCGCGGCACGATAATTGTTCAGGATCGCATCGCGGGCGATATGCCGCCCGCCGCGCACCTGATGTCGCCCGGCAGACCAAACGTCTGTCACTGTTCCGTCAGGCGCGGCAAAGCTCAGGCCGTCAATCAATTGATCGTCGCGCAAAGTACACAGGGTGGGGTGACTTCGATCGATCGCAACCAGATCGGCCAGATGACCTATTGCGATCTCTCCGGCGTCGCGCCCCAGCGCCTGTGCGCCACCGCGGGCGGCTCCGGTATACAGCGTTTGACCGACCGAGCCTTCGCCACGTACCAGCACAGTGCGGGCCTTGTCGCGCAGACGTTGAGAATACTCCAGCGTACGCAATTCCTCGGGCAGTGAAATACGCACATTCGAGTCTGAACCGACACCAAAGGCACCGCCCTGCTCGATGTAGACGGCACCATTGAAAATACCATCCCCCAGATTGGCTTCTGTGATCGGGCACAGACCGGCCACAGCCCCGGATCGGGCAAGAGCGCGGGTTTCATCGTCTGTCATATGAGTGGCATGGATCAGGCACCATCGTTCGTTCACATCCACGTTGCTCAGCAGCCAATCTACCGGTCGTTGACCCAGAGCGGCTTCTACATCCGTGACCTCCTTCTCTTGTTCAGAGATGTGGATGTGCACCGGGCCTCGTGGGGTAGCGTTCAGCACTTGCCGTAGATCATCAGGCGAGGTCGCACGCAGAGAGTGCGGCGCGATGCCGATCTGGCTGTCTGCATAAGGCATCAGCGGCTTACAGTCCTCGACAAGCTGCAGGAACCTTTCCACATCATTGCCGAACCGCAATTGACCACCGGTCAGAGGCTCTTGCGCGACGCCGCCATAGGTGTAGAGCACTGGTAGATGTGTCAATCCAATCCCGGTTTGGCTGGCTGCCGAGAAGATGCGCTGACTCAGCTCAGACAACTGCGCATAAGGCGTGCCGCCGGGTTGGTGGTGGACGTAGTGGAATTCCCCGACCGCAGCATACCCGGCTTCCTGCATCTCCATATAGACCAATGCAGCAATGGACTCGATCTGTGCAGGAGTGAGGCGGTCCAGAAATCGGTACATCAAGGTACGCCAGGTCCAGAAGCTTTCGCGCCCTGCTACGCGCGTTTCGGTCATGCCCGCCATGGCGCGTTGAAAGGCATGGCTGTGCAGGTTCGCCAAAGCGGGCAGCAACACGTCGACCCGAGTGTCTTCGGGTTTTGGCTCGGTCCCTGATTTCAGCGCAGCGATCCGACCGTCCTCGATTTCGACTCGTAGGTTGTGCACCCACTCAGAGCCTAACAGGGCCGTTTTGGCATGAACCGTCATCGTAATTCCATTTTGTGTAGACTTTATATTTTTAGCCGTATACGAAAAAAACAAGCGCAGGGGGAGCCCAAAAGAATCGCCATGACGAAAAAAACTGTTCTTCGTAGCAAACATGTAGCCACCATGGGGGGCGACCAACCCTATGGGATGATCGAGGATGGTGCGATTGCCATCGATGGGTCGGAAATCGTTTGGGTTGGCGCTCGGTCTGCAATGCCGCCGTCATATGCCGAGTGGCCGCAGAACGACTATGGTGACCGCTTGATCACGCCCGCTCTGATTGATGCTCATACTCATGTTGTGTTTGGCGGCAACCGCGCGGTTGAGTTCGAAATGCGCCTGAAGGGCGCGACCTACGAAGAAATTGCTCGCGCGGGTGGAGGCATCCTGTCGACCGTAAACGGCACGCGGGCAGCAACAGAAGAAGAGCTGCTTGCAGGCGCGCTTTCGCGCGTGGACGCATTGCTGGCCGAAGGTGTGTCCTGCATCGAGGTGAAGTCGGGTTATGGGCTCGATACTGAAACCGAACTGCGTATGTTGCGCGCGGCGCGCCTTATTGCGCGGGAGCGCCCTATTCGGGTCAACACCAGTTTTCTTGGCGCACATGCCGTTCCGCCAGAATATGTGGGTCGGGATGACGTCTATATTGACGAGGTCTGCATTCCGACACTGCGCGCGGCTCATGCCGAAGGGCTGGTGGACGCGGTGGATGGGTTCTGCGAAGGCATTGCATTTGATCCCACACAGATCGAACGGGTTTTTGTTGTCGCGCAAGAGCTTGGCCTACCGGTGAAGCTGCATGCTGAGCAACTTTCAAATCTAGGCGGGGCTAAGCTGGCGGCAGCTTACGGAGCGCTATCCGCTGATCATATCGAATATTTGGACGCCGACGGTGTTGCCGCCATGGCCAGGGCCGGAACGGTCGCGGTCCTGCTGCCCGGCGCGTTCTATACGCTGCATGAAACGCAAGCTCCGCCGATTGAATTGTTGCGCCAGAAGAATGTTCCCATGGCACTGGCGACCGATTGCAATCCGGGGTCCTCACCCCTGACTTCTCTGCTGCTAACAATGAACATGGGGTGCACTTTGTTTCGCATGACGCCTGAAGAAGCATTGGCAGGTGTTACCCACGTCGCGGCCCGCGCTTTGGGTCTGGATGATACCGGCGTGATCGCGCCCGGATTGCGCGCTGATCTGGCCGTCTGGGATGCTACTCATCCTGCAGAACTGTCCTATCGCATCGGTTTCAACCCTCTGCATAAACGTATTTTTGGAGGTCAGGAATGACACCTCTGTTGCTTGTCCCCGGTCAGGTTTCGCTGGATCAGCTTGCTCAGATCTACTGGACCGAAGCCGCCATTTCGCTGGACGCCGCCTGCCGACCCAAGGTTGAGGTCGCTGCTGCACGCATTGCGCAGGCTGCCGAAGGAAGCGAGCCCGTCTATGGCGTCAACACCGGCTTTGGCAAACTGGCGAGTCACAAGATTGCGGCCAAAGACACCTCGACCCTGCAGCGCAACCTGATCCTCAGCCATTGTTGCGGGGTGGGGCCGGCTGTGCCGCGTCGTCTGGCGCGGCTGATGATGTCGCTCAAGCTGCTGTCCTTCGGGCGCGGCGCGTCAGGTGTCCGTTGGGAGCTTGTCGAATTGCTGCAGCAGATGCTGGCGCGCGGTGTGACACCGGTGATCCCGGCGCAGGGTTCGGTTGGTGCATCTGGTGATCTGGCGCCCTTGGCCCATATGACCGCGGTTGTGATCGGTGAAGGCGAGGCCGAAGTAAACGGCACCGTCATGCCGGGTGCTGATGCTTTGAGGACAGCCGGGTTAGAGCCGATACAGCTCGGACCCAAGGAAGGTCTGGCGTTCATCAACGGCACACAGTTTTCAACCGCGTATGCGCTGGCCGGTCTGTTCGAAGGATGGCGTTCGGCGCAAAACGCGTTGGTAATTTCGGCGGCATCGACGGATGCGATCATGGGTTCTACCGCCCCCTTGCAGCCCGAAATTCACGCGCTGCGTGGCCATCGCGGCCAGATCGAGGCAGCGGCGGCAATGCGGGCCACGCTGGATGGCTCGGAAATCCGCGAAAGCCATCGCGATGAGGATACGCGGGTGCAGGACCCATACTGCATCCGATGCCAGCCGCAGGTCACGGGTGCTGCGATGGATGTGATCCGGCAGGCCGCCGCAACGCTTGTGGTTGAGGCCAACGCCGCCACCGACAATCCGCTGGTTCTGACCGATCCGGATGCCATTGTCTCGGGCGGGAACTTCCACGCCGAACCGGTAGGCTTTGCCGCCGATATGATTGCTTTGGCCCTGTCAGAGATCGGGGCGATCGCACAGCGTCGGATCGCATTAATGGTCGACCCGGCGCTTAGCTTTGATCTGCCGCCCTTCCTGACGCCCGAGCCGGGGCTGAACTCGGGTCTGATGATCGCCGAGGTCACAACGGCTGCGTTGATGAGCGAGAACAAACATCTGGCCAACCCATGTGTGACCGACAGCACACCTACATCGGCCAATCAGGAAGACCACGTCTCGATGGCGGCGCACGGGGCGCGGCGTTTAGGCCGGATGGTTGATAATTTGAACTATATTCTGGGGATCGAACTGCTCTGCGCCGCGCAAGGCATCGAGTTCCGCGCACCTCTTGCGACCAGCAAAGCGCTGACCAGCGTGGTTGGGCGTTTGCGCGACGATATCCCGTCGCTTGGCGATGATCGCTATCTGGCGCCTGAATTGGAAACCGCGAAGTCCCTAGTCGAAAGCGGAACTATTTTGCAGGCAGCTGCAATGCCCATGCCGGAGCTGTCGTGATGCAGGTTTTCAGTGTTCAGCGTGGCGATGGGCCCATCGTGCTGGGACAGCCGCATGGCGGCACGTATGTGCCCGACGACATTGCTGCGCGACTGAATGCGAATGGGCAGGCGCTGGCGGATACGGATTGGCATATCAATCAGCTCTACGATGGGCTCTTGGCCAATGCGACGGTCGTGCAATCCCAAATCCACCGCTATGTCATTGACGCCAACCGAGACCCTGCGGGCGCATCATTGTATCCGGGGCAGAACACTACAACTCTGGTGCCGTTGACCGATTTTGACGGTCAGCCGATCTGGGCCGAGGGGCAGGAGCCCTCAACCGATGAGATTGAAGCGCGACGCATCGCCTACCACGCGCCCTACCACAACGCGCTTGAGCAAGAGCTTGAAAGGGTGCGGGCAATACACGGGGTTGCGATCCTGTTTGACTGCCACTCGATCCGCAGCAAGATTCCGTTCCTCTTTGAAGGCACCCTGCCGGATATGAACATCGGCACGGATGGTGGCGCGACCTGTGCCCCCGGCATTGAGGCCGCGGCCTATGAATTTTCGCATTCCTCCCCTTACAGCACCGTCCTGAACGGGCGATTCCGAGGGGGTTGGACGACCCGCCACTATGGCCGTCCTGATGAAGGCCAACACGCGATCCAGATGGAGCTGGCGCAATCTACCTATCTGTCCACCGAAACCCCTCCGTGGGCGTTTGACGAGGCGAAAGCCAAGCGCCTGCGTCGCTGGTTGGTGGATATTCTCGACGCCATCCAAGACACTGCATTGGAGCTTTGACATGACCGATCCTCGCAAGAATACCCGCGATATCTATCCGCCCACCGGCCCCGAACTGAACGCAAAAAGCTGGGTGACCGAGGCGCCCTTGCGGATGATGATGAACAACCTGCACCCGGACGTGGCCGAAAACCCGCACGAGCTGGTGGTTTATGGCGGCATCGGTCGCGCGGCGCGGACATGGAACGATTTCGACCGGATCGTCGCAGGGCTGAAAGATCTGGAAGAGGATGAAACCCTGATCGTCCAGTCGGGCAAACCGGTGGCGATCATCCGCACCCATAAGGATGCGCCTCGAGTTCTGATCGCCAACTCAAACATCGTGCCTCATTGGGCCAATTGGAATCACTTCAACGAGCTCGATAAGAAGGGGCTGATGATGTACGGCCAGATGACGGCCGGTTCGTGGATCTATATCGGTACGCAGGGCATCGTACAGGGCACCTATGAAACCTTTGCCGAGGCTGGCCGTCAGCACTATGGCGGCGACTTGACTGGCAAGTGGATTCTGACTGGCGGTCTGGGCGGCATGGGTGGCGCACAGCCTTTGGCGGCAGTGTTCGCCGGGGCCAGTTGTTTGGCGGTCGAGTGCAATCCGGATTCTATCGATTTCCGCCTGCGCACCAAGTATCTGGACGAAAAAGCCGAGACTCTCGACGAAGCGCTTGAGATGGTCGACCGCTGGACCAAGGCGGGCGAGGCGAAATCTGTGGGTCTGCTAGGCAATGCGGCTGAGGTGTTCCCCGAAATTTATGCGCGGATGCAGGCCGGTGGCATGCGCCCCGATATCGTCACTGACCAAACCAGCGCCCATGACCCGATCAATGGGTATCTGCCGATTGGCTGGAGCATGGCGCAGTGGAAGGACAAGCGCGAAACTGATCCTAAAGCGGTTGAAAAGGCCGCCCGTGCCTCGATGAAACAGCATGTCGCTGCAATGGTCGATTTCTGGAACGCGGGCGTTCCGACGTTGGATTACGGCAACAACATCCGTCAGGTGGCGCAGGATGAAGGCTTGGAGAATGCCTTTGCCTTCCCCGGCTTTGTGCCCGCCTATATCCGGCCGCTGTTCTGCAAGGGCATCGGCCCGTTCCGCTGGTGTGCATTGTCGGGTGACCCCGAGGATATCTACAAGACCGACGCCAAGATGAAGGAGCTGTTCCCTGAGAACGAGCATCTGCATCGTTGGCTGGATATGGCGCAGGAACGCATTGCGTTTCAGGGTCTGCCCGCACGTATATGCTGGATCGGCCTTGGCGATCGTCATCGCGCTGGGTTGGCGTTCAACGAAATGGTGGCCAATGGTGAGTTGAAAGCGCCGGTTGTCATTGGCCGAGACCATCTGGACTCGGGCTCGGTCGCCAGCCCGAACCGCGAGACCGAGGCGATGCTGGACGGCTCGGACGCAGTGTCGGATTGGCCGCTGTTGAACGCTCTGATCAATACGGCCAGCGGTGCGACCTGGGTCTCGCTGCATCATGGCGGCGGCGTGGGCATGGGCTTTAGTCAGCACGCGGGTGTTGTGATCTGCGCCGATGGGACCGATGATGCCGCGCGGCGATTGGAGCGCGTTCTGTGGAACGACCCTGCCTCAGGCGTCTGGCGTCACGCAGATGCGGGGTATGAGATCGCGAAAGACTGCGCTCGCGAACATGGGCTGCGCCTGCCTGGTATTCTCGGTTAGATCAATCTGCCTCTGGTGAAAATGCTGCACCTGCGATATCCCGCAGGTGCGCTAATCGGAGGCCTGACATGTATGTAGCTACTCTGCTGACCAACCCTGCGGCCCCTTCTTTAGAGGCGACGCTGGTTGAGTCGTTGCGGAATGCATGGGGCGGGGGTGATGCGAACTGGCTGAGCCTCGATGAGGCGGCCGAGTTTTCCCTGCCAGAAACTCCCGACAATCGCTGGGACGTCTGGGGCGAGTTGCAACAGATGGGCGTGGATCTGGTCGTGCAAAAAGCCGACGGTCGCCGGAAAAAGATGCTGCTGGCCGATATGGACAGCACCATGATCCAACAGGAATGCATCGATGAACTGGCTGATGAGGCTGGTGTCGGTGATCGGGTCAAGGATATCACCGCGCGTGCAATGAACGGCGAGCTGGATTTCGAAGGTGCGCTGACTGAGCGTGTGGGCTTATTGAAAGGGCTGGATGAAAGCGTGATCGGCAAGGTTCTGGATGAACGGATCACATTGATGCCCGGTGGTAAGGTGCTACTTGCCACGATGCGCGCGAATGGGGCCTATGCAGCGCTGGTGTCGGGTGGGTTCACGGCTTTTACGGCTAAGGTCGCCGAAGAGCTTGGGTTTGATGAGAACCGGGCGAATACATTGCTGGCTGAGGATGGCAAGCTTACCGGCGACGTGAAGCGGCCCATTCTTGGGCGACAGGCCAAAATAGAGGCATTGGAGCAGATCACAACACGCCTAGGTATCTCCGAGGTTGACGTGATTGCCGTCGGCGATGGAGCAAATGATCTGGGAATGTTGGGTCGGGCGGGGACGGGTGTCGCGTTGCACGCTAAGCCTTCGGTCGCTGCCGAATGTGATGTCCGCATAAATCACGGCGATCTGACAGCGTTGTTGTATCTGCAGGGCTATGGCAGGTCAGAATTTCAAGGCCTCTAAGGGGCTTCCTTTAATTTAACCATTGTGTTAAATAAAGCCATGAATACGCTTCTGGTCACATTCTCCGCTTTGTCTGATGCCACTCGGTTCTCGATTGTCGAGCAACTGATGGACGAAGGCGAACTGCCCGTCGGTAATTTGATAGAAGGCAAGGGCATGTCAGGGGCCGCGATCTCGCGCCATTTGAAGGTTTTGCGCAAGGCCGGGTTGGTGCAGCAGCGGGTACACGGCACGCAACGGATGTACTCGGTGCAGCCCGAGGGTCTGCGCGCGATAGCCGAATGGACGATTTCGAAACGACATTTCTGGGAAAGCAGCCTCGACCGTTTGGAAGAGCTTATTGAAAGGGAAAATTCATGGCCGACCTGAAACTGGAACGAGATTTTCCCGTTAGTCCCGAGGTCCTGTTCGCATGGGTCAGCGATGGTGCGAAACTTCTGCAGTGGTGGGGGCCCGAAGGGTTGCATGTACCGGAATATGATCTCGACTTTTCGCGCATTGGTCCCTGGTATTCGGTTATGCAGAATGGCGAGGGTCAGCAGTTCAAAGTCTCGGGTCACGTTACCCATATCGATCGACCAAAATCTGTTGGATTTACGTGGGCTTGGCATGACGATCAGGACCAGCGCGGTGCGGAAAGCCATGTGACCTTTTCGGTTACCGCGACCAACAGCGGATCACGGCTGGTGGTTGATCACCGTGAACTTGTCGATGCCGAATCGGCCACGAACCACAACGAAGGCTGGACATCGTCGCTGCGCAAACTCGAAGCACTTTGCAAATAGGTTTTCATCAGGGAGGAGCGATATGCCCCAATATTTGTTTGTTTATCATGGGGGTCACACCCCAACCGATCCCGCCGAGATCGAGGCGACCATGGCCGCTTGGGGCGCTTGGTTTCAGGAAATCGGCGGCTCATTAGAGATTCCGGGAAATCCTGTAGGCCAGTCCTACACGGTCAGCAGTGGTGGGATCGAAGACAATGGTGGTGCAAACCCGGCCTCGGGTTTCACGGTGGTCAAGGCTGATAGCATTGACGCCGCAACCGAGATGGCCAAGGGCTGCCCGATGGTTGTGAACGGCTCGGGTTCGGTCGAGGTGGCCGAGGTCCACGAGATCGAGATGTAATCCTCAGCCGGGGAAGCCCGGTGCAGGTTTGATAGCGCCGCATTCCAGCCCACGACGGCTATACTGTGTGGCATTCATGAATTTGCGAGTGGCCGGGTGATCGGCCTCTAGCACACCTAAATGCACTAGAATCGCGGCAATGGCGCATTCGCTGGCGCGGGTAGTGCCGTCAGTGATTTTAAGCGCAACGCCCATTCGCTGTTCAGGGATGATGGCAACAAAGACGGCCTCGGCCCCTGTCTTGATTGCAACGCGCCCGTTCATCGCTCGCATCAACTCGGTGCAAGCGCGAGTTTCACCTGCGACAAGTTCGGGATGTTTCACCATTGCTTCTGTGAGCTGTACCGCTGCTTCGCTGGAGCGGTCCGAACGGTCTGCGGCAGAGGCAAACCAGGCCATCGATCGCGCAAGCCCTACCAGTGATGTCGCAAAATTTGGGGCGGAGCAACCATCGATCCCATAGGTTGGGCTGGTCTCGCCAGTGGTTTCCTCGATGGCAGACAGGCAGGCCTGCTGAACAGGATGATCTATTTCCAAGTATTCCGGCCCGGCCCCCATATGCTGCGCCAAAGTAAGGAAGCCGCAGTGCTTGCCTGAGCAATTGTTGTGAATCTGGCAAGGTGTATCGTCCGCAAGAATCAACCCGTCGCGGGCCGCCATGTCGGCAGGTTCCTGCGGGCCACAGCGCAAGTCAGGCTCGGACAGACCGAGGTGATCCAGCCAGGCGGAAACACGATCCGTATGGATTTGTGCACCATTGTGCGAGGCACAAGCCAGAGCCAGATGCTCGCTGTTCAAACCGTATTTTGCAGCTGCTCCCGAGGTGATCAGCGGCAGGGCCTGGATCATTTTGGCCGAGGAACGGGGATAGATCACCGCGTTTGGATCACCCCAGCTGCGCACGATCTGACCACTATCGTCACAGATCACTGCATGGCCCATATGCAGGCTTTCCAACAGTGACCCGCGCCAGAGTTCTGTCATCGGTACGGCTTGTGTCATGTCCACCCCATCAATCATGCGCAAAAATCTGCCAATCGCCCTTTCGCCTGTGGCGAAACCTGCGTTAGTGTGTGTATGTCGACAATCATCGGAATACGCAACTGATCAGACGAACCGGCAGAGTTCGCACGTATTTCCGATGGGTATGAGGTAATAGGTCGGGCTAGGAGGCTGAACCGATGGGATTAAAGCTCGTCCGCGTGATCGCGGGCCTGTGCATGGCAGGAATGGCGACAACGGCAATTGCGCAGCAGGCGACCAGTACCAATCGCGTCGCTGCAAAAACGGACTGGAGCGTGTTTGTCGAGGACGATCCAACCGAATGCTGGAGCGTATCTGCCCCGAAAGAGACCGTGAACACACGCGGTGGCCGGGTCGTTTCCGTTCGGCGCAGCGATATCCTGCTGTTTGTGTTCTATCGCCCGAATGCCGAGGTTAAAGGGCAGGTGACCTTTACCGGCGGCTATCCGTTTGCGTCTGGTTCTACTGTCAATCTGGTTGTCGATGGCAGCGAGTTCGAGCTGTTCACCGATGGTGAGTGGGCATGGCCTGCGACCGCCTCGGACGATGCCAAGATCGTCACAGCGATGAAGCGCGGAAGTGAGGCGGTGCTGACCGCCCGTTCGGAACGTGGTACGCAGACCAAGGACACTTTCTCGTTGCTGGGCTTTACGGCCGCGATTGAAGACGCGGAAACGCGCTGCACGAACTAAGCCACAAGCAGATCAAATTCCGAAACCCCGCTTTCCGGCGGGGTTTTATTTGTTTGGTCCGATCCTGTGTGTTTTCAGAAATTTACGCTACGTAGAGCGGTGTTTCTTGATCCGTGTCAAAGCCTGCGTCCCCGTTTTCTGAACTAATTAGTTCAGAATTTGTTGAGGAGTCGGCAATGAACTTAAGCAAAAACCTGGCAGTGCTCTTGATGGCGTCTGCGGTGATCCTTGCAGGTTGTGAGAAAGGATCGGAAACCTATCCGATAACGGGTGAGCAATGTGGTCCGGAAGATCCCGTAAAGACCCTGGATGCAGAAGATTGCTACATCCCGCCCGCAGTAAACTAACAACAGTGGGCCGCTTAAGTTTCTGCTTTAGTGGCCCATCTTGATTGGGCGCGCATCTTGATCTGTGATAGACAGATATCTCTGTCTGGAGGATTGATGGATGCGATGGGCATTTGTTTTTTTGATGTTTCCGATATCCGCAATTGCGGATCCAACTATGGAGTGTATTGACGCCGGTTCGCAGGTGGAAATTGGATCTTGTGTTTCGGATATGGAGTTGCGGGTAAACGCTGCGATAGACTCCAGCTATTCGCTGGCGCTTGGCTCCGCACAAGAACTGGACGAGGTCACCGGACGGGTCGTCGCTGTGCCTGCGCTGGAGGCCTCGCAAAACGCGTGGGTGGCCTATCGCGATGCGCAGTGCGAAGCGGTAGGTGCTTCGTTCGGCGGAGGATCGGGTACGGGGATCGCCATCACAGCCTGTCGGGTTGACCTTGGCCGGGCGCGGGTTGACGAATTGTTGCGTTACGCAAATTGAAGCACGAATTCTTTTGATCTTTACGTGTGTTCCTATATAGAGGCGCATCCCAAGCCAGAATCCACCGAGATACGCCAATGTCGCCCAAAGCGCCGATCACTCAAGACGTCATGACCATCCCCCGCAAACTGCCCGAGGGGAAGATGAACCTTGTCGGTTTGACCCGCGATCAATTGCGTGAGGCGCTAATTGAACACGGCACGCCCGAAAAGCAGGCGAAGATGCGCACGGGGCAGATTTGGCAATGGATCTACCAATGGGGTGTGCGTGATTTTGGTGAGATGACCAATCTGGCCAAGGCCTATCGCACGCAACTGGCCGAGCAGTTCGTAATCGAAATCCCCGAAGTCGTGACCCGTCAGGTTTCAGAGGACGGCACCCGCAAGTATCTGTGCCGCATCGCGGGCGGGCATGAGGTTGAGGTTGTCTATATCCCTGAAGATGATCGCGGAACGCTATGCATCTCATCTCAGGTGGGCTGTACGCTGACTTGTTCCTTCTGCCACACGGGCACGCAGAAATTGGTGCGCAACCTGACAGCAGCCGAAATTGTCGGGCAGGTCATGATGGCGCGTGACGATCTTGAGGAATGGCCAACACCGGGTGCGCCCAAAGATGAAACACGCCTGCTGTCAAATATCGTGCTGATGGGTATGGGCGAGCCGCTTTACAACTTTGAAAACGTCCGTGACGCAATGAAGATCGCGATGGACCCCGAGGGGATTTCTCTGTCCCGTCGCCGCATCACGCTGTCGACCTCGGGTGTGGTACCCGAGATCGCGCGCACGGCTGAAGAAATTGGATGCCTGTTGGCGATCTCGTTCCACGCTACCACTGATGAAACTCGCGACGTACTTGTTCCGATCAACAAGCGCTGGAATATCGAGGAACTGCTGCAGGCGTTGGCCAGCTATCCCAACGCGTCGAATTCTGAACGGATCACGTTCGAATACGTGATGCTGGATGGCGTGAACGACAGCGACGAAGACGCACATCGCCTGATCGCACATATCAAGCGCCATAACATCCCGGCCAAGATCAACCTGATCCCGTTCAACGAATGGCCGGGCGCGCCCTACAAGCGCAGCTCGAACAATCGTATCCGCGCCTTTGCGAACATCATCTATCAGGCGGGCTATGCCTCACCCATCCGCAAAACGCGGGGTGAGGATATCATGGCGGCCTGTGGCCAGTTAAAATCGGCCACCGAACGGGCCCGGAAATCGCGAAAGCAGATCGAGGCTGAAGCCGGGCTAAACCGCTAAGGGCATGCGCCGTTGCTTCACGCGAAAAACTTAATGAATTGAGTGCTGTTTCCTTGTTCAAAATTTGGTATCTTCGGCGCAGACCCGCTCTGGATGGGGAACTCACCGACAGACACAAGGTGGTGAGATTGCCGGGGCGGTGCTGGTAACACCAATTAAGGCCGCTACCATTTTTCTGAAGCAAAGCGGCATTTAGGCGAACTGATCAGTCAGGGAGGCCACAATATGATTGTAAGTCACCGGCAAGTCTTGGGTATCGCGGCTGTTCTGGCGATCTCGGGATTTGTTCTC
Organism: Ruegeria sp. D6; assembly: GCF_056534365.1. Classification (NCBI taxonomy): domain Bacteria; kingdom Pseudomonadati; phylum Pseudomonadota; class Alphaproteobacteria; order Rhodobacterales; family Roseobacteraceae; genus Ruegeria; species Ruegeria sp. D6. The sequence goes on along the minus strand of NZ_JBQFPH010000005.1, from coordinate 173,251 downwards.
CACGCGGCATCTGCTCAGACCAAAGATCAGGATGCGCATTTGGCGATTGAAAACCCAGCCGATCTGACCAAGGAGCAAGCGCAGAAACACTATCAGTCATTGATACGACGCATGTCGCGGGGTTATGCGGCGGCACAGATGGACTTGATCCGAAACTATCAGAACTGGCCTTTGTTCAACGATGCGCCCTACATCTCGGCCACGCATGGGCAGCGCTATGTCAACAGCTATGCGAACCGCATGGCCCACAATTACGGCACATTGCAAGAAGGCGAAGAGCTGCCTGCGGGCTCGGTCCTGGCCAAAGACAGTATGACTGTCACAGATGAGGGCAATATCCATCCCGGTGCCCTGTTCGTGATGGAGAAACTGCCAGAAGGCACCAACCCGGAAACAGCCGACTGGCGTTACATCATGGTGATGCCGGACGGTTCGCTGTTCGGTGATACGATGGGCTTTCGCGCGTCAGAGGTCGATTACTGCCATGTCTGCCACGAGGCCGTCGCGGACCGGGACTATACGTTTTACGTACCCGAAGAGTATCGTATCGCAGAGTGATCTTCAGGCCGCCGGGTCCGGCAGCTTCAGCTCAGTCGCTTCCTGACGGCTCAGCTGCTCACCCTGTTTGCGTTTGGATAGGACCTCGCGGGCGAGCGCGAATTTCTCATCCTGCCAGAAGATCAAACAGCCGTTGCAGCCTTTGCCGCAACATCCCTCGGTTCCGATACGATTGGTTTTGAAGCGGCGCTCATTGCCGTCTTCGCCGATTTTCTCGACCAGCTCGTCACGGCGGCGGGCATAGGCCTTGGGGTTATTGCGACCTGAGGTTTCCAGCCCCTGCACCAGCTTGTCAAAGCGGATGCGGCTCCAATGTTCGTCGGTCAGGGCACGTTCTTTGCGCAGGACGGAGTAGACCGGGAAACGGGTGCGCAGATCGTCGATATCCTCGTGATCGAACAGGGTGAAGGGAAGGCGGATGATGGTTTTGGTACTGCCTTGCACAACGTCCAGCCGCGCCCCATCATGCGCGCGTTCAAAGTCATAGACCCGCAGCAGAACTGTCTCGCGCGAAATCGGAGAGACGAAATCCAATACATCCCCCGGTTCCAGCTTGTTTTTCACCTCGACCAGAAAGGCATCCTCGGTCACCTCGGTGACGATCCCGGCATATTCCCACTGCGCAATCGAGGCTGTGTGTTCGTAATCATGTGCATAATTGGTCAGGCGGCCTTCGTGGAAAGCCAGCGTGTAGCCGCGGTTCCCGACTGTTTCGAGTTCACGCATATAGGGCTTCGGGTCCCAGTTCTCGGGGTCGGCGTGATAGTCGTCGATGGCCATACGATAGGCGCGCGCGACGATGGCGGCATAGTATTCCGATTTGCCGCGCCCTTCGACTTTCAGACTGTCGACACCGATCTTCAAGTATTCATCCAGCTTGGGCATGATGCACAGGTCGCGGGAATTGAGGATGTAGGATCCACGATCATCCTCTTCGATGGGCATCAAATCACCGGGGCGACAGCCTTCTTCCAGCAGGAATTCGAATAGGTCGGCGTTTTCATCGGTAATGCGCAGCTCCTGATGCGTTCCGTCTTTCAGACGCAGTTTCAGACCATAGTTCCAGCGGCAGGAATTGGCGCAGTTGCCCTGATTGGCCCCGCGTTCGGCCATGAAGTTCGACAGTAGGCAGCGGCCCGAATAGGTCATGCACATGGCCCCGTGCACAAACGCCTCAAGCTTGATATCGGGGCATTCCTCGCGAATCTCGACCAATTCGGGGTATGAGACTTCGCGGGCCAGAACCACAAGCTCGGCCCCCTGATCCTGCCAGAACTTCACCGACAACCACGAACAGATATTGGCTTGCGTCGAGATATGCAGCGGCAGTTCCGGCGCGCGTTCGCGGACGTATTGGAACACTCCGGGGTCGGCGATGATCAGCCCGTCAGGTTTCACCTTGCGGACAGTGTCGATGTATTCGTCCAGCTTCGGAATGTCCTTATTGTGCGAGAACAGGTTCAGTGTCAGGTACGCGCGCCGGCCATGGTTGTGGCAGAACTCGACTCCCTCTATCACCTCTTCCAGCGAGAACTCGGACTTTGTCCGCAGCGACATATCCGGTGTGCCCAGATAGACCGCATCCGCGCCATAGAGGATGGCGAGTTTCAACTTACGCAGATTGCCCGCAGGCATCAGCAATTCGGATCTGGACTGGGTCATGGGGATACCGGGCTAAGGATCAAGGGCGCCTTCTACGCCAAAATCCCGGCTCCCAAAACCCCGTTAACTGCGACGGAATCGCGCTGTTCCGATCACTTCGATCAGTTGTTGGCGAACCGGTTCCGGTTGCGCCTCGACTGCGTTCAAAACCTCGCGCAGTTCGGCGCGCAGCCCATGCATCTGGTCGATCAGAGAGATCATCATCGACAGTGCATCGGCCTCCATGTCGTACTGGTCATGCAGTTCGCATGCCAGTTCCAGACGTGCAACGTCGATACGCTGATATCGCAGACCTTGCTCCGATTGCTCGGGGATCACGATCTCAGCGGCCAGATATTCGGTCAGGCGATCCGAAGTCAGGCGGGTGATGGCGTCGATCAGTTCGGCTTCGGTCAATGTGCGGCTCATGACGGCATTCCTTTGCGCGGATCATAGCCGTGGGTTTCGCGCCATGTCTCCATGAAGTGCTTCAATTCATCGTCTACCTTATCTGGCATTGCGACGGTCAGTTCTATGAACTGATCGCCCCGCTCGGACGAGCCGCGTTTCTTGACTCCTTTGCCACGCAGGCGCAGGGTTTTGCCGCTGCTGGTCCCCGCTGGGACACTGACATTGACGCCACCGTCGATGGTGGGGGCGGGAACCTTGCCACCCAGAACGGCCTCATCAATGGTGATGGGCAGCGTGATGTGGATGTCATCGCCCTGACGGTCGAACACCGGGTGATCCGCAACCGAGATCGTCACAAGCGCATCGCCGGGAGGCCCATCGCCGTACCCCGGGGCCCCTTTGCCACGCAGGCGGATGGTTTGCCCGGTCGTGATACCCGCAGGTATCTTCACTTCAATCCGGTTCCCATCTGGCAGGGTCAATTTCTGGCTGGCTCCAAAAACGGCGTCCAGAAAGCTGATCTGCAGCGAGTAGTTCAAGTTGTGGCCCGGTGCATGGAACTCCTGCGTGCGCTGTCCATATCCACCCCGCCCGCGCATGAATTCGGCAAAGATGTCGGACATATCGTCCTGTTCAGCCGCGTGACCGCGATAAGGGTTGCCTGCAGCCTCGGCATATTCGCGATAATACTGCTGCTGCGGACGTTCCTGTCCCGACGCATCAATTTCGCCATTGTCGTAGCGTTTGCGCGTCTCGGGGTCTTTCAGCAGGTCATAAGCAGCAGCAGCGGCTTTGAACTTGGCCTCTGCCTCGGCATCGCCCGGCTTGAGGTCCGGGTGGCATTCTTTGGCGATCTTCCGATAGGCTTTCTTGATCTCGGCATCGCTGGCGTCTTTGGCGACGCCAAGTACGGAATAGGGGTCGTCGCTCATCTTGCCTCTCGTCGATGTGGGGTTTGGCCTTGATGAAGGTATTTTATCAATTGATTTCAACAGGTCAAAAAGAAGAGGCAGCTAAATTGTCTCGTAAATCTGTCAAGCTCTGCTAATATTAAGATGTTTCAGATTGATCATTGACGGAGATCACCCCATGACGCGCAGGCTCAAATCGGTGCTGGCATTGCTGGCTGGGAACGCCATCGGGCTGCTATTGGCCAGTTTGCTGCTGTCAGAGTTTGCGATCCGACCGATTTCCTTCATCGTGGTGGTAGTCGTGTTCACCCTGGTCCAGGTGATAGCCGAACCGCTGATCCTGAAGCTGGGGGAAAAGAAGGCGCCGGCGCTGAAGGGCGGAATTGCCTTGATCGTAACCTTTGTTGGCCTTCTGGTCACCGATCTGATCACATCCGGTCTGACCATTGGCGGTATCTCAAATCTGTTGGCCGCAACCTTGCTGGTATGGTTGGGCGCTCTGATCGGCAGTATTGTGCTGCCGATCTACGTGTTTCCCGAACTGCGCGACCCTAAGAAATAGTCATATCGCGTCTAAACTGGCCTCGATGGCCTGCCACAACTCGTCCACCGGTTCGCACCCCACGGACAGGCGGATGAACGCAGGATCGACAGCATCCCCCCAACGGGCGCGCCGCTCGGCCGAACTGTGGACGCCGCCGAAGGATGTAGCCGGACGCAGCAGTGGGCAGCTGTTGATGAACTGTTCGGCTTTGGTCTCGGTCTCAAGCGTGATGCTTAGCAGAAACCCGAAGCGCGTGGTTTGAGCCGTCGCCAATGTGTGCGCCGGATCATCGGTCAGTCCGGGATAGCGGGTCTGTTTCACGGCCGGGTGCGCCGCCAGCCGTTCAGCCAGTATTTGTGCTGAGCTACACATCCGATCAAACCGCACATCCAGCGTCTCCAAACCCCGATGTAGCAACCACGCCTCGTGTGGCCCCGGAATCGCACCAGAAACGCGGCGCCATTCCTCAACTCGCTCCATGATTTGCGTATTGCGGCTGGCGACGTGGCCCATCAGCAGGTCCGAATGCCCGCCCATCGCCTTCGTATTCGAACTCACCACCACATCGACGCCAAGGTCCAGCGGGCGTTGGCCCAAGGGTGTCATGGTTGTGTTGTCTGCGATGGTGATGCCACCGGCTTCGCGCACAGCCCCGGCAATTGCGGGCAGGTCTAGCATGTCCAGACCAGGGTTCGAGGGGCTTTCCAGAAACACCACATCGAATCCATCTAAGCCGCCCTCGGCGAAGGCTGTGGTTGGACGCTCAACAATCGAGACGCCCAGATTTGATAGAAACCGATCAGCCAAAAGACGTGTCACATAGTAGCCGTCGGACGGGATCAGCAGGCGCGACCCGGTTTTGACAGTCGCAAACAAGGCCGCCGAAATTGCACCCATACCCGAGGGAAAGCTGAGGCAGGGCGCATCTTCCAGATGCGACAGAACGTGTTCCAGATGCACCCAGGTCGGGTTATCGACCCGGCCATAGCTGGCATGCCCATCCGGCGCGCCGGGCAGATGGTACATGCTGCTTTGGGTCAACGGCAGGGCCACAGGTTCACCCTTTTTCAGGGCATTCCCGCGCAAGTGCAACATTTCTCCGGTCTTCGGGCTCATGGCTCAGCGCCCCGGTATTTCATCGCGTGGGGGCGCGGGTTCCCAATTCTCGATGATCTCGACCGCCTCTTGCGCAGTGTCGACAAAGCGGAACAGGTCCAGATCCTCGTCCGAGATGGTGCCTGCATCGGCCAGCGCTTCCCAGTTGATGACCTTCTCCCAGAACTCACGCCCGAACAGCAGGAAAGGGACGCGATCCATGCGGCCGGTCTGGATCAAAGTCAGGGATTCGAAGAGCTCATCCATGGTGCCGAAGCCGCCGGGGAAGATGGTGATGGCGCGAGCGCGCATAAGGAAGTGCATCTTGCGGATGGCGAAGTAGTGGAAATTGAAGCTGAGATCAGGCGTCACGTATAGGTTCGGAGCCTGCTCGTGCGGAAGCACGATGTTCAGGCCGATCGAACACCCGCCCGCATCCTGTGCACCACGGTTACCCGCCTCCATCACGCCGGGGCCGCCACCGGTGACGATCACATTTTCGCGGCAGCCCGTCTGATTTGACTTCTCGGTCATCAGCCGCGCAAACTCACGCGCTTCATCGTAGTATTTCGACAGCCCGGCCAAGGTCTCGGTCCGCGCCGTGTGTTTCTGAGCGGGTTCCGGAATGCGCGCGCCACCGAACATGACGATGGTCGAGGTGATCTCACGCTCTGTCATGATCATCTCGGGTTTCAGCAGCTCCAGCTGGAGTCGTACGGGGCGCAGCTCATCCCGGCACAGGAAGTCATCATCAGCGAAGGCAAGGCGATAGGCCGAAGACCGCGTCTGCGGGGTATCTGGTACCTCGCTTGCGGTCGAGCGGTCGGTCTGTGCGTCGCGAAAGGGGCTGAGGCGATCTTCTCTCATAAACGGGGTTCCCTGCTTGCGTGTTTCCAAAACAGCTATAGGGTTCGCGGGCAGAGTGCCAGTCACGGAAAGACAAGAATGGATCGGAAAAGTGAAATATTGGCAGCGCGGGATCGCATTGCCGGACACGCGCAGGTCACACCGGTGATGGAAAGCCATATTCCGGGCTATCCGATTGAAATGAAGCTTGAACATATGCAGCACACCGGCAGCTTCAAAGCGCGCGGGGCGTTCAATACCCTGCTCAGCATGGATGTGCCCGCGGCAGGCGTCGTGGCGGCTTCCGGTGGCAACCACGGTGCGGCAGCGGCTTATGCCGCGCAATCACTGGGCTACCCAGCGAAGATTTTTGTGCCCGAACTTGCAGGCCCCTCCAAGATTGCGCTGATCAAGCGGATCGGGGCTGATCTGAGTGTTGTTTCGGGTGAATACGCCAATGCACTGACCATGGCGCAGGCGCATGAGGAAAGCACCGGCGCCATGCAAATCCACGCCTATGATGCGCCAGCGACGGTGGCAGGGCAAGGGACATGTTTTGCTGAATGGGACGCGCAGGGCTTGCAGGCGGACACAGTATTGGTGGCCGTGGGCGGCGGTGGGCTGATTGCCGGAGCTTTGGCATGGTTTCAGGGTGCGCGCAAAGTCGTGGCGGTCGAACCGGAAACCTCTTGCGCGCTGAATGCGGCGTTGGCTGCGGGCGAACCGGTTGATGTTTCCGTTTCGGGCATTGCAGCGAACGCACTGGGCGCACGGAGAATTGGTGAGATTTGCTTTGGGCTGGCCCAAGGTATGAGTTCGGTTCTGGTTTCTGATGATGCGATAGCGCAAGCCCAGAATACTCTGTGGCAGACGCATCGAATACTGGTTGAACCAGCAGGGGCTGCTGCGCTTGCCGCACTGATTTCGGGCGCTTACCAGCCGGAGCCGGGTGAGCGTGTCGCAGTGCTGATTTGCGGCGGGAACATCGCGCCAGATCCGCTAACGGGTTGAGAATACGGCTTGTAGATGTTGTTCATGGATTTTATCTATAATTCATGACCGCAACCATTGCCGACACAATCTATAATGCCCTGAGCCAGAAAATCATCACCGGCGATCTTCCTGCCGGTGAAAAGCTGCGTCAGGACCATATCGCGCGCGACTTTGAGACCAGCCATGTTCCGGTGCGCGAAGCACTGCTGCGGCTTGAGGCGCATGGATTGGCCAAAAGCGAGCCGCGAAAGGGCATGCGCGTCACCGCGTTGGACGCTGCCGAAGTGCGTGAGGTGATCGAAATGCGTGTCGCGCTGGAAACGCTGGCAATGCAGCATTCCGTGCAAAACATGACTCCATCTGCTCTGAAGGCCGCTGATGATGCACGAAAGGCGTGTGATGAGGCAGAGAGCATGCCTCAGTGGGAGGCGCGGAACAGGGTGTTTCATCGTGCCATCCTGACACCATGCGGGTTGCCCCGCCTTTTGCATTCTGTCGATGACCTGCACATCGCCAGTGCCAGGCACTTGTTTGCACATTGGCGGCCCAAATGGGTGCAGCGCGTCGATACGGATCACGCTGCGATCATTCAGGCACTGAAGAGCAAAGACATTTCCGCCGCAACCTCGATACTTGTGCGCCATATCCGTCGTGCAAGCTGATACTTTCTGCCTTTGAAACGACAATCTGTGCCTCCTCAGAAGATTTGACTTGATTTTTAATAGATAAAAACGATGATCAATTTTGAATCGATGAAATATTATCTATAAAAAGAGAAAGACGATGAAAGCCACTCTGCAATCCACCCTTCCGGCCGCCGGAGCAATAACTCCTGCGGGTCAGATCCTTCGTGTCGCGTTGGGTATTCTTCTTTTGACCGCCAGTGCAAAAGTCCAGGTGCCATTTTGGCCTGTGCCCATGACTCTTCAAGTCGCCGCTGTCATGGCTATCGCCGCGGCATTTGGGCTGCGTCTCGGTTCTGCAACCGTGATCGGTTACATGGTTGCCGGGGCAGTGGGTTTGCCGGTGTTTGCCGGAACGCCCGAAAAAGGCATCGGGCTGGCCTATATGATGGGCGGAACCGGAGGTTATTTGCTGGGTTTCGTGGTCGCCTCGGTCATGGTTGGATGGGCCGCGGACAATCTGCGCAAACTGTTTCTGGTTCCGGCGATGCTGGCTGGACTTGCGGTGATCTATGCGCTGGGTCTGCGTTGGTTGGCTCAGTTCGTGCCTGCAGACAAGGTTCTGGTTTACGGTTTCAGCCCTTTCATCCTGGGTGATCTCGTGAAGATTGCATTGGCAGCCGTTCTAGTGATTGGCCTGCCAACGGGTCTGATGCAGAAAATCCGTGGGCCGCAGCCAGATGCTTGATACCGGGCAAGATATCCGCAGCGATTGGACCGTGGATGAAGTGGAGGCGCTGATGCGCCTCCCACTGTTGGATCTGGTAGGTCGCGCAAATGTAATTCACCGGACATATCACGATCCAAACGACATCCAAAAAGCCAGCCTGCTGTCGATAAAAACCGGAAGCTGTCCCGAGGATTGCGCCTATTGCCCGCAATCCGCTCATCATCGCGAGGTCGAGCTGACCAAGGAAAAGCTCATGAACCCTGCGAATGTCATCTCGCTTGCCAAACGGGCGCGCGATGCGGGGGCTGAACGGTTTTGCATGGGTGCTGCATGGCGTCAGGTGCGCGACGGCGAAGAATTCGACAATGTGCTGGACATGGTGCGGGGCGTGCGTGATCTGGGCATGGAGGCTTGCGTCACCCTGGGCATGCTCAAGCCACATCAGGCCAAACGATTGGCCGAGGCGGGACTTACGGCGTACAATCATAACCTGGATACTTCGCCGGAATTCTATGGCGAGATTATTGGAACTCGTACCTATCAGGATCGTCTTGAGACCCTCAGCTATTGCCGGGACGAAGGTATTGATCTGTGCTGCGGCGGCATTATCGGTATGGGTGAAAGCCTGCGGGATCGTGCCTCGCTGTTGCAGGTCCTTGCGAATTTTGATCCGCATCCCGAAAGTGTACCGATAAACGCGCTGATCCCGATCAAAGGCACGCCGCTGGCGCATCTAGAAAAGGTGGGCATTTTTGATCTGGTGCGCATGGTTGCGACCGCGCGGATCACCATGCCGCAAACACGGGTGCGCCTGTCGGCAGGACGGTCGGACTTTTCAACTGCCGAGCAGGCTTTGTGCTTTCTGGCTGGCGCAAATTCGGTTTTCTACGGCGATGTGTTGCTGACCGCACCCAATGCCGGAACCCAAAATGACCGGGATATGTTTGCCGCACTCAGCGCACTTACCGATGATTGACGCAAACCGAGGTATCCGCGTCGCATTGCGCCATGGGTCTCGCTTGCGTATAGGCCACATCAACGTGAACAGATTCTCTAGGGAGACGCCCCATGTCCAATGCGCAACTGGAAGCCGCCATCGAAGCCGCCTGGGAAGTACGTGACACAATCACCCCTGCGACCACCGGCGAGCAACGAGAAGCAATCGAAGACACGCTGAGCGCGCTGGACAGCGGTTCGCTGCGGGTGGCTGAAAAGCTCGACAGTGGTGATTGGCACGTGAACCAGTGGGCGAAAAAAGCAGTTCTGCTGGGGTTCCGCATCAAGGACATGGAAATCCAGACCGGAGGCCCGCAAAACGGCGGCTGGTGGGATAAGGTAGACAGCAAGTTCGCCGGTTGGGGTGAGAACCAGTGGCGCGCGGCAGGGTTCCGCGCCGTGCCAAACTGTGTGGTCCGCAAGTCGGCCTATGTCGCACCGGGTGTGGTGCTGATGCCTTCGTTCGTCAACCTTGGTGCTTATGTAGATGAAGGCACGATGGTTGATACCTGGGCCACCGTTGGTTCCTGCGCGCAGATCGGCAAGAACGTGCACTTGTCGGGCGGCGTCGGCATTGGCGGCGTGCTGGAGCCGATGCAGGCCGGTCCGACCATTATCGAGGACAACTGCTTTATCGGTGCGCGTTCGGAAGTGGTCGAAGGCTGCATCGTCCGCGAGGGTTCGGTTCTGGGCATGGGCGTATTCATCGGTAAATCCACCAAGATCGTGGACCGCGAAACCGGTGAAGTCATGTATGGCGAGGTTCCGCCCTATTCGGTGGTTGTTGCGGGTTCGATGCCGTCCAAGAACAATGTAAGCCTGTATTGCGCGGTCATCGTGAAGCGCGTCGATGAAAAGACCCGTTCGAAAACCGGGATCAATGAGCTACTGCGCGACTGATCCCGTCGTTTCAGTCTGAATAGGCCGCAGAGTGCATGCTCTGCGGCCTTTCTTATTTTGGCATGAACTCCAGCACTGTCTGCTGAAAGAAATCAATCGCCGCCTCACCTCCGGCCCCTTTTGCCAGAGGGCCGACTTGATATCGGGGCGATTGAAGGGCGCGCTGCATCTTTTCGCACACCCAGACATCCTCGGTCTGAAAATCCCCCGTCTCCAGTGGGTGCTGGGTCCAGTGAGAGGATTTGATCCGACCGGATTCCGGGTCGTATCCGGGTATGTCCGCCGCGCGATGCGTATAGGTGAACCAGCCTTTAGGCGACCAGTTTCTGACCCGCAGAAGTGTTGTGTTGGCATCCACTGGTTCCATGGTCGATATCGAAAACCCCCAGGGGTTTGGCGTCAGGATCGTGGTCGGAAACAGCATGTAGACCCCGCCATAGCCCGGCGTTTCGGCATTCCGTACCGTTTTCAGGCCGGACCCTTTGGCCGAGCTTTCAACAAACTGAGGGATACGATGTTTGACGCCTTCGCGCTCAGTCGACCACCAGACCATGTTTTGGCCAAAAACCTCCCAAAGATTCTTGTCATGGGTTGGCCCGCCCAACGTGTCTTTGTGCAGATAGGCCAGATGATAGCCGTCTATTGCATTTTCAAAGAAGACCTTCCAATTGCAGTTGATCTCATAGACCACGTCGTCGGGGTTCTCTTGTAGCTCGCTTGATGCCAGATCATGAGGCCAAGGTATTTGAGCCAGATCGCCAAGCCACGCGTCAAAGCTTTGATCCGGTTCTGGGTGAACAAAAACAAGGTTGCGGAAGACACCGACTGAGGCACCGAACAACGCGGTTGCCTTCTTGTCCAGATCCGGAAAGCACTCGCGCTGGGCCGGGACACCACGCAAAGCGCCATCCAGATTGTAGACCCAGTTGTGATAGGGGCAGACAATGGTTTTGCCTGCGTTGCCGCAACCTTCCAGCAACTCGGTGCCGCGATGACGGCATTGGTTGTGGAACGCGCGCAAGTCGCCATTTGCGTCCCGGATGACGATCAGAGCGTAGGCCCCGGTCTGAATCGTCCTGAAATCGCCGGGTTCGGTGAAATCCATGGTCACCCCGGCAAAACTCCAGCACTTGCTGAACAGGGTTTTCTGCTCGGCCTCAAACCAACTGTCCGAGACATAAGCCTCACGCGGCAGTTGTTGTTTGGGTTGGTCGGGAAGTGCGGCAGGCGGCATTGTCGAGTCCGTTTATTGTCAAAAATGATTATCATCAATATTGACAATAAACCCCCGAATGTCCAGATTTGACCTTAAGAATTTTCAGGACCCGCTTGGAGGCAGGATGACATTTGTTCAAACGCTGAGGCATCAAAAGTGGATGACGCTGCTGGTTCTGGCGGCGCTACTTATCTCGACCCTCGCCGGGTTCTACGGCCTTTGGGGTCTGTTGTTCATCTTTTGGGGGCTCTTGGCGGTGCGCTCGGGGCAGGCCTTCCTGATCGAGCCGATTGATCGCGCGACAGACCCCGCACTGTTCTGGTCGCTGACGGTTTTGTGGATTGGTCTGGGCGTTCTCTACATTCTGGCGGATGTTTTCCTGCCCGTTGCGAACGGTTTCTGATGCCTCGCCCCAGCCTGAAAGACGCAAGATCCGAACAGATCCTGAACGCATTTATGCGTTGTGTCGCGCGCTATGGGCTGGATGGCTCGACCCTGGCCCGCATATCCGAAGAGGCAGGCGTCGGGCGGCCATTGCTGCGCCACTATCTGGGCAATCGGGACGAGATGGTTCGCAAGCTGCTGGATCACGTTCTGCGGGTTTTTGCAGATCAGGCTGAGGCGCTCTTTGACACTCTGCCGCGCACCGACCGGGTCGCGGCGATGACGGAAGCTTTATTCGGACGCAGCGCCTATTCTTCGGAAAGTGCCGCGGTGTTTGCCGCGTTGGTCGCCGCCTCAGAAAGGCACGCGGATTTGCGAGAACCGTTGCTTGGGTTTGTTTATGATTTCGAGGCAAGGATCGCTGCTGAAATCATAAAGGAACTACCGGCTGCCAGCGCGCGGGATATCCAAGCCGTGGCAGCGGGAATGGCCGCAATTTATTTCAATACAGATGCGGTGATGCCATTGCGGCCCCGCGCGGAATGGCGCGACACACAGCGTATGGCGGCGCAGATGCTATTGGATCACCTGTACGCCATCACCCGCGACTGAGTTGACCGTGTCATTGGGCCAGCGTATTGCGGGCAGTATGGAAAAGCAGAAAAAACCTTCGCGCCAACAGGTCTATACGTTGTTGGTTCAGATCGGTCGAAAAGATGGTGACGGGCTGCCCGAAGGCGCGACCGGGGCGGCATTGATGTGTTTTGCCAGCGGCGTGGACGAGGCCGAGGCCGTGCGCGAGACGGTCGCGATCCTGAAACAGGCCGATACAGCACCACTGGATGTCACCGGCTATGGCACGCTGGCCGAGCGTGAAGCGCAAGGGCACGATATCGATCCGGATGAACGGGCATTGATGCAGCGGGCGCTGGATGAAAATGCGGTTATCGTGGCGCAGATGACGCCCTTTTTCGGTGACGAGGAAACCGCTTAGTTTCGCGCCCCGAACCACTTGCGGTAGATTTCGTCATAGGTGCCGTCTTCGCGCAGGGACAGCAGAGCCTGATTGACGTCTTCGACCAGAGGCGATCCGGTCGGAAATGCGATCCCATAGTTTTCGCGCAGGAAGATGCCTCCGGTCATTGCTGCCGTTCTGCGGCCTTCGTGGCTGGCGTAGTAGGACAGTATCGGAGCGTCGAATACCACCGCATCCAGATCCTTGTTGGTGAATGCGGTCAGCATGTCCTGCAGATCGCCATAACCGGTATAATCAATTTCGCGCCGGTTCAGGAAACTGGCGGCGGTCGAATCGGAAATCGTCCCCACGTGTTTGCCATAGAGGTCGTTGACCGAATTAACGCTGCCGGTGATTGCGTCCACCGTCATCACCGAGGTGATCCGGGCCGTGAAAACGGAGACGATGAATAGGGATGACACCACCAGTACTACACCCAACAGGCGGCCAAACGGGGTGCGCGGCATCCGCTCTTCAAAGCCACCGTTCACCACCAGGTTGAGGGCCCACCAGAACGAGGGGAACCACGCCTCGTTCAATTTGCGATCAAAGTAGGGCTGCGCGCGTTTCTCAAAACTCCACATCAGCATGCCGCCACCAAGCAGGATCGCAAAGGCCAGCCCGATGGCGATGAACAATTCCCGAGACAGCAAAGCGTGCAACAGCGATGGCTGGCGAGCGGCCTCTGACGGGACCATGATCTGTAATCCGGCCTCAAATATCGGTTGCGTGAAATCCATTCGGGTTTCGCGCAATGCGGTGATCGATATATTAGCGATCGCCAGATCGGCAGAACCATCCTGAACCGCGCCCAACATTTCTCCAAATGTCTCGACGCGGTTGACCGAGTATTCCCAGCCGAGTGATTCAGACAGTGCCGCCAGAAGATCCATCGAGAAACCGGTCTGGGCACCGTCCTCGACAAATGAGAACGGAGGACGGGTTACCGTTGTAACCGTAAGAGACTGGGCCTGGCTTTGCTGCGCAAGAGTCGCGAAAGTCAGGCAGATCAATGCGAAGAAGACACGCTTCATGTGGAATCACCTGTTTCGCGGCCCTCTAACGCACTTAAGGGCAGCGCGGCAAGGCAGCCGCTGGGTCAACGCTCATGTTTTGTTGGGGTGCAAAGTCAAGCCGCTTGGGCATTCGGTCTCGGAATTCGACTATTCGGGGTTGGCAATCCGGGCAATTCGTTGAATCTGTGCACGAACACAGGCACCCCTAAGGACAAGAGGCCCAATATGACCGATCCAGTTGAGCTGACAGCAAATCTGATCCGTTGCCCATCGGTCACACCCGATGAAGGCGGGGCTTTGGTCTTGTTGCAGCAAGTGCTGGAGGAGGCCGGATTTTATTGCACTCGCGTAGATCGTGGTGGAATCTGCAACCTCTTCGCCCGATGGGGGCAGAAGGGTCATGCATGCAGCTTTGGCTTTAACGGGCATACGGATGTAGTTCCGGTAGGGGATGAGGCGGCCTGGACCATGCCCCCGTTCGGCGCTGAGGTCCGGGACGGGGTGATGTACGGCAGGGGCGCGACGGATATGAAATCGGGCGTGGCAGCATTTGCGGCAGCGGCTATCGATTTTGTGCGTGACACGCCCCCGGATGGGGCGGTGATCCTGACGATCACAGGTGATGAAGAAGGCGACGCACTGGATGGCACTGTTGCTTTACTGGATCACATGGCCGCAACGGATGAGCGGATGTCGGTTTGTCTGGTGGGCGAACCCACCTGTCCGAACACGATGGGCGAAATGATGAAGATCGGTCGGCGCGGCTCGATGACCGCGTGGTTCACTGTGACCGGAGTGCAGGGGCATTCGGCCTATCCGCATCGGGCAAAGAACCCGGTGCCCGCGATGGCGCGGCTGATGGATCGGCTGGCCAGCCACGAACTGGATCAGGGGACCGACCACTTTGACGCCTCGACCTTGGCGGTTGTCACGATCGACACCGGTAATCCGGCGACAAATGTGATACCGGCGCAATGTTCTGGGACAGTGAACATCCGGTTCAATGACCTGCATTCCGGGGCCAGTTTGAGCGATTGGTTGCAATCCGAGGCAGACACCGTTGCCGAGGCGTTTGGCGTCGATGTCGAGACCCGGATCAAGATTTCGGGTGAAAGCTTTCTGACCCCTCCGGGGGCATTGTCTGATCTGGTAGCTTGCGCTGTCGAAGCAGAAACAAATATCCGCCCCGAGCTTTCGACCACCGGCGGGACCTCGGATGCCCGCTTCATCAAAGATCATTGCCCGGTGGTCGAGTTTGGTCTGGTCGGGCACACCATGCATCAGGTCGATGAATGTGTCGAAGTGGCGCAAATTCATCAACTCAAGGCGATCTACACCCGTATTCTGACGGATTACTTCGCCTGATCCATGCAGAAAACGCTGGTCATCATGGTGAAAGAGCCACGTCCAGGTCGGGTCAAGACCCGTTTGGGGCGCGATATCGGCATGGTCGGGGCTGCTTGGTGGTTTCGGCATCAAACGCGATCTCTGATCCGGCGTCTGCGTGATCCTCGCTGGCAGATTGTACTGGCGGTCTCTCCGGATAGGGAGGGAATGAACAGTCGGGTCTGGCCTGTAGATTTACCCCGGAAGCCTCAGGGGCGCGGAGATCTGGGCGACCGCATGGGGCGGATGTTGCGCGGTGCTCCCGATGGCCCGGTGTGCCTGATCGGTGCGGATATTCCGGGCATCACACGGGGTCACATTGCGCGGGCCTTTCGCGCGTTGGGCCGGGCTGAGATGGTGTTCGGGCCCGCCCCGGATGGCGGCTATTGGCTGGTCGGTGCGCAGCGCTATGGGGCGCTGCCCTCAGGGTTATTCCGCGATGTGCGCTGGTCAACGGAACACGCGTTGGAAGACACACTGAATTCGGTTCGCGGGTGCCGAGTAGCGTTGCTGGATAATCTGCGCGATGTGGATACCGTGGCCGATCTGCACGGCTGACATGAGGCACCGCTTTTTGACCATGACGCGGTCGCATGCCCGTGCTAGGCCAAACTCATGACACGCATTCCGACCAAGCAAGAGGTCCTCGACTGGATCTCGGCGAACCCTACCCTGACCTCGAAACGTGATATCGCCAAGGCTTTTGGCATCAAGGGCGCGGATCGGATCGATCTGAAGCGTATCCTGAAAGAACTTGAGGCCGACGGCCATCTGGAAAAACGCAACCGCAGCTATCGCGATCCGGATCGTCTGCCGCCGGTCAGCGTGTTGCAGGTGAAGGCCCCGAACGTAGATGGCGACCTGTTTGCGCGCCCGTTGGAATGGCACGGAGAGGGGGTCGAGCCCATCGTTCTGCTCGTAACGCGTGCCAGCGATCCGGCGCTGGGTGAGGGTGACCGCATTCTGGCCCGCCTGACCGTGGTGCATGAGGAAGATCACAATTACGAAGCCCGCTTGATCCGCCGCATCGGCACCAACCCGCGCAAGATCGTCGGCATTTTCCGCAAAGGGGCCGAAGGCGGGCGGATCGTGCCCATCGACAAGGCTGGTCAGACAGAATGGCTGGTCGCGGACGGGGCCGTTCTGGGGGCCAAGGATGGTGAGTTGGTTGAGGCCGAACAGGCCGGACCCAAGAACCGCATGGGTCTGCCGCGTGCGCGTATTGTTGAACGGCTCGGCGATCCGACCGCGCCCAAGGCTGTCTCGTTGATTGCCATTCACCAACACGGTATTCCCGACGATTTCCCGGACAAGGTAATCGAAGAAGCCGACAAGGCCAAACCCGTTGGACTGAAAGGGCGTGAAGACCTGCGGGATATGCCCTTGCTGACCATCGATCCTGCGGATGCACGGGACCACGACGACGCCTGCTATGCCCATGCCGATGACGATCCCAAGAACCCGGGTGGCCATGTGATCTGGGTCGCCATAGCTGACGTCGCCGCCTATGTGAAACCCGGTACGGCGCTGGATCGCGAGGCACGCAAGCGGGGCAACTCCAGTTACTTCCCGGACCGCGTAGTGCCGATGCTGCCGGATCGCCTGTCCGGCGATCTGTGTTCCCTGCACGAAGGCGTACCGCGCGCTTGTATTGCCGTGCGGATGCAGATTGATGCCGAAGGCAACAAGATCGGCCACCGGTTCGTGCGCGGCCTGATGCGCTCTGCCGCCTCGCTGAATTATAACGAGGTGCAGGAGGCGATCGACGGCAACCCGAACGACCGCGCCGGGCCGCTGTTGGATACGGTGCTGAATCCGCTTTATGCCGCGTATGCTGCGCTGAAAAAGGCACGTACCATGCGGCAGCCGTTGGAACTGGACCTGCCTGAGCGCAAAATCGTACTCAGCGATGCGGGTGAGGTGACCAGCGTCGCGTTCCGTGACCGGCTGGATGCGCATAAGCTGATCGAGGAATTCATGATCCTCGCCAATGTCGCCGCTGCCGAGACCCTGATCACCAAACGCCGCCCGCTGCTGTTCCGCGTCCACGAAGAGCCCGCGCCCGAAAAGCTGGAAAGCCTGAGAGAGACGGCGCAGGCGGCGGGATTAAACCTCGCCAAAGGGCAGGTATTGCAGACCCGACATCTGAACGCGCTGCTGAACGCCGCCGCTGGTACCGAGGATGCAGAGCTGATCAACCTGACGACCCTGCGGTCGATGGCGCAGGCCTATTACAACCCCGAAAATTTCGGCCATTTTGGGCTGGCTCTGCGGAACTATGCGCATTTCACTTCTCCCATCCGGCGCTATGCTGATCTGATCGTGCATCGCGCGCTGATCTCAGCCCATGGCTGGGGCAAGGACGGTTTGACCGAGGATGAGATTGCACGGTTGGAAGAAACGGCGACCCATATCTCGGATACCGAGCGCCGCTCGATGATGGCCGAGCGCGATACGACTGATCGCTATCTGGCGGCCTATCTCAGCGAGCGGGTCGGCAATGAGTTTTCTGGCCGGATCAGCGGTATTGCCCGGTTCGGTGCCTTCGTGAAGATGGACGAGACCGGAGCGGACGGTCTGGTTCCAGTGCGTTCGCTGGGGCGAGAGTTTTTCCATTTCGACCGAGAGGCCGGGACGCTGATGGGCTCGGACACCGGGCTGATCATCGCCATTGGCCAGCGTGTCACGGTGCGGTTGACCGAGGCGACGCCGGTGACGGGCGGATTGGAATTGGAGTTGTTGTCCATCGATGATCAGGCGCTGCCGCGCGGCCGTGGCCCCGCCAAGCGCGGAACGCGGCGCAAGGCCGCCAGCACCAAACGCAAGAAGGACAAGATCAAGCGCAAGGTCGAACGCAAACGCCGTCAGAGGTGATAAGTAAGCGCGCGCGCAATCAGCCAGCCATGGCGCGTAGGATCAATCTGATCGGGCCGGTCGAACAGAATCGCGCGATTGCCGTCGATCCGATCCTCACCAGGAAAGGCGGAAGTAAAATCCCCCATCAGTCGGCTTTGGCAGTGTACAAACAACGCAAAGCAGGCCGCCTTGTGTCCGCCCAAACGAATCGTCGAGCCTTTGGGCGCCAGATAGGCGGGCTGGCCCCACCGCAACGCTTCTTCCAGAGGCTGAGCGCGTGGCAGCGAGGCCGCAGTTTCGAAGATCAACTCGCGCAGCGCTAGTGCCCCATTGCGCGTCTCTTCTGGTAGCGCCTCATAGGCTGCAGCGACTTTTTTGTCCTCAAAGGCTGTCATGATAGCGGGATCGCCTGCTCCATTCGGTCGATATAGCTGTTGAGCAGCTTATCTTGTTTAATCCGACGGGTCAGGGGGGTGTCTGATGGTGTCGCGCGCATCGCCGCCAGCATTGGACCGACGCTCATGTCCGCCGAGGTAGGTTTCTCTCCCATCAGATAAGGCGATTGCCAAAGATAGGCCGAGATCGCCTCAAAGTCGCGCTCCAGCCGGTCTTGTCGTTCGACGGGCGAAAAGCGGGATACACCTTGAAACGCGAGCCCCTTGAGAACGGATTTCCGGATCGAATTCGAAACCGGCTTGCGGATCAGTGCGGGAATGACGGTAAAGAATGTATCGCGCAGGATTGGCCAAACCTCATCATTGGCCCAACGGTCCTGCACGACATGAAAGTAAAGGTGTTCCTCGGCCATGCGGACCAGTGCGCGGGACTGGGCTTTTTGCAGGTCGGTCAGGCCAGCATCGAAATCGGCCCCCTGAGCCTCAAGCCAGTCGCGGATCAGGTCGCTGTCCGGAATCAGACGTTCAGGCGTGCGAAGAACCGGCAGCTTCTGGTGTGGCATCTTGCGTGGGTCCAGCAGATCGGACCGTTGCCAGCGCAGGCCCGCGTTTTGAAGCATCAGGGCCGTTTTCACACAGAATGGGCTGGCGCTGAACAGGCCAAAGGCGGAGGGGAAGGTGAGAAGGGTCAGCATCATCAGCTCCATAGTTGGGACGCCTGATGGATACGTCGGACTGATGACAGATTCTGACATTAGACTTAGAGTAGAATATACTATGTCCCGCACCGCCCGTCTTTTTCAGTTGATGCAGGCCCTACGATCTGGCCCCTCGCCCAGGACGTCGGTTCAATTGGCGCAGGATTTAGGCGTTTCGCCGCGCACAGTGCACCGGGATATCGATGCATTGCGTGGCCTCGGGGCGATAATCGACGGAGAGGCCGGTTTCGGGTTCACCCTAATCGAGGATGCCACCCTACCGCCGTTGGGTTTCACCAATGATGAGCTCGAAGCGCTGGTGTTGGGCTTGCGCGAGGTGCAATTGATCGGAGACCCGGCGCTGTCGGATGCCGCAAGCGCGGCCCTACGCAAGCTGCAGGGCCGGTTGCCGCAGCGCCAGTCGCACCGATTGAGCCACGCCGTTTTGACCGCCACGCGATTTGACAGGCCGGCCGTGCCAACCATCGATGTCGCCGAACTGCGCCAAGCCGCGTGGGACGAACGCGTGATCGAGTTCGCCTATACCGATGCCAAAGGCGCAGACACCCGTCGTCGGGTCAATCCGCTGAGCATCGTCTATATGGATCGCGCCAGCGTACTGCTCAGCTGGTGTCACTTGCGCCAGGATTTCCGAGTGTTTAGGCTGGATCGTATGCAGGGCATGGATGTGACCGAGGATAGCTTTCGACCCAATCGCGTATCGCTTTTGCGTGATGCCATTGCCCGTATTCGCGCGGAACGTGAGGAACAGGATCACGAAACCTGACGTTCTGCGTTTTGAGAAATCCCGATTGTGCGCTATCATCGGCTCTGAGCAGTAATCAGGATAAAACGGAATGCGTAAGTGTGTAGGTGGCGTTATGACCGCCGCATTATGGGCATCCATCGTGCAGGCGGATACAACAGAAAATTCGATACAGCCTCTGGCCCGACCTATGGTCGACAATGTGCAACTGGCCTCGGCGGACGTGACGGTCTCGGTACGGCCCGTGCTGCGGCCTAAAGTCGAGGTGCAACGTGTATCGGCAGACGGGAATGCCCGATTTCAGGCTTGGCTGGGGGCATTTCGCAAGCGGGCGCAAGAGCAGGGCATCTCGGTCAATACGCTGGATCGGGCGTTGGCTGGGGTGACCTATGACAGTGACATCATCAAACGCGATCGCAATCAGGCGGAGTTTTCCAAACCGATTTGGGAATATCTGGACGGAGCGGTTTCAAAAACGCGGATATCCAACGGTCGCGCTGGGCTAGACAAGCACCGAGAGACTTTGACCCGGATCGAAGCCCAGTACGGCGTCGAAAAAGAGGTCGTGACCGCGATCTGGGGTCTTGAGACTTCGTTCGGCACCTACCGAGGAAGCAAGCAAACCATTCGGTCGCTGGCGACTTTGGCCTTTGATGCTCGACGAGCAAACTTTTTTGAGGGACAGCTGATCGCCGCGTTGCAGATACTGCAGGCAGGGGATGTCGACCCTGAGAATATGGTTGGCAGTTGGGCTGGGGCGATGGGGCATACACAGTTCATGCCGACCTCGTTTCTTGATTACGCGGTTGATTTCGATGGAGATGGGCGTCGCGAGATCTGGTCCGATAATCCAACTGATGCCTTAGCATCAGCCGCTTCTTATTTGGCAAAACATGGATGGACCAAAGGCCAACCTTGGGGGGTCGAAGTGCAACTACCATCCGACTTTGACTACGCCAACGCGCGGCGAGATTTCACTATGATGCCGTCGGAATGGGCGGCCCGTGGGGTTCTTGCTTACTCGGGCAAGGCCGTGCCCGATCACGGTCAAGCGGCAATTCTGTTACCGGCTGGTGGTCGAGGTGTCGCCCTGATGATCTTCAATAATTTCAAAGTGATCGAGGCCTACAACGGCGCCGATGCCTACGTGATCGGCATCGGGCATCTGTCCGACCGGCTTGCAGGAGGCTCTCCGTTTGAGGCCGATTGGCCGCGTGGCGATCGCGTATTGAGCTTTACTGAAAAGAAAGAACTACAGCGTCGGCTGACTCAGGCGGGCTTCGATACACAAGGGATCGATGGGCGCACCGGGCCAAATACGATTAACGCGGTGCGCGCGTTTCAGGTTGCTCAGGGGTTGATCCCGGATGGATACCCGTCGCTCGGCCTGCTGGAAAGGATGCGCTGATAATTAGGGCGGCCCACTTGGGTCGCCCATGATCTAATGATCAGGACGCAGGCTTCATCAGACCTTTTTCGTTGATTTCAACCAACGCATCATCCAACGATTTTTGAATGCGCACGAACATCTCGTCGATTTCGGCCGGGGTAATGACCAGCGGCGGAGAGATGACCAAGCGGTCATCCACATGACGCATGATCAGATTGTTTTTGAAGCAATGTTCGCGGCAGATATATCCGATCGTGCCGGGATCTGATGCGAACTTGGCTCGGCTTGCCTTTTCAGGCGTTAATGCGATGGACCCCATCAAGCCTGCGATCTTTGCCTCTCCGACTAGCGGATGCTCGACCAATGCGTCCCATTTCTTTTTCATATAGGGCGCGGCCACGTTGCGCACATGATCGACGACGTTTTCTTCTTCGAGGATGCGCAGATTTTCGAGCGCAACTGCTGCGGCAACCGGGTGGCCGGAATAGGTGTAGCCATGGTTGAACTCGGTGGCGCTGATGACACGGGCGACTTCGTCGCAGACGATCGATCCGCCAATAGGTGCATAGCCTGAGCTAAGGCCCTTGGCGATTGTCATGATATGCGGTTTGATCCCGACGGTTTGCGAGCCAAACCAGTTGCCGGTTCGGCCAAACCCGCAGATCACCTCATCCGCGATCAGCAGTATATCGTACTTGTCGCAGATGCGCTGAATTTCAGGCCAATATGTGTCGGGTGCGATGATCACGCCGCCTGCGCCCTGCACAGGTTCGGCGATAAAGGCAGCGACGCGATCTTCGCCCAGTTCCTGAATGGCCTCTTCCAGCTCGCGCGCGCGGGCAAGGCCGAATTCCTCGGGGCTCATATCGCCGCCTTCCGCCCACCAGTTCGGCTGGTTGATATGGTGGACATTCGGGATTGGAATGCCGCCCTGCGCATGCATTCCTGCCATGCCACCTAACGACGCCGATCCAACAGAAGAACCGTGATAGGCATTCTTGCGGCTGATGATGATGTTCTTGTCCGGCTGACCTTTTTCGGCCCAATAGGTGCGCACTAGACGGATGTTGGTGTCGTTGGCCTCGGACCCGCTTCCGGCAAAGAAGACATGGTTCAGATCACCTGGCGCAAGCTCAGCCAGCTTTGCAGCCAGCGCAATGGCGGGCGTATGGGTCGTCTTGAAGAAAGTATTATAATACGGCAGCTCGCGCATTTGACGTGCGGCTGCATCGGCCAGTTCATCGCGGCCATATCCGATATTCACGCACCACAATCCGGCCATACCATCCAGAATTTCATGACCTTCGCTATCGGTCAGATAGACGCCCTTGGCACGGGTGATGACCCTGACACCTTCGTCTGCCAGCGACTCATTGGTTGAAAAAGGATGCAGATGGTGTGCTGCGTCCAGCGCCTGCAATTCGGCAGTGGGCATGTGATTGGTGATGGTGGACATCTCGGATTCTCCAGCAAGCGTCGTTGCCAGATAGAATATGATCAAATTTTATGCTGTCAATCGAATCGCTGGTTTCTAGGTGCTTGGCAAAGCATCGCCCATCATTCCCATACCCTGCTCAATGTCCTGCGCTGTTGCTAACGCGGCCTTTTCTGCATCTCGCTCACGTAGCGCGGCAATAATGTCTTTGTGTCTGTCGGGCAGGCTTTGAGTGCCGAAGCGACCGCAAACGATGCGCAACGAAGGGCCGAATCGCAGCCATAGCCGTTCGGCTAGATCAACAAGTATCGGAGCGTCCGCATGGGAATACAAAGATTGGTGAAAGGCGTGGTTCAAACGCAGGTAACCCCCTACATCTCCATCCGCGATCATATTGTCCAATCGTTGATCCAGCTGCTCAAGATAGTCGATCTCGGTTATAGATATGTTCTTTGTGGATCGCCTGGAAAGCTCTGTTTCTATTGAAATTCTTGCAAAAATCATCTGCTCGATGTCGTTGGCTGAAAGCAGCGGGACGCTCACGCGACGATTGCCCTGAAAAATGAGCGCGCCGTCGGAAATCAGACGGCGTATTGCCTCGCGCACCGGAGTCATGCCGACACCAAGCGAATCAGTCAGGCCCTGGATCGTGACCGGCTGCCCGGGCACGAGATCGCCAAACAGAATCTGGGATTTCAGTGTCCGATAGACCTGTTCGTGCGCTGGGCGTTTTTCTTCATCTACCGGAGGTGTATCTGCTTTATTTTTGATCAAATCCAAAAGGTTTGCCCCAATCCAAGTGTT
Organism: Ruegeria sp. D6; assembly: GCF_056534365.1. Taxonomy (NCBI): domain Bacteria; kingdom Pseudomonadati; phylum Pseudomonadota; class Alphaproteobacteria; order Rhodobacterales; family Roseobacteraceae; genus Ruegeria; species Ruegeria sp. D6. The sequence continues at coordinate 149,642 of NZ_JBQFPH010000005.1, read as the reverse complement.
TCTGTCTTGCCAGAATCTTCACCTATTCCGACCATAGGTGAAACCGTCGTGAAACGCAAAACTTGATCAAATCCAAAAAAAGGTCAAAATGGCCGCACAGTTGCAGGGAGAAAAATATGAAACTGAAAACGCTGGGGATGACAGCGATCGTCGCATTGGGGACTTCGGCCGCGTTTGCTGAAGAAGTGCGCGTCTATAACTGGTCCGACTACATCGACGAAGATCTGCTGAGCAAATTCGAAGAAGAAACAGGGCTAACCCTGATCTACGATGTGTTCGACAGCAACGAGGTTCTGGAAACAAAAATGCTGGCCGGTGGGTCAGGCTATGATGTGGTTGTGCCTTCAGGCACGTTCCTACAACGCCAGATCCAGGCCGGCGCATTCCAGGAACTGGATGCCGCCAAGCTGTCGAATGCAGGCAACCTATGGGATGTGATCCAGGAACGAACCGCAGGGTATGACCCCAACAACGCCTACTCGATCAACTATATGTGGGGCACGACAGGTATCGGGTTGAATGTCGGCAAGGTCAAAGAAGTGCTGGGCGACGATGTTGCGCTTAACAGCATGGATCTGGTGCTCAAGCCCGAGAACATGGAAAAGCTGGCCTCGTGTGGGGTGCATTTCCTCGACGCACCGTCTGAGATCATTCCGATGGTGCTGCAGTATATCGGCGAAGACCCTGACAGCCACGACACGGATGTAATTGGGAAAACCGAAGAAATTCTGACCAGTGTGCGCCCGTATGTTCAGAAATTCCATAGTTCGGAATACATCAATGCGCTCGCCAATGGTGATATCTGCGTTGCTGTCGGCTGGTCGGGCGACATCTTGCAGGCACGCGACCGTGCGGCGGAAGCGGATAACGGCGTGGACATTGAATACCATCCCTTTGCGGAAGGCTCGCTGATGTGGTTTGACCAGATGGCTATTCCGGTCGACGCACCAAACCCCGAAGGCGCGCACCAGTTCCTGAACTTTATCCTGGATGCCAACAACATGGCTGCGGCGTCGAACTATGTGTACTACGCCAACGGCAACAAGGCCTCGCAGGAGTTTCTTGAAGAGGACGTGATCGGTGATCCGGCGATCTATCCGGATGATGCGACCATGCAGAACCTCTACATCACCACACCTTATCCGGCAAAGACCCAGCGGGTGGTGACACGTCTCTGGACCAAAGTGAAATCAGGCACCTGATCTGATCATAGCGCAAGGCGGGCCCACTGCCTTGCGCCATTTTTATCCTGACCGATAAACGGGGGCCGCCTTGAATTCTGAAGTCTTTGCGCCGTGGGATGACCCGCAGGCGAAACCCTTGATCCAGTTCCAGAACGTCACCAAGCGTTTTGGCGCATTCACCGCAATCGACAATCTTTCATTGGATATCTACGAGCGTGAGTTCTTTGCGCTGCTCGGCCCGTCGGGCTGCGGCAAGACCACGATGATGCGGATGCTGGCCGGATTCGAAACCCCTACCGATGGTCACATCCTTCTGGGTGGACAGGATATCGACCCGATCCCGCCCAACAAACGGGCGGTAAACATGATGTTTCAGTCGTATGCGCTGTTTCCTCATCTCAGCATCTGGGACAACATCGCCTTTGGCCTGCGCCGGGACAACATGCCCAAACGTGATCTGGAAGAGCGGGTCGATGAGATGCTGCGCCTAACCCGGCTGGAACAGTTCGCACGCCGCAAGCCGCACCAGATCTCGGGTGGTCAACGCCAACGCGTTGCGCTGGCCCGGTCATTGGCCAAAGCACCAAAACTGCTATTGCTCGACGAACCTTTGGGCGCTTTGGATAAGAAACTCCGTCAGGATACTCAGTTCGAGTTGATGGACATTCAGGAAAAAACCGGCACGACCTTTGTCATCGTGACGCACGATCAGGAAGAGGCGATGACCGTTGCCAGCCGAGTGGCCGTGATGGATCAGGGCAAACTGATGCAAGTGGCAACTCCAGATCGCATCTATGAGACGCCAAACTCGGTTTATGTTGCTGATTTCATTGGGGATGTGAATATCATTGAGGGACGCGCTACCGCAGCAGGCGACGAAAGCTATCAGATCGAGTGGGCAGAAGGGCAACCCCCGTTAGCGGCGTCTTCCGCGACCCAACTGTCCAATCGTCAGAGCTGTCATCTGGCGATCCGGCCTGAAAAGGTCGCGATATCTGCCGAGCGCCCGGTCGATGCGATCAACGCCATTCAAGGCAAGGTGCATGACATCGCCTATCTGGGCAACTTGTCGACCTATCATGTCGAACTGCCAAACGGCACGATTATCAAAGCGCAAACAGCGAATACCCGCCGCATCTCGCGCCGCTCGTTCACCTGGGAAGACCCGGTTTGGCTGTCCTGGACAGCGACTGCCGCAGTTCTGCTGGAAAACTGATGCGCCGCGCTGTTCTTATCGCTGTCCCGTATGTCTGGTTGCTGGCACTGTTCTTGGTGCCGTTCTTTATCGTCCTAAAGATATCGCTTTCAGACACCGCACTTGCCATTCCGCCCTACACTCCGACGCTGGACCTGTCCGCAGGTTGGGCGGGTATCAGGGTTTTCTTCAGTCAGCTTGATCTGGAAAACTTTGTCTGGCTGACTGAAGATGATCTTTATTGGAAGGCCTATCTGTCCAGCGTAAAGATCGCGCTGATCTCAACGGTGTTGACGCTGATTGTCGGGTATCCGATCGCATATGCGATGGCGCGCGCACCTGAAGAGTGGCGACCTACATTCATGATGCTGGTCATCCTGCCGTTCTGGACTTCGTTCCTGATCCGGGTTTACGCATGGATGGGTATCCTCAGCAACGAAGGCTATCTGAACCAGCTCTTGCTTTGGACAGGCATCATCTCAGCGCCGCTGACCATTCTGAACACGAATACCGCAGTTTATATCGGTATCGTTTATACCTACCTACCTTTTATGATCCTGCCGATTTATTCGTCGCTTGAACGGATGGACGGGTCGCTGATCGAAGCCGCTGAAGACCTTGGGTGTTCGCGTCTGCAGGCATTCTGGTTGATCACAATCCCCTTGTCGCGCCCCGGTATTATCGCGGGCTGCTTCCTCGTGATGATTCCGGTGATTGGGGAATTCGTAATCCCCTCGCTACTGGGCGGATCGGGGACCTTGATGATCGGTAAGGTGCTGTGGGAAGAGTTCTTCTCGAACCGCGATTGGCCCGTCGCCAGCGCGGTGGCCGTGGTTCTGTTGCTCATCCTCGTGATCCCGATTGTGCTGTTCCAGCGCAACCAGCAAAAGCAGACGGAGGCAGAACAATGAACAGGCTGAGCTGGTTCAATACTGTCTCACTGACGCTGGGATTTGCCTTTCTGTATATCCCGATGATCATCCTGATCATCTTCAGCTTCAACGAAAGCAAGCTTGTCACCGTTTGGGCCGGGTTCTCGACCAAATGGTACGGCGAGTTGATGCAGAACGAAGCCTTTCTTGATGCAGCCTGGGTCACGCTGCGCGTTGCCGTATTCTCATCAACGCTGGCCACGATTCTGGGCACCGCAGCGGCCTATGTTCTGGTACGCGGTGGGCGGTTCTTTGGGCGAACACTGTTTTCCGGGATGATCTATGCCCCGCTCGTGATGCCCGAAGTGATCACGGGTCTGTCGCTGCTGTTGTTGTTCATTGGCATCGGATTGGACCGGGGGATCTTGACCATCGTTCTGGCGCACACGACGTTTTCGATGTGTTTTGTCTCGGTCGTCGTATCCTCGCGTCTTGTGACCTTTGATCGGTCGTTGGAAGAGGCCGCACTGGACCTGGGCTGCTCTCCTGCGCAGGCGTTTCGCTTGGTCACCCTGCCGATCATCGCTCCGGCGGTGATTTCAGGATGGCTGCTGGCTTTCACCCTGTCGCTGGATGACCTAGTGATTGCTTCGTTTACATCCGGGCCTTCTGCCACCACCTTGCCGATCAAGATTTTCTCGGCTGTGCGTTTGGGCGTCAGTCCCGAGATCAATGCGCTGTCAACATTAATGATCGCGGTTGTCACGGTGGGCGTTATTACCGCGTCCCTGGTGACCAAGCGGGCGATGGTTAGGCAGAAACAGGATGAGTTGGCCGCGGCAAGCGCTGAATGAGGCGTATATTTCCTGATTATGCCTACGGCCCCGCGCCACGCGCGGGGTGTTGGTGGGATGAGACGATCGCGACCCCTGCTTGGCCAAAGCTCGAAGACGATATCAGCGTTGATGTCGCCGTCATCGGGGGCGGGTTTACCGGCTTGTCCGCCGCATTGCATCTGTCCGAGGCAGGGGTTTCGGTCGCTGTGTTCGAGGCGGAAACACCGGGCTGGGGGGCGTCCGGTCGAAACGGGGGCTTTTGTTGTCTGGGCGGGTCAAAGCTCAGCAAGGCTGGTCTGACCCGTCGCTATGGTCAGGTGGCAACGCAGGCCTATTACCAAGCGGAAGAAGACGCCGTTTTATTGGTTGCTGACCTTCTGCGTGATAACCAAATCGACGCCGAAACGCATTCCAAGGGTGAAACTCAACTGGCCCATTCACGGCGCGCGATGGAACGATTGCGCCGGTCGGCCGATCCGGTCGGAAAATTGCACGAAATCGGCGAACTGAGGAGCCTTGGGTTGGGCGGTGCGTTTTTCGGCGGCTATACAACTCCGATTGGTTTTGCCCTGAACCCCCGAAAGTATCTGTTCGGCTTGGCAGGCGCTGCCCAGGCAAAGGGCGCAACTCTGTTCCAGAACAGCCCGATCACGCAGATCAAACAGGCCACCTCGGGATTCGTGCTGACCTCGCCTGCGGGTCACGTTCGTGCTTCGAACGTTCTGGTGTGCACAAATGGCTACTCAAGCGAGGATTTGCCGCCCTGGTTGGCCGCGCGTTATATGCCTGCACAGTCAACGGTTCTTGTGACGCGGCCTCTGACTGATGTCGAGCTGCAGGCGCAAGGCTGGACGTCGGATCAGATGGCCTATGACACGCGTAATTTGCTGCACTATTTCCGATTGATGCCCAATCGACGATTTCTGTTTGGGACACGAGGGGGGCTGCTTTCATCCCCTGGGGCTGAGGCGCGCATTCGGCAAAAGGCCTTCGGGGATTTCAGGCGGATGTTCCCCGCCTGGGACACGGTCGATGTCACACATAAGTGGTCCGGCATGGTTTGCCTTGCCCGGAACCTTGTGCCCTTTGTGGGCCCGGTTCCTGAGCATCCGGGGATGTATGCAGGGTTTGCTTACCACGGCAATGGTGTGGCGATGGGAACCTATTGTGGACGTGCTTTGGCGCGACTGGTGCTGGGGCAATCCGCAGACATTCCGTCCCCTATTGCGGGTGCGCCGGGGCGGTTTCCCTTTGGCCGTTGGCGTCGCGCTGTCATGCCGCCAGCCTATGCGTATCTGGGTCTGGCGGACCTATAAGGCCTCAACTTCCAACTCATACCCAATGGCATAATCAGCCGCACCGTTTTCGGCCCGCCAAAGACAATAAGCGGCCATGCGCCAGGCAAACCAAGGCCTCAATGACAGATAGCGTTCGGTGATATCGGGTTGGTCGTAGGCCTTAAGAAACAGCGTCTCTTCGGCCTCGGACAAGGGCGCGCCACGATAGAGTTGCTGCATCGCAGGTGAAAGGAATATCGCCAAGTCTTCACATGGGTCACCGAAGGCCGGGCATTGCCAATCGATCAGCGTCAGCCCATTTTTCGATTGCAGGATGTTTCCCGCGACCGGATCGCCATGGATCAAGCACCGCGCGGATAATGGCGGTACTTGGGCCTGAGGTTTTTTTGCAAGCAACGATCGCCGCTCTTCCGCGTGGCAATCAGCCAGAATTTGACACGCGTGCTGTTCCAGATCTTCGCTGCCATTGCAGCCGTTAGGGAGGTCCAGATTGACCGGAATTTGGTGCAACCTTCCGAGCAGATGGGCCACGCCCGAAACATCGTCCTGCCAAGGGACGCCCGGTGCGTGGTCATAGTAGACCCAGCTATCGTCTCCAAAGGAACCCGTGGCACGTAAATTGGGCACGAAGCCAAAGCTGTTGAGCGTGCGCAGACATTCTGACTCAAGCCGGGCATCGTTGCGAAACAAGGGGTTCTGAAACCCGGTGCTGTATAACTTCAGAACGGCATCACTATTGCCGGACAAAACCTTCCAGACATGATTGGTCCGCCCACCGTACAACACCTCGAAGGTCACGTCGTGGCGGATCAAACCTTGGGTGCTGAGCTGGGCAACAAGACCCGGGGGAGGTTGGTGATGATCAGACAGGAGAGATACCGGTTTAGGGGGCGAGTCGCGATGCACCAAGCTTTGGCCCGCCTTGCCTTCTAGATCAAGCACCCGTGCGGATTTGCGTGACCATTTCGGCGGACACCTCTGCACCGCTCTCCAGTTTCAGGATGATGCCACCTTCACTGACCTGTGCCTCTACCACCCGACCGAAGGCAGATGCGGGCGTGCTGGTTAGTAACTCACCTCTTTTGAAGCTCTCCAATGTGGCTGAGTAACTGCCAGCGGGAAAGGGATCACCGGCACTGCTGACCCCGGCCCACTCGAATTCGGCCTTATCAGTAGGCACAGGGATGCGATCGACAATGGTGCCCTGGTCGTTGCGGATGACCAACTCGGCCCGGTCGGCAGTGGGTTCGGCCTGAGCAAAAATCGGAACAGGCTGATCTACAAAGCGAAACGGTGCATCGGTTTTGACATTCATCCCAACCCACCCGGTGAGCTGATTAAGATCGACTGCCCCCATTGTCATCGCGAGGCCAGACAGAAGCTCATTGGCTTTGACTTGTTGTTCGACCATCGAGAACTGCGCCAGCTGAGAGGCATATTCGGAGGAATCCAGAGGTTCAAGCGGATCCTGATTGCGCGCCTGCACGGTCAGCATGCGCAGAAAGGTCTCGAAATCTGACGTCAGTGCCGAGCGTTCCGAATTGTTGTTTGCGCCGGGATTTGCACCCGTTGCGGTCACTGAATTGGTCGCTGAAATCATCAATTAAAGCCTCATATCAAGGCCCCTTTCAGGGCCAGCCGAAAGTGTGGGTGCCTTATGGTCCGCGTCGCGAACCATTTCGACCGTTTCTGAGGAAGGGTCAGGCTCTGATGGGTCACCATGCCGGGACGAGTCCCCGGACATGCTAAGATCAAGCGACAGATCCCCATAACCCAGCTTTTCGAACTCAGCCGACAGGATCGCAATGTGTCGCCGCATCAGGTCCAGTGTTTCGGGCCGTTCGGCCGCGATCGATAGATGAAACCCGTCTTCTCGACCGTTGAGCGTGATTGATACGCGCCCAAGCTCTTCGGGGTTCAGGGCTATTTCAACGCCACCGGTATTTGGTCGGGTCGAAATCGAAGCGGCCAGTTGCCCCGCAATCGTGCGTGCCGTTTCCGCGCGGGCTGCGGCGACGGGCATCGCTTGCGTCGTGTCGCGTATCGTGTGGCCCACCGCAGTATCTTTGACGGCAAAAAGGTCATCAACTTCCGCGCTGATCGCCGTTTCAGCAATAGCATCGCCCGGAGCCCGGTCGAGATTCCAAGCTGTTGTCTGCGGTTTCAAGGCGGCAGAAATGACAGTTTGCTGGGTTATTCGAGCCTCTACAGGCTCAACTGCGCGTGCGACGAGTGGCACCTCTGTTTCAGGACTTGGCGGTTCCAGTTTCGAAAAAGTATCCCCAACAAAGCTAGCATTTAGCGCGTGTGAGGCCGGCATTTGGTGTAGATATCCATTTCCGCTAACATCATGGATCGGAACTTGGGTTGGCGCTCGAAGCACGTTTGCGTCAGGCCTTGGGACAGCCGCTTCGGGCGAGCCTGTATTTTGTCTTAGCGTTGAATTTTCAGGGGCCAACTGCGAAATTTGCTGTACCGGGCTGGGCGGAGCGGCAACATGGTTCGTCTCACCGACGGCAAAATCCGCTTGGTGTTTCGGCGCATTTGCGACCTCTTGCGCAGCCACCTGCAGTTGGGCGCGCTCTAGTTCGTCGGGTTTGATTGTCTCAGTTGAATCTGCCGTAGAAACAGATGGAATTTCTGATTGTTCGGGTGGCAGGTTTGAATCAGCCACAAACGGATCAACATCCTTCAATTCATTTTGTTCGACATCCTCATTAAGCACTTCCTCAAAGGCAAACCCACCTTTGGTATCACGCTCTTTACCCTGAGATGCCCCCGGTTTGTCACCCGTGGCAGATGCAGGCGGCATGATCGTCAGCGGGTTGGTCATTTTTCGCTCCGGGGTTTCTTTGATCTGGCCGGCACTGTGCCCACAGGAAGTTACGTTTATTTTAACCGCTTTCCCCTTTGATCGAGAAAGTTCATAGCAATTTTCGGAGAATCCGATGACGATTACATCTACCAGTGCGACCATGCACTCCGCCCAGATTCCACAGAAGCTGAAAGCCGCCTCTGTTGAGCTGGAGGCCGCTTTTCTGGCTGAAATGCTCAAGTCAGCAGGACTCGGCCAAGCACGAAGTTCCTTTGGCGGTGGTGCAGGCGAAGATCAGTTTGCTTCGTTTCTGGTGCAACAGCAGGCACAGCAAATGGCAAAGGCGGGTGGAATCGGCCTTTCGGAAACTTTGTTCAATGCAATGATGGAGAAGTCCGATGAATAAAGATCCGATTCATGCACTGGAAGACCTTTTGGATCTGGAGCGCACAGCGCTGGTCCAGGGGGATTTGACCGATCTGGATCGATTGGTGCCTGAAAAAGAGAACTTGATCGGTGCAATAAATGATCTGCAGGTGTTGGAAAGCGATGATCTGATCCGGATCCAGAAGAAGGTCGTGCGCAACCAAGCCCTTTTGAACAGTGCGGCCGAGGGTATTCGGGCTGTGGCGGACCGAATGGCGGAACTGAAACAGGTCCGGCAGGAGTTCAGCACTTATGACGCCTCGGGGCAGCGTAGTGGGTTTGCCTTGCGATCGCGGGCAAAGCTGGAAAAACGGGCATAGCATCAGGTTTGATTCAAATCCGAGATTTCGGATTTGCCCGTCTTAGCACTCCGTTAGGAGATCGGGGGCAAATGTGGCGATGCACCTGAAACAACGGGTGGCGCGAAGGCCACAAGGCACGACGCACAGGTCAGAACGACAGAATGCCTGCCGGTTTGGTGGGTCCAACATGGGCGTCAAACGCGCCCGAACGCTAAGAGGATGACAAATATGTCAAGCATTCTGACGAACAATGGCGCAATGGTTGCGCTGCAAACTCTCAAATCGGTCAACAAGAACCTCGCGCAGACGCAAAACGCGATCTCGACCGGCAAGGATGTGGCTACAGCCAAGGATAACTCGGCTGTCTGGGCCATCTCAAAGGTGATGGAATCAGACGTCAACGGCTTCAATGCGATCAAGGACAGCCTGGCCTTGGGTGAATCCACTGTCGCAGTTGCACGAAACGCCTCAGAAACTGTGACGGATCTGCTGAACCAGATGAAAGGCAAGATCGTTGCGGCACAAGAAGACAACGTTGATCGTGCTAAGATCAACACCGATGTGGCCGCGCTTAGGGATCAGATCGAATCGGTTGTCGGCGCTGCCCAGTTCAATGGCCTCAATCTGGTGAACGGTGGGGCTGGCGCAAGCATTCTGTCCTCTTTGGATCGAGACAATGCAGGCAACGTGACAGCGTCTTCCATTAGCGTATCGGCGCAAAACCTGTCGACAGGTGGTTACACTGCTGCCGACGTGTTCACTGGAACTGACGGGGTCACCGCGGATACGGCCGACGCATTCGGATTTTCGTTGGATGGAAACGGCGGAAGCGATGATGATGGAAGCATCGTGATCGCTGATCCGGGCACATTGTCCGCTGGCGATACTTTCACGGTCCGACTGGGCGACGATGTCGCGTCTTATACAGTCCGGGCTGAGGATATCGCCGCAGGCAACGCGCCCGAAGAGATCATCGCTGCGGGGCTAAAAGCTGCCATCGAAGCTTCGGATGCCAATGTTTCGGTCGTCTATGATCCGGGTACGAATGCTGCGCAACTCGATATCACCAACGAAGGGTCAGATTCGCTGCAGATCAGCGGTCAATATGCCAATGCGAACTCTGGCGGTCTAGGCGCTCTGGCCTCGATTGATGTGTCGACTTCTGCCGGCGCATCCGCAGCGCTTGGCGCGATCGAAGGCCTCATCGATACTGCGATTGATGCCTCGGCGGCTTTTGGTTCGGCGCAGGGTCGGATCGAGACCCAGAAAGAGTTCATCTCGAACCTGTCTGACTCGTTCAAATCCGGTATCGGCTCGTTGGTTGACGCTGACATGGAAGAAACCTCGGCGCGACTGCAAGCGTTGCAGGTCCAGCAACAGCTGGCAACCCAATCGCTATCGATCGCGAACCAGGCGCCACAGTCCATCCTGTCGCTGTTCCGCTAACTTTGGAACTGATCCGGGGCACGCACGCTGTGCCCCGGACTTAATCGCCCGCTGAAGGACAATTGGAAGGATTTCAAGTGACACCGCAAACGCTTGCTCACCGCGCTTATGCGCAATCTGCTGCACCGACGCGAACACCTCGGGATACAGAGTATGAGGCGATTTCCAGGATTACACATCGGTTGAAGGCTGCTTCCACGCGGAAAGCGGCTGATTTCGGAGGGTTCGTTCAAGCCTTGCACGAAAATCGCCGCCTGTGGAATGTGCTGGCAACCGATGTGGCGGATGCGGATAACGGGCTGCCGAGCAATCTGCGGGCGCGGATTTTCTATTTGGCTGAGTTTACCGAACAACACAGCAGCCAGGTGCTGGCGAACAAGGCGACCGTTGAGCCGCTGCTTGAGATCAACATGGCCGTGTTGCGCGGGCTACGTCAAATGAGGGGCAACTGATGGGGGGTCTGGTCCTGAAACTTGCCCCAAAGGAACGGGTTCTGATCAATGGTGTTGTAATCGAAAACGGGGATCGACGCAGTCGGTTTTCGATCATGACACCTCAGGCAAATGTCCTGCGCCTGCGCGATGCCATTCACCCGGAAGAGGTCAACACGCCGGTACGCCGTGTCTGCTATGCCGCGCAGTTGGTTCTGTCAGGCGATACCGAACCTGAGCAGGCGCGCCAGCAACTTCTGCGGCGCGTGGAAGAGCTGAGCCAGGTTTTCACGGATGCCGACAGTCGCCGGGTCCTGGCCAACGCGACTGAAGCATTGGTGGCAGAGCAATACTATAAGTGTTTAAAGGCCTTGCGTTCACTGTTGCCGCGCGAAGAACGTCTGATGGCGTATCAGCAGTGACCTTCCAGCCGGTCATACCTTCAGGTGGTCTGGTTGGCTGGCGTTTTTTGCAGCGTACTTATGATGCGCAGCTTCAAAGCTATTCCACCTCGGGGATCAATGAACGGGACTCAAGGTACTTTCTAGACAATATCGGCAAGGTCCAGACGGCCGAGGATCTGGTTTCGGACCGACGGTTGTTGCAGGTGGCATTGGGTGCTTTTGGCTTGGAAGGTGATCTCGACAATCGGTATTTTATCCAAAAAATCTTGTCGGATGGAACGCAGGCCGACGATGCACTTGCGAACAGGCTGGCCGACGGCAGGTACCGAGATTTTGCCAACGCCTTTGGGCTTGGTCCTGGCGATGTGCGCAAGACCGGATTGGTGGACGCCATGGAAAAGATCGCTGACGACAACTTGATTGCGCGATTTGAAATCTCGGTTGGCGAAGCAGATGAATCGATGCGTATCGCGTTGTACACCCAGCATGCATTGCGCGATCTGGCTGGCCAGGGTGGCAGTGAGGACAGAAGGTGGTTTGATCTGATGGGGCTGCCTCCCTTGCGCCGCATGATGGAAACGGCATTGGGGCTGCCTGCAGCATTTGCACAACTGGATATCGACAAGCAGCTTGAGGTGTTCAAAGATCGATTGCAGCGCGTTACAGGGTCATCCGATTTGGCGCAGTTCACTGAAGGTGAGGCAATCGACAAACTGACCGACACGTATCTGGCCCGCAATCAGATCAATCAAATCCAACAGACGATCTCACCTGCGCAGACGGCTCTGATCCTGCTGGGCGGTGGTTTTTGAACCATTGATGTCAACCAGACACGGTGTGTACGGTATCTCGCGCAAGGCCATAGGTTGACCGATCCGAGATAGTGGGTGGCACAATTTGAGGTTCAACTCTTGCGAAGTAAACTGTCAAATCAGGCATCGGCTGAGGTTTGCAGGGCAAATGATTTGATCGGTTGCGAGACGTTGTGCAGCTTGATCGCCCCTAAAGGGATCGCCTGTTTGCAAACAGGTTCGATATCTTGCGAGACAACAATTCTATGTCCGACGGTTTTGCCATATTCGCCCAATCTGGCAGCGACATTGGCGGCCTGACCGATCACGGTAAAGTCCAACCGTTCGCGCGAGCCCACATTGCCATAGGTGACGCGGCCATAGGCGACACCAATCGAGCAGTCGAAATCATGATCACTTCCGTCACTGCGCAATTCACCCAGTTTTTCGACGATCTCTGTTGCCGAAAGCTGCGCGCTGGATCGGGCTTTGGCGGCATCGTCACCCGCCGGGAAGACGGCAAGAACAGCGTCGCCGATGAACTTCAGAACTTCTCCGTCATGGTCGTGCACGATCCCTGAAACTGTCTCAAAAAACGCATTCAGTAGCTCGATATAGTCATCACGCCCCAGTTTTTCTTCCAATACGGTTGAATTTCGAAGATCGCAAAACATGATCGCCGCATCTATGTCATCGCCATCACCGCGGCGAATCTCGCCCCCCAGAACGCGCGCACCGCTGCGCTTGCCTACATAGGTTTCCAGCAGAACCTGCGCGTTTTCGCGCTGCATGAAGACCTCGTAGAACCGCGCGATGACAGTAGAGCATTCAAAAACCAGACCCAGGTTCTCGGTCGTGAACCCATCGGGATGATCGCAAGTCAGGGTCAGGACATTCGTCCGCCCATCCGAGAAAGGCAGTGGCATGGCAACGTAATCGGTGGCCCCTTTTGCGCGCAGGTCTTCGATGATCGGAAAGCTGTTATGCGGATTGTCGTTGTTCAGGCGCTGGCGGACACCACCCAACCCGTTTGAAACGTGACGCAGAGGGCTATTGGTAAAGGCAGGGTGATCATGAATTTCATAGGTCGGAGTGTGGGTCGAAATCTCAGCCGAGTCTTTCTCCCAGATATAGTGTTTGCCTGCGATCAGCGGATGCAGCGACCAGACCAGAATGCTTAGGCGTTGAATAGCGATGCCATGTTCCAGCATTTTCTCGGCCAGCGTTTTTGTAAAGGCATCAGGAGTGTTAATTTCGGACGCACCGCGCATCAGCCAATCGATCAGGGGGCCGCTGATATTGCCATCGTCGGGTTGACGCAGTTGGTTGTCGCCGAGGTCGATCCGCGTCGCGGTATCCGGCATGAATCCAATATGGCCCTGAATGGCCGCGCTTTCAGGGAAGGCGTCTTCATAAGCCCAAATCGAGTTCGTAAGGCGCTCTTCCGGTAGGCTAATGTCGTGATAGGTTGCGGTACCCTTGAAGGGGCAGAACGTCTGCAATTCGGTCTCAGGGCTGAGTTCGACGCACAGGTCTTCGCGCGGAACATAGATCGCGGGAGGTAGCCGCGTTTCGTACATCACTTTGGCGTTGTGGCTTTCGGCCAGCAGTATATCACCACGGTAGATCGCGATCCGTCCCTGCAGCGGCTCAACTGATATCCCATAGCCTTTGACATTCGGTGTGGCATGGACGTTCATCTGCAACCTCCCTTGGCCAAGCCCTTATATCATGGGTCTTGAGGGCGAGAATTCCAAGATGCGCACGTAGATTTTACTGCAATGGCATCCTCAGACCATTTGAATAACGTCTTTCTCAATCGATAGCATATAGCCCTTCTTGGCGATGTTCTTCACCAGCAGCTCACTGACCATCTGATTTCCCAAAGCGTCGCGCAGGCGTTTGATCCGGGTTGCCCCGGCGGCCTCATCGCAATCTGCAGCGTTTCTGCCCGAGATCATCGCTTCAATCTGGGCACCCGACAGGACCTCGTCATCCAAGCGGGATTCAGCCAGAACCGAAAGCGTTTCCATCGCGGCGGGGGTCAACTTAAAATCCATGTTGTTGAGATAAACGGTATTCTCTTCACGGCTGATCAGCAGGGATGTTACCTGGATCCCCGTCCGTTCAATCTGGGCCATGCGGCGGTTCAGCAGAACCAGCATGACCAGAAAAACAAGCGCGGTGATCAGCATGGCGCTGGCAAAGACCAACAGCACGAAGATGACCATTCGATAGCTGGATAGCGTATCGGCAAAGGCGGTGCCCGATTGCGCCAGAATCTCGAGCAGACGGATTTCCGATTGCGAGGTCAGGTCAGCCTCGACAAACAGCCGTTCAACCCGCGCGTTGAAGGCATTTGCGTCCGGTAGCGTCCAGAACAGGAAAACCGCTGCAGTCACCAGGATCGCGACGATTGCCGCAATCCCCAGACCAACCAGCCGAACCCCCGAACGACGCGCCTCAGTAACGGAGATAGTATTTTCCGGCATTGGCCTTCCTTTGATCCAATCCACCCGCCTCGAAAACGGTCATCACGTTCAGCAGGGTCCAGCCGTTTGACTTCAGCCGCTTGGCGACTTCTTTCCGGGCCGAGCCTTTATCGCAGTTTGAGACCTGCATGACGCCATAGTGCAGGCGTAAGGGATTGTCCTGCTTGGCCTTGTAGTCGGCATAGCAATCTGCCGCGATGGCTTGCGACCCAACCGATATCAGGGCCGTCAGAGCCAGAGAAGAGAGGATCTGTTTCATGGGCTGCATCCTGCGCATGGGTTGGGTGGATATTCAATAACCTCAGGGGGTTTGTGGTGCTGATATTGAATAACAGTATGCCGTTATTGCCTGTCTGAACGGGGTGGTCGCAGTGTCAGGTTATCAAATTCGCGGTCGGTAACCGGCCTGCCCGTTATCCGAAAGGACACGCATCATGCACCGGAAATTTATCGCTCTGATCATAGCAACCGCCGTCGCCATAACGGGGATCTCAGCGTCGCAGGCACGGGCGGCAGATACCCGAGATATTCTCGGCGGATTGGCTGCGATCGCGCTCATAGGTGCTGCGGTCAACCACTATCATCAGGAGAAAAAGCGCGACGAAGAGGCAGAGCGCCGCAAGCGTCACAAGCAGGCTGAAGCCAAGGCGAAGAAGGCCAAGAAAAAACATGCTGTACGCCCGTTGCCAAAGCGGGTGGCGCGGTATGACCTACCGCAGCGTTGCCTGCGCACGTTCAATGCCTATTCGAACAAGCGTCCGCTGCTTGGGCCAAATTGCCTGAAGAAGTACTATAAACATGCCGATAGCCTGCCACACCAATGCAAGATTGGTTTCTGGAATGGTAAAAAGGTAAAACGGGCATACGAACCCGCCTGCCTGCGCCAGAAAGGATACCGCGTCGTTTACCAGTAACAGGTTTCGAGCAGGAGTGGCGCCATAGAAGCGCCGCGCGGGAGAGGGTGGCGCAAGCTGCCCTCTCTTTTTTCTTGCGAAGCGCTACGAAACGCGATTTGCCAAGGGTATGACGACACCTGATTATGAACTCGAACGGGCTTTGCTAGCACGCGGATATACCCGAATTGCCGGGGTGGATGAGGTTGGGCGCGGTCCGCTGGCCGGCCCGGTTGTGGCCGCAGCGGTTATTTTGAACCCGGATGACATTCCTGCTGGGTTGAACGATTCAAAAAAACTGACGGCCAAGCGTCGCGGCGGTTTGGATGAGATATTGCGCGACCGGGCAGAGGTCGCGGTGGCCGAAGCCACGGTTGCAGAGATCGATGAGCATAACATCCTGCGCGCCTCGCATCTGGCGATGGTACGCGCGGTAGCTGCGCTGGACCCGGCTCCGGATTTCTTGCTGATTGATGGCAACATGATCCCGCGCGGTATGAAATTGCCCTCGCAGGCGGTGGTGAAGGGCGACGCACGGTCGGTGTCGATTTCGGCAGCATCGATCATTGCAAAAATCTGGCGTGATCAGCTGATGGTGGATTTGGCGCAACAGCATCCCGGCTATGGGTGGGAGGCGAATGCCGGATATCCGACAAAACAGCACCGCGAGGCGTTGCAAAATCTTGGCGTGACCCCACACCATAGACGTTCGTTCAAACCGGTCCACAATATCTTGTATCAAGAGTAAATCGTAAGTCGCTGATTCAAAAAAGAAATTGACGGCGAATCATCTTTGACTCATCCTTGTCTCAACCAAATGAGCGCAAAAGCGCCGTGGAACTGAGGCAGTGATATGACCACAATCAAGACAAAGGGCGCAGCCGCGCTCCCTTTAAACACGATTCTATCCGGTGACTGCATCGAGGCGATGAACAGTCTGCCAGAGGCGTCGATTGACCTGATTTTTGCGGACCCCCCGTATAATTTACAGTTGAAAGGTCAATTGCACAGGCCCGATAATTCTCAGGTCGATGCGGTCGATGATCACTGGGATCAGTTCAGCAGCTTTGGGGCTTATGACCAGTTCACGCGGGAATGGTTGAAGGCTGCGCATCGTCTGCTGAAGCCCAATGGTGCGATCTGGGTGATTGGGTCTTATCACAACATTTTCCGCGTGGGTTCCGCCCTGCAGGATGCGGGTTATTGGATTCTGAACGACGTTGTGTGGCGTAAATCCAACCCGATGCCAAACTTCCGTGGCAAGCGGTTTACCAATGCGCATGAAACAATGATCTGGGCGTCCAAGCGCGAAGGGGCCAAATACACGTTTAACTACGAAGCACTGAAAGCGCTGAACGAAGGTGTGCAGATGCGCAGCGATTGGGTACTGCCGATCTGCACCGGGCATGAACGACTCAAGGACGAAAACGGCGATAAGGCGCACCCGACACAGAAACCGGAATCACTGCTGCATCGTGTCCTGATTGGCTCGACCAATCCCGGTGACGTGGTGCTGGATCCGTTCTTTGGCACGGGCACCACAGGTGCTGTAGCGAAAATGCTGGGGCGTGAGTTCATTGGGATTGAGCGCGAAGAAAGTTATCGCAAGGTGGCTGAAAAGCGTATCTCAAAGGTCCGTAAGTTTGACCGCGAAGCGTTGGAAGTCAGCGCTAGCAAGCGCGCTGAGCCGCGCGTGCCCTTCGGCCAATTGGTCGAACGCGGCATGCTGCGCCCGGGTGAGGAACTGTATTCGATGAACCAACGCCACAAGGCCAAGGTCCGCGCCGACGGGACTCTGGTAGGGCAGAACGTCAAAGGTTCGATCCATCAGGTTGGCGCGCATCTGGAAAATGCACCGTCTTGTAACGGCTGGACCTATTGGTGCTTCAAACGCGATGGCAAAACCGTGCCCATCGACGTGTTGCGTCAGCAGATCAGGGCCGAATTGCATAACTGAATACCGCCGGTGCCTGTGGCCTGACACAAGGCACTACGCCTTGCCCCGCCGTTACCGGCGGGGTCTTTTGTTTTTGCCTGTGAGATGATTGCATAGGGCAGCCCCTGACAGCCCTTTTGGGAGATAAAGGCAATGACCGAGACCACCGCCAGTCAATCCCGCCTTAGCCGGTTCTTTGTTACGCAACCGGACAACTTCGATCTGGACAACAAATATACCGAGGCGGCACTGGAACGACACAAGCGAGAGGGGCTTGAACTGGCTGTTCGTGCACGCTGGATCGCGATGGCGTTGACCGGGCTGTTGCTGATCTATCTGAATCCCCAGTGGGAGGTCTTATGGTACCATTTCATCCTGCTTCTGATCTGCGCCAATGGTTGGCTGATCCAACGCGCGGGTCGTGTGGGGCAATCCCGGACCGAGTTGCTTTTGATCTTCGTCGATCTGCTGATCATGACGCTGGGGATGATTGTGCCCAACCCGTTCAGCGAAGACGTGCGACCACTGGCGATGCAGTATCGGTTCGACAATTTTCAGTATTTCTTCATTATCCTGGCAGCAGGGACGCTTGCCTATTCCTGGCGCACTGTCATTGCGATTGGTTCGTGGACGGCGATGATGTGGACGGCTGGATGGGTGATCGCTTGGTGGGTCGCCACCCCGATCCCTGGGATTAGCGAGCGTGTGGCCGAGGCTTTGTCAGGCTACCCGGATGTGGCCGAGTTCATGGATCCCAACAGTTTCATGCCAACCCTACGCATCCAGCAGGTGATCGTTTTTGTCATGGTCGCAGTGACGCTTGGGGTGTCGATGCGCCGCCTCAATCGCTTGCTGATGTCCAATGCTGGGCTTGAACGTGAACGCGCGAATCTGTCTCGATACTTTTCGCCGAATGTGGTGGATGAGCTGAGCCAGAACGACGAACCTCTGAAGCAGGTCCGCAAAGAGGATATCGCGGTTCTATTTATCGACATCGTTGGCTTCACCAAGTTCTCGGCTGGCCGTGATCCATATGAGGTTATTGAAGTTTTGCGTGGTTTCCACGCCCGAATGGAGACCGAGGTGTTTCGCCATCACGGAACACTCGACAAATACTTGGGCGATGGGCTGATGGCCACGTTTGGAACCCCCGTACCCGGAGAGCTGGATGCAAGCAATGCGCTGGCATGCGCGCGGTCCATGGTCGAGATGATCGACCGTTGGAATTTGGAGCGCAAGCGCGCGGGTGAGCCAGAGATTCGGATCGGGGTCGGGGTTCATTTTGGCTCGGTCGTACTGGGGGATATCGGTGCAAACCGGCTGGAATTTGCAGTGATCGGCGATGCGGTGAATGTTGCCGCGAAGCTAGAGGCCCTGACGCGCGATTTTCAAGCGCGCATCATTGTCAGCGATGCATTGCGGTCTCAGGCTCTAAGCGAGACGCCAAATGCGCAAGACATGATGACCGGGTTTGCACAGCACTCGGACCAGCCTGTTCGCGGTGTTACAGCCCCGATGGATGTCTGGGTGCTGTAGCAACCAGGGCTCCCGCCTGTCAGCACCGGATCAAAGATGTGATCCTTCACGTTGGGCCGGGCAGCGCGCTGGTGCGCGCTGCAGTCAGGTGCGAGGGGCAGGGTTGTGCGCTTTGTTGTAAGGTTTCCAGTTGGTGATTTCGGGATAGTATTGACGCCGCCATGCGCGGACCCTCGGATTCATGATACGCCGCCACAAGGGCGGGATCATCGCGGCAAGGGTCATGACCGGATATCCATGAGGCAGTTGCGGCGCTGCGTCCTGCGTATGGTGTTGCAGCAATGGAAAGCGCCGGTTTGGCTTGTAGTGGTGGTCCGAGTGGCGTTGCAAGTTTATCAACAACCAATTCGAGGCCTTTTGTGACGCGTTCCAGGAATGGCGCGGGTGCACATGCTCATATTTGCCATCGCCCAGATATTTGCGCGTCAGCCCGTAGTGCTCGACATAGTTAACAAGTTCAAGCTGCCAGATCGCGGTGCCGGCCTGTACCAAAAACAGGCCTAGCCCTGCCCATCCGCCGATCAGAAATGCTAGCAGCAGCATGGCTCCTTGAAGGCTCCAATAGCGCCAGAACGGGTTTGCCGGGTCGGTCCACGGGCGGTCTTTGCGGGCCAGTTTTTCCCGCTCGGCGCGAAAGGCTGAGATGAGGCTTTGGCGCAGAACGCGCGGATAGAACCGGTGGAAACCTTCGTTGTAGCGCGCGGTTACCGGATCGCGCGGAGTTCCGACGTAGCGGTGGTGAACCAGCAGGTGCTCGGACCGGAAATGAGAATAAAGGACCATCGACAACAGTAAATCGCCCAGCCAGCGTTCCAGTTTGCCTTTCTGATGCATCAATTCGTGGCTGTAGTTGATTCCTATTGTTCCGGAAAGGACGCCCATGCCGAAGAACACGCCGATTTTTTCGACCGAGCTCATATCTACGGCTCGGGTAGTGTACCAGATCAGCCCATAGAGCGTGAGGAATTGCACAGGCGCCCAGGCTTTGGTCAGCCAGATATACCATTGCAGCCCCGCATCTGGCGTGTCCGGGTCGGCGTTTTCAAGGTTTAGGCCGGTCAGCCGGTCTAGCACCGCAAAGACCCACCATGTCGAAAGCGGTACCAGCAGGACCCACCATCCGCCTGCCGTAGTGGTCATCCAGATCAGTGGGATCAGGAGGTATGAGACCCAAAAGGGAAGGGCGGATTGCCATCGGGACAGGGTGTCAGATGCGATCATGTTGAGGCTCCGAAACGTTGGCGGCACCGTAGACCGCGCACTGGGCTTTGCCCAGCGGTCTATTGGCCGCGCCAGAGGTCAAAAGCCTTGCGCATAACCGTGGGCAGGTCGCTGGGCCTGAATTGGTGTTTGTCCATGACAGTCAGACCGTTCGGATCGCAACCGTCTGGCAATTCGGTTGTCCAAATACGCAGGATCAGGTGAAAGTGGGTGAAGGTGTGTCTCACTTCACCGGGGATTTCGTGCCATCGCGCCGGGAACGGAGGGCTTTCCAGCGGTGTTTCGGACCAGTCCGAGCCAGGCCAGCCCAACATTCCGCCCAGCAAACCCTTATCGGGGCGGCGTTCCAACAGCAGGGCACCATCTCCGCGTTGGGCGATGTAGATGTGGCCCAGCCGGGTGGGTTTGGGCTTCTTGAGCGTTTTTTGCGGCAGTTCCACCTGCGTCCTCGCCTTCCGCGCCAGACAGGCCGCATGCAGGGGGCAAATACCGCAAGTCGGAGATTTTGGAGTACAGATCGTTGCACCCAAATCCATGACAGCCTGCGCGTAATCTCCAGGCCGGTGCTGCGGGGTCAATGCCGCGGCTTTTTTCTTTAACAGGGGTTTTGAGGCGGGCAGGGGTTCGTGAATATCATAGAGCCTTGCCATGACCCGTTCGACATTGCCGTCCAGGACAGTTTCTGGTCGATCAAATGCGATGGCTGCGATGGCCGCCGCCGTGTAGGGGCCAACGCCCGGCAGTTCCAGTAGTGCATCGTAATTGTTGGGAAACTGCCCGTCATGCGCGGACGCAACCACCCGCGCGCATTTCAGAAGGTTGCGGGCGCGGGCGTAATAGCCCAGGCCAGCCCATTCCCCCATGACCTGATCATCTTGCGCATTGGCAAGGGCTTCGACGGTTGGCCAGCGCGTGGTGAAACGAACAAAATAGTCGCGAACAGCGGCAACGGTCGTTTGTTGCAGCATCACTTCGGATAGCCAGACGCGGTAGGGGTCTGGTGCTACGCCTGCGGCACGCGCTGCCGGGCCTATACGCCAAGGCATTTCACGTGCGTGGTGGTCGTACCAATCCAGCAGCGTATTGCTCAGGTCAGATTCGGTGCAGTCACGCAAGTTTTATGTAACTCTCTGTAGGGTTTCACTGGCGTCCGGGTATCAGCCTATTACAATAGCGGCGCAGGAGTTGGAAACCAGATGCAACGCAGACGTTCCTCGACCCGCGGGTTCAAGCGCACCGCCACTTTGCTGAACGACCGGATCAGGCAGGCCGGGGAAAGCCGGGGATTTGCCGTCTCGCGCCTTTTGACCCATTGGGCCGAGATTGTGGGCCAGGACATCGCGTCGATCGCCCGGCCGGTGAATGTGGGATACGCCAAGGGTGGCTTTGGCGCGACACTGACGGTGCTGACCACCGGGCCGCAGGCGCCAATGCTGGAGATGCAGAAAGAACAGCTGCGCGACAAAGTGAATGCGGTCTATGGTTACAACGCGATCAATCGGGTGCGTATCACCCAGACCGCGCCTACCGGATTTGCTGAGGGGCAGGCGAGTTTCGATCACAAACCGAAACAGACGAAACCGGTTGTTTCACCAGAAATCGCAGCTGAGGCCGACAATGTGTCGCGCGCGGTTGATGATGAAGATTTGCGCGCGGCCCTTGAACGTTTGGGCCGCAACGTTTTATCCAGACAGAAACGCTAAGAAAGGGCTGATGAATGAGCCGGATTGCAACCGTAATATGTGCGGCTGTCGCCGTGGCCGCTGGCGGCTATTGGCTGACAACGTCGAGTAACACGATCCCTTCGAACCCGCTTGTTGGTGCTGCTGAGGCGCAAGAGGCGGATTTGGACACCTCGACCATCGTCGAGATGGTGCAGGGGGCCGAAGACGCGCCAGTCGAGATCATCGAATATGCATCGTACACCTGCCCGCACTGCGCGAATTTCCATCAGGGCGCGTACAAGCAGCTCAAAAAGGACTTCATCGATACCGGCAAGGTAAAGTTCACTTACCGCGAGGTGTATTTCGACCGCTATGGCCTGTGGGCCTCGATGGTCGCGCGCTGTGCAGGACCTGACAAGTTCTTTGGCATCACCGACCTGCTGTATGAAGGCCAGTCGGAATGGACCCGTGCCGGAGGTCCTGCCGAAATCGTTGATGAACTGCGCAAGATCGGGCGTCTCGCTGGCATAGACAATGATCAGCTTGAGGCTTGCCTGCAGGACGGTACCCGCGCGCAGACACTGGTAGCCTGGTATCAGGAAAATGCCGAACGCGATGGAATTCAGGCGACGCCTACTTTCGTCGTGAATGGGAAGAAGGTTGAAAATCAGCCTTATGACGACTTCAAGACGCTGATCGAAGCCGAGCTTGGCAGCTAAATCCTGAATGGTCAGCCTGTTTTGGGCTGGCCATCTGCCTAAGGTGAAGGCGCGGCCTTCGCCAACAACTCTTTGACTTTGTCATCCTGATTGATTTGCAACCGAACCGGTAGGGTCAGAACTTTGCTGCGGAAAGTGGCGGGCAGGCGCACGGCGTCTTTCTCGGTTGTCACCAGTTGCGCGCCCAGTGCTTTGGCCTCGTTCTCAAGCCGCGTCATCAGCGCTGAAGTCAGTGGTTGGTGATCATCCAGTGCCTCGGCCCGCAGCAGTTTCGCGCCTTGCTGTCGCAGAGTTCCAAAGAACTTATCCGGATAGCCTATGCCCGCAAAAGCCAGAACCGGTGTATTGTTCCAGTCCATTCCGGTTTGGAGCGGACACACCTCGCCGGTGGCGTGTGGGACCGTCAGGGCAGGTTCCCATCTTTCTGAAAATGTTGACTGCGCTGCGGCGTCCCCAAGCGACAACACGAGAGCAGCACGTTTCAATCCAACGGCCACGGGCTCTCGCAGTGGACCAGCAGGAAGGCAAAGGCCATTGCCAAATCCGAGCCGCGCATCCACCACGATGATGGAAAAATCCTTGGCAACTGCGGGGTTCTGAAAACCGTCGTCCAGCACGATCGCGGTCGCCCCTGCCGCTGCGGCTGCCTGCGCGCCCGCTGCACGATCTTTGGCGACCCAGACCTCGGCAAACGCGGCGAGCAACAGGGGTTCATCCCCGACCTGAGCCGCTGTGTGTTTGCGCGGGTCGACCTGCACCGGGCCTTCCAGCGAGCCACCATGGCCTTTGGTCACGACATGAGGTTGATGCCAGGTATCCCTCAAATATTCCAAAACCCAGATCACCGTCGGTGTCTTCCCTGTGCCACCGGCATTCAGGTTGCCAACGCAGATAACCGGTACGCCCGGCGAGATGCCTTGCCCGCTCGCCACGCGACGGGCGGTTGCAGCGGCATAGAGGCGACCAAGCGGCGCCAACAGCCTGGCGCGCAGATCCAACCGATCAGGGGCTGAGTTCCAGAAGTCAGGTGCCCGCATCGTCACGCCCTCGACGGTCCAGTGCATCCTGTACCATATCGATCAGTTGGTCCGCCTGTGGAGCCCCTTCGGTGACAATCCGCCATCCGGCCAATGCCATGTCTGCTGTGCGGTCAGGTGCCAACAATTCGACAACGCCATCGCCCAACTCTGTTGCGGTTCGTATCTTCAACGCGGCTTTTGCCTGCCCCAATCTGTCATAGAGACTGCGATGCTTGCTGACATGAGGCCCATGGATTACCGCAGATCCCAAGGCGACTGCGGTCAGAGGGTCGTGCCCCCGCGCCCCGCGTTCCAGTGAACTTCCCATGAAGGTAACTGCGGATACACGATGCCAAAGGCCCAGATCCTCGGGCTCGGCTGTTAGAATCACTTGTGTGGTGTCTTCGATTGGATGGCCTTCATCCCAATTGGCGCATCGAAGATCCATCGCTTCGAGGCGTTTAAACAAGGGCGCTGACTCGGACATATCCGCCACATGCAGGACCAAAGCCAGACGTGGCAGCATCCGCAAGGCCTGACGATGGGCCGTCAGAACCGAGATGAATTCCTTGTCCTGAACCCATGCGGCCAGCCAAACCGGGCGCCCGGCCATTGTGTGAGTGGTTTCGATCAATTCATCTTCGGGCCAGGGCTCTGGGTTGGGGCTGATATGAAGTGGTGGCGCGACCGAGATTTTTGCCGAGTTCACTCCCAGGCGTCGGATTTGGCGTGCGCTGTCATCATTGGGCGCAAGTATCGCTGTAAAGCAATCCAGCGTGTATCGCGTGATATCAGGTAGCCAACGTCCACCTCTTGCGGTTTTCACGTCGACCACAGCCTCAAGCAAAATTAGCGGAATGCCCCGCTCCTGTGCGCGTGTTATGACATTGGGCATCAGCCCACCGCCAAACCACAGCCCCATATCAGGGCGCCAGTGATCCAAGAACGTGCGCGCCGCGCCGGTATGCTCGGCGGGCAGCATTGTGATCGGGGTATCGCAATCTTCCCAGTCCTTCAGATCAACATCGGGTGGGGCGGTCAGCAACAGCGAAAGTCCCGGTCGCACAGACAGCAGCCGACGGCAAATATTGTCGACGGCCCGCAACCGATCGGGTGTACTGACATGGACCCACAGAAGTTCACCTTCCGGGCGCGCAATCTCGGGGTGGCCCGTGCTTTGCGGGACGCCCCAGGACAGGACCCGATAGGCCGCAAGGCTCAGAGATCGCGGCTTGCTCATGCCGGAATTCCGGCCCCATTCGGGTCAAGCCGGGCCTGAAGGTCCGAATGCACCGCTGAACCTGCCGCCACCACGCCGTTCAGGCGCGGGTGGGTATTGTTGAAGCGCAGAGGTTGCCCCAAACGATCGGTACAGAGCCCGCCTGCCTCGCGCAGGATCAGATCTCCGGCGGCGATATCCCATTCCCAACTGGGTCGCAACGTCAGCATCCCGTCAAACCGTCCCTGCGCAACCAGCGCCATCCGGTAAGCCAGGGACGGGCGGTATACACGGCGAAAGTCAGGGGCAGCACCGGATTGCCAGTGGCGCGGATCTAGATTGGGTTTTGCCGCCAAAATCTCGGCTTCGGGCAGGTGTGCTTGACCTGAAACTTGGATGGCAGTGCCATTCAACGTTGCACCTTGCCCCTTTGCAGCCGCATAAAGCAGATCACGTAAGGGCAGGTAGATGACGGCTGCCGTGACCTCACCGTTCTCGGTTACGGCCAGCGAATGGGCCCATGTGCGCGACCCCTCGGCAAAACTGCGGGTGCCGTCGATAGGATCAATGACAAAGACTCGATCACGGGCCAGACGGTCGGGGGAATCCTCGGTCTCTTCACTCAGCCAGCCATAATCCGGGCGGGCCGCCTGCAGATCACGTTCTAGCATCGCGTTGACGGCCAGATCGGCCTCGGTCACCGGGCCTGCGCCTTCGGGTTTATCCCAGCGCTGGGCATCAGGACCCGAATAGCGCGTGGCGATCTTTCCGGCCTCAAGCGCAGCGTCGATCAGCAGGGGCAGGTCAGTTGCCGGCAAGTGTCATCCCTTCGATCAACAGCGAGGGTACAACGCGCGATAGGTAAGGCCGCGCATCGTTTGCCGGAATGATTCGCATCAGCATGTCGCGAAGATTGCCAGCGATGGTACACTCATTGACGGGATGGGTGATCTCGCCGTTCTCAACCCAAAATCCCGAAGCGCCGCGTGAATAGTCGCCGGTATTCGGATTGATGGTCGATCCGATCATCGAAGTGACCAAAAGCCCGGTACCCATGTCGCGCAACAACTCGGCGCGGGTCTTCTCGCCTTGCGTCAGGCTCAGGTTCCAATTGCTGGGCGACGGCGGCCCGGATACGCCGCGCGCTGCGTTGCCGGTCGAGGTCATTCCCAATTTGCGGGCGCTGGACAGGTCTAACGTCCAACCGGTCAGAACGCCATCTTCAACGATCGTCCTGCGCCGTGTTGCCAGCCCTTCGGCATCGAACGGGCGCGAGCCCGAAATGCGCGGGCGATGCGGGTCTTCAATCAAAGACAAATGTGCCGGTAGAACCTGTTGCCCAAGGCTTTCCTTCAGCCACGAGGCCCCGCGGGCTATCGCCGCACCATTGCTGGCGGCCAGCAGATGGCCGATCAGGGATGATGAAATCCGTTCGTCGAACACCACCGGAAAACTGCCGGTCTGGGGCTTGCGTGCTCCCACGATTTGAACCGCACGTTCACCAGCCGTGCGACCAATCTCGGCGGGGCTGCGCAGGTCAGACTGAAAAGTCCGGCTGTCACCGTCATAGTCACGCTCCATTCCCGTCCCTTCGCCGGAAATGGCGACGCATGAGGTTGAACGGCTGCTGCGCATGTAGCCATCCGAAAAGCCGTTTGTTGCGGCAAGATGGACCCGGTGGGTAACATAGGCGGCCGCAGCGTCGGACACCTGTGAGACTCCCGCAACGTCCAGCGCTGCTGCCTCTGCCGCCAGCGCATCCTGCATCAGAGCTTCAGCGCTGGGTTCAGGGGCTGGGTCAAACAGCTCCAGCTCGTCGATATTACAGTCGGCGACCAATTGGTCAGGCGCGGCCAAGCCGGTGAACGGATCTTCGGGCGCTTCCCGTGCCATGGCCACGGCGCGCTCGGCCATCGCGGAAAGCGTATCGGGGCGACTATCCGAACTGGATACGATTGCCTGCTGTTTGCCAAGGAAGACCCTCAGCCCCAGATCGGTCGCTTCCGATCGTTCGGCATGTTCCAATGCACCACTACGTACTTCCACAGAAACGGATGAGCCATCAATTACTATGGCATCCGCTGCCTCGGCACCTGCCTTGCGGGCTGCATTCAGCAGCTCTTCACTGATTGTTTGAGGTGTTCGCGTCATGAGGCCTCCGGTCTTGTTGTTCTGGACCTAGCCTCGGATAGCCTGTCCCGCAAGGCCTGCAGCCCACTGGCTTTATGTGCCTCGGGCGGGAAAGGCCAGCGCCGCGGCCTTTCCCGATTTGTTTGTCACTTGATACGCTGACCGTTGGCCAGAATCTGTCCATCCTCGGTAAACTCGATTTTCGAGTTCAACGTGTCCGGTTCTTCGCCCGGAACAGCCATCAGACCCATCATCATACGCGCGCCCAGCGCGTCGTTTTCCGACACAAAGCCCATGCCGATCAGCTTGTCCAGCAGAGCGTTGGCCCCAACAAGTTTCAAGTTGGCGACACCCGACGGGGCAGGCAGGCCATCAAACTCTTCCGTGTTGGAGTTGTCGAACGCAAAGTCGCCATCACCGCTCAATTGGGCTCCGACCAATGATACGAGAAGCTTGTTGATCTTCAGCGAATGCAGTTCGCCCGGAACGATATCAGATGTCTCAAGCTCTTCGACGGCTTCCGGGTCCATGAAATCGACCAAAACTTTGGCGGTGCCGGTTGCATCCATCGCGATGGTCGCCGGATCGCGCGGCAGCGCACTAGCAGGGTCGAACATGCTCCACAACACGTCGGACATGGTGAAATCCGTCAGGTTCATGCCAAATCCAAATGGCTGGATTTCTTCCGAGGCCTGCACCGGAAGCTCGAATTTCAGCCCTGCATTTGCCATCGCGATTTCGATTGGAAAAGGCAGATCCGACGTAGTGACGGCTAGTTTGGTGCTGTTCTGCGCAAGATCGTAGACAAGGCGCTGTGCATCGATGCTGCCGGTAAAGCTGCCTCCTTCGGAACTGCTGCTGAGCGAGAATGGCTCACCCTCGGCAGTGCCTGCCATTTCGGTGCTGCCCGAGGCGTATG
This sequence comes from Ruegeria sp. D6, assembly GCF_056534365.1. Taxonomy (NCBI): domain Bacteria; kingdom Pseudomonadati; phylum Pseudomonadota; class Alphaproteobacteria; order Rhodobacterales; family Roseobacteraceae; genus Ruegeria; species Ruegeria sp. D6. Next base: position 121,894 of record NZ_JBQFPH010000005.1, on the reverse strand, counting down.
TGAATGTACCTGAAGCGGCGAACCCGGCCTTGTAGATGTCTTCAATGTTGGCGACATCCATACCGGGTGGAATGATTGTATCGCCATCAAATTTCAAACCATCTAATTTACCGCTGATCCGGCCCGTGTCTTCACTTTCGGGCTCGTTGAAGGCCACATCATAGGACAGGCTGCTGGCCGTGAACTGCTGCGCGATATCGCGCATCTCGCCGATCTGCATCTGCGATGTGCCTGCGATTTCGTTCATCTGAACGTTCAAGGCAAACATGTCGCTGGATACGGTTTCGCCATCAAACTCCATCGAGTCCATCGACAGAGTCAGGCTGTTCGCCGTATAGTCATATGTCATGTTTTCGGGGGTACCCGAAACGACCATTTCCAAGGCGTCGTGAGCGTACATCAGATCAGCCGAAAATGTCTCGCCCTCGGCTTCACCCGAAATTGTCATCGGGAAGCTGGCAGGAAAGCCGATATTGACTGTACCGTCGCCATTTTCGGTCAACGTCATCTCGGGGATGACCATGTCGAAGGTGCCTTCGGTGTCCGGAATGGCCATGGCCATCGTCATGTTCGCGATGGTGGTGACGTTGCCGGAAACGCTCTGATCGCCAGTGACGTCATAGCCCATGCCGCCCAGATAAGCCTGCCAATCGGCCCAGACATCATTGGCGGTAACATCTGCAAACGCGCCGTTGGTTGCAACAGCATAGGCCAAAGCTGCACCGCAGCTACGGCGAAGGAAAACAGTCATAAGAGAACCCTTCTTGATCAATTTGCCGGCATGGTCGTGCCTGTAGCGGCCAGCGTCAAGGGGGAAGGGGTGGACCAATTCCCCATTTGCAGGGTACGAGTTAAGACAATTTCAAATGCAGGGATTTAAACGATGCATATGCAAGGGAAAACGGTACTGATCACAGGGGCAAGCCGAGGCATCGGAGCGGAAGCCGGGCGCGTTTTTGCCGCAGCTGGGGCCAATGTGGCCTTGGTCGCACGCAGCCGCGATCAGATTGACGCTCTGGCTGCGGCATTGGGTGAAAATGCCATGGCGCTGGCCTGCGACGTCAGCGATTTTTCCCAGGTCGAACAGACAGTTGCCGATTGCATCGACCGGTTCGGCAAGCTGGATGTGCTAATCGGGAACGCGGGCGTCATTGATCCGATCTTTCATCTTTCGAATGCCGACACCCGGGCCTGGAGCCAAGCAATCGACATCAACTTGAAGGGTGTCTTTTACGGAATGCGTGCCGTCCTGCCCATCATGCGGGCAGCAGGCGGCGGGACCGTTCTGACAGTCTCGTCCGGTGCCGCGTCGAACCCGGTCGAAGCCTGGAGCCACTATTGCGCATCAAAAGCCGGGGCCAAGATGCTGACCGAATGCCTGCATCTGGAAGAGGCGCATCACGGTATTCGCGCAATGGGCCTGTCCCCGGGAACTGTGGCCACAGATATGCAGCGGGTGATCAAGGCCAGCGGAATCAATCCAGTAAGTCAGCTGGATTGGGACGATCACATCCCCGCAGACTGGCCCGCGCGGGCGTTGATGTGGATGTGCTCGGCAGATGCGGATGAGTTCTTGGGGACCGAAATATCGCTGCGCAACGAAGACATCCGAAAAAGGGTCGGGCTGACGTGATCGAACTGACACAGGATAATGGGTTGTGGACCGTCACGTTGAACAATCCGGACAAGGCCAATGCGCTGACCTCAGCGATGCTAAGCGAATTGGTTCGCATCGCAGAGGCGGCAACCGAGGCACGTGCATTGATCCTGACGGGGGCGGGCCGGGTCTTCAGTGCGGGCGCCGATCTTGAAGAAGCGCGGGCGGGCCTTGCGACCTCCGATCTTTGGGAGAGGTTGTCGGGTGCCATTGCCGCCTTGCCCTGTCTGACGGTGGCCGCGCTCAACGGCACTTTGGCCGGTGGAGCCAACGGTATGGTGCTGGCCTGTGACCTGCGTATCGCAGTGCCCTCGGCCAAGTTCTTTTACCCGGTCATGAAGCTGGGATTCTTGCCGCAGCCCTCGGATCCCAAGCGGATGGCAGAGTTGATCGGTCCGGCCAGAACCCGGCTTATACTGATGGCTGGACAGAAGATTTCTGCAGAAGAAGCCTGTAGCTTTGGGCTGGTTGATCGGGTGGTTGAGCCCGAACATTTGATACCAACTGCACAAGAGCTTGTGGCCGACAGCCTGTCCGCAGATCCGTCGGTTGCTGCGCGCATAGCCGGATTGTGCCCATGAGGTTGGCCGCGCTCCGATTGCGGGTGGCGGACCCGGATGCTTTGGCGGCGTTTTATCGTGATGCGCTTGGCATGTCTGTCAGGGTTGAAGGCGCCAATCGTCGTCTTGGATATTCCAGTCAGGATGCCGATCTGTTGCTGATGCCGGGCGGCGGGGGCTACCGCCATGATCCGGGGCAGCGGTATTGGAAGATCGGGATCACGTTGCCGGATGTTGATCTTGCCGCAGAACACCTGCGCCAGAAGGGTATCCCGGTCAGCGCGCCGCGGCAGTTTCTGGATATCGGCTATATGTGCCATCTGAATGACCCCGAAGGGTTTGCCATCGAACTGCTGCAGCAGGTTTTCGAGGGCAACCGACCGGTTGATGCTACAAGCCCGGACGCCCCCTTCGCGAAGGCCCGTATCGGCCAGATCACTTTGCGAACCGGCGATATTGCCGCCGAAGATGCGTTTTGCCGATCCATGGGACTGTCATTGCTGTCTTTGCAGGATGTCGAACCTCACGGGTTCGATCTGCATTTCTATGCGTTCACCGCAGAGGAGCCTCCCAACCCCGATCTCTGGGCGGTTGAGAATCGCGAATGGCTGTGGAAGCGTACTTATACCACGTTGGAATACCAACACATCCCAAATGCCCGGTTTGCACCGGTGCCGGATTACCTTGGGATCGAAATTGAAGGGCTGGCTGACCCGAAAAAGGATGCATTCGGTGATCCCTGGCTTCCTGCCTGATCATCGCCCGCGTCGTTTGCCAGGCACTTTTGAGCGAAACCCCGGCGGGCGTTTGCGCACCCACATCAGAAACTTCTCAAGCCTCGGATGTTTGCGCAGTGCATCGACAGTGTGGAAGTCACGCGCCAGTTCGGCCTCGGTCAGTGTCGCGTGGATCTCTTTGTGGCATATCTGATGCAATAAAACGGTGGGCCCGCCCTTGCCTCCCTTAAGCTTTGGGATCAGATGGTGCAGGCTTCCACCACCTTCGGGGATCGGACGGTTGCAGAGCGGGCAGATCGGATCGGAATTTGCCATGACCTAACTTCGCGCTGATGCGTGTACAGGGCAAGAGGGACACAATGGCGCAAACCATGGTCATCGGAGCAGGGCCAGCGGGGCTAATGGCCGCCGAACAGCTTGCCGCCGCCGGGCACGAGGTTGTAGTGGCCGAAGCCATGCCGTCTGTCGCGCGTAAATTCCTGATGGCGGGGAAGTCCGGCCTGAACCTGACCAAGGATGAGCCTTTTGACATGCTTATGGGCGCATACGGGGATGCAAAGGATTGGTTGCATCCGATGATACAAGCGTTTGACGCACAGGCGGCGAAGGCTTGGGCCGGTGATCTTGGGCAAGAGATGTTCACGGGCTCCACCGGGCGGGTGTTTCCGAAAGTCATGAAGGCCTCACCCTTGCTGCGGGCCTGGCTGGCCAGATTGGATCAGGCCGGTGTTCAGATCAGGACACGCTGGCGCTGGCAGGGATGGCAAGGTGGCGCGTTGGTTTTTGAGACGCCAGATGGCATGCAGTTTTGCTCGCCCGGCGCGACGGTTTTGGCATTAGGGGGTGCCAGCTGGGCGCGGTTGGGTTCGGATGGGGCTTGGGCCCAATGGCTTGCGGACAGCGGAGTTGATCTAACACCGTTTGCACCGGCTAACGCCGCTCTGTCAGTCGATTGGAGCCCCTATATGCAGCCACATTTTGGCGCGGCGCTCAAATCGGTGCGGTGGATGGCGGGCGATCTGGATAGCCGTGGTGAGGCCACTATTTCCGCAAAAGGCCTGGAAGGTGGCGGTATGTATGCCCTGACCCCTGCGCTGCGGACGGGGGCGCCGCTGTTTGTTGATCTGGTCCCGGATGTGACGGTTGAAGGGATGCAGGCGCGATTGGACGCGAAGAAATCAAAGGCAACGCTTTCGCATTGGTTGAAGAATGGTCTGCGTCTGTCTCCGCAAAAGATCGCTTTGTTCCACGAAATGACTAAGGGCCGCGCATTGAAGCAAACGCAATGGATCGGTGCGCTGAAAAACCTGCCCATCCGTTACGCTGGACTACGTCCGATGGATGAGGCGATTTCGACCGCTGGCGGGGTAGCATCGGGTGCCGTGGATAGCGGTTTGATGCTGACTGCATGTCCGGGCGTTTTTTGCGCGGGCGAGATGCTGGATTGGGAAGCCCCAACCGGTGGTTATCTTCTGACCGCCTGTCTGGCGACGGGACGTTGGGCCGGTCAGTCGGCGGCAACGTGGTTGGCGCGCTAGGCCTTAACCCGATCGGGCCAGCATCGCCAGACGGATCATGGCACGCTCTACCAGTGCCATTGCAGGTGCGGTTTGACCTGCCGAGCGCAAGGATAGGTCCGTATCTGTAAGGACGGTTAAAGCGGTCTGCAGCTTGGGCGCCCCCCATCCCTGAGCTTGCCTCAGGATCCGGTCACGTCGTTTGCCATAGACCGGAGGGCGCAGCTTGCCGATTCCCTGCGCCGCGCCTCCAGGGTCGGATGCGCAGGCATAGAGCGTTCGGAAATGCCGCGTCGCCCCAATACACAAGGTGACCCCGTTGGTGCCCTGCGCCTGCAGGCGTCGGATCAGGGGGCCGATTTCCTGTGCCCGGCCCTCGGCAACGACGTTCAATACATCATCCAGCGCCGCCTCGGTCGACCGCGGCGCACAGGCTTCAATGTCTTCAATCGTCAGTTCACCGGCGTCACCGCGTTTGTAAAGCGACAGTTTCTCAACTGATTGAGTGAAATCACCAGGGCTGAGCGCCATTGCAAGTTCGCTAAGCGCCGACATCGAATCGCGCGGAATATTCTTCAATCCGGCTTGCGCCAGAATGCGCTCCACCTCGGCACGCGAGGGCGGGTCATCGTAGATGCCAACAGCGTATGCGGCAGGGTTCGCTTCGAATGCTTTACGGATCTTCGAGCTGGGTTTGAGCTGCCCGCCCGTCACGATGATCTGTGCATCGCCATGATCCCAGTCTTCAAGGGCTGTGAGAATCGCAGGCGCTGCGACATCGGTGGCGTCTTCAACAAACACCGCGCGGGGACCGGGGAAAAATCCGACAGCCTTGACCGCGTCCAGCAACAGGGCCGGATCGCTGCGTAGATCGCTTCCGGGAATGCGGGTCAGGCGCATTTCCTCTTCGGCGCCAGGTCCCAGCAAAGCCGCCAGCACCTGTTGACGCTTCAACGCAACGCGCATCGCGTCCGCCCCGTAGATCAGCAATCCGGCTTTGTCCGCGTCCGGCTTGGAAAAATACCCTTCAGCCTCACGCGGGCTCAACTTCATGTGGACAGGCCCGGCGTGGCGTAAAGGCGGTTCACGATCTGATCGGCTAGAATCACCATCAGCCGCTCGGTCGCATCACGCTCATCGGCCAGCGTCGACACAGTTGAGCCCGCAGCAGAATAACCGACAAATTCGGTAACGTTGCCCGAGGCGATGATTTGCCCGGTCGCATTGGATTTCAGCGCGTAAGTCGCATTCCCGTCGATCGTATAGCGATTAGTTTCATTCGCTGTGGTAATCGAGGCCCTGCGGGTGACCGTCGATACCCCGACATCTAGCTTGTATTCGTTGCCCGAGGTCGCGCTTCGACCTAATTTACGTTCCAGGTTTTGGACCAGCAGAAAGCTTTCGACGGTATTCGGCGCTGACACCTCGACCTTGCCATCCAAGGCCGAGCCTGATCCTCCGGGCGCATAGACCGGCTCGAACCCGCAAGCGGCGAGCGCCAGCGGCATCAATAACAGGGTTCTGCGATCAAACGACGACATTAACGATCCGGCCCGGAACAACGATCACTTTCTTCGGTGCAGCGCCATCCAGCGCCTTTTGCACAGCTTCGGTGCTGAGGGCGATTTTTTCAACCTCTGCTTTATCCAGATCTTTGGCTACGCTGATCTCGGCCCGACGCTTGCCGTTGATCTGAATCGGCAGGGTTATGGTGTCATCGATCAGCATCGTCTCATCCGCGATGGGCCAAGGCGCGGTTGCAACCAGGCCTTCTCCGCCCAGCATCTGCCAAAGTTCTTCGGACAAGTGTGGCGTCATCGGCGACATCAGCTGCGCCAATGTCTTGGCTGCCTCGCGCTTGACTGCAGAGCCCGCTTTGGATTTGGCAAGCGTGTTGGTGAATGCATAAAGCTTTGCGATAGATGCATTAAAGCCAAAGGATTCGACCCCGCCCGATACGTCATGAATGGCTTTGTGCATCTCACGTAGCAGCGTTTCGTCATCTGCTGTGGCCGGCAAGTCCGATTCTGCGATTTCTGCGGCGATGCGGTGCACGCGGCTGAGATGTTTGAACGCGGCTTCGGCGCCCGACGCGGTCCATTCCACGTCGCGCTCAGGTGGGGAGTCGGACAGAACAAACCAGCGCGCAGTATCCGCACCAAAGGCCGAGATGATGCTGACCGGATCGACGACGTTCTTTTTCGACTTGGACATTTTGGCTGAGGGGATGATTTCAACCTCGGTGCCGTCGGTCAGCTTGCCGTCGGTCACGTCTTCGGGCAGGTGATAGACCGGGCGACCGTTGGCGTCGCGTGTCTGATAAATTTCATGAGTCACCATGCCTTGAGTAAACAGCGCGTTGAACGGCTCAATCGCTTTCTTCGGCAAATGACCAGTGATGTTCATCGCCCGTGCGAAGAAGCGCGAATAGAGCAGGTGCAGAATCGCATGCTCGATCCCACCGATATATTGGTCGACATTCATCCAATACTCGGCTTCGGCAAGATCGGTGGGTGTTTCAGCGCGCGGGGCGGTGAAACGGGCGAAGTACCACGACGAATCGACAAACGTGTCCATCGTGTCAGTTTCCCGCTTGGCTGGAGCGCCGCAGGAAGGGCAAGGGGTGTCGCGCCAGCTGGGGTGGCGGTCCAGCGGGTTGCCGGGGATCGAAAAATCTATGGGTTTGCTGTTGCCGTCATCATAAGGCAGCTCGATCGGCAGATTATCTTTCTTCTCGGGGACCGTGCCGCATTGATCACAATGCACAACAGGAATCGGGCAGCCCCAATAGCGCTGGCGGCTGAGCCCCCAATCGCGCAGGCGGTATTTGGTAACACCTTCACCCCAACCGGCCTTTTCGGCGAAATCAACGGTGGCATTGATGGCCTCGTCACCCGTTGCCTCGGTGAGACCCGCAAAATGATTCACCCAGCGGACTTTCTCGGTTTTTGGTGGAACAAACGCGATCTTGTCGACCGGAGTGTCATCATCCAGTGCAAAGAATGTGTCGACCACAGGCAGGCCGTATTTGCGACAGAAATCGAGGTCACGTTGATCATGAGCTGGGCAGGCAAAAATGGCGCCGGTGCCATAGTCCATTAGGATAAAGTTGGCGATCCAAACCGGCAGCTCCCAGCTGGGGTCGAGTGGATGTTTTACACGTATGCCGGTGTCATAACCCAGCTTTTCGGCGGTTTCGATCGCCTCTTCGGTGGTGCCGCCCTTGCGGCATTCGGCAACGAATTCAGCGACTTTCGGGTTTTCTGCCTCAAGCTGCTTGGCAATCGGATGATCGGGCGAGATGCCAACAAACGACGCGCCCATCAGCGTATCGGGCCGTGTCGTGTAGACGGTGATCGGCTCACCTCCATCAGTGCGTTCGAACCCGAATTGCAGGCCACGGGACTTGCCGATCCAGTTCTCTTGCATCAGGCGCACCTTGGCGGGCCAGTTATCCAGCGTATCCAGCGCGTCGAGCAGTTCCTCGGAATAATCGGAAATCTTGAAAAACCACTGAGTCAACTCGCGACGCTCAACCAAGGCGCCTGAACGCCAACCACGGCCGTTTTCTACCTGTTCGTTGGCCAAAACGGTCATATCGACTGGGTCCCAGTTCACCACGGCGTTCTTGCGATAAACCAGACCGGCCTCGAGCATATCCAGGAACAAAGCCTGCTGCTGGCCGTAGTATTCCGGATCACAGGTGGCGAATTCACGAGACCAGTCGATCGACAGGCCCAGCGGCTTCATCTGTCCGCGCATGTCGGCGATATTGCCGTAGGTCCAATCTTTGGGGTGGCCACCACTGGCCATTGCGGCGTTTTCCGCAGGCATCCCGAACGCGTCCCAGCCCATCGGGTGCAGCACGTTATGACCGGTTGCGAGCTTGTGGCGGGCGATCACATCACCCATCGTGTAGTTGCGTACATGCCCCATGTGGATACGGCCAGACGGGTAGGGGAACATCTCAAGCACATAGTATTTCGGCTTGTCCGCCTTGTGATTGGCGGTGAAGATTCCGGCCTTGTCCCAGGCCTCCTGCCATTTTGCTTCGATTTCGTTGGCCGAGTAGCGCGACATCATGCGGTCCTTCGTGAATGAAAACGCCGGGTAGGAACCCGGCGTGGTAATAGTGTGATTTTTGTCGGGTTTCTAGAACTTGTTGTCCGCAATGCGTAGCTGACGCGCGCGAGACAGGATCGCATCTTCGACGGCGCGCGACGTTGCAGCGCTGACCGGAGAACCGCCACTGGTCTGAAGAGCTACGGACAAAGAACGCGCTTCCAAAGCGGGATCACTGATGTGAACTGTCGCGCGATAGGAACGCCCGCCGCCGGGCGGTGTGCCATAACCCGTTACGATCACTCCGGTAAACGGATCGACCTCTTGGATCGGCAAGAAATTCAGTACATCCAGCGATGCGGCCCACAGATAGCGATTTACCTGAGTGACCTGCTCTGAGGTGTTCGGGCCGAATACGTCCCAGATCGTCGAACGATTCGGGTCATTCAGTTCGCGTTCCTCTGTCGAGCTGCCATCAGCGGTCAACACACTTGCATCGCCAGGCGGTGGCCCTCCGCAGGCTGATAAGGCAGCCGTTACCATGATCAAACCTGGAATCGTAATACGGCGCATCGTTGGAAGGTCCCGTGTCACTTGTTTTGCTCTGTCGAGTGATACTCCTAGACAAGGACCCGTACAGCAACAACCCTATTCTTTTATGATCGACTCGCGCGAACCGCACGATCCGTTGAATTCGACTGTGGCATCCTTGCACCAATTTGGGCCGAATGACGTCTTTGCGTTTATGCCAAGCTTGCGCAACGGGGGCAAAAAAAGCGAAACGGTGTCCGTGCTGAGACGCGTGCTTTGCATGTGTCGAGTAGAAAATCTTTGAAACCGAGGGAAACAAGATGAAAAAAGTTCTCTTCGCAACGACCGCACTGATTGCAACCGCAAGTGTTGCAGCGGCCGAAGTAAAGTTCAGCGGTTACGGCCGCTTTGGTCTGGGATACCTGGAAGACCGTACAGGTACCGTTGACGCAATTGGTGGTGGTGAAGCGACCGGCGTAGAAACCGACGAAACCATCCTGGTCTCGCGCTTCCGTCTGAACATCGACGGAATCGTTGAAACTGACGGTGGCGTTCGCTTTGAAGGCCGTGTTCGTCTGCAGGCAGACGAAGATGCCGGCAACGGCGAAGCAAACTCCGCTGGCCTGAACGGCGCACGCTTCTCGGTCATCTTCGGTGGTCTGCGTGTTGACGCCGGTAACGTAGCCGGTTCGTTCGACAACTTGGCAAACTACTACGGTAACGAGCCTGGCCTGGAAAGCTTCATTGGTCAGTACTCGGGCGTCGACTATGACTTCCTGGCGTATTCGTCGACCGGTTCGGGCGCAAACGCTGTGTTCTTCCAGTACGCAGTTGGCGACTTCGCCTTCGGCGCGTCGTATGACCAGCGCACATTTGCTGACGAAGCTGTTGCGGGTGCGGACACTGATGATGCAGACCGCTGGGACATCAGCGCGACCTACACCTTCGGTAACGTGACTGCCGCTCTGGCCTACGGTCAGACCAGCGGTCTGGGCGACGCCGACAAGCAGAGCCTGACCGTTCTGACCCTGGGCGCAGAATTCGGTGACTTCTCCGGTACTCTGTTCGTCGCAGACGATGACGTTGCAAACGATGACCGCAACGGCACCGCATACGGTCTGTCGGCAGCCTACAACCTGGGCGCGGCAACCACTCTGACCTTCGCTTACGGTGACGGTTCGGCAGACGACGATCTGCAGCAGTACGGCATCGGTGCCATCTACGACCTGGGTGGCGGTGCATCGCTGCGCGGTGGTATCGGCAACCAGAAGCGTGGCGACGGCGACAGCCAGCTGCGTGCCGACTTTGGTGCTCAGTTCAACTTCTAAGTTGATCTGAACCACAAGGTTCAAGGGCAGGTCTTCGGACCTGCCCTTTTCTTTTGCCGCCACATGGTGTTTTGCTGCTGCAAACGCAGAATGAGGGACCCATGTCGCTGCAAGAGATCACCGATCGAATAGCCAAAGCTGAATCTGCGGCAGGACGCGCCGAAGGCTCGGTGCAATTAATCGCGGTTTCCAAGGTGCAACCTAATGACCGGGTCGAAGCCGTGTTGAAGCAGGGCCACCGGTGTTTCGGAGAAAACCGTGTGCAGGAAGCCGCTGGCAAATGGCCTGCATTTCGCGAGAGTTTTCCGGACATCGATCTGCATCTGATCGGTCCATTGCAAACAAACAAGGCACGGCAGGCGATTGAGCTTTGCAATGCCATCCATTCAGTTGATCGACCAAAGCTCGCCAAAACATTGGCGCGATTGGCGCAAGAGATGGGTAAGTGCCCTGATCTTTTTATACAGATCAACACAGGCGAAGAGGATCAGAAAGCCGGTACTCTTCCACAAGATGCTGATGCGTTCATTGCTGAGTGCCGCAGCCTGGACCTGCCCGTCCGAGGTTTGATGTGCATTCCACCGGTTGAAGAAGAACCCGCGTTGCACTTCGCGTTATTGGCAAAAATCGCAGAGCGGAATGGGCTGAAGGGTTTGTCGATGGGAATGAGCAGTGATTTTGAATCGGCAATCGCCTTGGGTGCCACACACGTCCGTGTTGGGTCTGCCATTTTCGGGGCGCGGGTTAAGCCTCAGGGATGATAAGCCGTGTGCCCGGCGTGATTTTTTGGGCAATCCAACGTAGGTGGTCGCGCCTGAATGCGATGCAGCCTTCGGTCGGAAACCGTGGGCGTCGCCATTGATGCAGGAAGATGGCCGATCCCCGGCTGGGTTCTGAATTGGGATAGTTCCAATCGGTTATCAAGATCAGGTCATAAAGCGGATCTGGGCGACGCAGTTTTTCGTGACTGAAATCATGAGGCGCCCGCACCAAATGGTTATACGCATCGTCCTCTACGTCGTCTGACCATAAATCGCGCGGTCCGATCGGTCGTGCCCAATGCGCCGGCCGTGGCATTCGGTCTGCGCGATAGAGCATACCCACAATGTGATGCACACCTGTTGGTGTTGTTCCGTCACCTTCCTGCTTGGTTGGGCTCAAGCCCCCTTTGCCTATAGCGCAGGGGAACAGGTGCCCGAGAAACCGAATGCCACGTGGTGTAAGAACCAGATCGCTTGGTGTCACAGCAGGTGGCCTGACTTTGCCGCTTTGGTCGCCAGATACGCGCGGTTGAAATCTGTTTCACCTACTTTCAACGGAACACGTTCGGTGACGGCGATACCTGTGCGTTCCATCATCGCGATTTTTGCAGGGTTGTTGGTCAGCAGACGGACCGAATTGAAGCCCAGCGATTTCAGGATATCCGAGCCGAGCCTGAAATCCCGTTCATCGTCTTCGAATCCAAGCCGGTGATTGGCCTCGACTGTGTCAAATCCCTGATCCTGAAGAAAATAGGCGCGCATTTTGTTGGCGAGCCCGATCCCACGTCCTTCCTGATTCAGATATAGCAGGACACCCGCACCCTCGTCCCCCATCTGGGCCAAGGCCCCGCGCAGTTGCGGGCCACAGTCACATTTCAGGCTGCCCATGAGATCGCCAGTAAAACAGGCCGAATGCAGCCGCGCGAGGACGGGCTTGTCGCGGTCGGGGCGACCGATTTCAACCGCGTAGTGTTCCTCTCCACCATCTTCGGGGCGGAATACATGCAGGCGCCCGGCCTCCGACACTTCCATCGGCAGGCGTGCGGCGACGACAGGGTGCAGAGCACTGCGATCTGTCAGATGTGGCGCGGCCCGGGCATGGTCAATGCAGGTCAGACCATGATCTGCCGCAAATTCGCGCCCGTCTTGAATAGGGGCGACGACGGCGGCCGGGAGCAAGTGCGCCGACTTGGCCAACGCAATAGCGATCCGGTGCAGATTTGCGCTGCCTTGCCGTTCGGTCATCAGCGGGCCCTTCATCGGGGCGTTCAGATCATCGGACGGGTCGGCCACCGCCTGCACCCAGCTCAGCCCAGCATCCGCCGGGATCATGACGCGAGCAAGATCGCCGTCATATGCACGCGCTTTAAGTGTTTCAGCGCGCCGAACCGTGATGGCGACAACGGGATCCCCGCCCAAGCCGCGCAAATCGGCCAACCTTTGCGGGCTCAGGGTCTCGGTGGCGAATGCGAGTACTCCAAATCCCAGTTCGTCGGTCAGAACAACGGGAACACCCATACGCAGGTCAGCCCGCGCCCGTGCCAGCAATTCGGTGATGTCGGGAGTGAGACTCATGCAGTTTACCTTGAAACGATCAGACCCTGTCCTACCCCGATCACTGGAAAATGTGAAACATTTCCTCGGCGTCAGACACGAGGGCGTGAGACGACTGCAGTAAATCTTGCTGATTGCATTCTTCATACGCAAGTGATGGAAAAGGCTTAGGAGGACCGTACATGGCTCAGCTCAAGAAAATCCTGCTGGTGGATGACGACGAAGACCTGCGCGAAGCGCTCAGTGAGCAACTTGTCATGACCGAAGACTTTGACGTGTTCGAGGCGTCCGATGGCGCGTCGGCAATGGAACGCGCGCGCGAAGCAATTTACGATCTGGTGATTCTGGATGTCGGCCTGCCGGATACCGATGGCCGTGAGCTGTGTCGCCTGATGCGCAAGCAGGGCGTCAAAAGCCCGGTGCTGATGCTGACTGGGCACGACAGCGATGCTGACACGATCCTGGGCCTTGATGCTGGCGCTAATGATTATGTCAGCAAGCCTTTTAAATTTCCGGTTCTTCTGGCCCGGATTCGGGCCCAACTGCGCCAGCATGAACAATCCGAGGATGCGGTCTTTGTTCTGGGGCCCTACACCTTCAAACCGGCCATGAAGATGCTGATGACCGAAGATGATCGCAAGATCCGCCTGACCGAGAAAGAGACTAACATTCTCAAGTTCCTCTATCGATCAACTGACGGCGTCGTTGCACGTGATGTTCTTTTGCATGAGGTCTGGGGTTACAACGCAGGCGTTACAACGCACACGCTTGAAACCCATATCTATCGTCTGCGTCAGAAGATTGAACCCGACCCGTCGAATGCGCGCCTTTTGGTCACAGAATCGGGCGGATATCGCCTTGTTGCTTGACTAATGGTGGATTGACTTGGATCAAAGTGATACTCTGTAGGTATCTTTAGATTACTCCCAACCCGCGCATGTCCGGGTTATGACATGCACCTCCCTGTTGGACTGCCGGGCCTGATGGCCCGGCTTTTTTTGTAAGGTGCAACTGTATCGTGCAGGGCGATATCGGCACCGGGCATCCGATTTCATTCAATGAAATCGGACCGGAAACTTTGCAAGTTTCCGTAACCGCCGGGTCAGGCAACATTGCTTTGTTTTTCGATGGCACCTCGCTTAGCGCCGCGCTAACCTGCGGCAACTTCGACAAAGGAACCCCCGGATATGCCCTTCACCCTTGCCACATGGAACATCAATTCGGTCCGCCTGCGCGAGCCTATCGTTCTGAAATTGCTGCAGGAAGAGGCACCGGATGTGCTGTGTCTACAGGAATGCAAATCGCCGGTCGACAAAATCCCGACCGAAGGGTTCGCCGAGCTGGGCTATACGCATATGATTGCGCGGGGCCAGAAGGGGTATAACGGCGTCGCCATACTGTCGCGCCTTCCGCTTGAGGAAGTAGGGGATAAGGATTTCGCGGGTCTGGGTCATGCGCGACACATTGCGGGGCGGTTGGAGAATGGCGTGACCATTCATAATTTCTATGTCCCCGCTGGGGGCGACGTACCGGATCGCGAAGTGAACGAGAAGTTTGGCCAAAAGCTGGATTACCTCGCTGACATGCGCGATTGGTTCCGTGCGGAAAAGCCGAAAAAGTCCATTCTGGTGGGCGATCTGAATATTGCGCCCCGCGAAGATGATGTCTGGTCGCACAAGCAGTTGCTGAAGGTGGTTTCACATACGCCGATCGAGGTTGAAACGCTGGCCGAAACGCAGGATGCAGGTGGCTGGGTCGATATCACCCGGCAGGATATTCCCGAGGGCCAGCTATACAGCTGGTGGTCTTATCGGGCACGAGATTGGGATGCCGCCGACAAGGGACGCAGGCTGGATCATGTCTGGGCTACGCCCGATATCTCGAACGCGGGTCATTCCAGCCGCATTCTGCGCGACGCGCGCGGATGGGAAAAACCCAGTGATCATGCCCCGGTATTTGCCACGTTTGACGTCTGACCGAAGCAAATTCGCCGAACTCTCCCCTTGGTTTCTGCCGCATTGGACTGCATATAGGGCGCAAGTTCGAACCAGAGAGTATAAGCCATGGACCTTCTGAACGGCGCAGGCAGCCCCCAAGCCACTGATCTGATTAAAGACGGGACCGAGGCCACCTTCATGGCCGATGTGGTCGAAGCGTCACAAGAAACGCCGATCATCGTTGACTTCTGGGCGCCTTGGTGCGGCCCCTGCAAAACGCTGGGCCCGGCGTTGGAAGAGGCCGTGACCGCTGCCAAGGGTGCGGTCAAGATGGTCAAGATCAACGTGGACGAAGCGCAGATGATTGCAGGACAACTGCGCATCCAGTCGATTCCGATGGTCTATGCATTTCACAAAGGCCAACCGATCGACGGGTTTCAGGGCGCTTTGCCAGGGTCCGAGATCAAGGCCTTCATAGATCGTGTGATCGAAGCCGCGGGCGGTGAAAGCCCGGGTGGTCAACTAGATGATGCTGTGCAAGCTGCCGAAGAAATGTTGATCGAGGGGGCCGCTGTAGACGCGGCACAGACCTTTGCCGCCATACTGGGTGAAGACCCCAATCACGCTGCCGCTTATGGCGGGTTGGTGCGCGCGCATATTGCATCGGGGGATCTGGATCAGGCTGAGGCGATCCTCAATGGCGCTCCTGCCGAGATTTCCACTTCACCCGAGGTTGAAGCGGCCCATGCGCAACTGGAATTGACCAAGCAGGCTGCAGATGCTGGTCCGGTAGGTGAGTTGACTGCAACAGTTGAGGCCGAGCCAGACAACCATCAAGCCCGTTTCGATCTGGCGCAGGCCCTGCATGCCAATGGTGATGTCGAAGAGGCAGTGGCTCAACTGTTGGAATTGTTCCGCCGCGATCGCGAGTGGAATGATGGGGCAGCAAAGGCGCAGCTCTTCACAATTTTCGATGCGCTCAAGCCCAATGACCCGATTGTTCTGAACGGGCGGCGCAAGCTCAGCTCGATGATATTTGCCTAATCCCCGATCAGAACTAAACTCGGGTACATGATGCATCCTGCCGATTTGCCGGAAACGGTATCCGTTTTCCCTTTGCCCGGAGCGCTGCTGCTGCCACGGTCTCGCCTGCCGCTGCATATTTTTGAGCCGCGCTACCTGCAGATGCTGGACGACGCGCTGAAAACGCAAGAACGCCTGATCGGGATGGTGCAACCGAATACCTGTCAGGGGGACGAAACTAAGTTGCACCAGATTGGATGCGCTGGACGGGTCACCCAGTTTTCCGAGACCGAAGACGGCAGGTATCTGATTACGCTGACGGGAATCTCTCGGTTCAGGGTCAAATCAGAGTTGGACAGTTTCACCCCGTATCGCCGGGTTTCGGTGTCTTGGGACGGGTTTGACCGTGATCTGGGCAAGGCCGAGGTAGATGACGGTTTTGATCGGAACAGGTTCCTGCGGCTGTTGGAACGATTTTTTTCGTCCCGTCAGTTGTCCACCGATTGGGACACAATGAAAGATGCCGATGATGAGCTTTTGGTCAATTCCCTGTCGATGATGCTAGAGTTTGACCCCGAGGAAAAGCAAGCCCTGCTTGAGGCCCCCTGCCTGCGCACCCGGCGCGAGACATTGGTGACATTAATTGAATTCGCCATGCGCGGCGGATCGAATGAGGAAAAACTGCAATGAGCGATACCGAACACGCCTTTGACCGCCATATGCTTGAGGCGTTGATTTGTCCGCAGTCCCACACGACGCTGCACTATGATGCCGAACGGCAAGAGCTGGTGTCAAAAGCCGCCGCTCTGGCCTTTCCAATCCGCAACGGTATTCCAGTGATGCTAGTGGATGAGGCCCGAGAGCTGGACTAGATCGGGTGTCCCTGCAGCAGTTTCGGCAGGTCTCCGGTCAGACCTGCAGCCTCGCGCACGAAACCTCGGCGCAGCCCGGGCAGCGATCCGACGATACCCATTCCAATATCCCGACCTATGCGGAGTAGGGGATTATCGTTCGAAAACAGCTTGTTGAACATATCAGTCGCCATCGCAAGCGAGGCTGTGTCGAACCGGCGCCACTCTTGATAGCGCTCCAGCACAAGCGTTGATCCGACATCCTCGCCACGTCGTCCCGCAAGGGTCAGAACCTCGGCCAATGCACCGACATCACGCAGACCTGCGTTCAGGCCTTGCCCGGCGATGGGGTGCATGCCATGGGCGGCGTCTCCGACCAAAGCCAACCGGTCCGAGATGAAGGAATTTGCGATGGTCAGGTTCAACGGGTATGTGAACCGGTCACCCTGCAGGCGGATATCCCCCAGGAAATCGCCAAAGCGCGGGCGCAGAACTTGTAGGTAATCTGCCTCGGGCAGCGCATTGATCTGCGCGGACGTATCAGTGCGTTCGCTCCAGACGATGGAACTGCGGTTCCCGGTCAGCGGCAGAATCGCCAACGGGCCGGGGGGCATGAAGAACTGATGGGCGATACCGTGATGCGGTAGCTCGTGTTCAATGGCGCAGACCAGAGCGGTCTGGCCATAGTCCCAGCCGGTTCGCTTGATTCCGGCGCGCATAGCGGTCCCGCTGCGGCGGCCATCGCAACCCACCAGAAGGCTGCCGGACAAGGTGGACCCGTCATCCAGTGTAAGTGTTGCTCCGTTTGCCGAGATGTCCTGAGACACGACCGTTGTTCCGCTGATTTCGGTAACCCCGTCTTGCTCGGTCATGGCCTCCAGAAAAGCCCGCCGCAGGTGGCGATCTTCAACCATATAGCCCATCGGGCCTTCTTCGATCTCGGCATGATCAAAATGCATGAAGAACGGGGAAGGTCCGGCACCGGCATGGCCATCCGTTACCTTGATCTCCAGCATCGGCTGGGCGTGCTCTTCCACCTTTTCCCAAACGCCTATCGCTTCGAGCAGACGTTGCGACGCCAATGCAAGCGCATAGGCGCGCCCGTCGAAGGCCGCATTCTTGCGCACTTTCTCTGCCAGAGCGTCAACAACCGTGACTGAATGCCCGGTTTGGGCCAGCGCCAGCGCAAGGGCAGGGCCGTTCAGGCCACCACCAACGATCAGGATATCGGATCTGTGTTCCATGTGCTGCAATATGCGCGCCCTTTCGGGATTGTCCATGTGCGGTCCTGTCGCTACCGTCCGATCACGGAATTACTCGGGAGGGGACCGGATGCAAGACTGGTTGACCATGACGGCATGTGATTTGGGCCGTGGTATCGGAATGGGGCAGATTGATCCGGTTGAACTGACAGAAACTTATCTGAGCGCGATTGACGCCCATCCACATCGCGATCGGATCTATGCCCGGGTGACCCACGATCGCGCCCGCGCCGAGGCCCTTGCGGCGCAAGAGCGGGCCAAGCTTGGCCTGCGTCGGTCTTTGTTGGATGGCGTCCCGATCAGCTGGAAAGACCTGTTTGACACGGCAGGCGTAGGGACCGAGGCCGGTTCGGCCCTGTTGGAAGGCCGCGTGCCCGAATCCGATGCGCACGTAGTGCGGAACGCGACCGCGATGGGTACGGTCTGTCTGGGTAAAACGCATATGAGCGAATTGGCGTTCTCGGGTTTGGGCCTCAACCCAGTGACGGCTACGCCTCCATGCGTGAATGACGAAGAGGCCGTACCCGGAGGTTCGTCCTCAGGGGCAGGGGCCTCGGTGGCTTGGGGGCTTGCTGCAGGCGGCGTTGGCTCGGACACGGGTGGATCGGTGCGGATTCCCTCGGCCTGGAACGATCTGGTGGGGCTGAAAACCACGGCGGGGCGCGTTAGCCTTGAGGGCGTCGTGCCGCTGTGTCTGAAATTCGATACCGTTGGGCCTCTGGCGCGATCAGTTGAGGACGCCGCACATATGCTTGCCGCGCTTGAGGGCACCGCCCCGGCTGATCTGCGCGGGGCGTCATTGATCGGTCGCCGCTTTGCTGATTTGCAGAACGTCGCCAAGGACGATCTGCGCGAAGCTCCAGCCAACGCCTATGATGAGGCGCTGGCGCGCCTGAAAGAGGCCGGGGCCGAGATCGTTCCGCTTGACGTGCCTGAGCTGAACGAAGCGATGAGCCTGTCGGGTGTGCTCTATACAACCGAAGCCTACGGCTTGTGGCGAGATGTGATAGAAGCGAACCCCGAAGCGATGTATCCCGAAATCCTTGAACGGTTCCGAATGGGCAAGGCCTATTCCGGCCCCGATTACGTGGCTGCTTGGTCGAAACTAACCGCTTGTCGACAGGCTTGGGATGCGGCCACTGCGGGCTTTGACGCCGTGCTTGCGCCGACGGCCCCGATCCTACCGCCCAATCTCGACCGGTTGATGAATGATCATGACTACTATGTTACCGAAAATCTCTTGGCTCTCCGCAACACCCGGATCGGCAATCTGATGGGGCTTGCGGCACTGACTTTGCCCACGGGAACACCCGGTTGCGGGCTGATGATGTTGGGCTATCCGGGGTCGGAAGAGGCCTTGTTACGGCTCGGGTCAGCAGCCGAAAGCGCTTTGACCTGAATGCCACAATCCCCTGATTCGGCACCTCTTTGTCTGGACGAAGCCCGGGTCGATCTGTAATCTGCCATAAAACGGGGCGCAAAATGACCCCGAAATTGAGGCAGTATCATGAATTTCCCCGAGCGGTTTTCGAACCTACCGGAATACGCATTTCCGCGTCTACGCGCCCTGTTGGATCATCATCAGCCGGGTGGTGAAGTCGTTCACATGACCATTGGCGAGCCCAAGCATGATTTCCCTTCTTGGGTGACTGACGTGATCATGGAAAACGCCGCCGGGTTTCAGGGCTATCCCCCGAACGAAGGCTCACCTGAATTGCGCGCAGCGATCACGGGTTGGATCAACCGCCGCTATGGTGTGTCGATGGATGCAGATGCCAATGTGATGGCACTGAACGGTACGCGCGAGGGTCTTTATAACGCTGCAATGGCGCTCTGCCCCGAGCAGAAAAATGGGCAGCAACCGATCATTCTGTGCCCGAACCCCTTCTATCAGGTCTACATGGTTGCCTCGATTTCGGTCGGTGCGCAGCCATATTTCGTGCCGGCAACCTCTGCCACTGGCCATTTGCCAGACTATGCAGGCCTGCCCGAAGAGGTTCTGAACCGTACTGCTGTAGCCTATATCTGCTCGCCCGCGAACCCTCAGGGGGCGGTCGCCTCGCGCGATTACTGGGTCGAGCTGATTCAATTGGCTGAAAAGTACGATTTCCGCATTTTTGCCGATGAATGCTATTCCGAAATCTACCGCGACGCCGCGCCGGTTGGCGCGCTGACCGTTGCGCAGGAACTGGGTGCTGACCCCGAACGTATCACGCTGTTCAACTCTCTGTCCAAGCGGTCGAACTTGGCCGGGTTGCGGTCGGGGCTGATCGCAGGTGGACCTGAAACAATCAGCCGTGTCAAACTGTTGCGCAGCTATGCGGGTGCCCCTTTGCCCGCCCCGCTGCAGGCCGCCGCCGCCAAGGTTTGGGCGGATGAAGCGCATGTGCAGGAAAACCGTGCGCTGTATCAGGAGAAATACGCCGTCGCGGATGAGGTTTTCGCAGGCGTACAAGGCTACATGCCGCCCGAGGCCGGGTTCTTCCTGTGGCTGCCGGTCGAAAACGGTGAAGAAACCGCATTGAAGCTTTGGCATGAAACCGGTGTTCGGGTTCTGCCGGGCGCATATCTTTCTCAAGGTGATCCGGGGCAAAACCCGGGCGAGCAATTTATCCGGGTCGCGATGGTGGCCCCAAAAACAGAGATGAAGCGCGGGCTAATTACACTCCGCGACTGCATCTATTCGTGAGGTACGAGGGCAAAATGGCATCATATAACGCGCGAAACCGTGACCCGCTGCTGGACAGCAACACGCAAGCCGCCATTGAACGGCGTAGCAAAGAACTGATCGGGATCGCTTTGATCCTGTTGGGGTTGGCCGCTGCAGCGATGATCTGGTCCTATACGCCCGATGATCCAAACTGGATGGTTTCGACCGATGCGCCTGTGCAAAACTGGATGGGGCGCGTCGGGGCCTCAATCGCCGCACCGTTGTTTATGATCGTAGGCTGGGGCAGCTTGGGCGTTGCTCTCGTTCTGATCACATGGGGTGTGCGCTTTGCGGGTCATTTAGGTGAAGACCGTGCCATTGCCCGCCTGATTTTTGCGCCGATCTGGATCGCCGTTCTGGCTGTCTATGCAGCGACTCTGGTACCGGGTGCTGAATGGCGGGCGACGCACAGCTATGGCTTGGGCGGTCTATTCGGCGATACAGTGATGGGCGCGATTTTGACTTTGTTGCCGATCTCATCGCATTTCCTGGTCAAGCTGATGTCGCTGGCGATGGCGGTCGGTATGCTGGCTCTGGGTGTATTCGTGTTGGGTTTCGGCAAAGCGGACGTTCGCAATGGCTTCCGGGCGTTTCTGTTGGGACTGGTCATGGCCTATGATCTGTTGATGAACGCGCTGGGACGCGGGGCATCGGCGACAGCGCGGGCAGCACGGGACCGGAAGGCCCAATGGGCCGAGCGCAAGGCCGAACGTGCAGTTCCGGTTCAGGCGGATTTTGACGACGACCTGGCCTACTCTGATCCGGTCTTTGAAGACCCTGAGGTTGAAGCGCAGGAACCTGTCGCCAAGACAGGCCTTCTGGCTCGGATGCCTTCCCTGATCCGTCGCCCTGACCCAATGCCCGAGCCTGAGTTGGTCGAAAACGTTGCGGTCGAAGGGTATTACGACATGCCGGGTGAGGATCGCATCCGGTCCAAGATTTCCGCCGCTGTACGCAATCGTAAAGTGGCCGCTGGTGTGCTAACGCCCGAACCCGATCCCAACTTGCCATTGACCAAAGGGCGGGGCAGGGGACCGGACCCGTTGATTTTGAACTCTGGCGCGGCAGGCGAGTTGCCGCCCGAACCCCCGATGACCTCTGCAGGTTTGCCACCCGAACCACCGCTGACAGCAGGATCTGATGTTGATGCGCTGGCGGCTGACTCCGAGGCTGATAATTGGATGCAGCAGGACTATGTTTCCGAACCGGACTATGATGATGAGACCGTGTTTGATGATGCCCCCGAACCCGCGCTCCAACCGAGACAGGCTGTCAAGATTCCTGTCGCTGAGCCGCGTAAACCTGTAGTAGCTCAACCGGTCCGACGCACTCCTCCGCCTTCGCGCAGGGCGCAAGCCGAAGCACAGCCGACACTTTCTTTCGAGGAACGGCATTCCGACTTCGAACTGCCACCGCTGGGCCTTCTGTCCAACCCTGCAAGCATCCAACGCCATCACCTAAGCGATGAAGCGCTCGAGGAAAATGCGCGGATGCTGGAAAGCGTGCTGGATGACTACGGCGTCAAGGGTGAGATCGTCAGCGTCCGCCCCGGTCCGGTTGTGACCATGTACGAATTGGAGCCTGCACCGGGTTTAAAAGCCAGCCGTGTGATCGGTTTGGCTGACGATATCGCGCGCTCAATGTCGGCTTTGTCCGCGCGGGTTTCAACTCTACCGGGGCGCTCGGTTATTGGCATTGAACTGCCCAATGAAAACCGTGAGATGGTGGTGCTGCGCGAAATTCTCGCCAGTCGCGATTTCGGCGATGGTAACCATGCGCTGCCCTTGGCGTTAGGCAAGGATATCGGCGGTGAGTCCGTGGTGGCGAACTTGGCAAAAATGCCTCACCTCTTGATCGCTGGTACGACTGGTTCCGGTAAGTCGGTGGCAATCAATACGATGATCCTGTCGCTGCTTTATAAGCTAACGCCGGATGAGTGCCGCCTGATCATGATCGACCCCAAGATGTTGGAACTGTCGGTCTATGACGGTATCCCGCACCTGCTCTCGCCCGTTGTGACCGACCCGAAAAAGGCGGTTGTGGCCCTGAAATGGGTCGTGGGCGAGATGGAGGATCGCTATCGCAAAATGTCCAAAATGGGCGTGCGCAATATCGCGGGCTACAATGGCCGCGTGAAGGATGCGCTGTCCAAGGGCGAGATGTTCAGCCGCACGGTCCAGACCGGCTTTGACGATGAAACCGGCGAGCCAATGTTCGAGACCGAAGAATTCGCGCCCGAAGCAATGCCTTATATCGTTGTGATCGTCGACGAAATGGCCGACCTGATGATGGTCGCGGGCAAGGAGATCGAGGCCTGCATCCAGCGTCTGGCGCAGATGGCGCGGGCTTCGGGCATTCACCTGATCATGGCCACTCAGCGCCCCTCTGTTGATGTGATCACCGGGACGATCAAGGCGAACTTCCCGACCCGGATTTCGTTCCAGGTGACTTCGAAAGTCGACAGTCGCACCATTTTGGGCGAGATGGGTGCCGAACAACTTCTGGGGCAGGGCGACATGCTGTATATGGCGGGCGGGGCGAAGATCACCCGTTGTCACGGTCCGTTTGTCTCGGATGAAGAGGTCGAAGAAATCGTCAACCACCTGAAACAGTTCGGTCCGCCGGCCTACATGAGCGGCGTGGTCGATGGCCCGGCCGAGGAAAAGGCTGACAATATCGACGCTGTTCTGGGCCTGAACACGGGTGGCAACACGAACGGAGAAGACGCCCTTTACGATCAGGCAGTGGCGATTGTGATCAAAGATCGCAAATGCTCGACGTCCTACATTCAGCGAAAACTTGCCATTGGCTACAACAAAGCTGCGCGGCTTGTTGAGCAGATGGAGGACGAAGGCGTTGTTTCCGGGGCAAATCACGTTGGAAAACGCGAAATCCTCGTCCCCGAGCAGTAAGATATTTAATAACAAGGGCAGAACGCCTATCTGGGTCCTATGAAACAGATTGCTTTTGCCCTTGCTCTGACACTGGCTGCGCCCGCCGCGTGGGCGGCTGAAAAGCTGCCACTGTCGCAAATCTCTAACTACCTGAACCAGATGAAGACGGTTCAGACCACATTCACGCAGGTGAATGATGACGGATCGCTTAGCACCGGTAAGCTGTGGCTCGAGCGGCCCGGAAAAATGCGGTTCGAATATGATCCGCCCAACAGCGCGGTAGTTTTGGCGCGGTCGGGGACGGTGCAGATCTTTGACCCGAAATCCAATCAGCCGCCCGAACAGTACCCGCTGAAACGCACACCGCTGTCACTGGTGTTGGCGCGGAATGTCAATCTGGGGCAAGCCAATATGGTCGTTGGGCACGATTTTGACGGGACCGCTACGGTTGTGACGGCTCAGGACCCCAAGAACCCGGAAAGCGGGCGGATCGAGTTAATGTTCACATCCAATCCGGTTGAGCTGCGCAAATGGGTGATCCACGATAACGCTGGAAGTCAAACGACCGTACTGCTGGGGCCGTTGACTGAAGGCGGAAATCTCGATTCCAGCGTGTTTTCAAGCAAAACCCGTATCAGGTCAGACGATCGCTGACCTGACAGGGTTTGTTTAGTAACGGCAGTTCGCCAGCTGCGCCTGATACAGTTGCGCTCGGGCGTCTACATCATTCGCAACGTTCAACAGCCAAGATTTGCTGTTGTAGCTGCCGCGCGCGTAGCCGGTTTGCCCTTCGTGATAGGCCAGGTATTGGTTACGCGCGTCGGTGGGATGAATCCCGTTCCGCTCATAGCTTTTGTTCATGTACCAGCCAATGAAATCCGACGCATCACGGATGCGATCCCGCTTGGCGCGGCGTTTGCCGGTTTCGCGTTGATACTGCTCCCACGTGCCATCAAGTGCCTGACCATAGCCGTAAGCACTGCTTTGGCGACCCATCGGGATGACGCCCAGCACGTATTTGTGCGGTGTGCGCGCATCTGCGCGATAACGGCTTTCTTGGTAAATCGTGGCCATCTGAACGTGAACGGGGACACCCCATTTGCGCTCGGTGCTTTTGAAAGCCTTGATATAATCGGGTTTTTCGCGCGCAATGCTGCACGCGTCATTCAGTCTGCTCGGTGGCTGTTTGGACCCGCCACCACAGGATGCCAAAAGCAGCACCCCGAAGAGTAGGAAAAGAATTCTGCTCATGTGCCTCGTGCCTTTTTTCTTTATTCTAGCGCAGATTGAGCTCTGAGGAAATCACAATCGTTACAGAATAATAGCGAGAATTATCGGTAATGCGGCGACCGACAATACTGTCGAGACCATGACCATGCCTGCAACCGCGTCGGAATCCACATCAAACCGCTCTGCCAGCAGGTATGAGGTGACGGCGACCGGCGCACACATTTGCAAAACCAGAACTCCGAAGGCTACAGGACCCAGTCCAAAACTGATGGCAAGAGTCCAGCCCAACCCGAAGCACACCGCGAGTTTCAGCAGGGACAACCATATAGCCTGTTGCAGCTTCTGTGTTGTCAGGCGTGCAATCGCGACCCCAAGGGTGATCAGCATCATAGGCACCGCCATCTGGCCCAACAGTTCCAGCGTGTTGGTTAGAAACAGTGGCGTCTGCCATCCACGCCACAGAAACAATGCCCCCAGCAGCGTGGCCCAGACCATCGGCTCGCGCAGAACCTTGCCAAAGGCGCCGCGCCCCGCGACCAGATAGATACCGTAGGTAAAAGAAAACAGAGCCGTAACGGCCAAAAAGATCACCGCGAAACCCAACCCAGCCTGCCCAAAGGCAAAGATGCACAAAGGCAGGCCCAGATTCCCAGTGTTACCGAAGATAAGAGGTGACAGATAGGTCCGCTGCTCAAGCCCTGAGGCACGTACAATGACCCAGAAAACCACCGCCAAAGCAACATGTGATGCAATCGCAGCGAGCGTGAAAACGGTCAATTCACCGCCAGGAATGTCGGTTTGCATCAAAGCTACGAAGATCAGGCTGGGCACTGCAAGCGTCACCGCAAACCGCGTGACAAATTGTAACCGATACTCGAAGCCGAGCTTGACCCACGCAAACCCGATCCCGGCCAGAAGGAACACCGGGGCAACGATTTCGAACACTGTTAGGAGTAGGTTCACAGACTGTTTCCCCGAATTTCAGCTCATTGGTTGGCTTTTCTGCCCGAAAAGATGTACTAAATGCTTTGGGGGCCGAAACAATGCTAAAGACACAAGCCAAGTACCGCCTGGGACAGGTGGTTCGACACCGTAGACACCCTTTTCGAGGGGTTATTTTTGATGTCGATCCGGAATTCTCGAACTCGGAGGAATGGTATCAGGCCATTCCTGAAGACAGTCGCCCGCTGAAGGATCAGCCGTTCTATCATTTGCTGGCTGAGAATGATCAATCCTTCTATGTCGCTTATGTTTCAGAACAAAATCTGGTTGAGGACCAATCGGGTGAGCCGGTAGACCATCCCGATATCCCCAACATGTTCGGCCCGTTTCAGGATGGATCTTATCCGCTGCACTTTCAGTTGAACTGAATATGTCCGTCATAATGGCGTGTGTCAGTAGCCTAATGCGCAACCATCTTTACGGGGATCGCTAGCACCTTCCAGAACTCCGTTTGAACAGATTCGAATGGCTTGCGCACCACCCAGAGACGTTTCCGGTATTTGGACAGTGTGCCCCATATCGGATAATTGTTGCAGAACGGCATCGGAATAGCCTCGCTCAATTTTCAGAACACCCCCATCTGCAAATGCCCGAGGCGCATCGATGGCTTCCTGCAGCTCTATGTCGAAATCCGTGAGATTTGACACTAGCCGCGCGTGTCCGGTTGGTTGATAGGCACCTCCCATGACACCAAAGGGCATCGCGATGCGGCCTTGGGCGCGCAACATTCCCGGTATGATTGTGTGCATTGGTCGCTTTCCACCGGCAAGCTCATTTGGATGACCGGGTTCGAGGTTGAAACCAGCACCCCGATTCTGCAGCAAAATGCCGAACTTTTCCGAAGCGATGCCCGACCCGAACCCGTGGTAGATCGAATAAATAAGTGAAACGGCCATGCGATCCCGGTCAACCACGGTGATATAGACGGTGTCTTTGTGAACAGACTCGGTCAAGGGAGCGGCGGCAGCCATGGCGCGTTTCGGATTGATCAGCGCGGCAAGTTGGGCGGCTGTCTCAGGTGCAAGAAAATGAGCCATCCGCGTGCTGTGGTCGGGATCGGCGATGAAACGATTGCGTGCGTCGTAGGCCAGTTTGCTGGCCTCGGCTTCGATATGTACGCGTTCAGCCCCCCAAGGGTCCATTGCGGCCAGATCGAAGTGCTTCAAGATATTCAGCAACAGGATTGCCGTCGCGCCCTGACCATTCGGTGGGTGCTCGACCAGTTCGACACCGCCATAATCTCCGCTGACGGGCACAGTTTCATCGCTTTGCACGGCCGCGAAATCCTGCGCAGTCTGTACTCCACCCAGATCGGAAAGGGCCGCAAGCATGTCATCGGCAATCTCACCAGAATAAAATGCCTTTTGACCGTGTTGGGCCACGCGCCGAAGAACTTCTGCCTGACCGGGGGCGCGAAAAACCTGCCCGGTTTGCAGGGGTTTGCCGTCAATCAGGTAATGATCACGGGCCGCGCCTTGCAGGGTGGATGCGCCGTTCTTCCAATCAAAGGCAACGCGTGGAGCCACCGGAACACCTGACTCGGCATAATGGATTGCGGGTTGCAGGATTGCTTCCAGGCCCAGCCGACCTTCGGTTTTTGCTAAACGGCAGAATGCCTCAACCGCTCCGGGAATTGTCACGGCATCCGGGCTGGTCTCGGGAACCGAATTTGAACCGCGATCCCGCAATGCCTGTGCATCCGCTGCTGCCGCGGCCCGACCCGAACCGTTTAGTGCGCGAACAGTCTGCTCGCCTGCGCGATTGTACAGAACAAAGCAATCTCCACCCAAGCCGGTCATTTGCGGCTCGCAAATTCCCAGAAGCACTGCGCCTGCAATGGCTGCGTCCATGGCATTGCCGCCCTGCTGCAGAATATCCAGCGCGATTTTGGCGGCCAACGGATGGGACGTTGCGCACATCCCTTCGGTTGCCAAAACTTCAGAACGGCCTGTCTTGTGAAAATCGCGCATGGGTCTTTCCTTCTGCAAACACGCAGACACTAAGCCGCAGCTGGGAATTGTCCAATGCTATCAGAGGAAGGAGGTCCTCGGCGCCGCTCACTGGGTGGGGGCTGTGACGCTAGGCGCCGAGGGAAGCTATCTGAGCTACCCCTTACTTATGACCTTTGTTTGCGGCGCGACAATGGTTCGATCTAGGCCTTATTGTGGCCATTTGATGCCTGCTAGGGCATCTCGTCAAAGTCGAACCGCAAGCAGAGCAGGTTCCCGCCGCTTTTGCGTTCATATTGTATGTCGCTGGCAAGTTGATGAATCAGGTGCCAGCCAAAGCCGCCCTCGGGCAGGTCCTGCAAAGCAGTGTCGACAGATGGTGGAGTGCCGCTCGGTATCCGCAATTCAGGCATCGGGTCGCCGGTATCGGTGATCTGAATCACCAGCTTCTTTGCACATAATGAGCAATCGATTTGAACGTCAGCGGCGGCCACCCCGGCATAGGCATGTTCGACCACGTTGTTGATCGCTTCCGTCAGCGCGATTCTTACGTCATCTGCTTTGCTTTCCGGCAATCCCTGCGCCGCCAGCCGTGCGCTTAACGCCGCGATCCCTGCGCTGGCCTGCACTTGTGTCGCGGGAAAGCTCACCTCCAGGCAGTTTTGTTTGCAATTCGAGCACACGCTGTTCCACCTCTGCCGATCGTCAGTCTGCACCAGCGCCGATCGCCTCATCCAGCGATTTGAACAGTCTGAACACGGTGTCCATGCGGGTCAGGCGGAACACTTTTTCAACGATCGGGCGCAACCCGGCCAGATCCAATCTGCGCCCTTTCTCCAATTGTTTCATCGAGGCGACAATGGCGCCCAGACCGCTGGAGTCGATGAATTCGACAGAAGACAAATCCAACACCACCCGTTTGGCAGGGGTTTGGGTTTCCGCGCGCATATCTTCCTTGAATTGAATCGCCATCGCGGCATCAATTCGATCACAATGAACGGATATTATCTGTGTCTCGCCGGTGATCTCGCTGCTGAGCCCCATGTTCGTCCGCCTTTGGCAATGCAAAATGATGGTAGAAATACGCTAGACGGTAATTCTTACCATTCGGTATCCATAGGCTGGAAAGTTCAAGGAGATTTCGGATGAACGAGGTTGTGATAGCAGGTGCCGCGCGTACACCAATGGGCGGCTTTCAGGGCATGTTTGACGGCGTCGCCGCTGCTGATCTGGGCGGTGCTGCTATCCGCGCAGCGCTGGAGGGTGCTGGCATTCGGACCGTGGATGAGGTGCTGATGGGCTGCGTCCTGCCTGCCGGCCAGGGACAGGCCCCGGCGCGTCAGGCTGGGTTTGCCGCCGGTCTGGGAGAAGATGTACCTGCCACAACGCTCAACAAAATGTGCGGTTCAGGCATGAAGGCCGCAATGATCGCGTTTGATCAGATCGCTTTGGGCCATACTCAGACCATGGTCGCTGGCGGGATGGAGAGCATGACCAACGCGCCCTATCTGCTGCCCAAGATGCGCGGTGGCGCCCGGATCGGACATGGGCAGGTCGTCGATCACATGTTTCTGGACGGGCTCGAAGACGCCTATGACAAAGGTCGGCTAATGGGCACGTTTGCCGAGGACTGTGCCGAATCCTATCAGTTCACGCGCGAGGCGCAGGACGAATACGCCCTGCGATCGCTTTCGAACGCGCTGTCCGCGCAGGAAAATAATGCGTTCGACCAGGAAATTACACAGGTCAAGATTCAGACTCGTAAAGGCGAGGTTGTGCTGGACGCGGATGAGCAACCAAAATCGGCGCGGCCCGAGAAGATACCCACACTGAAACCAGCCTTTCGCAAGGATGGAACGGTAACGGCGGCCAATTCTTCTTCGATCTCGGATGGCGCAGCCGCCCTTGTGCTTGCCTCGGCAGAGGCGGCAGAACAGCAGGGCCTGACCGTGCGCGCACGAATTCTTGGCCACGCCAGTCACGCGCAGGCACCGGGGCTGTTCACAACTGCTCCGGTTCCGGCAGCGCAGAAATTGTTGGACCGTATCGGTTGGAAAAAAGAGGATGTCGATTTGTGGGAGGTTAACGAAGCCTTCGCCGTGGTACCGATGGCCTTCATGCACGAAATGGGCTTGTCCCGTGAGATCGTGAATGTGAATGGCGGCGCATGTGCGCTTGGCCACCCGATAGGTGCCTCGGGGGCTCGGATTATGGTCACGCTGCTCAATGCGCTGGAAAAGCGAAATCTCAAGCGCGGTGTCGCTGCAATCTGCATTGGCGGCGGAGAAGGGACGGCCATCGCAATAGAACGCGTTTGACGCTTTGTCTTTTTGCAAATACTCGGGGAATTGGCGGCAGCGCCCGCAGTTCCCCGGATGCAAGGTCTACCAACATGAAAGCCGACTACGACACACTCGCCAAAACCATAGCCGCCTTGACCGACGGTGAAACCGACGAGGTTGCATTGATGGCTACGGTGGCATGCGAAGTGCATCACTCGGACGACCGATTCGACTGGACGGGATTTTACCGCGTAACTGAGCCCGAAGTGCTAAAGATCGGGCCTTATCAGGGGGGGCATGGCTGCCTAGTAATCCCTTTTGAACGCGGTGTGTGTGGTGCGGCTGCCCGTTCAGGGCAAGTGCAATTGGTTTCGGATGTAGATGCTTTCCCCGGCCATATCGCTTGTGCGTCATCCACTCGGTCCGAGTTGGTTCTACCGGTGCGGGATGCGAATGGTAACGTGATCGCTGTCTTTGATATCGACAGCGACCAGCCCGACGCGTTTACCAAAGATGATGCGACCGCACTTGGTGCTATTCTAACGGATGTATTTGCGCGTTAGAGGGTTCCGACCTATCGCAAAAATGCGCCAAGATCTCGGGACATAATCAGATAGCAAAGCCCGGCCTGAAACGCTGTGATCGTGTATAGCCAAGCCGAGAAACCGCGCTTGCGGGTCTTGTGCCCGAAGATCCAGCGACCCAGTAGCGCGGCCAAGCTGCCACCTAGTGCCGCCAACCATAACAAGCGCCGCTCGGGGATGCGTCGCCTTCTACGGCGCGCGCGCAGCTTATCCCAGCCAAACGCCATCAAAGTCAGGGCATTAATGGCCCAAAGATAGATTACGGCAATCCACATGGACCGTGCATAGCCAACTAAATTTGCAGACCCAAGTGAAAAAATGCTTGGAAATTTCACCGATTCGAGGCACCGTGAAAAAGTAACAGAAAATTTCACGCAGACTCGGAGCGCAACTTGAATTCGCAAGCCCCTCATAGCGCATCCCTCGGTGCCGATCTGCGCGCACTGCGCAAGGCGCGCGGGCTGACTCTGACTGAGATCGCCAACCGATTGGATCGGTCCGTTGGCTGGCTCAGCCAGGTCGAGCGTGACATGTCCGAGCCATCGATTTCGGATCTACGCCAGATTGCCGAATGTCTGGGTGTGCCGATGTCGATGCTGTTTGCCCATTCCGCTGCGCCGGTGGATGAGCAAGGGTATATTGTGCGGGCAGGGTCCCGTCGCCCGATGGGCTCTGGCGAAGAAGGGTTGATCGAAGAACTGCTTTCGCCTGACCTGACCGACGATTTCGAGATGGTGCATTCGACCTTTGAGCCGCATTCGCAGATGCAGACCCCGGCAAACCGGCCGACGCAGGAAGTCGGCTATATAGTTTCAGGCCGTCTGGAACTGACGATCGGCTCGCGCCGCTTTCAGGTCGGCCCCGGCGATAGCTTCCGGATCAAGCACGAGCCCTACACTTGGTCCAACCCCTTTGATGAGCCCGCTGTGGCCATCTGGGTTATCGCCCCACCGGTGTACTGATGAGTTTCGAGGCCTGGACCATATTCGCTTTGTTCTGGGTGGTGTTCGTGACCACCCCGGGGCCGAATGCGGTTAATTGCATCTCAAATGGGATGAGCCTGCCATTCCCAAAAGCTATGCTGGGTGTACTGGCTATTCTAACGCAGGCAAGTGCGTTCCTGATCCTCTCGGCAGTGGGGATCACTGCGTTGATTGCCGCGTCGCCAACAGGTTTCTTTGTCGCCAAGCTGATCGGGGCCGGGTTTCTGATCTGGATGGGCATTCGCGGTTGGATGAACGCAGCGAAACCCGCTCCGGCGTCAGAGCGTCCGGCGCGGCATGTTTACTTTCACGCGTTGGCTGTTGCCACGATCAACCCCAAAAGCGTCGCAGGATACCTTGCGGCGTTTTCGCAATTTGTGCAGCCGAATGTACCCATCTGGCAGCAGATGGCGGTGATCATGCCGACGGCACTGGTCATCACGACGCTCAGCTATACCGGGTTCACCTCGCTGGGGGCGCTGATGGGCAAGGCTGCGTTGGGGGCGGTGTTCAATATCTGGGTACGCCGCGTGATGGCGACCTGTTTCATCATTTATGGCGTTTTGCTGGGTGCCAGTTCGACGCCGACAGCGAGGGGATAAAGACATGCATACCGGTTCCTGCCTGTGCGGCGCGGTCGCTTTTGTTGTTGACGGAGACCTCACGCCACCAAATGCCTGCCATTGCGGGCAGTGTCGCAAACAGTCGGGTCACCTGTGGGCCTCGACCGTTACGCAACAGGACAATCTCAGCTTTACCACCAGCGAAACGCTGGGCTGGTATCGCGCCTCTGACATTGCCAAGCGCGGATTTTGCCGCGCTTGTGGCTCGTTCCTCTTCTGGCAGCACAATGACGAGGACACGATCGCAATTTCCGTGGGCTCATTGGATGAGCCGACCGGGTTGAAACTCGCCCAGCACATCTTCGTTGC
This sequence comes from Ruegeria sp. D6, assembly GCF_056534365.1. Lineage (NCBI taxonomy): Bacteria > Pseudomonadati > Pseudomonadota > Alphaproteobacteria > Rhodobacterales > Roseobacteraceae > Ruegeria > Ruegeria sp. D6. Next base: position 89,548 of record NZ_JBQFPH010000005.1, on the reverse strand, counting down.
GGACAAGGGCGATTACTATGACATCAAAGACGACCTGCCCCAGCGGGCACACTAATAGGGAACCAAACACATGAGTGATTTTCCAACCAAGGCCCGTGTGGTCATCATCGGCGGCGGCGTTGTGGGCTGTTCATCGCTGTATCATCTGGCCAAGAAGGGCTGGACGGATTGTGTTCTGCTGGAAAAGAACGAACTGACCGCAGGCTCGACATGGCACGCGGCGGGTAACGTTCCGACGTTTTCGACTTCGTGGGCGATCATGAACATGCAGCGCTATTCGACCGAACTGTATTCGCGCCTCGCGGACGAGGTCGACTATCCGATGAACTACCACGTTTCCGGGTCAATTCGTCTGGCGCACAGCAAGGAGCGGATGCAGGAATTCGAACGGGCCATGTCTATGGGCCGCTATCAAGGCATCCCGATGGAGATGTGGACACCGGAAGAGGCCAAGGAACGCTATCCTTTCCTGGAGACCCATGATCTTGAAGGCGTTCTGTATGACCCGACCGATGGTGACATTGACCCGGCGCAGCTGACTCAGGCTCTGGCCAAGGGAGCGCGGGATATGGGGCAAAAGATCATCCGATTCTGCCCGGCAACCGGTGTGACACAGCAGGACGACGGCACATGGACCGTACATACCGAAAAGGGTGATATTGCCTGCGATTATGTGGTGAACGCCGCCGGTTACTATGCGCAGCGCGTAGGGGAATGGTTCAAACCCTTTGGCGGCCGCACCGTCCCGGCCATGGTCATGAGCCATCAGTATCTGCTGACTGACGAAGTTCCCGAAATCGAAGCGTGGTCAAAAGAAAATGGTGGCAAGAAGCTGCCGCTGCTGCGCGATGTCGATATCTCGTACTACCTGCGGCAAGAGAAGAATGGCTTCAACCTTGGCCCTTATGAGCCTAATTGCAAGGGCCACTGGATGACCGAGGATGACCCGATGCCCGAGGATTTCAGCTTCCAACTGTGGAACGATGATCTGGACCGGATCGAGGATATCGTCACCGATGCAATGGAACGGGTTCCGCTGATGGCAACCTCGGGCGTTGGTCGCGTCATCAATGGCCCGATCCCCTATGCGCCAGATGGTCTGCCGTTGATTGGCCCGATGCCGGGTGTGACAAACGCGTTCGAGGCTCATACCTTCACTTTCGGTATCGCCCAAGGTGGTGGTGCAGGCAAAGTTCTGGCCGAATGGATCGTCGATGGTCACACCGAATGGGATATGTGGGCCGTCGATCCGCGTCGTTACACCGACTACACCGATCAGGACTACTGCAATCAGAAAGGGATGGAAGTCTACGGCAACGAATACGCCATGCATTTCCCACATCACGAATGGCCTGCCGCACGCGACAAGAAGGTCTCGCCTGTGCACGCCAAGGTCAAGGAATTGGGCGGTGTCATGGGCGCGTACAACGGCTGGGAACGCGCAAACTGGTTTGCGCAAACCGGCGATGACACGTCACTGGAAGCCACCCATACCTGGGGACGTTCGGGCCCCTGGGAGCAACGGGTCAAAGAAGAATGCGAAGCCGTGCGCGATCACTGCGGGGTGCTGGATCTGCCGGGCTTCTCGCGGTTCTGGATACAAGGCGAGGGGGCGGATGACTGGCTGCGTGGCTTCTGTACCGGAGGTATCCCTAAAGCAGGGCGCATGAATCTGATCTATGTCTCGGATGAAAGAGGGCGCATTTTGACCGAGCTGTCCTGTATCCGTCTGGCTGAGAACAATTTCGTCCTAATCACTGCTGCCACGGCACAGTGGCACGATGGTGATTTGATCCGCAATTCGGTGCCCGAAGGTGTGACCGTTCGGGAAACCACAACCGAGCGCGACACACTGATCGTGACCGGACCGATGACGCGGAATGTATTGTCCGGCATCACCGATGCAGATTTGCAGCAAGGGTGGCTGACCCACCAATTCGCCAAAGTGGCCGGGCAGGATGCCTTCCTGATCCGTGTATCTTTCGCGGGTGAGTTGGGTTGGGAAATCCATGCTGAAAATGATGCGATGCCCGCCATCTACGAAGCTGTGCTGGCTGCCGGAGCGAGACCCTTTGGCATGTATGCGTTGAATTCGCTGCGGATCGAGAAAGGCTATCGCGCGTGGAAAGGCGACCTAAGCACAGATTACTCTCTGCTGGAAGGTGGTTTGGGGCGCTTTGTCAAGCTCGATAAACCACAGGATTTTGTTGGCAAAGCAGCCATTCAGAACGAAAAACAGCAAGGCGTTAAAAAGTCCTTTGTCACTCTGATCGTGGACGCAGGTGAGGTCGATGCGCCTTACATGTCCTGCATCTGGAGCGGTGATGAGATCGTGGGTGAAACCACATCGGGTGCGTGGGGGTATCGCATTGGTGCCTCGGTCGCGCTGGGCATGGTGCGCGCAGATCTGGCTGTCCCGGGAACTGAGCTAGAGGTTGAAATCTACGGACAGAAATGTCGTGCTGTTGTTCAGGAGGATCAGCCGCTCTGGGATCCTGCAAATGAACGGTTGAGGGCCTGACCCCTACGACAGAAAGGCGCTGATATGACCCGGCAGATGGAAGGCGTATATCTGACTGGCCATGGAGGTCCTGAGGTGTTGGAATGGCGGGAAGACGTCCCCGTTCCGACCCCCGGTCCAGGGCAGGTTCTGGTGCGCGTCGCCGCTGCCGGGGTCAACAACACCGACATCAACACGCGGATCGGCTGGTACTCGTCGGATGTTACAGAAGCGACGGATGCGGTAGATCAGCAGGTTGAGGCCGGCGGGTGGGGAGGTGCGCTGCACTTTCCCCGCATCCAAGGCGGTGATCTGTGTGGGATTGTTGAAGAGATTGGACCGGGGGCAGCGTTCAAGCCCGGCCAACGCGTGACCTGTCCTATCAACTTGCCACGCCCGGGGCCGGGTAGACCGCATGGTTTTATCGCGCTTGGTTCAGAAATCGACGGAGCGTTTGCCCAATACTGTCTGGTCGATAGCAATGATCTCTATGATGTGACCGCCTCGCCCCTATCAGACGTGGAAATCGCCGCTATTCCCTGCGCGTTTGGGACCGCAGAAAACCTGCTGACTCGCGCTGGTGTGTCGGCAGGCCACACAGTGCTGATTACAGGGGCTTCAGGCGGTGTGGGCCTCGCCGCGGTCCAGCTCGCGGCGCTACGAGGAGCGACGGTCTGGGGGGTGACAAGCGCTGCCAAGGCGGATGTGGTCAAAGCGCAGGGGGCGTCGGCAACCTTTGAACGGGATGCGCAGCTGCCGAAGGATATGTTCGATGTCGTCATCGATGTGGTGGGCGGCTCGGCTTGGCCCGATCTCATACTGGCGCTGAAACCCGGCGGGCACTATGCGGTGTCAGGTGCAATCGCTGGCCCCATCGTCAGCGCCGATTTGCGAGACATCTATCTGCGCGACATCACAATCCATGGCTGCACCCATCAGCCTCCCGAAGTCTTTGGCCGACTTGTTGTGCTGATGAATGCAGGTCGGATCAGGCCTTTGGTCTCAAAAACCTACCCGTTGCGTGACATTGTTCAGGCGCAAGAGGATTTTATGTCCAAGACCTTGCCCGGGAAACTGGTATTAATACCGTGAAAGGGGGGTAGATGGCTGACATTACGCTTTTAGATGGTTCGATCGGGCAGGAACTGGTGAAACGCAGCGGTGACCAGCCCACGCCTTTGTGGTCAACGCGGGTGATGATCGACAAACCTGACTTGCTGACCGAAGTTCACGCGGCCTATTTCCGCAGTGGCGCGACGATTGCCACCACGAATACCTATGCCATTCACCGCTCGCGGCTGGTGCGTGAGGGGATCGAAGACCAGATGCCACTTCTGATCGAGGCTGCTCTTTCGCGGGCCGAGCAGGCTTGCGCGGGAACTGACGGTCGTATCGCTGGTGCGCTTGGTCCGCTTTTGGCCAGCTACCGGCCCGATCTGAACCCCGACCCAGACGATGCGGCTGAAAAATTTGCCGAGCTGGCTCAACTGATGGCAGACCGGGTTGATCTATTCCTGATCGAAACCGTGTCCTCGGTTCTGGAAGCCGAAGGTGCGCTTCGCGGTACCGAGAATTGCGGCAAACCCGTCTGGCTGGCAATGTCGGTTATGGATGATGACGGCACGCGATTGCGGTCAGGCGAAGCGCTGGAGGACATCGCCCCGCTTGTTGCGCGTTACGCCCCCGAGGCCGTTTTGATCAACTGCGCGCGCCCGGAAGCGATTCCGGCTGCACTGGAGATCATCGCAAAGCTGGGTCGCCCGTTCGGCGCTTATGCCAATGGCTTTACTGGTATCAAAGACGGTTTTTTGAAGGATGCCCCGACGGTTGACTCTCTGGAAAGCCGTCATGACCTAGACCCTGACGCCTATGCGCAGCATGCCATGGGCTGGGTGGCGCAGGGCGCGACGATTGTTGGCGGTTGCTGCGAAGTTGGGCCAGATCATATCGAAACCCTTGCCGACAGTTTGCGTGCGGCCGGGCACACAATTGTTTGAGTGTGCCTCATGTCGATCCGCAACAAATCTGAACGGCGAAAAGATCGGGATCAGCAGCATTTCGATATTCTGGTTGCACCCGGTTTCGTGTTGCTTGAATTGGCCTCGTTGGTCGATGTGTTGCGCCTGGCTAACCGGGTTTGCGCGCATCCTCCGTTCACATTCACTTACCGGTCCCGAAAGGGGGGGCCTGTTGAAAGCAGCAGTTGCGCGACGGTGTCGACCGAAACCATACCTGCGCAGCCCGATGCGGATTATCTGTTTGTGATCGGAAACTCGGATCCGGATCAGCCAGAGCTTTCTTTAGGTCGCGTCGTGCCCGACTATACGTACCGGGGAGCCCAGGTCTTTTTGCTGGCCGAAGCGGCAAGCAGGTACATCGATGAAAACGGCGCTGATCATATGGCAACCCATTGGGAAAACGCCTCTTTCTTACGCGAACGTGGCGCGCGGTTTGAGGCCAAGCTTTCAATTGCGACCGAACAGGGTTCGGTGGTCACCTGCGCGGGAATGGAGGCAACGACGGATGTGGCACTGGCGGTGATTGGGCGGTACATTTCGGGTGCCGCCAAGATGACAGTTGCGGATATCATGCTGCACGAGAACATCCGCGATTTCTCATCCATGCAGCCGTTTTCGGGCGCTCGGAATACAGCCACAGGTGACGCAAAGCTGGATCAATGTATCAAGCTGATGCAGGCGAATATCGAAGAACCGTTACCGATCAATCAGATCGTTGACATGTTACACGTGTCGAACAGATCGCTTGAGCGCAAGTTCAAGGCAACTTTCGCAACCACTCCAAACGGATTCTACCGAGAAATGCGCTTGGCCAAAGCCAACAACCTGCTTTTGAACACAACGATGAGCGTGCGGGAAATCGGCTTGGTGTGCGGCTTTCCAAACGGGTTCTCATCCGTTTACAAAAGCGTCTTTGGCGTCACTCCGTTTGTTCTGAGACGTCAAAAAAGACGTGCAGAATATAGGTGATTTTCGCGATTGAGATGACGTTTTTGACGCTTTTTTTGTCGATCCTTCATGGCATTTTGCAAAAAACCTGAGACAGCGGAGACATCAGGATGGTTGATCTTCCCACCAAGGCCCGTGTGGTCATCATCGGCGGCGGCGTCATCGGATGCTCGGTCGCGTATCACCTTACCAAGAAAGGGTGGACCGATGTTGTGCTGCTTGAGCGCAAGCAACTGACCAGCGGCACCACATGGCATGCTGCAGGTCTGATTGCGCAGCTGCGCGCGACCGCAAACATGACCAAGCTGGCTAAGTACAGTCAGGAACTATATGGCGCACTTGAGGAAGAAACTGGCGTTGCCACAGGGTTCAAGCGTTGCGGATCGATCACGGTGGCGCTGACTGAAGAGCGCAAGGAAGAGATCTATCGTCAGGCCGCCATGGCACGTGCTTTCGGGGTTGAGGTCGAAGAGATCGGCAATGATCGTGTGCAAGAGCTGTATCCCCATCTCAACCTCGAAGGGGTCAAGGGGGCGGTTTATTTGCCTTTGGACGGGCAGGGTGATCCAGCGAATATCGCTCTGGCTTTGGCTAAAGGTGCGCGTCAGCGCGGTGGTGTCGTCAAAGAACGTGTGAAAGTCACCGACATCGTCAAGCAGGGTCGTAAAGTCACCGGCGTGGACTGGATTGCGGACGATGGCAGTTCCTCGGGCCATATCGAATGCGACATGGTGGTGAACTGTGCGGGCATGTGGGGCCACGAGGTTGGTAAGATGGCAGGTGTGAACGTGCCGCTTCACGCCTGCGAACATTTCTATATCGTGACCGAAGGGATCGACGGGCTGACCCAACTGCCGGTGCTGCGCGTACCGGATGAATGTGCCTACTACAAAGAGGATGCCGGAAAAATCCTGCTGGGCGCGTTTGAGCCAAATGCAAAACCCTGGGCGATGAACGGCATCCCCGACAGTTTCGAATTCGACCAGTTGCCAGAGGATTTCGATCACTTTGAACCAATACTCGAAGCGGCCTGCAATCGGATGCCGATGTTGGCCGAGGCGGGGATTCACACCTTCTTTAACGGCCCCGAATCCTTTACGCCGGATGATGCCTATCACTTGGGACTCGCCCCCGAGATGGATAACGTTTGGGTCGCTGCAGGGTTCAACTCGATCGGTATTCAGTCGGCGGGTGGTGCCGGTATGGCACTGGCCGAGTGGATGGACTCGGGCGAGAAACCGTTCGATCTGGGCGATGTTGACATCAGTCGCATGCAGCCGTTTCAGGGCAACAAGCAGTACCTCTTTGAACGTTCGAAAGAGACGCTCGGCCTGCTTTATGCCGACCACTATCCCTATCGCCAAAAGGCCACCGCGCGCGGTGTGCGCCGGACACCGTTTCACCACCACTTGATCGAGCAGGGTGCCGTGATGGGCGAATTGGCTGGGTGGGAGCGCGCCAATTGGTTTGCCCACGAAGGGCAGGAACGGGAGTATCAATACAGCTGGAAACGGCAGAACTGGTTCGAGAATTCGGCTGCCGAACACCGTGCCGTGCGCGAAAATGTAGGCATGTATGACATGTCGTCCTTCGGCAAAATCCGCGTCGAAGGGCCGGATGCCGAGAAATTCATGAACTATATCGGCGGCGGCGATTATTCAGTGCCCAATGGCAAGATCGTCTACACCCAATTCCTAAACCGTAGCGGTGGGATCGAAGCAGATGTCACGGTCACACGGTTGACTGAGACCGCCTACCTGGTCGTCACCCCCGCGGCGACCCGATTGGCGGATCAGACCTGGATGATGCGTCATGCAGGCGGCTTCAATGTGGTCATCACCGATGTCACCGCTGGCGAGGGCGTTTTGGCCGTCATGGGGCCGAATGCACGTGCATTGCTTGAAAAGGTTTCGCCCGCTGATTTCTCGAACAGGACCAACCCCTTTGGCACGGCGCAACAGATTGAGATCGGTATGGGTCTCGCTCGCGCCCACAGGGTGACCTATGTGGGTGAGCTTGGGTGGGAGATCTATGTGTCGTCCGACATGGCAGGTCATGTTTTTGAGGCGCTGCACGAAGCCGGACAAGATATGGGCCTGAAACTCTGCGGCATGCACATGATGGACAGTTGCCGGATCGAGAAGGGTTTTCGCCATTTCGGTCATGACATCACCTGCGAGGATCACGTGGTCGACGCGGGATTGGGATTTGCCGTCAAAGTGGACAAAGGCAGCGATTTCATCGGTCGCGAGGCGGTGATGGCCCGAAAGGAAAGCGGGCCCAAGAACCGGCTTGTCCAGTTTAGACTGACTGATCCCGAACCACTGTTGTTCCACAACGAACCAATCGTGCGCGATGGTGAATATGTAGGTTACCTTAGCTCGGGCAATTATGGTCACACGCTGGGTGGTGCCATTGGTCTGGGCTATGTGCCCTGCGAGGGCGAAAAGCCTGCAGACGTGCTGGCCTCGACCTATGAGATCGATGTCTGTGGTGTGAAAGTCCAGGCAGAGGCGTCGTTGAAACCGATGTACGATGCGAAATCCGAGCGGGTCAAAGTCTAGAAAACATCGACAGGGGTAGGCTCTGCCCCACCGTCCGTAACGGGCGACGCGCGCGAGAGTATTTTTGGCCAGATCAACAAGGGATCACCTGCTCATCTGGCCAACAATATCCATGAGCGTGAGACAGCGCTTCGCATATAGGTTGGCTGCAGAACGCGCGACCTATCAGAAACTTTGATGCCCTGCTTCACAGTTTTGATAGTTCCCAAGCCCATCTGATTTGCCGTAGAGAAACACGGTATCAGTCGGAGACTCGCTGTGGCAGACACCCGCGTACCACCAAACAATACCGATACGCCCAAAGGGCTGGCGTTGGCTGTGATGGCCTATGTGCTTTGGGGCTTCCTGCCACTTTACATGAAAGCAATGGAGCATATCGGCCCGATCGAGGTAGTTGCGCATCGGGTGATCTGGTCGGTGCCGGTGGCCGGGCTGCTGCTGATAGCGCTCGGGCGGACCGGCGATCTGAAAACTGCACTTCGCAATCCCAAAATGTTGGGTATGGCGGCAATTACAGCGGCGCTGATCTCAGTCAACTGGGCGATTTATGTCTGGGCGATTTCATCGGGGCATGCGCTGGACGCGGCTTTGGGCTATTATATCAACCCTTTGTTCAGCATTGCGTTGGGTGCGATATTGCTGCGCGAACCCCTGAACCGAACACAGTTGGTTGCGGTCGGGTTGGCCGCTTTGGGGGTGTTGGTACTGGTGTTTCAGGCGGGAAGCTTACCCTGGGCGGCTTTGGGCCTGATGTTCAGTTGGGGGTTTTATGCGTTCTTCAAGCGCTCCCTCCCGATCGGGCCCAACCAAGGGTTTTTGTTGGAAGTCCTGATTCTACTGGTACCCGCCCTGGCCTACGTCACCTGGCTTGGAACAAGTGGTGCCGGGCATTTTGGAGCAGCCGTGTCAGACACTGCGCTGCTTGCGGGCGCGGGGCTGGTGACTGCAATTCCGTTGCTGCTTTATGCCAATGGGGCCAAACTGGTGCGTCTGTCGACGATGGGTATCCTGCAGTACATCGCGCCCACGATGATTTTTATCACCGCGATCACGTTGTTCGGAGAGCGTATTGATCAGGCAAGATTGATCGCGTTCCCCCTGATCTGGGCCGGGTTGATTGTATATTCGATCCCGATGATCCGGCAAATACGGTCTCAGGCCTAGCGAATGAGCTGGGCAAGCTGTTCCGCCCAGATTGCAAAGGCCTTGGGACTTGGATGATATCCGTCCGGCGCGGCGAGCGCCGGGTCATCGGGCAGGTTCAGCGCCAGATGTGAAACTTGCGGATATGCTGCAGCCACCTTCTGCAAGCCGTGATCCAGCCTTGCAGCCTGTTGCCCCAAAAACCAGGCCAGAGGCTGAGGCAGAGCGGGAAAACGCGCCATCTGAGGAACCGCAGACACGATCACCTGCCGGGCTTTCATCGGCCCGGTCAGAAGGTCCAATAGGCGTGCTTGGTGGTCCTCAAAGCTCTGTCTACTTACCGCTCGGGTCACGTCGTTCACACCCAGCGCCGTTATGGCCACATCAAACTGTTCGGAAAGCCCTTGCAGCTGCTCAATTGTGTTTTGAGTGGTATGCCCGGTGGCCGCCTCAAGCCGCCATTCCACGGTATAACGCTTTGCCAATCGGCCGACCAGTTGCCCGGATAGCGCCTGGCCTTGTGTGCCCGCCCCAACGCCAGCGGCCGAGCTGTCCCCAGTGATCAACAAGCGCAGTCTGGGCCCGCGCCCTGCACACCCTTGGCGGGGACCAGTCGGTTCTGGCAGAAATTGCGCATTGCGTCTTACCGCGAACCCCTGAATGGCCAGAATAGGCAAAAGCGGAATTCTGAGAATCTGATCGGCGGCAACAGGCAAAGGAACCGTTAGCTCAGCGCATCTTTGAACTTTAGAAAGCGCGCATCTTTCATGACTCGTGCCATCATGGCTTCGCGCAAGGCTCCGACGGTCTTGTAAGGACGCATGACGACCTCAAATTCCTGAATAAGTCCGTCTGCGTTCAGCGTGATCAAGTCTACACCCACGGCGTCCAAGGCACCGACTTTGCATTGAAACTCCAATGCCCAATCGTCGCCGTCGCCCATGATCCGACGATACTGAAATTCGGAAAACACCTGACCCACATGACCCAGAACCGCTGCAACAGGTTCACGCCCGGTCCAGGTGCTGTAGTAAGTGGGTGGTGAAAACCGCACATCTTCGGCCAGCAACTCTTGGATCAGGCCTTCATCGCCTTTGGCCACCACTTCTTGCATTCGTTTGATCGTCGGGTGCATACCGTCTTCCCTCTTGTTGACCAAAGAGTTGCTGAACCTTTTCACTCACGCAAGGACGACGTTGCGGGAGGGGGCCGCCTGAGATAGGCAAGCGCGCATGAGCGAAACTTATGATCCCCCAAACTCCCCTCTGGATGTGCTGTTTGAAGACACGCAATTGATCGTGGTGAACAAGCCGGCGGGTTTGTTGTCCGTGCCGGGGCGGGGCGCGCATCTTGCTGATTGCCTGCTGACCCGCGTACAAGTTGCGTTTCCACAAGCGCTGCTGGTGCATCGGTTGGATCGGGATACATCCGGTGTAATGGTGTTTGCACAGACGCCGCATGCCCAGCGGCATCTGGGGCTACAGTTCGAAAATCGCCAGACCCGCAAAACTTATGTCGCGTGCGTATGGGGGCGGGTAGAACCAAAAACGGGAACGGTTGATCTGCCGCTGATCGTCGATTGGCCCAATCGCCCCCGTCAGATGGTCTGTCACGACACCGGCAAGCCTGCTGTTACGGATTGGCGCGTGGTTAAATACGAGGGCGAGACAACGCGTGTTCGCCTGTCTCCCAAGACCGGACGATCGCACCAGTTGCGGGTTCATATGCAGGCGCTGGGGCATCCTATCTTGGGTGATCCGTTTTATGCCGATGGCGCGGCGCGCGACTTCCCTCGGTTGATGCTTCATTCGGAAGAACTGCGCCTCAAAAATCCCGAAGGCGGGGTGTCGATGAAATTTCGCGCGCCAGCCGAATTCTGATTCTAGGCGGTACTGGTCCAAAGCATCTTCAGGTTTCCCAGCGAAAACCGCCGGGTGCGTTTGACCGGGCGTATAACTTGGCGTTCCCGTGCGGCAGCAATTTCACGTTCGATTTCGAATCCGCGCAAAACGTGATCCTGGGACCAGCGATCCAGTTTTAAGGTCATCATGACGTGATTGTCGAGGTAGGGCATAGTCACTCTCCTGAATTGCAATTGCCCAATCTTCGCCCAACACTCCTGACACCACCTTGTCAGGGGGGTGTGCTAAGTTGTCAGCAGATCTTTAGGAGACCCGGATGCGCCGATCGACACGTCTGTTCGAAATCATTCAGATCTTGCGTGCTGCTGAAGCGCCCGTGACGGCCGATGCGTTGGCCGCCAAGCTCGAGGTTTCGGTGCGCACCGTCTACCGCGATATTGCCGCGTTGCAGGCCCAGCGTACGCCAATCGAAGGCGAAGCGGGTGTTGGCTATCTGATGCGGCGCGGGTATGATCTGCCTCCGCTCAATTTCGACGCCGAAGAGGTTGAGGCCCTGTGGGTGGGCCTGTCGATGCTGGCCCGCACGGGTGACAGCACCTTGCAACAGGCCGCTGACCGAGTTTGTCGGAAGATCGAGGCCCTGCGCGCGCCAGCCGACTGGCTACAGGTTGCGCCCTGGGGCGCACCGATGGATGATCCGAAAAAGGGTTGTGTGCCCGTCGTGAACTATCGCGAAGCGATCCGGGCCGAACGAAAAATTCGCATCACCTACGTGAATTCGGAAGATGAGCGTACCGAGCGCACGATACGGCCCGTCGCCCTGATCTATCATATTGAATGCACCATGCTGGCCGCGTGGTGCGAGCTGCGAAATGGGTTTCGCCATTTCCGCACAGATCGGATCTGGGCATGCGAACTGACCGAGGATCATTTCTGCGGGCAAGGGGAACCTCTGCGCGCGATCTGGCAGGAGCAGAACAGCTGGGATAGCTCCAAAGGGGTCGCCTGAATGGCAGGTATTCGCCGATTTCACTCAATTGTTGCTTGAGGCTCTTTGTTCTCACTGTGTTATACTAAGCGGAACGAAACAAACCCGGTGAACGGGTACGTGAGCAGAAGGTGATTCAATGACGATTTCCAAATGTGTACTGACGGTTGGACTGTGTTCAGCCCTGTTTTTGGGGGCGTGTACCGACCCGGGCACCCTCAGCGTGCAGAACGATCCCAACCAGAATGCCAAGCAAGGCGCGTTGCTGGGTGGTCTGATCGGCGCTGGTGTGGGCGCGATTGCCAATGACTCTGACCCACTGTTGGGGGCGTTGGCCGGTGGTGCCATCGGTGCCGCAGGCGGTGGCGTGATCGGCAACCAACTTGACCGGCAGGCGGCAGAGCTGCGGCAGCAACTGGCCAATGACGGCATAACGATCGTCAACGCCGGGGATCGCTTAATCGTCACGGTTCCGAATGACATCACCTTTGACACCGACAGTTCCACCGTGCGCCCGGCCTTGCGTGCCGATTTGGTGAAGGTGGGGCAGAATTTGGTTAACTACCCGAATTCGAATGTCCAGATTATCGGTCATACTGACAGTGACGGAGAGGCGTCCTACAACCTCGGACTGTCTGAACGCCGCGCCAATGCGGTGGCTGATATTCTGCAGGCCAATGGTGTCAGCTACGCCCGTATCACCACTGTCGGGCAAGGCGAAAACAACCCGATCGCATCGAACCTGACACCCGAGGGGAAAGCCCAGAACCGGCGGGTCGAGATTGTGGTGGTTCCCAGCGACAACACCTGATCACGCGTCTCGCGCACAATGACTGCGCGTCATCGGGCCTTTGGTTCGATGGTGTCTCGGGATAACTAAGGGGAAACACCAAAGCGGAGTTTCCCCATGTCCCAACCGATCCTTCTTGGCCTTTCCGGCTCGCTACGGCAGGATGCGACCAACCGTAAATTGCTGCGCGAAGCTGCACGCCTGTTCGAACCCGGCACGTTCATTGAAGCTGATCTCAATCTGCCGCTTTATGACGGCGATCTCGAAGTTGGCGAAGGCATACCTGAAGCCGTGCAGGTTTTGGCCGATCAGATTGCCCAAGCCCACGCGGTGATCATATCAACCCCGGAATACAACAAAGGGCCTTCGGGTGTTCTAAAAAACGCGCTGGACTGGGTCAGCCGGACGAAGGGCAAGCCTTGGATGGATAAACCGCTCGCCGTCATGTCTGCGGCTGCGGGCCGGGCCGGGGGGGAGCGGGCGCAAATGATCTTGCGGTCCTTCATGGTCCCCTTTCAGCCACGCATTCTGCAAGGTCCCGAGCTTCACTTGGCGGACAGTTCGAATGAATTTGATGCAGACGGGCGGCTGTCTAACGACCGCTACGAGCATACGCTGCATAACCTGATGCAGAAGCTGCGGGCAGAGGCCGGGTTTTAATCCTCTTTGCTTGCCGGTCTGTACCGCAACTTCTAGGTTATGCGGATGAAGGATCAAGACCAGATAGAGACTCAGGCCGATGTCGTAGATCCTGCCCGAGCGGCTGCACTGCAGGTAGCATTGGGGCGGGAACCGACGATTGAGGCAGGCTCAGTACTACCTCCCTTCTTTCATCAGCTCTATTTCTGGTCGCCGCATGTGCCGAGCGATCTGGGGCGTGATGGACATCCTCGGGTAGGCCAAGGTCTGATCCCCGATATGGGACTACCAAGGCGCATGTGGGCAGGTGGGCGACTGCAGTTTCATCAGCCCTTTGTGGCAGGGGTCGCAGCCGAGCGTCGGACGGTCAGAGAAAGTGCCGTGGCAAAGACAGGACGTAGCGGACCGTTGGCATTTGTCACACTGCGTCATGAGATTTGGCAAAAGGGCGCGCTGAGCGTGACCGAATGGCAGGATCTGGTTTATCGTGAAGATCCCTCATCAAACGCACCGGCTCCAAAAGTTCCGACGGCCCGAACGGATGAGTTGGATCACCGCAGTGTTGAATTTGATACAACCCTGCTGTTCCGCTATTCGGCGCTGACGTTTAACGGACACCGGATCCACTACGATCTTGACTATGCGCGCGACGTGGAAGGCTATGCCGGGCTGGTTGTCCATGGGCCTCTGCTGGCCCAATTCCTCATGTTGTTCGCAACGGATCTGTTGGGACCCTTGGCAGAGTTCAAATTTCGCGCGTCGTCGCCGCTGATGCATTTCGAAACGGCGACCCTGTGTCGGAACGGTCAGGAGTTTTGGGTGCGTGGACCCGGAGGCCGACAATGCATGTCAGCCAAGGCAATACCGCAATCAGAGTGAAGCTTCGGGCAGAAAATCCTGCGGGATTCTATCGCGCCCTTCCAGCATCAAGTCGGCTATGACCTCGGCCACCTTCGGTGCCATACCAAAACCGATCTTGAATCCCCCATTGGCGATAAACTGCCCTTTGTGCAGGGGATGCGCGCCCAGCATCGGCGCGCGGCTTTTGCTGCGGGGGCGGACACCGGCCCAGCGTTCGATCACTTCCGCCCCGTGCAGGACCGGCACGGCACGCATGGCGCGGTCCAGTACATCGTCCAGAGCGGCATCTGTGCTGGTCGGATCGTCGTATTCGCGTTCTGATGTCGAGCCAATGGCCAACGTACCATCGGCATGAGGCACGATATGAACAGCATCGGCAAACAACTGTGGTACGTCGCCCGCATCAAATCGCAGCAACGCCGCCTGTCCTTTCACGCCGTTACCGATTGTCTTGCCAAACGCCTTGCTGAGCTCTTGCAGACCCGCAAGTCCAGTGGCGTGTACGACTTGTCCCTTGTCGGGCGCTTCGGCGGTAACTTCTACTCCCATTACGGCAAGCGCGGCCACCAGCGCTGCGCAGGCACGCCTTGGGTGCATGCGCGCGCTTAGCGTATCGTGGACGACATATCCCGTCGGGCTGGGTGGGCACCAGGCACCAATCTGATCTATAAACCGGACGCGCCAATTAGCCTGACCCTGCCAGAGTGTTGCAGCTGTTTGTTCACGCGCTTGGGCCAGCTCCAAACCGCGTGCGTCTGGTATGGGTTGCAGACGCCCAAGACGTGCGTAGCCGGGCGACACACCACCGGTGGCCTCGACCTGTTTCCAGAACGGTTCAGCCATGATTAAACTTTCAAACTGGAACGCCTTTTTGGTGTTCCAGTTTTCGGGTACATGTGGGGCCAGCGCGCCAACAAGCCCTCCACTGGACCCCGCGCCCGGACCAAATGGGTCGACGATCTGAACCTTCGCGCCGCGCCGTGCGCAGGTCCAGGCGATGGAGAGGCCAAATATTCCTGCGCCCCGCACCGTCACATCGACCATTGCCAATCCCCTTTTCGTTGTTCAGTGTCGCGCCGCTTAGCTACAGGATTCCCCGATGGCAGACCAGCGCGCCGAACTTACTTGGACGGAAGACCAGATCCCGGTCTCGGATCGGTTCGATGACCCCTATTACTCGTTGCAGAACGGGTTAGAGGAAACGCGGCATGTGTTTCTGGCAGGCAACGATCTGCCAACGCGCTTTGTACCGGGGTTTCACATCGCTGAACTAGGCTTTGGCACCGGCCTGAATCTGTTGACCGCGTGGTCGGCGTGGGAAGCAGCAGGGCAGACTACACCTTTACGGTTCACCAGCTTCGAGGCCTTTCCGATGGCGCCTGACGATATGTCGCGTGCTTTGGCGGCCTTTCCCGAGGTGGCACCGTGGGCCGATCGCTTATTGGAAACATGGAATGGGCAGAAATGCGTGCTGGACACGTTGCATCTTGAGGTCATGGTCGGAGACGCGCGCCAGACCTTGCCCACATGGGCAGGTGAGGCAGATGCGTGGTTTCTGGATGGCTTCTCACCCGCAAAAAACCCCGAGCTGTGGGAGGCTGACCTGATGCAGCAGGTGGCGGAGCACACGATCCAAGGCGGTACAGCGGCAACCTATACTGCCGCGGGTTTCGTGCGTCGGGGTCTATCCGATGCAGGTTTTGATGTTACCCGCAGCCCCGGCTTTGGCCGTAAACGGCACATGACC
This sequence comes from Ruegeria sp. D6, assembly GCF_056534365.1. Classification (NCBI taxonomy): domain Bacteria; kingdom Pseudomonadati; phylum Pseudomonadota; class Alphaproteobacteria; order Rhodobacterales; family Roseobacteraceae; genus Ruegeria; species Ruegeria sp. D6. The sequence goes on along the minus strand of NZ_JBQFPH010000005.1, from coordinate 73,488 downwards.
CGGGCGGTGAAGCAATGAGCCAGAAGAACAACGTCAACGCCGGTATAGCGCTTATGGTCAGCGCGACGATCGTGTTTGCTTTGCAGGATGGGATTTCGCGCCATCTGGCCGGTACCTACAATACGTATATGGTGGTGATGATCCGGTACTGGTTCTTTGCCGCATTCGTGATTGCTCTGGCTGCGAGATCCAGCGGAGGTTTGCGGGCGGCGGCGCAAACCAGCCAGTTGGGACTCCAGATATTCCGGGGTGTGTTACTGGCCGCAGAAATTTGTGTCGCCGTTTTCAGCTTTACCATTCTGGGCTTGATTGAAAGCCAGGCCGTTTTCATCAGCTATCCGCTGCTGATCGCTGCCCTCAGCGGCCCGGTTCTGGGTGAGAAAGTCGGCTGGCGTCGCTGGGCTGCCATCGGGGTCGGCTGCATCGGGGTGTTGATCATCCTGCAGCCCGGTGCCGGTGTGTTCAACCCTTGGGCTGTGATCCCGCTGATCTCGGCGTTTATGTTCGCGATTTATGGCCTGCTGACACGGTATGCGGCTCGGCGGGACAGTACTGCGACCAGTTTTTTCTGGACTGGGGTGGCTGGTGCAGTCGCAATGACTGCTGTTGGTGTCTGGTTTTGGGAACCCATGGCCAGCAGCGATTGGTTTTGGATGGGGTTGCTTTGCATCGCAGGCGCTCTGGGACACTGGCTATTGATTAAGTGCTACGAAATGGCTGAGGCCAGCGCCGTGCAACCCTTTGCCTATTTCCATCTGATGTGGAGCGCAATTCTCGGCATCACGATCTTCCACGAGACCCTGCGCCCCGAGGTTGTTCTGGGCGCAGCTTTGGTGATCGCGGCGGGCCTGTTCACCTTATGGCGCGAACGACGAAAGGGTTGAACCGGTTAGTTCCTTTGAGAATGGCACTGGTAAAGCTGGCCGCCCAAGCCGAGCGCGATAGACCGGCAGGCTTTCGGCGACACGCATGACATAGTTGCGCGTCTCCTTGAAAGGAATGGTCTCAATCCAGTCGATCACGTCCACCTGGCCCCGGCGCGGGTCGCCATAGCGTTCCATCCACGAAATCGGCCGTCTTGGCCCCGCGTTATATCCAGCGGCCATCATCACGACATTGCCGTTGAAGTCCTCTGCAAGCGTTGCAAGATAATTCGCCCCCAGCTTTGCGTTATATTGCCAGTCCGAGGTTAGGCGCGCGGTTTTATGGCCACCCAGAATACCCAAATCCTGAGCCACAAGTTTGGCGGTAGCGGGCATGACCTGCATCAAACCGCGCGCGCCTGCGCCACTGATGACTACCGGATCGAACTCACTTTCGCGTCGGGCAATTGCCAGCGTCATTTCCTTCGCCATGGGAAGTCCCATATCTGCGACCGGGTGCACTGGGTAATAAGCGGCAGGCAAAACAACACCGGTTGTTGCCGCGCGCTTGGCGATCATGACGGCCAGATGCGGTTCGTTCAGTTCGATCACCAGGTCCCCCAGCTGAGCGGCTTGGGTTTGATCGAGACCTTCCACCAAATGGGTCAGAAACCGTTCTGAAAGGTTTCCCTCTCCTGCGCGCTGCAACAGCAATCCAGCCTCCAACACGCTTGAGTCAGCGAATGCGGCTTGTTTCCAATGCGGCGCGCGGCGTGGGTTGGCCAATTCGCTGTCAAACGGACGGCCGATTTGTTCCGCCGCCAGCAACCCGTAGAACGAGGTCTGATAGTTCGCGCCTTCGGCATAAGCCTCGTGCGCCTTGTCAGCATCCCCCTGCGCCGCATAGGCGCGGCCCAGCCAATATCCACCTCGACCCTTCGAAATTGGCGATTGCACCGCCTCCGAGAAATTCTGGAAATGCCGCACCGCCGTGGCCGGATCATTCAGCTTGCGCAGCGCCAGAAATCCCGAGAGCCACTCTAAATCAGCGTAGCCATAGCCCATTTCGGGGGTCATGTGGTGATTGGCGGCAATCGCATAGGCGCGTTCGGCATCTCCCGTGCGCATCTCAAGACGTGCCAGTCTGCGTCGCCCTTCCGCCCATTTGTCGGGTTCACCCAGCGATTTTGGTCCGGTCGAGCGTGCCAACATCAGATCAATGGCGCTGTCGTCCAGTTCTTTGCGATCCCGCCACACGAAACGATCAAATGCCAGGCCAGGGTCTTTGGCCAGTGATTCCGGCACTGCGGCGACTTTGCCGTCCACTCCGTTTTCGCGCTTTTGCAGGGCAATGCGCGCCTCGGCCAGTTTGCGCTGATCAGAGTTGACCAGGGGCAGCATCCGCCCGGCGCTGACCAGATGCCCATCCCACAACATCCGATCCAACCTGGCCTCGTGATGTGGTCTCAGAAGTTTCCCGAAGTTCTCAAGATAATCCTTTTGCAGGCCCGACCCCATCGGCATGGTCCGCCAAGCGGTTACGACGTCGGCTTCTGCTTCACCATTGCGGCCTTGGCTTTTCAAAGCCACGGCATAATTCAAAGCACCTTCTGCTGTTTGCGGAGGCATCCCTTCGTAGAATTTCAGAACTCGATTCGGATCGGCCCCGGTGAATGATGGCTCGCTTTTACGGCGCAGCCAGGCCAAACCGGGCCAATCCGGGCGCCGCTCAAGAAACACCAGCACATCGCCCGAGCTGCCAAAACCTTCGCGTAGCCAATGCCAGACAATAATGTCACGCGCCACCGATCCACGCTGGCCTGCAACGCGCAGCGCGGCATTCCAATCGCCCTTGCGCATCTCATAGAGCCCCGCGCGCAAATCCTGCGTCGCATCCGCACGAGTGGTATGCGGCTGTAGCATCAGCGCCAGAATCATCGCTATTCCAAGCGACAGAATACGTCTCATCCCTTGCATTCCCCAACAAACCAAGGATACAGCCATGCAGGATAAACCTTGCGCCGCCGGGATCAACTCACAAACCCTTAATCGTGACAGACCGGTGCGCAAAAAACACCTAAGGAGCGTTCCATGTTTAAAGGCTCAATGCCAGCCCTGGTCACCCCGTTCAGCAACGGCGCGTTGGACCTGGAAACGCTCAAACACCTGGTGGAATGGCAAATACAGCAAGGTTCGACCGGTCTGGTTCCGGTTGGTACGACCGGCGAAAGCCCGACCCTCAGCCATGAAGAACATGAAACGGTTATCGCCGAAGTGGTGAAGGCTGCAGCAGGTCGCGTGCCTGTCATCGCAGGCGCGGGCTCCAACAATACTGTCGAGGCAATTCGGTTTGTTCAGTTTGCGCAAAAAATCGGTGCGGATGCGGCGCTGGTCGTAACCCCCTATTACAACAAGCCGACCCAGAAGGGGCTGCTGGCGCATTTCCAAACTCTGCATGACAGTGCCGATATCCCGATCATCATCTACAATATCCCGGGTCGTTCGGTCATCGACATGACTCCTGCAACGATGGGTGAGCTGGCGAAACTGCCGCGCATCATCGGAGTCAAGGACGCGACCGGAGATCTGGCGCGCGTCAGCCAGCAGCGTGCAAGCTGTAGTGCGGATTTCTGCCAGCTATCCGGTGAAGACGCCACAGCACTGGGCTTCAACGCTCATGGCGGAGTGGGCTGCATCTCGGTCACCGCAAACGTGGCTCCGAAGCTCTGTGCTGAATTCCAGCAGGCAACGCTGAATGGCGACTACGAAATGGCGCTGGAGTATCAGGACCGCCTGATGCCCCTGCACGAAGCGATCTTCATCGAGCCCGGTCTGGTTGGTGCAAAATACGCGCTCAGCAAACTTGGCCTGTGTAGCACCGAAGTGCGCTCGCCTCTGACCGAGCTGGAAGACAGCACCAAAGCCGCTATCGAAGCAGCAATGGCGCATGCTGGATTAATCTGAAATCAATACACGGACTCGTAAGGGCGGCCTCGAAGATCGAGCGCCGCCCTTTCTTTAATTCGGGATCCAAATTTCATCTGGCTAGAAATACCTCGGGGGAGGCGCGGCTTGCCGCGACGGGGGCAGAGCCCCCATCAACGCTTGCCGTAGTACAACCCAACCACATGCTCTGCTTGCGCGAAGAACAACCAGCGTGAAACAGCGACGCCGGTGAGATGCGACAGCACCGCCACCAGCGCGAAGACATGCTTGATCAGAACACCTGAGACGGGGAGCAGGATCAGCAGTAAAGGCAGCACAAAAGCCAGACCAAAAGATATCATCCGTAGTTTCTGCGCATGCTTCCGACCGACCACATGCACAAACTCACGCAGCAGATAGTTTGTACCTGTATGGGGTGGTTCGAATGCGCGGACAGCGCCTCGCTCACCAAGCCCTGTCGCGGTTGCCAGCGTGGTTCCCGATCGGGACAACGCATCGTCGCCCTTGGCCCAATAGGCAAGCTGTACAGCGCCGGCAATAGCCAGCAACCAAGGCGCAAGCGCTTCCGCTCCGGCCAACAAAGCACCGCCTGCAAGGCTGAACGACAAGAACATGGCCGGTGTCAGGTTCATGTTCCAGCGAGGGATGGTCTTGAGCTGCGTGTAGATCATCGATGTGGTGAAGACCGTGGCCAGCGAGAATGCCGCCCCGATCCAGCCCAGCACACCCCAGCGTTGGCCTAGAAAGACCGCACCAATGGCATAGAGCCCCATGACGAGCAGCGCGATGACCGCGCACCAGCCCTCGCGGCTGAGCCAGCTTGAGCGCCACTGGGTGAAGGCTTTCCAGGCGCGCTCGGGGTGGCCGAGGTGGAAGGTCGACGCGAGCAAACCTCCGACGGACAAGCCATAGGCAATTGCGAAAAACACAAACGCGACCCAGCCCGAGACGTCAGGTATGCCGAGCCCCAGGAAGAACAAGAGTCCAAATCCGAGGCCGGACAGGGTGGTAAAGATGATAACGGAAGGTGCCGGGTGCATCAGAGCTTCTCCAGGGTCTTGTCGAGCCAGCCGAGGAAACCCTTGGGCTCTTCGGCGACCGGGGCCAGCAGAGGGGCCAGGATGTCAATCTGCTCCTCAATTTTGTCCTTGGGTCGGGGCGGCAGGTACTTGTTGACGGGTTTGGTGCCCTGTTCAGGCATCAGGTCCATGCCGCCACGTTCGACGACCAGCTTGCTGACATCACTGCCAGGGTCGCCGAGATCGCCAAAATGCCGGGCACCCGCCGGGCAGGTGCGCACACAGGAGGGCACACGATCCACCTCGGGTAGGTTCTCGTTGTAAATCCGATCGACGCAAAGCGTGCATTTCTTCATTACGCCTTCGGCCTGATCCAGCTCGCGCGCGCCATAGGGACAGGACCATGCGCACAGGCCGCAGCCGATACAGTCACTTTCGTTGACCAGAACGATTCCGTCCTCGACCCGCTTGTAGCTGGCACCGGTGGGGCAGACGGTCACGCAGGGTGCGTCTTCGCAATGCAGGCAGGATTTGGGGAAGTGGATCAACTGGGCGTTCCCTTCGGCGGGTTGCACCTCGTAAGAGTGCACCCGGTTCAGGAAAGTGCCTGAAGGGTCAGCACCATAAGCATCCTGATCCGACAGTGGCGCGCCGTAGTTTTCGGTGTTCCAGCCTTTGCATGAAATGACGCAGGCATGGCAGCCAACGCAGGTGTCCAGATCAATGACCAGACCCATCTTGCGTTCGGTTGATTGGGGGAGCTGGGTCATGACTGCCTTGCCTCTGCGATTGTGGTCAGGGCGGGCTGGGGCTCTGCCCCAGACCCCGAGATATTTATAGCCAGATGAAGAACGGATCGGGTCATTTGCCCACCTTCCAGGCCAAATCCTTTGGCCCTTGCCCGACCGGCGATTTGATTGGAGCGAATTCTGGCTGGCTTTCAGCATCGCTTGGAGCGGCGGCCTTTTCGATTTTTACCTTCAGATCGAACCAGGCGGCCTGACCGGTGATCGGATCAGAGTTTGCCCAGCGCAGGCCGTCACCTTTGGGGGGCAGCAGCTCGTGGATCAGGTGGTTGAGCAGGAAACCCTTGGTGGCCTCGGGGGCGTCTTTCTGCAAGGCCCAGGCCCCTTTGCGCTTTCCGATGGCATTCCAAGTCCACACGGTATTGTTGTTCAGCGCAGCCATCTCCATGACGGGTACCGTGATCTCGCCATGTGGAGAGCTGACTTTGGCCCAATCGCCGTCTTGCAGCCCGTGTTCACGCATCAGCTTGGTCGGGACGTATAGCGGGTTGCGCCCATGCAGCTGACGCAACCAGGCGTTTTGTGTGCCCCAACTATGATACATCGCCATTGGCCGCTGGGTCAGAGCGTTGACGGTGAAGCCTTCATTGCCGGTCTGATCGGTTTCGTACCAAATGGGCAGGGGGTCCATTGTATCTTGGATCTGCGCGCGCAGGTGATCTGGGGGCTGGCGTTCCCCGTAGCCTTCGGCGGCCAGTTGGAATTTACGCATCGGCTCGGAATAGAGCTGGAATAGATAGGGCTGTGGGCTGTCATAGATACCCATGCCCACAGCCCAGTCTTGATAGGCAGTGTTCCAAGGTTTGTAGTAATCCGCACCTTCGGGAATATGCGCGACATAGAAGCCACCATTCTCGATGTATTGGTTCAATTGGTCGGGGTTAACCTCGCCACGACCTTCCTTGTCGCCGTTTTCGCCCCGGAAACCGGCAAGCGGTCCAATCCCCGGCTTGCGTTCGTGGTTGACGATATAGTCGGCGTAATCCGTCCACTTGGCGCTGCCATCATCGTTGGTAAAGCCGGGCAGGCCCATGCGGTTGGCCAGATCGATCAGAACCGACTGGAAGCCGCGTACGTCGCGGTCGGGTTCAATCACCGGCCAGCGGATCGCGTCTGCCGCTGCCTCGGCCTCGCAGATCGGGCGGTCCAGTAGCGAGATACAGTCATGTCGTTCCAGATAGGTTGTATCGGGCAGGATAAGGTCGGCATAGGCCACCATTTCCGAGGAATAAGCATCGGAATAGATGATATGCGGGATCACGTAGTCGCCGTTCTCATCCTTGTCCGTCAGCATCTCCATGACACCCTTGGTGTTCATGGTCGAGTTCCAGGACATGTTCGCCATGTACATGAACAACGTGTCGATCTTGTAGGGATCGCCCGCATGTGCGTTCGAGATCACCATATGCATCAGCCCGTGGCTGGACATCGGGTTTTCCCATGTAAACGCTTTGTCGATCCGCGCCGGGCTGCCGTCTTCTTTCAGCGCCAGATGCTCGGGGCCGCGAACAAACCCCAGATGCGGCCCGTCCAGCGGTGTATTCGGCGTCACCTTACAATGCGGAGTCGGATGCGCCTCAACTGGCTTGGGATAGGGCGGCTTGAAGCGGAAGCCGCCGGGGACTTCGACCGTTCCAAGCAGGATCTGCAACACATGCAGGGCGCGGCAGGTCTGGAAACCGTTGGCATGGGCTGAAACGCCGCGCATCGAGTGCATCGCGACGGGGCGACCAATCATCTTCGAGTGTTTCTCGCCCCGGAAATCGATCCATTCATGGTCCAGTTCGAACGCTTCATCAAAGGCCACACGGGCCAACTCGCCAGCAATCGCGCGAATGCGGGTCGCCGGCACGCCGCATTTATCTGCGATTGCCTCGGGGGCGTATTCATCCGCCAGATACCGTTCTGCCATTTGGTGGAAGACGGGGCGGTGAGTGACACCGTCCTTTTCGTAGGTCGCTGATAGGTCAGGGCGGACGCCGGGGGTGTCGAAAGCAGTCAGCTTGCCGGTATTGCGGTCGATGACCAATGGCTTGCCGTCATCGTCTTTCAGGAACAGACCCTTTTCCGGACCGTCGGATGCGTTGATCAGGACCGGCGCGTTGGTGTAGCGACTTAGGTAATCCAGATCGATTTTGCCTGCCTTCATCAGCACATGGATCATCGACAAGATGAACAGGCCATCGGTACCGGGGGTGATGCCGACCCAATCATCTGCCACGGCGTTATAGCCCGAGCGGATCGGATTTACCCCAATCACCCGGGCACCGCGCGCCTTGATCTTGCCGATGCCCATTTTAATCGGGTTGCTGTCGTGGTCTTCTGCCACGCCGAACAGCATGAACAGCTTGGTGTGATCCCAGTCGGGCTGACCGAATTCCCAGAATGCACCGCCCATCGTGTAGATGCCACCGGCTGCCATGTTGACCGAACAGAACCCGCCATGGGCCGCATAGTTACAGGTGCCGAAATTCTGTGCCCAGAAACTGGTGAAGCTCTGGCTCTGATCACGGCCGGTGAAAAAGGCCAGTTTCTCAGGGTTGTCTTCGCGGATCGGTTTTAGCCAACCGACAGCGATCTCGAGCGCCTCGTCCCAACTGATCTCTTCGAACTCGCCAGACCCACGCGGGCCGACGCGTTTGAGCGGTGCGCGTAGGCGCGACGGGGCGTTCACCTGCATGATTCCTGCGCTGCCTTTGGCGCAGAGAACGCCCTTGTTTACCGGATGATCCCGATTGCCTTCGATATAGGCGACCTTCCCATTCTTCATGTGCACGTTGATACCGCAGCGGCAGGCACACATGTAGCATGTAGTCCGGCGGATCTCGTCTGACACGGGTGGGGATAGGTTGAGGTTCGGTTGTTGATTCACGCTGTCTCTCCCTGTGGCGGATCGCCTTGGTACCTGTACGTGTTGAACACACTGGAGCGTAAGCACACCGGGCTCAACCATATAGAGGAAGAGAGTGCAGGCACCCCCTTCCTCTGCTTTTCTTTAAGCGGACCGGTTGAACACGGTCCGACTTATGTTTTTGACAGCAATCAAACCTGCTGCAGACGCATGTCGCTTGCGTCGATACCTGCAACCTCAACCGGCTTCTTCATCGCGTCGCGACGGAAGGGTTCACCCAGTTCCTGGTTGATCATTGCTTCGATCAGGGTGGTGATGCCGTTCTTCTGGTCCTCGATCGCCTGGCTCAACGCCGCTGTCAGTTCATCCTGAGTGCGCGCGATGACGCCTTTCAGGCCACAGGCGTTGGCGATGCCGGCATAGGACACTTTGGTGTCCAACTCGGTGCCGACGAAGTTATCATCGAACCACAGGGTCGAGTTGCGCTTTTCCGCACCCCACTGGTAGTTGCGGAACACAACCTGAGTGATGGCGGGCCATTCTTCGCGGCCGATGGCGGTCAGTTCAGTGACTGCAATGCCAAAGGCACCGTCGCCAGAGAAGCCGACAACTGGTACATCCGGGCAGCCGATCTTCGCGCCAATGACCGAAGGCAGACCATAGCCACAGGGGCCGAACAGGCCGGGGGCCAGATACTTGCGGCCTTCTTCAAACGAAGGATAGGCGTTGCCGATGGCGCAGTTGTTGCCGATGTCGGACGAGATGATCGCCTCTTTCGGCAGCGCGGACTGGATCGCGCGCCATGCTTTGCGCGGGCTCAGCCAGTCCGGCTTGGCCGCGCGCGCGCGTTCGTTCCAGGTGGTGCCCGGATCGTCCTGCTCGTGGTCCATCGAGGTCAACTCTTGCGCCCAACGCGATTTGGTTTCGGCGATCTTAGCCTTGCGCGCGTCGCGGCCTTCGTCACCGGCTGTGTCGGACAGTTGGTTCAGGATGCTGGTGGCAACGCTCGCCGCATCGCCCACGATACCAACCGAAACCTTCTTGGTCAGGCCGATGCGGTCGGGGTTGATGTCGACCTGAATGATCTTTGCATCTGCAGGCCAGTACTCCATGCCGTAGCCTGGAAGGGTCGAGAACGGGTTCAGGCGTGTACCGAGGCACAGAACAACGTCTGCTTCCTTGATCAGCTGCATACCGGCTTTTGAGCCGTTATAGCCCAGCGGGCCAGCGAACAGTGGGTGCGAGCCGGGGAAAGCGTCATTGTGCTGGTAGCCAACGCAAACCGGAGCGTCCAGACGCTCGGCCAGTGCTTTCGACGCTTCGATGCCGCCTTTCGACAGAACGGTGCCTGCACCGTTCAGGATAACGGGGTTCTTTGCGTTCGACAGCAGAGCGGCAGCTTCGGATACGGCCGATGCACCACCCGAAGGCAGTTCAAACTCAACAACAGCAGGCAGCTCGATGTCGATCACCTGAGTGAAGAAGTCGCGCGGAACGTTGATCTGCGCAGGTGCCGAAGCGCGCTTGGCGTTCATGATTACGCGGCTCAGAACCTCGGCCATACGGCTGGGGTCACGCACCTCTTCCTGGTAGCAAACGCAGTCTGCGAACATGCGCATCTGCTCCATTTCCTGGAATCCACCTTGACCCATGGTCTTGTTTGCGGCCTGCGGAGTGACCAGCAGCAGCGGAGTGTGGTTCCAATAGGCAGTTTTGACGGCGGTCACAAAATTGGTGATGCCGGGGCCGTTCTGGGCGATCATCATCGACATCTTGCCGGTTGCGCGGGTGTAGCCGTCAGCCATCATGCCGCCGGACCCTTCGTGGGCACAATCCCAGAAAGTGATGCCTGCTTTGCCAAAGATGTCGGAGATCGGCATCATGGCCGAGCCGATGATACCGAACGCATGTTCGATGCCATGCATCTGCAGGGTTTTTACAAAGGCTTCTTCAGTGGTCATCTTCATCTGCGTAATCTCCGATCATAGAAGGATGGAACGGGGGTTTTGCACCCAGTTTTCTGATCGGTTTTGGCGTACGGGTGTCTGTGGCGTTAGGGCCAGAACCGGTAGCGGTTTAAGTCCAGAGTGCTTAAGAACGCCGGATCGCTTCAGCAATCTGTTGGATTCCCGGTTCGATACGATCCGACGAGATTGAAGAGTAGCCCAGCCGATAAAAGTTCTTTGGCCTGTTCTGGCTTGAAAAAAATGCCTCACCCGGTTCGATATGGACGCTTTGGCGCTGCAGGTCTCGGGCCAGTTTGCTGGTGTCTACATGCAGCGGCGCTTGCATCCAGATCGATGATCCGCCCAGCATCCCGCGCCCAGCAACAGTCAGACCATATTGTCCAATCGCCTCCTCAATCGCTTCGCGACGGCGTTGCAGCGTTTTAGACATGCGCCGGATCTGAGCATCATAGTGGCCGAGCGATAGGAAGTAGGCTGCGGTTCGCTGCATGTGGCCAGGAGGGTGACGCAAGACCAGAGATCGCAGGGCGCGCGCTTCACGGATAAAGGGTTCGGACCCGACCATGTAGCCCAATCGAAGCCCCGGAAACAGCGACTTGGAAAAGCTGCCCACGTAGATCACCCGCCCATCGCGATCCATTGACCTGAGCGCCGGTGACGGGGCTCCGAGAAATGACATTTCAAATTCATAGTCATCCTCGACGATCATGGCATCCAATTCGCGGGCACGACGCAGCAGTGCATGTCGGCGGTCCACCGGCATGGTCGCGGTTGTCGGGCTCTGGTGGCTGGGGGTGGTGAATATGACGTCGGTATCGTCAGGGATTGTTTCCGGGGGCAACCCGTCCCGGTCGACCTTCAGATAAGACAGCTTGCATTCCGAGTGAATCAGAAGATCGCGCAGGGCGTAATAGCAGGGGTCCTCGATCGCTGCCCTACGGTTCCGGTTCAGCAATATGCGAGACGCCAGCCAAAGGGCGTTCTGAGCGCCCAGGGTGATCAAGATTTCTTCGGGCCGGGCTACAATTCCACGGCGGGGAAGAGTATGCCGGGCGATGAATTCAAGCAGCAGCGGGTCATCTTGATCGACATAGTCCCCGGTCAGAGAATCAAAGTCCTTATGTCCCAACGCCCGAACTGCGCAGAGACGCCAGTTTGCATGATCGAACAGCTTTCTGTCGACTTGGCCATAAATGAAGGGATAGCGGTAGTCACGCCAGTTGCTGGGTTTTGTCAGCACATCACCGCCCGAGAAACGGCGGGCAAACGCCTGATCCCAGTCAACCACTTCGGTGTCGCGCCGCACTGGCGTGTAGGTCGGCGGCACTGGCGCATTTTCTGAAACATAGTATCCCGACCGGCCTTTGGCGGTCAGGTAATCATTGGCCAGCAGTTCAGTATAGGCAAGCGTGACCGTAATCCGGCTGACACCCAAATGGGCAGCAAGTTTACGGGACGAGGGCAGCTTTTCCCCGACGTGGAAGCGTCCTGACAGAATGCCTTCGGCAATCAGCTGTTGCAGCTGCGCCTGTAAGGTGCCTTGCCCATTGCGTTCCAAAAAGAATGTGTCGACCGAAATACCCATTGCATCGTTATAGGTTGGACCTAAGGCGGTGGCAATCTGGACTTATGGCCCTGCGAACCATGTTGGGAGTTTTACGCACACGTGTGGTTGACGCAGGATACGAATTAAACTAAATAACCAGAAATCTAGTTTAATGGAGATAAAGGATGTGGGAAGAAGCTGCCGCAGGTTTCTCTGCCATGGGCTCGGAAGCCCGATTGAAGGTTCTTAAGACCTTGGTTCGTGCTGGGGAAGCAGGCCTGACCGTTGGAGAAATTCAAACGAGGACAGGAATCGCGCCCTCGACTCTGGCGCATCATCTGCGGTTTCTGGCTGCTGGCGGAGTAGTTGAGCAAGAGAAGATCGGGCGTAGCACGATCAACCGCGCGTGCTTTGACGAATTGAGAAACCTGGCGCAGTTCATCCTAAGTGAATGCTGCGCAGACGAAATCGGAAAGGCCGCAAACGATGGCTGAACTGACCCAAAACCCCAAGCCACTTGCCAGAAACCTGATCGACCTGATCAAAACGCCCTGGGCTCTGATCATGGTCATACTGGCGCTGGTGGCCGTTCTTGATCCGGGCAACTGGACCGAGGTTGTGAGTTTTGCAGCCAAAGCGCTTGCGCATACGGGCCAGTACATCCTGTTTGCTGTTCTGCTGCTATCATACCTGAAGGCAACTGGGGCCGAAGTGATGGTCGCCCGTGCATTTGAGGGTCGCGAGACACGGATGATCTTTCTGGCCGCGTTGTTTGGCGGGCTGGCCCCATTTTGTTCCTGCGAAGTGATCCCATTCATCGCAGGTTTGCTGGCTCTGGGTGCGCCATTGTCGGCCGTGATGGCATTCTGGCTCAGTTCACCGTTGATCGACCCCCCGACGTTGCTGATTACTGCGGGTGCGCTGGGTTGGCCGTTTGCAATTGGTAAAGCGGTTGCCGCTGTCGCGTTGGGTTTGTTCGGCGGGTTTGCCGTGCGCACCCTGATGCGGGGAGGTGCCTTTGCGCAGCCGTTGCGTGAATACAAACCCGCTGGTTGCTGCGGTTGCGGACCAAAGCAAGATGACAAACCCGTCTGGAAGTTCTGGCAAGACCCTGACCGTCGGACGCGCTTTCGGGCCGAATTCGTTCATAACGGTCTGTTCTTGCTCAAATGGCTAGCGTTCGCCTACGTGCTCGAGGCGCTGCTGGTCAGCTATGTTCCGGCAGACCTGATCGCCCGGGTTGTTGGTGGTGAGGGTGTTGTGCCAATTGTCATCGCTGCCTTGGTCGGAATGCCTGCCTATCTGAACTCTTACGTCGCACCACCGCTTCTTGCGGGTCTGATGGAACAGGGTATGAGTGCGGGTGCTGCGATGTCGTTCATGGTGGCCGGCGCCGTCAGTTCGATACCTGCGATGGCGGCCGTGTGGTCACTGGTGAAACCGCGCGTCTTTGCCACCTATCTGGGTTTGGGCATCAGCGGTGCCATCGTAGCAGGCATCCTGTTTCAGATGATCTGAACAAAAAAACCGCCCGGTTGAGCCATCGGGCGGTTTTGCTTTTCTAGCTCGCTTCGCAATATCGTGGCAGTTTGAACCGATACCTTGGCTCTCCACTTTCAACGAAAACCCGTTTCTCGATACAGGCTTGGGTTCCAACTGTCTGAGCAATCGGCCCTTCGGTCGAGGTGATTGATGCTGCTGAGCCATCCGGCAAGCGCACCGAAGCAATGACCCCGTTCTTGAGATCGCCATTGATCGGTGTCGCCGACAAAACCGCGACGGTGAGAAACGCCTCGTGCTCGTGCTTGCCGTCGTCATTCAGCAATAGCAAGCCAGCGACTATTGCAATCATCACTACGGCACCTGTAATGGCCAACCACCAGGATTTCAGGAACACATAGATTGAAACGGCACGATGCGCGTCGAAAAATAAGGATAGAACCTTTAGCATCTAATCACCCAAAAATCGGGTCCCAGCTACTTGAGGCCGGGACCATGCGCATCTCAGGGGCGCAGATCGTCTTCGTCTTCTTCATCACCACCACCCTTGGGCAGGTTGAAGAAGCTATCCGCATCGACGATGGGCTCTTCTTCTTCCTTCTCGTTGGTGTCCTCGGACAACGAGAATGTCTCGAGACCTTCGATCGCGGTCGGGATCTTGGGCGCTGAATCCATCTCAAGCGACTGTTCGGTCGACACCAGTTTGCGACGCTCATCATCGCTCATCACGCCACCTTCAGCTGCTTTCTTGGCCGCAGCCTTTTGCACGATGGCATCCAGTTCGGATTGTTTGCACAGTCCCAGGGCAACCGGATCGATCGGCTGCATGTTCGAGATGTTCCAGTGCGTCCGCTCGCGGATCGACTGGATGGTCGGCTTGGTGGTGCCGACCAGCTTGGCAATCTGGCCGTCGCTGAGTTCCGGGTGGAACTTGACCAGCCACAGGATCGAGTTCGGACGGTCCTGACGCTTGGACAGCGGGGTGTAGCGCGGACCACGGCGTTTCTCTTCGCCTGATGCCGCTGGATTGAATTTCAGCTTCAGCTTATGCAGCGGGTTGTTTTGCGCGGTGTCAATTTCTTCCTGAGTCAGCTGGTTGTTGGCTATCGGGTCAAACCCTTTGACACCTGCAGCCACATCACCATCCGCAATACCCTGCACTTCCAGCTCGTGCATGCCTACGAAATCCGCGATCTGCTTGAAGCTGATCGTGGTGTTGTCCACCAGCCATACGGCGGTTGCCTTGGCCATAAGCGGTTTTGCCATCAGCCCGTCTCCTATAAATACATCTGTCCCGTCGCCGGAATTCGGCGGCCCCGAAGCTATGGGGCAGGTTTCCGTTGTCGGGGAACTTGGGGCCTATATAGTCGCGACAGCTAAAGAAGGAAAGAGGCGAATGCGCTGGGCGATTTTGTGGGTGCTAAGTGCCATGGCTGCGATGGCCGAGGGCGAAAAGGCGGGCGATTTTGACTACTACGTCCTGTCGCTCAGCTGGTCGCCCAATTGGTGCGCCCGCGAAGGCGATGCGCGCGGCTCGGATCAGTGCGACACGCGACACGATCATGGGTGGATATTGCATGGGCTCTGGCCGCAATTCCATCAGGGCTGGCCTTCGTATTGTCGTACGTCCGAAGCGCCACCCACACGCCGCATGACGCGGGAAATGGAGGATATTCAGGGCTCATCCGGGTTGGCCTGGCATCAATGGAAAAAGCACGGCACCTGTTCGGGCCTCAGTGCACCCGACTATTTCGCCCTGTCACGGCAGGCTTATGCAGGAGTTGCGCGCCCCGAGGTGTTCCGCAAGCTGGACGCGACGGTCAAACTGCCCGCTTCGGTGGTGGAAGAGGCCTTTCTCAAAGCCAATCCCACGCTCGAGCCTGACATGATCACCATCACCTGTAAGCAAGGCTATATCGAAGAAGTCCGCCTGTGCTTGTCCCGCGATCTTGACCCGGTGCCCTGTGGCCGCGACGTGATCCGTGATTGCACCGCTAAAGACGCGGTGTTTGATCCGATTCGTTAGAGCTTTTTGTTCTGGCAGTCGCGCGCATAATCCAGCGCTTTGGCGGTGCCTTTCAGATCAATCGCCATGACGGTCTGGCCTTCCGGATTATAGACGGTCATGGTCTTGTTCTGCGCAATCGAGGTGACGAAACTCCGGTCCGTAAAGAACACCGTCGCGCCGGGTACGCGATCCTGCTTGAACCCGATGGCGGTGGCATCAAAGCTCTTGCCGTCCAGCTCAAACCGGATTGGGTATTGTTCCCCCGGTTTAATGTCGCCCCAAGCCTTGTTGTAAACTGTGAAATACCCGCGATTATCCAACGCGTCATAGCCTAGCCGCACCACCGAGAGGTCCTGATACACGGTTTGTATCAGGCACCCATTGCCAAGATTGGGGTCCATCATGATGTTCCAGCCTTCGACAAAACCTTTGTCGATAAGTTCCTGCGACAGGGCGGCAGTGGCGGCGAAGGCGGCTAAGGTGAGTGCGAGAAGGCGGGTCATTATGTGCTCCAAGTCTTTCGCTCAGTGGAATTTAACTCTGTTCGTTTTTCAAGCTAATTTGAGATTTGAATCTAAAGGACACCAAAAACACTTATCCGCCAAGATCATTGCAAACTACCCGTCTTGGTCAAGATCGTCTCGGTGCCGTTTGACAGGCGAAAAACACATCCTTGGGTCCTGGGAAGTTTTAACAGATCGTTGATGCCAAGGCCCAGCCAAATCCCGCGCAATATCAGTGACGTAACCCCGTGCGTCACCACGATTGCGGATTCGTCTTGCTCGTCTAAGAACGATTGTACCCTCTCATAGATCTCGTCAAAGCTTTCGCCATCCGGGCTGCGAAAATACCAATGATAGGACTCGTATGGGCAATCGATTTGAGTCCGAATGAATTCCCGCGTCGCGCCTTCCCATTGGCCAAATGCGATTTCCGTTAACCGGTCATCGTTTGCGAAATCAAACTGGGGTGCAATCGCCAGCCTTGCGGTGTGTTGCGCCCGCTCCTGCGGGCTGACGAACACGCGTTTAGGGTGGTTGGGGATACGGCCAAGTATCTCCCGCTGCTGCCGCGCCTGATAGATACCGGTTTCCGTTAGCGGAGAGTTCTTGCGGCCTTGAAACTTGCCCAAGGTATTCCACTCGGTTTCGCCATGTCTTAGGACAAAAAGATCGGGGTACTTGGTCAATGCGGTTTCCTGAATTACCCACAAGCTAATTTCTAGTGTAGATTGACAGTGCATGCCGAACACACTTTGTCAGATTTCCTTCCTCGCCCGCAAAGCCGCCGTAATCGTCCCATCATCCAGATAGTCCAACTCGCCCCCAATCGGCACACCTTGTGCCAGCGAGGTCAGGCGCACCTGCCCCTCCAACTGATCCGCGATGTAGTGGGCGGTGGTCTGACCATCGACGGTGGCGTTCAGGGCGAGGATGATCTCGGTGATACCCTCGGCCACAACCCGGTCCTTCAACCGGGGGATGCGCAATTCATCCGGGCCGACTCCGTCCAAAGCCGACAACGTGCCGCCCAGAACGTGATAGCGGCCCTTGAAGACCCCGGCGCGCTCCATCGCCCAAAGATCTGCGACGTCTTCGACTACGCACAGTTCTCCGGTTGCGCGGGCCTCATCATTGCAGATGTCGCAGATATCGGTGGTGCCCACATTGCCGCAGTTCAGACATTCACGGGCGGTGACGGCCACCTGCTGCATGGCGTCAGAAAGCGGCGTTAGCAGCAGGGCGCGTTTACGGATCAGGTGCAGGACTGCGCGGCGGGCCGAGCGGGGGCCGAGACCGGGCAGCTTGGCCATCAGGTCGATCAGATTGTCGATGTCACTGTTCGAACTCACCGTGAGACCCTCGCAATTGGGCCAGAGAAACACGCCCCGGCCATAGATCCGTCAGGAGGGTGTATCAGAACGGCAGCTTGATGTCTGCGGGCAGGCCCATGCTTTCGGTCAGCTTGGCCATTTCTGCCTGCGAACGTTCCTGCGCCTTGGTTTGGGCGTCCTTGATCGCGGCGAGGATGAGGTCTTCGACTACTTCCTTATCGTCACCGTTAAAGATCGACGGCTCGATATCCAGACCTTTCAATTCGCCCTTGGCGGTCGCGGTGGCCTTGACCAGCCCGGCACCGGATTCGCCGACAACCATAATGGTATTCAGCTCTTCCTGCATGTCAGTCATCTTGGTCTGCAGATCCTGCGCGGATTTCATCATCTTGGCCATGTCACCCAGGCCGCCTAAACCTTTTAGCATCGGTAATCTCCTGTCACTCGATTTGTGGCCTAGATACGAAGCGTAACCGCGCGGCACAAGAGGTCAGGATACTCCCGCCCGTCGTCAAGGTCTTTGGCAAGCCCTTTCCTCCCGTTGGCCCCGGCAGCGCGCAAGGCGCGCTCCCGGGCCCAAAGCCGCTCAGGGGTATCGGCGTCAGCCGATGGCCCGTGGCGGGTGCGGGAGCATTTGGTTGAGGTGCGCTTATGCTCGAAAGTCAGTCCTCTTCAAACGGGTCCCATTCGTCTTCGACCTCGGGCAGGGCTTCGGTTTCGACTTGAGCGGCGCGTTGTTCTGCGGTTTCGATGCTCTTGATCCGCGCTTTCGGGAAATGAGTCAGCACTGCTTGCACCAGAGGATGCTGTTCAGCCTCGGCCTTCAGTGCCAAGTCTGCAGCGTCCCGTACCTCGGCAATGGTCGGTGCGTTGCCCTCAGCGACAATAGAAACGGCCCACCGGTTGCCCGTCCAACGCTGCAGCGACGCGCCCAATCGTTGTGACAGGTCGGTCGGGGCGTTGTCGGTTGGGGCGAACTCGATCCTGCCCGGTTGGTAGGATACCAGACGCACGCCGTTTTCGACCTCGACCAACAACTTCACATCCCGGTTGGCTCGGATCAGTTCGACCACATGTTCAAATGTTGGATAGCGTGCCAGCGCTGCCTGCACATCCTGGGCCAGCGCGGCCGTTGGCCCGCCTGCGTTGCCGCCGATTCCCGATGCGGCATAGGCCGATCGGGCCACAGCCTGTGGCGCGGCAGGAGCATGTCCCGGCGCACCGATTCCCTTGCCGGGGCCACCATTGGGCGGCGGAGGCGTATCTTGCAGACGCTTGATCAGCTCCTCCGGGCTAGGCAAGTCGGCCACATGGGTCAGGCGGATCACGGCCATTTCCGCAGCCATCATTGCGTTGGGTGCGGCGGAAACTTCCTCGAGCGCTTTCAGCAGCATTTGCCACATGCGTGTAAGGACTCGCATGGGCAGAGCCTCGGCCATTTGTTGACCTCGGGCGCGTTCGTCGGGGGAAACGGTGGGATCTTCGGCGGCATCCGGGGTGATCTTGACCACCGAAACCCAATGCGTGATTTCAGCCAGATCGCGTAAGACGGCGAGCGGATCAGCCCCTTCGGCATATTGCCCGCTCAGCTCGGTCAACGCGCCTGCAGCATCGCCGCGCAGGATCATATCCATCAGATCCAGCACCCGGCCCCGATCGGCCAGCCCCAGCATCGCGCGCACCTGATCCGCGCTGGTTTCACCGGCCCCGTGCGAGATCGCCTGATCCAGCAGTGAGGTCGCATCGCGCGCCGATCCCTCGGCGGCCCGGGTGATCAACGATAACGCATCCTCGGCAATCTGTGCCCCTTCGGCACCTGCAATTTTGCGAAGCAGTCCGATCATATCCTCCGGCTCGATCCGGCGCAGATCAAAGCGCTGGCAACGGGACAAGACGGTCACCGGGACCTTGCGAATCTCGGTGGTGGCAAAGATGAACTTCACGTGTTCGGGGGGTTCTTCCAGCGTCTTGAGCAGCGCGTTGAAAGCGCTGGTCGACAGCATGTGAACCTCGTCGATGATATAGATCTTGTAGCGCGCGGACGCAGCGCGATAGCGGACGCTGTCGATGATCTCGCGGATGTCATTGACACCGGTGCGGCTGGCGGCGTCCATCTCCATCACATCGACATGGCGGCCCTCCATGATGGCTACGCAGTGTTCACATTGACCGCAGGGTTCGGTGGTAGGGCCGCCGCTGCCATCGGGACCGATGCAGTTCATACCCTTGGCTATGATCCGAGCGGTCGTCGTCTTGCCGGTACCGCGGATGCCGGTCATGATGAAGGCCTGCGCGATCCGGTCCGCCTCGAAGGCGTTTTTCAGAGTGCGCACCATGGCGTCCTGACCGACTAGATCGGCAAAGGTTTCGGGGCGGTATTTGCGGGCAAGAACCTTGTAGGCGGGGCTGGGCGTCTCGGTCATGTCTGCTCTGTCGGATTCGCGTTACGCCGCAGCGTAGAGGCCCCCGCCGCCCGCGTCCACAGCCGGCCGGGACGATTTTCATTTTGGAATGCGTGGGTATGCGGCTAAAATCCACTCTATTCTATTTACTGGACCAGTATGTTGTTGGGTGAAGTTTGTTTGGGGGGAGATTATGTCGCAACTGGTGGTTTATGCGTTGCAGGTTGGCGGAGGCACCTTGGCCTTGTCATCGATGCCCGGGCGCGGAGGCACTTATACCGAAGACCTCGATCTTATAGCAGACTGGAAGCCGGGACTTGTGATCTCGATGACGACTGAGGTCGAGATGATTCAGGATGGTGCGCGGAATTTTGGCGCTGATATTCAGGGGCGTGCCAGCAGATGGGTGCATTTGCCGATCGAAGATTTTGGCACGCCACCCAAAGAGATTTTGGACCGCTGGCCCCGCGTTGGTGCGACCGCACGTCAGGCGTTGTCAGGTGGTGGCCGTGTGCTAGTGCATTGCCGTGGTGGCTGTGGCCGATCCGGGATGGTGGTTCTGCGTCTGATGGTTGAATGCGGTGAACGGCCTGAGGCGGCATTGAAGCGATTGCGTACGGTGCGTCCTTGCGCAGTCGAGACAAATGCCCAGATGCTTTGGGCCGTTGAACCGGCCCGTGTTCAAGCCGTTTGACGGCTTAGACACCAACATGTGGCGAGATTTCGCCACCGTTGTGCTGCACCAGAAGCGAAGCCTCAAGCATGGCGCAAGGCGGATTCCTTAGCAGGTCTGCGGGTAGGCTGCGGTACTCGGTTCCGAACATCATGTCTGCGTAGTCATCCAGCCGGCCGGTATCGATTTCAGGATCGGTTCCGCAGAATACACGTATCTGGTCGCATTGGGCGCGAAAGCGGGCGGTGCATCCTTCCGGGCAGTGCGACAGATCTATGGTGCCTTCAATCTCAAACTCAGTTTTCGTGACCGGTTTTGTGGCGGACATGGTCTGCGTCAGAGCCCGCGCCATCTGTGCCAATGCGGGGCAGGGTGCGCCAGTACGTTGGCACACGGTCGCCGCGAATTCGTGTGTTTTGGTCTTCCAGATCATCAATGCGCCCTCCGCGCGCAAGGCGCGGGCGTGGCACAGGTTGGTCGTTGCGGAGCACGATCAAACCCGTCCCGGACACCCCGCCCGAGTTTCGGTTCTACATCCGATGGCAGGTCTCCTGACTTGCGGGTCATCGCTTTGCCGACCTTCCCAGCCTTCAAGGCCAGTGGTATCTCGGCATTGCTCTCCGCTTACAGTTGCGGGGGCAGTCTCGGACTAGGTTCTTTCCGGATTTATCCGGGCAGAACCGCACCGTGTTCCCTTTTCATCCCGGCCCGATTGGGCGCGAGAACCATCGCGACATGGCTAGCGGCTGCGCCGTGCCCGAGTCAAGAAGATTGCGTCAGGCAAGTGACGTATGGTCCAGTCACGTCAACCTTGACTTGAGGCGCTTCGGGTGAACTGATCAGTTCAGTCGGTATTGGAGGGCACCATGTTGGACACGCAGCAGGCGGTTGTGACCGAGGATTTTCAAATCCCGTCCGGCCCGGCAATGTTGTCGGCGCGGCTTTACCGTCCGGTTGCCGACCCCGAAAAGGTGGTCGTCATAAACGGTGCGACTGGGGTGCCGAGGGATTACTATCAGTACTTCGCCCGATGGCTCGCCGAAGAACAGGGCATGGCCTGCCTGACTTACGATTACCGGGATTTTGGTCACTCTTTGGTGGGTTCGCAAAAGCGGTCAAATGTCACCATGGCCGATTGGGCGTTGATCGACATTCCATCCGCCCGGGCCGAGATGCGCCGACGGTTTCCGCAGGCCAAGCTATGGAGCATCGGTCATTCCTTGGGCGGAATGTTTGGCCCGATCCAACCCGATATCGATCAGATCGACAGGATGATCTGTGTCTGTTCGGGTCTGGTAACGCTGGCGGATCACCCTTGGCCTTATCGCGCTTTGGCGGCGTTGTTCTGGTATGGTCACGCGCCGCTGGTGGTCAAGGCGCTTGGCTACCTGCCCGGGCGGTTGGTCGGGTTTGGATCGGACCTGCCTGCCCAAGTCTATTGGCAATGGCGCAAATGGTGCACCGCCCCCAAAAGCTATGTGCCAGAGATCGGCACGACACTGCCCGCCGCCCGCTGGAAAGACTTGGGCAAACGTGTCGATCTGTTTACCTTCGCAGATGATGAAATGGTGCCGCCGGATGCTGTCTGGCGTCTTGCCGATCTCTATGGACCCAAAGCCGGGCGCCATCTGCTTGCACCAAGCGAATTCGGAGTGTCCAAGATCGGCCATATCGGTGCATTCGCAAGACGGAATGCGGCAGTCTGGCCTAGACTGATCGCCTGATAGCGCTGGGCACCGGTAGGTCGGTGCCCAGCTTCGTTATAGCCCTTTACGGGATTTTTTCTCGTGCATCACGCTGCGCACCATCTTGCCGAACGCCTTGTCGCGGGCGCGGGCCTGCGCCACCGAAGCGGAATTGTGTTGGTCTTCGCGCCGCAGCTTGCGCCAGCGGTCCAGCCGCGCGGGATCAAGCGTACCAGCGTCGATTGCCGCCTGCACCGCACATTCGGGCTCGGTCTCGTGCTGACAATCCGAGAAGCGGCAATCCAGGCTGAGGTCTGAGATGTCCGAAAATACCTCATCCAACCCCTCCTGCGCATCCAGCAGACGCAACGCGCGCATGCCGGGCGTATCGATCAGCCAGCCGCCATTGCGCATGCGATGCAAGGCGCGTGCAGTTGTTGTGTGCCTGCCGCGCGCATCATCTTCACGGATACCTGCGGTGGCCTGATCCTGCCCCGTCATCCCGTTGGCGAGCGTCGTTTTCCCAACGCCGGATGATCCAAGCAAGGTGCTGGTTTGTCCTTTCGGACACCACGACAGAACTTGTTCGAGATCGCCGTGATCCAGCGCGTTGACCGCAAGTATCGTCAGAAACGGGGCGAGCGATTGGGCCTGATCTACATAAAGGCTCGGATCATCGCACATGTCCGACTTGGTCAGAACGACCACCGGATAGCAGCCTGCCTGATGCGCCAGCGCAAGATACCGCTCCAATCGTGGCAGATTGAAATCGGCGTTGCAGGAACTGACGATGAACAGCACATCAACATTTGCAGCGATCAGCTGCGCCGCTGCCCCTGTACCTGCGGCCCGGCGCTGCAGCAGGCTGCGCCGGTCCAGCACGCGGCGTATGCGTTTGTTTTCATCCGCCAGAACCCAATCCCCAACGGCATATGCGCCGGTTGATTGATCCAGAGATAACAAAGGCGATTCACCTTCAGGGCTCAGCCCGATCAGTCGATCCCGGTGTACGGCCGAGATGCGATACGGAAGAAGTGACGGATCAGCCGTATGCTGAGCCGCGAAATGAGAGGACCATCCGAGGTCCGAAAAGGAAAGTAACATTGGTCTGCCTGTGATCAGAAACAGCAATCCCGTCGAATGGCAATCGCGCATCCGCCGGCGACGTGTTCAGGCAATCAGTTGATCGGAAAGGATCAGAACCGGTCTGCCCGAAGGGTTTTTGTTACAATCATAAACGCCCTCCTGCGGCTGATAGGTTCTAAGTGAGAGGTTGGACATCGACCCAAGCGGGGCTCGTTGTGGCTGCTTCCTTCCGGACCTGACCAGGTTGGCGAGGCGCTCGCCCGCGCCAACCTCTCAAAGCCGATATAGGTGCATCCCCTGAAAATGGCAACCCGTCAGAAGGTCAGATGAATACGCATGAAACCATCCGCATCGTCGGGCAGAATGCGTGGATGATACTCAGCAAGTTCTGCAACATGGTGTAGCGCGCGCGGCCCCGTTGTCAGGATCGCGCCCTGCCTTTGGTTTGGTACAAAAGAAAAGGGGCGCGGTGCATGCGCGAGTGGGTCGGCGGGCAATGTGCCCGCGACGTATTTGCATAGAATATCCTGTATGCTGATCTGAGGCAGGTCAATCATACGGGCTTGTCGCGCAATTGGAAAATGACCACCGCCATTGGCGCGGTAGTTATTGGTGGCGACAAGGAAACTCTGGTCAGGCGCAATCGGCTGCCCATCGAATTCCAGGTTGCGTATGCGGGAAAATGCCGGATCAATCACTCGACCGAGCGTATCGAACCGCGCCGGTTGCGAAAGATCGATCTGGTAGGTGACGCCATGCAGGACATCGAAGTTGAAGCCCGTGCGCTGAGGATCGGCAAGATCGATCGGGGCGTCTGAGCCAAGTTGATGGAACAGCCCGGCTGACATCTCAAGCCAGTCCCGAATCTGAGAACCTGAGGCCAGCACCGCGCGCAATTCATTAGGAAAGACACTGAGATCGGCGATATGTCGAACTGAAATCTCGCCTGAGGGGATATCCGTGTAGTACTTGCTTCCTGCGCGCCCGCCGAACTTTGCCGGGGCGGCTGACGATATGATATGCAAATCTGCCCAGTCGGTATCGACCAAATGCGGGCGTAGGGCAGCGGCCTGAGCCGCCGCAACCAAGGCCAGACCGCGATCCGGTACGCAATATGTGAAGTAGCTGTGCAGCGTGTGTGGGATTGTGCCCACTGGCCTGGTCACCCTTTTGCGCGTCGCAGCGTGGCCGGTCGCAAACAGCTCTGTGATCCTTTGGCATTCGGGTATTTCTGTGCCCGATTGAGCGATTGCCCGCGCTTCGACATGGCTGCCTGTAATGCGCCAATCGCCGGTGGTATCTTTTTGCAGTGTCAGATCAATGATCCCAAGATGAGACCCGGCCCAACCCTGCATGACAACCGGCGTTCCATGCACAAACCCCCGCGTACTGTCGACGAATGGATAACCATCATGCGCCTTTCCGGGCAGTGTCAGATGGGTGTGGCCTGCGACGACGGCATCAATCAGCGGCATCTCGGCCAGCGGGATGATCGCGTTTTCCATATCCGGCTCGGCCATTGCCGATCCCAGTCCGGTATGCGCAAGGGCGACAATCAGGTCGCAACCTTGCACGCTGAGATCTTCAGCAGCGCGCCACGCAGCGGCCAGAATGTCTGTTACCACGACCCGGTCCGTTAGCAGATGTGCTTCCCACTGTGCGGTTTGAGTGGGCAAAACAGAAAGAACCCCGATGCGGATTGCGGTGTCCTGTCCATTTAGTCTGACAACCCGATGCAGAATCGTGTGTGCATCCCAACCTTGTTCGGTCTGAGTGGTTTGCATATTGCTGCAAATCATTGGGCAGGCGGTTTGGCGAGCGATGCGATTGACGAGTTCCAGCCCAAACCCGAAATCGTGATTGCCCAATCCGATCGCGTCATAGTTCAACGTGTTGAACGCGCGTGGCAGGGGATGGGCGTCTGGCACGTTTTCAGCTGCCCAGTTGCCAAATGGCGTTCCCTGCAGGCTATCACCATTGTCAAACAACAGCACAAGGGCGTCATCGCGTTCAGCCTGTCTACGCGCCTCGTGAATCAGGTTGGCGGTACGGGTCAAACCAATCGCGGGTTCGGGGCGATCCGAATAGTAATCATATGACGTTAGGTGCATGTGTAGATCGGATGTAGCAAGGATTCGAATCCGTGCGCCATCATCTGCATCTCTTGGTTGTCGCATTAAATGCTTTGATTTCAATATCTTCAACTTCTAGCTGTCAGTGTGCCAACGTTTTCACCATGGGGTCGATTTAATGCAATTTCCGGGGCGATGCTGCGGTCATTCCGCGGCAGGGTCGAAAAATGTTTGGTCGATACCCGTTGCACGATCAGGTAAGACGTGGCAGCCCTTTGCGCGGCAGTCAGGAACGGCAGGCATGAAACGCGCAGAACAGGTGACATTTGGCGGCTCGGCACTGGATCGGGCGGGTTTGCTGCGCGGCGACGCGGACAAACTGGCACAGGTTTATCGTGACCCTTTGGCAACATGTGTGTTGCTGTGGCGCGGCAAACTGTTGGTTGAGGGTGAGGCACTGGACCGGCTCGTCCGGCTTCCGATGACGCACAAGATTCTCGAACAGGGCCCGGGCGGTGTGATCGAGCAACCGATTTTCCTTGGAAAATCCGAGGATGGATCGTCGCTTTTTGCCATGGACATCTCGGGCTGGGCGGCTGAAGGGCTGGATTTATCCGGTGTCGGAGATTTTGTCGACCGCAGCGAACAGCAGCACCCTGATCTGCCCGAGGGGTGTGTCTTTGCCGAGCTGCGCCGCATCATGACACGCCTCAACCCACGAGACGCAGAGATTGCGGCAACCGCCAAGGCGGTGATCGGCTGGCACGAAACGCATCAATTCTGTGCCCGATGTGGTGCCCGCAGCGAGATGTCTCAGGGTGGATGGCAGCGCAGTTGCCCGGCCTGCGACGGCCAGCATTTCCCGCGCACCGATCCTGTGGTCATCATGTTGATTACCCATGGCAATTCGGTGCTGATGGGGCGCTCTCCGGGCTGGCCTGAAGGCATGTATTCGCTTTTGGCTGGTTTTGTTGAGCCCGGTGAAACGCTGGAAGCCGCTGTGCGGCGCGAAGTGATGGAAGAGGCGGGCGTGCCCGTGGGTGCGGTGAGCTATCTCGCAAGCCAACCCTGGCCCTTTCCCGCATCCCTGATGTTTGGATGCGCAGGCGAGGCGTTATCGCGCGATATCCAGATCGATCCGGTCGAGATCGAGGATGCGATCTGGGTCACCCGGACAGAGATGATGCAGGCCTTCGCTGGGGATCACCCTAAGCTGTTGCCTGCCCGAAAAGGTGCGATTGCGCACTTTTTGTTGCAACACTGGCTTGCAGACACGTTGGACTGACGAGAAACTGAACCCAATCTAGGGCAGAGAAAAGCAAACATGCAGTTTTCAGCGCAGGAAGATATCGATGTCCCAATCGAGACGGTCTTCACCATGGTCTCGGATTTTGAACGCTTCGAACGCAAAGCCTTGCGGCGCGGGGTCGATGTGCGTCGGGTCACGGGGTCGGTTGTGCCGCAGGCCGGAATAAGCTGGGAGACCGAATTCAAGATACGTGGCAAGCCACGTCATATCATTATCGAGATGACTGAATGCGACCGCCCGTCCTTGATGCGGTTCCAGTCCAGCAGCAAGGGAATGAACGGCGACACGGTGATCGAGCTTTTGGCGCTTTCCCAACGTCGGACACGGCTGCGCGTTGAAACATCGCTGGGTGCGAAAACGCTGCCCGCCCGCCTATTGCTTCAATCCCTGAAGTTAGGGCAATCCCGATTCAGGCGGCAGTTCCAGACCCGTCTCAGCGAATTCGCGCGCGATATGGAGGAACGACACCTCCATGGTGTCTGACAACCGAGAAGTAGATGAGCACTTTAACGAGACCGATCATACGCGACGCTGTCGAAGCCGATGCGGATGGCTTGTCCGGTGTGCTAACAGCGCTTGTAGCGGCTGGAAAGCGGACCAAGCCCGCCGACAGCGCCTTTGCACTGACGCATTACATCTGCGACCCTGAGCGGATTCAGTGTAGCCTTGCCGTTGCGCCGGACGGACAGATATTGGGTTTCCAGTCGTTGAAGCTTGCCACCCGAAACAACCCGTATGGCGTTGCGGTCGGGTGGGGCATCATTGGGACGCATATCAAACCGTCCGCTGCGCGATGTGGTATCGGTCGGGCGTTGTTCAAACGTTCTCTTCAAGCCGCTAGGCAGCAGGGATTGCCCGCTATCGATGCTACGATCGGGGCCAATAATTCCGACGGCCTTGGCTATTATGAGGCGATGGGATTCAGAGAGTACCGGCAGATGGATGGCGCGATATGCAAGGTCTTTCGCATGGGGACCGGAGTGACCAACCCGTAGTCCGCCGCACTTTCAGGATGTCGCTCCGAAGGACTCTAGCTACCGTTCTAAGCTGCAAGCGTAGCTGCCCCGCCTATCCAGGCCGTTCCTTTGAAGGGGCGAGCCGATTGCCTGCACTAACCACGAGGTTGCGCCGCCGGATAAACGCCGAGGACCTCTACGTTGGTGGTAAAATGCTCAAGCTCATCCATCGCCAGTTGCACATTTCGATCGCCTGGATGACCCACGATATCGGCATAGAACTGGGTCGCGGTGAAGGACCCGTCGACCATATAGCTTTCCAGCTTGGTCATGTTGATTCCGTTGGTGGCAAATCCGCCCATCGCTTTGTACAGCGCTGCCGGGATGTTACGCACCTGAAAGACAAAACTTGTGATCATGCCGTGATCACCACGGCGCGATTCGTCGGCCTCACGAGACATCACCAGAAAACGGGTCGTGTTGTCGCCCTGATCCTCAATGTGACGGGCCAAAACGTTGAGGCCGTAAATCTCACCTGCCAGCTCACTGGCTAACGCTGCGGAGTGTTGGTCGCCGATCTCGGCGACCTCGCGTGCGGCACGAGCATTATCGGGGCTGACCCTGCCACGAATTCCGTGCTGCTTCAGGAAACCTGCGCATTGTGGAAGTAAGACGAGGTGGGAATGCGCCTCAGTGATATCCTCCAGAGTCGCGCCCGGTACGCCCAACAGGTTGATGTGCACGCGCACAAATGCTTCGTCGATGATGTGCAGCCCGCTATGCGGAAGCAGGCGGTGAATATCGGCCACACGACCATAGGTGGTATTTTCCACCGGTAGCATGGCCAGATCAGCCTCACCTGAGCGCACTGATTCGATCACATCTTCGAAAGTGCGGCAGGGCAGGGCGTCCATATCCGGTCGCGCGTTCCGGCAGGCTTCGTGACTGTATGCGCCGGGTTCTCCCTGAAATGCTATGCGATTGGTCATTTGGTCGTTTCCGTGCAACAAGTTCTTGAATTGGGCGTTTAGTCGCGGTGTCTATACCTTGCGTCTTCTCAGGGGAAGCCTTAGACACCCCGCAGACAGCTGAAATGGACACGCGATCAAAATGTTCGACACGATGACAGTTACCAAAGCCGCAGCCGGCTTGTTTGGCACCTTCCTGGTGTTGCTTCTGGCAAAATGGGGGGCGGATGTCCTCTATAGCTCTGACAGCCATCTTGCCGAAGCTGCTTACATTATCGAAACCGAAAGCTCGGGCGAAAGCGCGGACGGCGAAGAAGTAGTCTTTGAAGATATGTTGGCTGCAGCCGATCCTGAAAAAGGCGCGCGCGTATTCCGCAAGTGCACCGCTTGCCACAAACTGGAAGACGGCGCCAATGGTACAGGTCCTTACCTTTATGGTGTCGTAGATCGCCCGGTTGCCTCAGCTAAAGGCTTTACCGGTTATTCGGCCTCGATGCAGGCGCATGGTGGCAACTGGACGCCCGAAGCCTTGGACGCGTTCCTGGAACGCCCAAGCGCCTATATCTCGGGCACTTCGATGAGCTTTGCTGGCCTGAAAAAACCACAAGAACGCGCCGATCTGATTGCGTATCTGCAGACCATCGGCAACTGATCTGTTGATCAGATTTGCAGGATTTTAAGCCGCTGCCTTGCGCAGCGGCTTTATTTTTTGTCTGAGAAGAACTTCACAAAGCGTTCACGCATTCTAAACTTGCAACTGACAGTGCTGGACCTTTAGCTGGCGGGCACGACAATGAAGATGACAGAAATTCAGAGGACGAGCCTGATGAAACCCCTTCTGCCCCAGATGCGCTTTACCGGAATTCACGCTTGGGCTGCGGCTTTTGGGATTTCGGCGACACTGGTTCTGGGCAGCAGCGATCCTGCCCGTGCCAATGAAGAGGGCGTCACGCGCAGCCACGGGTATTCCTATTTCGGAAATCTGGATTATCCGGCCGACTATCCGTACTTGAACTACGTCAACCCAGACGCACCAAAGGGCGGAGAGCTGTCTTTATCGGGCTCAGGTACGTTTGATTCCCTGAACCCTTATTCGCGCAAGGGGCGGGCAGGCGCTTTGACTACGCTTCAATATGACCCGCTGATCGAAAGTACCGCGGACAGTGTCGGGCAGTATTATGGGGTTGTTGCGGAAAGTATGGAATATGACGAAGGGCGCAATTATGTGATCTTCAATCTGCGCCCCGAAGCTATGTTCTGGGATGGCACCCCGGTGACTGCCGAAGACGTCGTCTATAGTCATCGGTTGTTCATTGAGCAGGGTTTGCCGTCTTATGCGCAAGCCGTCGGGCGCATGGTTACAGGGGCTGAAGCTCTGGATGACCACACTGTAAAATTTACTTTTAGTCCGGATGTCACCCGGCGCGGGTTGATCGAAACCGTCGGGTCGACCCCGGTATTTTCAAAAGCCTGGTTCGAGGCTGATGAAAGCCGTCGTCTGGACGAACCGCGGCTGGAGGTCGCCGTTGGTTCAGGTCCTTACAAACTGGACAGCTATGACATCAACCGTCGTATAGTCTACAAGCGTCGCGACGATTATTGGGGCAAGGATCTGCCGATCAACATAGGCCGCAACAATTACGACACTATCCGGATCGAGTATTTCGCGGATCAAACCGCCGCCTTCGAAGGGTTCAAGGCGGGCGAATACACGATGCGTATCGAAAATGACCCCAAGCTCTGGGCCTCTAGTTACGATTTCCCGAAACTCAGCGAAGGGTTTGTCGTGCAGGACGAGATCGTGGATGGTAGCCCACCGACGCCGTCGGGTTTCGTTTTCAATCTGGGCAAGCCTCAATTTGCCGACAAGAATGTGCGTAAAGCGCTGGCGCTGGCGTTCAATTTCGAATGGGCAAATGAATCGCTGATGTTCGGTCTGAACGCACCGCGCAGTTCATTTGTGCAGGGGACACATCTTGAAGCGACAGGCGTGCCAGAGGGTGCCGAACTGGCGTTTCTGGAAACGCTGGGTGACGTGGTTCCGGCCGAGGTGTTCAGCGAGCCTGCGCTTGTCGTCCACGAATCCAATCCAGCTCGGTTGAACGACCGTCGCAATTTGCGGCAAGCCTCGAAACTGCTGGACGAGGCTGGTTGGCCCGTCGGCGACGGCAATCTGCGACGCAATGCCGATGGGCAGACGCTGAAGGTCAATATTCCGTATGCGTCGAGCATTCCAACCTCGACCGCCACCATGATCGAGACCTATGTGCAGAACCTGCAGTCGATCGGTGTGGATGCTTCGGCCGAGAAAGTAGATCCTTCTCAATTCACCCTGCGGCGGCGTGAGCGTGATTATGATATGGTATATTCGAACCGCTATGGCTCGTTCCTGTCGACCGGTGGTGGTCTCAGTCAGATGTACGGTTCGGAAGAAGCCGCGTTTAGCTTGTTCAACCCTGCCGGTCTTGCCAGCCCGCTTGTTGACGCTGTGATCGAAGCGTCATTCGACACGACAAATCAGGCAGAACAGGATGCTGCGCTGATGGCGTTGGATCGTGTCTTGCGTTATGAGTTCTTCGTCATTCCCGATGGGTATGTGGCGGATTACTGGACGGCTTATTACGACATGTACGAATACCCTGAAAACCTGCCTCCATTCTCGCTTGGGTATCTCGATCTGTGGTGGATCAACCCCGAGAAAGAGGCTGACCTGAAAGCCAAAGGCGCGCTGCGATAACATGGGCGCCTATATCCTAAGACGCCTGTTGCTGGTCATTCCGACTCTTCTGGGCATCATGATCGTCAACTTCACGCTGGTGCAGTTCGTGCCCGGTGGTCCCATTGAACAGATCATCGCGCAGATCGAAGGGCAGGGCGACGTCTTTGCTGGGTTCGCCGGTGGTGGCGACGCCGGAGCCGGGGCCGAGCCCGCAGGTGGTGCCTTTGATGACAAATACGTCGGTGCGCGTGGCCTTCCGCCCGAATTCATCGCTGAACTGGAAAAAGAGTTTGGCTTCGACAAACCGCCACTGGAACGCTTTCTGGGCATGATGGGCAACTACCTGACGCTGGATTTTGGCGAGAGCTATTTCCGCTCGATCAGTGTGATTGATCTGGTTCTGGAAAAGATGCCGGTGTCTATTTCGCTGGGTCTGTGGTCGACGCTGATCGCCTATCTGGTCTCGATCCCGCTAGGTATCCGCAAGGCGATCAAGGACGGGTCGAGCTTTGATACTTGGACCAGCGGTGCGATCATCGTGGCCTATGCTATCCCCGGTTTCCTGTTTGCCATTCTGCTGCTGGTGTTGTTCGCCGGTGGCTCTTACTGGCAGATTTTCCCGCTACGGGGTTTGACTTCGGACAACTGGGACAGCCTCAGCCTGTTTGGAAAGATTACTGACTATTTCTGGCACATCGCTTTGCCGATAATCGCGCTGACCATCTCGGCCTTTGCGACGCTGACGCTGCTGACCAAGAACTCGTTTCTGGATGAGATCAAGAAGCAGTACGTGATGACCGCTCGCGCCAAGGGTTTGAGTGAAAGCAAGGTGCTGTATGGTCATGTCTTCCGCAACGCGATGCTGATCGTGATTGCAGGTTTCCCTGCTGTATTCATTGGTGTGTTCTTCGGTGGATCGATCATCATCGAGACCATTTTCTCGCTCGATGGTCTTGGGCGTCTGGGCTTTGAGGCCGCAGTGGCGCGCGACTATCCGGTGATTTTTGGTACGCTTTTCATATTTGGCCTGATGGGGCTGGTCGTCGGCATAATCAGCGATCTGATGTATGTGCTCGTTGACCCGCGTATCGATTTCGAAAAGCGGGAGGGGTAAATGGCACTCTCCCCTCTCAATCAGCGCCGTTGGCGCAACTTCCGGCGCAATGGCA
The DNA here is from genome assembly GCF_056534365.1 of Ruegeria sp. D6. Taxonomy (NCBI): domain Bacteria; kingdom Pseudomonadati; phylum Pseudomonadota; class Alphaproteobacteria; order Rhodobacterales; family Roseobacteraceae; genus Ruegeria; species Ruegeria sp. D6. The sequence continues at coordinate 41,109 of NZ_JBQFPH010000005.1, read as the reverse complement.
GGGCGTTCTGGTCGCTGATCATCTTCTCGGTGTTGTTCGGCCTATCGCTGTTTGCCGAGTTCATCGCCAACGACAAACCGATCCTGGTAAAGTACCGGGGTGAAATCTACACGCCAGTCTTCAACTTTTACGCCGAGACTGAGTTCGGCGGTGATTTCCAGACCGAGGCGATCTATCGCGACCCCGAGGTCATGTGCCTGATCGATAGCGGCGGATTGGATCAGTGCTTCGACGACCCCGAAGGTATCATCGACGAAATCAAGGCGGGCACTTTCGAAGCAGATGGGTTTGAGCGAGGCTGGGCCATCTGGCCTCCAATCCCGTATTCCTTCAACACCAGCGTGGACCGCCCGGGCGCTGCACCGCTGCCGCCTAATGGTCAGAATCTGCTCGGCACTGACGACACCAAGCGAGATGTGCTGGCTCGTGTCATCTATGGCTTCCGCCTGTCGATCCTGTTCACTTTATTGGTCACCGGTGTCGCCAGTCTGATCGGCATTTTTGCCGGGGCCATTCAGGGATTCTTTGGCGGTTGGCTGGATCTGATCTTCCAACGTATTATCGAGATCTGGTCGGCGACACCCTCGCTTTATGTCATTATCATCATGTTCGCGATTCTTGGGCGAAGTTTCTGGCTCTTGGTGATTCTGATGATCCTGTTCAGTTGGACCGGATTGGTGGGCGTCGTGCGCGCTGAATTCCTGCGGGCACGAAATTTGGAGTATGTCCGTGCCGCGCGGGCGCTGGGCGTGGGTAACATGACGATCATGTTTCGCCACATGCTGCCTAATGCGATGGTCGCCACGCTGACCTTCATGCCGTTCATCGTGACCGGAACCATCGGTGGGCTGGCTTCGCTGGACTTCCTTGGCTTCGGTTTGCCGTCTTCAGCCCCGTCGCTTGGAGAGTTGACTTTGCAGGCGAAACAGAACCTTCAGGCACCGTGGCTGGCCTTCACTGCCTTCTTCACCTTTGCCATCATGCTGTCGCTGTTGGTCTTCATTTTTGAAGGCGTCCGCGATGCGTTTGATCCCAGAAAGACCTTCTCATGAGCCTTTTGGATGTGAACAACCTCAAGGTCTCGTTCCGGCAGGACGGGCAGGTGAGTGCGGCAGTCAAAGGCGTGTCCTTTACCGTCGACCGGGGTGAAACGGTGGCTTTGGTGGGCGAATCCGGCTCGGGCAAATCCGTGACGGCGTTGAGCACTGTGTCGCTGCTGGGTGATAGCGCAATTGTCGAAGGCTCGGTCACTTATGAAGGGCAAGAGATGATCGGCGCGTCCGAAGACAGGTTGATGGACGTGCGCGGCAACGACATTAGTTTCATCTTTCAGGAGCCGATGACCTCGCTCAATCCATTGCACACGATCCAGAAACAGATGGCGGAATCGCTGGCTCTGCATCAGGGCGTTACCGGCGATGAGGCGCGGGAACGGATTGTAGAACTGCTGACCAAGGTCGGCATCCGAGACCCCGAGGAACGACTGGACAGCTATCCGCACCAGTTGTCCGGCGGGCAGCGTCAACGCGTGATGATCGCGATGGCGTTGGCGAACAAGCCGGACATTTTGATCGCGGATGAGCCGACAACGGCGCTGGACGTCACCATCCAGGCGCAGATTCTGGAGTTGCTGGCCGAACTGCAAAAGTCCGAGAACATGGGAATGTTGTTCATCACCCATGACCTTGGCATCGTCCGCCGCATCGCCGACCGGGTTTGCGTGATGAAGGACGGTGAAATTGTCGAAGCCGGAGTGACAACGGAGATTTTCGACAACCCGCAACACCCCTATACTCGCAAGCTTCTGGAGGCCGAGCCGTCCGGGCACCCCGACCCGGTGGCCCCGGATGCCGAAGAGGTAGCCCGCACCGATCACCTGAAAGTCTGGTTCCCGATCCAGCGCGGTTTCCTGAAACGGACCGTAGGCTATGTGAAGGCCGTAAACGACGCGACCCTCAGCGTCCGTGCCGGGGAAACACTTGGGATCGTGGGGGAGAGCGGCTCGGGCAAGACGACGCTGGCGCTGGCGATCATGCGTCTGATCGCGTCCGAGGGCGGGATCACTTTCCGCGACCAGAATGTGCGCCGCTGGTCAACGCGCGAGTTGCGGCGGTTGCGCAAGGACATGCAGATCGTATTTCAGGATCCGTTCGGCAGCCTCAGCCCGCGGATGACTTGCATGCAGATCATCGCCGAGGGGCTGGCCATCCATAAGGTCGATCCTCATCGCGCCCCGCGCGATCTGGTGGCCGAAGTGATGAACGAGGTCGGATTGGACCCCTCTGCAATGGACCGCTATCCGCATGAGTTTTCCGGCGGGCAACGCCAGCGGATCGCCATCGCCCGCGCCATGGTGTTGCGGCCCAAGCTGCTGGTTCTGGACGAGCCTACAAGCGCGCTGGATATGACCGTGCAGGTGCAGATCGTTGACCTGCTGCGTGAGCTGCAAAGGAAGTACGGGCTGGCCTACCTATTCATCAGTCACGATCTGAAGGTCGTGCGCGCGATGTCCCACAACGTCATCGTCATGCGAAACGGCGATGTGGTCGAGATGGGCGCTGCTGAAGATTTGTTCGAACACGCTCAGACCGACTATACCCGCGAGCTGATTGCGGCGGCGGGCTGACACGCAGCCCGCGTCTTTGATGTCAGGCTATTTCCTTGTTTTTGGCTGACGCGGGAACGGGGCCGCGTAGCTCTTCATAGTGATCGAATTGTAGTTTGACCCAACCGGTCCCGCGGGTAGCACTGGCGAGGGTTCGGTGCAGTTCATCTTCCGCAACGGCGGGGAGTGTCGCATTGAAGATTTCCCAGCCTGAGGCGTTGGGGTTGCCTTCGAAACCTAGGACTTGTCCCTGCAGCGAGCTGATCGTTGGAACGAGATCGCCTACGAAGGTTGACGGCAGATGGATCTCGGCGTTCAGGATCGGTTGCAGCACGACTGGTTTCGCTTCGGGCAGCGCTTCACGCACCGCGTTCTTGCCAGCGGTGCGGAAGGCATAATCCGAACTGTCCACGTTATGGTGCTTGCCGTCGCTGAGCGTCACCTTAACGTCCACCACAGGGAAACCTTCGGGGCCTTCGACCAGTGCGTCCTTGGCCCCGTGTTCAACCGAAGGAATGTAATTCCGGGGTACGGCCCCACCTTTCACCACTTCCTCGAACTGGAACCCCGAGCCGCGCGGCAGCGGAGCGATGGATATGACCACATCGGCAAACTGCCCCGCACCGCCGGATTGCTTGCGGTGGCGATGGCGATGATCGACCTTTGTGCGAATGGTTTCGCGATAGGCGGTTCCGGCGGCCTCGGCCTCGATCTCGATGCCGAAATCCTCGGCGAGTTTGGCGGTCACGCGGCGCATGTGCTGCGGACCTTGTGAGCCCAGAATGGAATGACCGCTCAGCTCGTCTTGCTCCAGGTGCAGGCCGGGGTCGATCTCAACCAGCCGGGTCAACGCATTCGACAGGCGCACGTCGTCTCGCTCATGCGCAGGTGATACGACCTGACGATGCGCGGCTGGATGGGATGAGGCCCATTCCGGCAACGGCGTTGCCGCCGCGCTGTCATAGATAAAGCCAGGATTAAGGTGGTCGGATTTGACAGCAAGGCCGATCTGCCCGGCCTCAAGCGCGCTGATTTGGGTCTTGGCGTCCAGGGTTGTCAGGTTTCCCACAGTTTCGCCACCAAGGGATTCATGTGCTTTCACACCGTCGCCCAGACCACGCAATACGGTGATCTTACCGATATGCTTCTTCACATCTGCAAAGCCTGCGATGGCACGTGCGTTTTCTTCGGCCTCATCCCGGTCAGCTGCAATGTTGAATTCCGGTGCTTCATGACGCAGCGCTTTCATCAAACGGGTCAGACCGTTGCCATGGCTCGCGGCACCGAGGCAGGCCGGGATAAGCTGATGGTTCTGCAAGACCTGTGCGGCCAGCTCGTAGACCTCGTCGCTTGGGGGCTGTTTGTCCTCAATCAGTTGCTCCAGCAGATTGTCATCGAAATCCGATAGGGTCTCCAACAACTCGGTGCGTGCTTCCTGTTCGCGGTCTTCCGCTGATTGCGGTAGCTCGATCAGGGCCGAGGGCTGCCCCTCCTGATACTTCCAGGCGCGCTCCGAGATCAGATCGACTGCGCCGATAATGGTGTCTCCGTCCCGGATCGGCACCTGCCGCAGAGCGATGTGGTGGGTGCAATAGGTCTGCAGCGCAGCAACGATGTCGCGGATGCGGCCATTGGGGCTGTCCATGCGGTTGATGAACAAGAAGCAGGGAATGCCCGCCTCTTCGACCAACCTTAGATACGGGGCACACAGAACGGCGGCATCCGGATCGGGTGGGACAACCACAACTGCTGCGTCCGAGATCGCCATGGCCGGGCCGACATAGGCTAGCGCATCGCCGCCTCCGTCCACGTCCACCGCGCACCACGGTTCGTTTAAATAAGAAAAACCGTGCAGATGCACGGTTCCGGCAACATCGAATGTGGTGGGCCGCCCGTCGAGGCGGCTGATCGCTTCGACCAAGGTGGATTTGCCCGATTGGCTGGGGCCGAGGACGGTGAAAACGCGCATGAGTGCTGTCCCTCTTTCAGGTTGCAGTATGGCTGCACGAAAAGGGCTGTCGAACGCATGCGCGTCGGCAAGAACTGTCTGCGTTTGCCTGCCTCAGGCTGTGAAGAGGTGGATCTCTCCACCCCTTGAGTGTGGAGAAAACCGAAGGCATGCGTCAAGCCCCCGTGCCGGTTTGTAAGGGAAGGTCGCGAAAAACGACCTGCCGAAGAGTGTTCAGATCGCGGAACTATGCCCAGCCTTACTCAGATCATACGTGTCAAAGCTGCGCGCGATCATGCGGGTCAGCGCACGTGCTTCGGGCGGTATGAACAATCCGTTTTCATCCACGCGTAGCAACCCGTCGAAGGCCGCGTTTGCTGTTGCGTACATTTGCTGCAGTTCCGCAGTTGAAATGTCATAATCGCGCAGAATCTCGGCCGAGTTGATTTGGAAATCGCACATCAATGCTTCGATCAGACGCGACCGTAGAACATCCTGACCTTTGAACAAATGCCCGCGCGACGTCGAGAACCGCCCTTCGCGAATGGCCTTCGTGTGAGCCGAGGTTGCCGGTGCGTTCTGCGCATATCCTTGCGGGAAGCGTGAGATCGAGCTGGCACCCAAGCCAATCAGGATTGGGGCCTGATCGTCCGTGTAGCCTTGGAAATTCCGTTTCAATCGTCCAGCGCGCAGCGCATGGGTCAGCCCATCGTCCTGCGTCGCGAAGTGGTCAATCCCGATCTCGGCATAATTGTCCCATAGGAACAGTCGCCGGGCGGTTTCAAAAAGTTCCAGTCGCTGTTCCGGTGTGGGCAGGGCATCTGATGGAATCAACTGCTGGCGCTTGGCCATCCACGGCACATGCGCGTAGCCATAGAGTGCGACCCGGTCAGGGTTCAGCGACAACAGCTTTTGCACACTTTCGGTCATGCGCGCCTTGGTCTGGTGGGGCAGGCCATAAAGGATGTCCGCATTCAGGCTGGATATACCACGCGCTCGGATCATCTCGGCTGCTTCGCGGGTGGTGTCATAGCTTTGAATGCGACCGATGGTTTTCTGGATTTCGTCGTCAAAATCCTGAACACCGATCGATGCGCGGTTCATCCCGGCTTCGGCCAGTGCATCCAGCCGGGCTTCGTCGATCTCATTTGGATCGATCTCGACGGAAAACTCGGCGTCTGGGCCTAAAGGCACAATCTCAAGGATTCGCGCGGCCAGATCCCGCATCAGGTCTGCATTCAACAGCGTCGGCGTGCCGCCGCCCCAGTGCAGCCGCGACAATGTAACACCCTCTGGCAGGCGTGCCGCCAGCAAATCCAGCTCGGCCTTTAGCACGTCGACATAGGCGATGACCGGGTTATCCGTCTGGGTGCCTTGTGTCCGGCAGGCGCAAAACCAGCACAGCCGACGGCAGAAGGGTACGTGGATGTAAAGCGAGATTGAACTGCCCGGAGCAATCCCGGAAATCCAGTCGCTAAACAGATCAGCCCCGACGTCATTGCTGAAGTGGGGTGCGGTGGGATAGCTTGTGTAACGCGGTACTTTCGCGTCAAAAAGTCCAAGCCGTGCCAGTTGAGGTTTCAGTGTCATAAAGATATGACTATAGCTGGAGGGCCCAGGGTACTTTGACCGAAATCAAATGGAAGCGCGAATGACACTCAAGGCCCAATTCGACCACACCAATTGCGCAGAATGCCCGATCCGGCATCGTGCGGTGTGCGCGCATTGCGAAAAGGACGAGCTGGAAGAGCTTGAGAACATCAAGTACTACCGCAGCTTTGAGGCGGGGCAGACGATCATCTGGTCCGGCGATCCGATGAATTTTGTCGGCTCGGTCGTGTCGGGAATCGCGTCTTTGACACAGACGATGGAGGATGGGCGCAGGCAAATGGTCGGCCTGCTGCTGCCCAGCGATTTCGTGGGTCGCCCCGGACGGGACAACGCGCCATACGACGTGGTTGCAACCACCGATCTGATGATGTGCTGTTTCCGCAAAAAGCCGTTCGAAGACATGATGATCACAACGCCGCACATCTCGCAGCGCCTGCTGGAAATGACGTTGGACGAATTGGATGCGGCCCGTGAGTGGATGCTGGTGCTTGGGCGCAAGACGGCGCGGGAAAAGATTGCCAGCCTGCTTTCGATCATCGCGCGCCGGGACGCATCGATTCATCAAGCCGGAATGGTAGCTCCGATTGTCTTTGACCTGCCACTGACGCGCGAGGCGATGGCCGACTATCTTGGGCTGACCCTGGAAACTGTCAGCCGGCAGATTTCCGCCTTGAAGAAAGATCAGGTCATTACTCTGGAAGGTAAACGCCATGTAACAATCCCCGATATGGGGCGCCTAATGGAAGAGGCGGGCGACGATACCGATGGCGGATTTCTGGTCTGATGCCTCAGCCCGCCGCCCTCGAACAATTGGGAGTCCCTTAAGGAATTTAGCGGTTTACTCGCCATGCTGTTCATCGGCGCGATAGCTGGCTGGCTGTCGGGGAAAATCATGGAAGGGCGTGGGTTCGGCCTGATCGGGAATATTATAGTCGGGATTGTCGGTGCGTTTCTGGCGGGTACGATCTTTCCCGCCCTGGGCTTTGCGGTTGGCGGAGGGCTCATCTCTTCGATCTTCTTTGCCACTATCGGCGCGGTGATCCTGCTGTTCCTGATCGGCCTGAGCCGCAAGACATAAAGCCGCACCAGAGACGGACGGCTTTTGCGTTTGTTGGCGTCGTTAGTGAGCCAGAAACACGGGGATTTCTGATTGCTCCAGCATATTGCGGGTCGCACCGCCCAAAATGGCCTCGCGAAAGCGCGAATGGCCATAGGCCCCCATAACGATCATATCGGCCTCGGTATCGGCAGCGTGGCGATTGAGGATGTCTGAGACGCGCGTCATGGTCTTGCTGAGCACGTCGATTTCGCACTTCACCCCATGTCGTGCCAGCATCTGAGATAGCAGACCGCCCGGGTCCGATCGATCCGGCCCATGACGCGGTGGATCAATCACAACAATCCGTGTGAGTTCGGCCTGCTTCAAGAATGGCAACGCGCGACGGATGGCGCGCATCGCTTCGACGCTTTCGTTCCAGCCCACCATGACGGTTTTTGGGGCCGAAATCGGTTTGTTATCATCGGGCACTAACAGCACCGGCGAATGGCCTTCGAACATGGCGGCCTCGACGATGGGTTCAGCTTCTGCGTCGCGGTCTTTTCCATAAGGTCGCGGCAATACCACGAGATCCGAAAAGCGCGCGCGACGTGCGACATGTCGCCCGAGATCAGCGATCTGAGCTACCCCGTTTTCAGCGGACCAGCGCACGCCCGACTTACCCAGATAATCCTGAGCGTAGGCGAGTATCTCGTCCGCCTCGGCATTGGCACGGCTCAGGGTCTCCTGCAGGATCAAAGCGTTTGCACCGGCATAATAATAACCGGTCTGACTGCGATCGACGCCAAGACACAACGCTTCGACATGGGCGTCCTGCCCTTCTGCCAATGCCACCATTTGTGCCAGTGCGTTCTGAGAAAGCTTGGTTTCCGTCATGACCGTAAGAAGAGATTTAAATGCCATGTCGACCTCATGTTTCCGGCGCTGTCCGTTGCCAGCGCGTGTCTGTTTCTGCAAAATACCTCTCACAGAAAACAGGGGCTTGTCTTGATGCAGATCAAAGCGTCAAAGGCGACCTCGCTGCATTACAGCATGCAGTCAAAAAGGTTTCGCGTGACACGAAGAATCGCGCGAGGCATGGCAAAGGGACGCAATATGTCAAATTACATCAAGCTGATCGTGCTTGGGCTGGTGGTGCTGTTCGCAGCCATCGGCTCTAGCTACGCACGGGATTTGGCGTATCAGGTGCACGCGATTCTGGTGATGTTGATCGCCGGCGGTCTGTTCATCTGGACGCTTAGAAACACGGAAGAGCCAGATATCCTCGTCGACCGCTCTGGTGAGTATATGGATGACGTGATCCGCTACGGCGTGATCGCAACCGCATTCTGGGGGGTAGTCGGGTTCCTGGCGGGGACTTTTATTGCGTTCCAGCTAGCCTTTCCGGCGCTGAACTTCGAATGGGCGCAGGGCTATCTTAATTTCGGGCGTTTGCGGCCGTTACATACATCGGCGGTTATCTTTGCCTTTGGCGGTAACGCGTTGATCGCAACTTCGTTCTATGTCGTACAGCGCACCAGCGCTGCGCGACTTTGGGGTGGAAACCTGGCATGGTTCGTGTTCTGGGGCTATCAGCTGTTCATCGTGCTTGCGGCAACCGGTTATATACTTGGTGGAACGCAATCGAAAGAATATGCCGAACCTGAATGGTACGTTGACCTGTGGCTGACCGTTGTCTGGGTTGCCTACCTGGCTGTTTATCTGGGCACGATCATCAAGCGGAAAGAGCCGCACATCTACGTGGCAAACTGGTTCTATCTGGCCTTTATCGTGACTGTCGCCATGCTGCACCTGGTCAACAACATGACCATCCCGGTCAGCATCTGGGGATCGAAATCGGTCATCGTCTGGTCTGGTGTTCAGGATGCCATGATCCAGTGGTGGTATGGCCACAACGCCGTGGGCTTCTTCCTGACTGCCGGTTTCCTGGGTATGATGTACTACTTCATCCCGAAACAGGCTGAGCGTCCAGTATTCAGCTACAAGCTGTCGATCATCCACTTCTGGGCGCTGATCTTCCTGTATATCTGGGCCGGCCCGCACCACCTGCACTATACCGCGCTGCCTGATTGGGCCTCGACCCTTGGCATGGTATTCTCGGTGATCCTATGGATGCCTTCGTGGGGTGGTATGATAAACGGTCTGATGACCCTGTCGGGTGCATGGGACAAACTACGCACTGACCCAGTGATCCGGATGATGGTGATTTCGGTCGGCTTTTACGGCATGTCCACGTTCGAGGGTCCGATGATGTCGATCCGCGCTGTGAACAGCCTCAGCCACTATACCGACTGGACTATCGGTCACGTACATTCGGGCGCGCTGGGCTGGAACGGTATGATCACCTTTGGTGCTCTTTACTTCCTAGTCCCTGTTCTGTGGAAGCGTGAGCGTCTGTACTCGCTGCAGCTGGTCAGCTGGCACTTTTGGCTCGCCACCATTGGCATCGTTCTCTACGCGGCGTCGATGTGGGTCACCGGTATCATGGAAGGCCTGATGTGGCGTGAAGTGGACGCCAATGGCTTCTTGGTGAATTCGTTCGCTGACACCGTTGCCGCGAAGTTCCCGATGTATGTGGTGCGTGCGCTGGGTGGCGTGATGTTCGTCGCTGGCTCGCTAATCATGTGCTACAACCTTTGGATGACTGTACGGAAAGCGCCGGCCAAAGAGGCCAGCCTGACCGTCGCGGTCCCGGCTGAATAAGGAGGGCCGGAGCAATGGCAATTCTCGACAAACACAAGATCCTCGAGACCAACGCGACCCTCCTGCTGATCTTCAGCTTTCTGGTCGTGACCATCGGTGGCATCGTACAGATCGCGCCCCTGTTCTATCTTGAGAACACCATCGAGAAGGTGGAGGGTATGCGCCCTTACACCCCTCTCGAACTGGCGGGGCGTGAGGTTTATCTGCGCGAAGGCTGCTATGTTTGCCACAGCCAGATGATCCGCCCGATGCGGGATGAGGTTGAACGTTATGGCCACTACTCGCTGGCGGCTGAATCCATGTATGATCATCCGTTCCAATGGGGGTCCAAACGCACCGGGCCGGATATTGCCCGCGTCGGTGGCCGGTATTCGGATCAATGGCAGGTGGACCACCTGCGCGATCCACAATCGGTGGTGCCGGAATCGGTGATGCCGAAATACGGCTTCCTTGAGGATCGCAAGCTAGACGGCAAGTATATCGGTGACATCATGGCGGCAAATGCCGTGGTCGGCACCCCGTATACCGACGAGATGCTTGAACAGGCGCAGGCCGATTTTCGGGCGCAGGCCGATCCGGACAGCGATTATGATGGATTGTTGGAACGCTATGGCGACAAGGTCAATGTGCGTAACTTTGACGGTCAGCCCGAGCTGACTGAAATGGATGCGTTGGTTGCTTACCTCCAGATGCTGGGCACGCTGGTCGATTTCTCGACCTTCACCCCGGACGCAAGCCGTTAAAGGAGGGTGTGATGGAACTATACACAATTCTAAGGCAGTTCGCGGATAGCTGGATGTTGCTGCTCCTGTTCTCGTTTTTTATTGGCATCATCATCTGGGTTTTCCGCCCTGGTGCCAGCAAGGAATACAAGGACACCGCCAACATCCCGTTCCGGCACGCTGATGCCCCAGCGCCCCGTCGGGGCGACGACAAACCCGCCACATCCAAGGAGGCGCGGCAATGAGTAAGACACCTGAAAAACAGCCGGGCGATCCTAACACCACGGGTCACAGCTGGGACGGAATCGAGGAATTCGATAATCCGATGCCACGCTGGTGGCTTTGGACCTTTTACGCGACCATCATTTGGGGCGTGATCTACACGATCATGTACCCCGCATGGCCCTTGGTTCAATCGGCAACCGCCGGTGTGCTGGGTTGGTCCTCGCGCGAGCTGGTACAGCAGGAAATGGTCGCGTTCGAAGAAGCGAATGCGCCGTGGAATGCCAAGTTGGTGGAAACACCGCTGGAAGAAATCTCGGCCGACGCGGAGCTGCAACAATACGCAGTTAACTCTGGTGGCGCTGTGTTCCGAACCTGGTGCGCGCAGTGCCACGGATCGGGCGCGCAGGGTGCGCCGGGTTTCCCGAACCTGCTGGATGACGCCTGGCTGTGGGGCGGCTCGCTTGAGGATATCGAGTACACCATCGCCTATGGCATCCGGAACGAGGAAAGCGACGACGCGCGCTATTCCGAGATGCCGGCCTTTGGTGAGATCCTCGAAAAAGATGAGATCACTCAAGTGGTTCAATACGTCATGTCCCTGACTAACGCCCAGACCGATGACGCGGCGGCGCAGGCAGGCAAGGTTGTGTTCGAAGACAACTGCGCGGCTTGCCACGGTGATGACGGCAAAGGCGACGTTTCCCAGGGTGCGCCGAATCTGACCGATGCGATCTGGCTTTACGGCGGCAGCCAAGAGGCCCTGACCGAGACGGTCACCTACAGCCGCTTTGGTGTGATGCCCCCGTGGGAGAATCGCCTGACCGACGCGCAGATTCGCGCTGTCACGGCCTATGTCCACCAGTTGGGTGGCGGTCAGTAAGGGTTAAAAGAACACCTCCGGGCGGTCTCCCGCCCGAAGGTCTAGGCACCGGCTGTTCCATCTGTTCGCGCGTTTCCAGAACAGCCGGTGCCGATTTTCAAACAATAGGGCTGTAATCTCTGCCGGTCCAGATACGGCATTCAAACCAGTATCAAAGATCGTTCAGATTTACATCGCGCGGGTTTTCTCTCCACCAATGATGTTCGGGCAGCCAGCGCCGCTTGCGACGGCCCGGCTTTGGCGCATCGTAGATGTGAGGCGTATTGATGCGTGTCGCGTTCAAAAAAGATCTGGCGAATACGGTCAGCATGGTTTCCCTCCTGTGCAGAGTTGTTTCTGAGCTTTAAGATTGACCTTTCGCACGCCGAATGCGACTCAATTACCATTTCAATGTGTAAGTAAGGTTTACATATGGACTGGCTATCACTGCCGCCGTTGGCCTCTCTCAGGGCCTTTGCAGCCTTCGCTGAGAAGCGAAGTGTTGTCGAGGCCGGTGCTGCGCTCAATGTTAGCCACGCTGCAATCAGCCAGCAGCTTCGCGCGCTCGAGAAACATCTGGGCGCGGCTCTGCTTGACCGAACGGGCAAAGCGCTGACACTTACCGCGGAAGGTGAGCATCTGGCCCGTGCCCTTCAGCTTGGATTTGGTGCGATCGAGGCTGCTGTGGGTGATCTGGCTCGCTCGGCTCAGGACCGCCCGGTTCATGTGTCGCTGACGTCTTCCTTCGCTGCATCTTGGCTGATGCCGCGACTGCCGAGTTTCCGCGCGACGCATCCCGACGTAAACCTGATCCTAGATCCAACCTTTGAGGTGGTCGAGCTGCAACCGGGTGGCGTGGATGTAGCGATCCGTTATGGCGCCGGCGGTTGGCCGGGGGTGGAGTGTGAGATGTTGTTGCAGACGCCGATGGTCATCGTCGCCTCACCCACACTATTGGGTAACAAGACCGATTGGTCCCCGGCAGAACTTGCGCAGTTGCCGTGGCTTGAGGAAATTGGCACGACTGAGGGGACAAAATGGCTGACTGAGCGAGGTGTCGGACCCGAACGCGGCGCGGGGCGTACGCAGCTTCCCGGTAACCTGCTGCTGGATGGTTTGCGGTCTGGGCAAGGGGTCACCGTCACTGTGCGACAATTCGTCGAAGCGGACATCAATGCGGGCCGCGTCGTCGAACTCTTCGCCGAGCCGGATACGCGCGGGTATCATATAGTTACGCAAAAACAAGCCCTTAGGAGATCCGTGAAAATCTTCATCAACTGGCTGAGGCGCGAAGCGCGAAGCCAGCAGTAACTCACGCGTCTAAAGGTGTCTGCACGATGCGCGTTTTGACCCATGTCAAAGTCCCTTGCCTCGTGATCTGGAAGAACACACACTCAGAATAGCCAGTTGCGGAGCCAGCCTGTGAGCGATTCCAATCCCACCCCCAGTCTCTACGCCGCCAGAGAGCCGATTTTCCCGAGACGTGTGTCCGGCCCGTTTCGCAATTTGAAATGGATCATCATGGCGGTGACGCTGGGCATTTACTATGTGACGCCTTGGATCAGGTGGGATCGCGGGCCAAGCCTTCCGGATCAGGCCGTTCTTCTGGATCTGGCGAACCGCCGATTCTATTTCTTCTGGATCGAGATTTGGCCGCACGAGTTCTATTTTGTCGCTGGGCTGCTGATCATGGCAGGATTGGGTCTGTTCCTGTTCACCTCGGCGCTTGGGCGGGTCTGGTGCGGATATGCCTGCCCGCAGACGGTTTGGACGGACCTGTATATCCTTGTCGAGCGCTGGATCGAGGGCGACCGTAATGCGCGCCTGCGTCTGCACAGGCAGAAAAAGTTAGATTTCCGCAAGGCGCGGCTGCGCCTGACCAAGTGGGTCGCTTGGTTCTTCATCGGGCTCGCAACCGGTGGCGCCTGGGTTTTCTATTTTGCGGATGCACCAACTCTGGCGCGTGATCTGGTCACCGGAAACGCGCATCCAGTGGCCTATACGACGATGCTGATTCTGACCGGCACCACATTTTTCTTCGGTGGCTTTGCACGCGAACAAATCTGCATCTATGCCTGCCCATGGCCGCGCATTCAGGCCGCGATGATGGATGAGGATACCCTGGTCGTCGGATATCGCGAATGGAGGGGTGAACCACGCGGCAAAGGCAAACGTACGGCTGACAGCGAGCTGGGCGATTGCATCGATTGTATGGCTTGCGTCAATGTCTGCCCGGTAGGGATCGACATCCGAGACGGTCAGCAACTGGAATGCATTACGTGTGCGCTTTGCATCGACGCCTGCGATGACATGATGGCCAAGATAGGCAAGCCCCGTGGTCTGATCGATTACATGGCGCTGAGTGATGAGGCCCGCGAACGCGAAGGTCAGCCACCCAAAAACGTTTGGAAACACATCCTGCGTCCGCGCACGATCCTCTACACGGCGCTATGGTCACTGGTCGGATTTGCATTGCTCTTTGCGCTGTTCATTCGTTCGGATATCGATTTGACGGTTGCGCCGGTGCGGAACCCGACTTTCGTTACCCTTTCAGATGGCACGATCCGTAACACCTATGATGTACGCCTGCGCAACAAACATGGCGAGGATCGGCCATTCAAACTGACGATTGCGGGCGATCCATCGCTGCAGATTGAAATCGAAGGTGTTGAAGGCGAGACTGTTAATGTCACTGCAGATACGGCACAATTGACCCGCGTCTATATCACCGCTCCGCAGGGTACTGCCCCTGCAGCGGCTGACAGCACATCGGTTCGCATCTGGGTCGAAGATCTGGAAAGTGGTGAGCGGGCCTACAAGGATACCAGTTTCAACGGACGAGGAAGCTGAGAATGGCAGAACGTCAATTCACAGGCAAACACGCATTGGCGGTATTTGTCGCGGCCTTTGGCGTGATCATCACGGTGAACCTCGTCTTGGCTTATAGTGCAATCAAGACCTTTCCGGGGCTTGAGGTGAAGAACTCCTATGTAGCCAGCCAGGAGTTCAATGAACGTTTGAAGGAACAGCAGGCCCTGGGTTGGAACATCAAGGCAGAGCTGACCGGAGGGCTGCTGGTGCTATACATAACCGATCAGACCGGTTCCCCTGTTGAAGTGGCAGATCTGCAGGCCGTGGTGGGGCGCGCCACCCATGTGAAGGAAGACTTCTCGCCGGACTTTACTTTTGATGGCATCGCCTATGCCGCTCCGGCTGCCCTGGGCGAAGGGAACTGGAACATTCGCCTTGTGGCCAAAGCAAAAGATGGTGCCGAGTTCGCGCAACGTGTGCCCCTGTATGTGAAAGGTTAGAGATGGTTGCGCAAGCCACTCCATCTCGGGCAGCCTGTCCTGGCTGCATCGCAGCCCCGGCGGAAGCGGCGCGGCCAATCCCAAAGGATGTGCAGATCGCGCTGTCGCTGCCAGGCATCCACTGCTCGGCCTGCATCTCTACGGTCGAGCGTGAGTTGAATGCCCATCCCGGCGTTGAAGACGCGCGGGTCAATCTCACGCTGAAACGCGCGATGATCAAGGCGGCACCGGATACGCGCGCCGATGATCTGATCCCGGTGTTGGAGCGCGCTGGCTTTGAAGCCCACGAACTGGATCCGGGTGCGCTTTCGGCTACGCAAACCGATAAGGCCGGGCGCGATCTGCTGATGCGGTTGGCAGTGGCGGGTTTTGCTTCGATGAACGTGATGCTGTTATCGGTGTCGGTCTGGTCCGGCGCCACCGATGCGACGCGCGACATGTTCCATTGGATATCGGCGGCGATTGCGCTGCCTGCAATCGCATTCTCGGCCCAGCCTTTCTTTTCCAACGCCTGGAGCGCTCTGCGCGTACGCCGGTTGAATATGGATGTGCCGATTGTTTTGGCGATACTGCTGGCTCTGGTCACGTCGCTTTGGGAAACTGCACTCAGCGGTGAACATGCTTATTTCGACGCGGCTTTGACCCTGACATTCTTCCTGCTAGCGGGCAGGTATTTGGACTATCGCACCCGTGCCGCGGCACGTTCGGCTGCCGAAGAACTAACCGCGCTGGAGGTCCCGCGCGCCATCCGGCTAGTGGATGGGACCGAAGCGGAAGTGGCGGTGGCGAGCCTTAACGTGGGTGATCTGATTCTGGTGCGCCCCGGAGGGCGTATGCCAGTGGATGGCGAAATCATCTCGGGCCAGTCCGAGTTGGACCGGTCGCTGCTGACCGGGGAAACCCTCCCGGTCTTTGCCGAGGCCGGGCTGAACGTCAGTGCTGGTGAGGTTAACCTGACCGGCCCTCTGACCATCCGTGCGACGGCAGTCGGGGAAGATACCTCGCTGCACCGTATGGCGGATCTGGTAGCCATCGCTGAATCGGGCCGATCACGGTATACCTCGCTGGCAGACAAGGCGGCCAAGCTTTATGCGCCGGGGGTGCATATACTGTCCGCGCTCAGCTTCTTAGGATGGTATATTTATTCGGGCGATATCCGGACGGCGCTGAATATCGCTGCGGCGGTTTTGATCATCACATGTCCCTGCGCGCTGGGCTTGGCAGTGCCGGCGGTAACCACTGCAGCATCAGGCCGATTGTTCCGCAGTGGCATGCTGATCAAACACGCGACCGCGTTAGAACGGCTGGCCGAAGTGGATACTGTGGTATTTGACAAGACCGGCACCCTAACATCCGGTGCGCCTGAGTTGACCAATCTTGGTGATCATTCGCGTACCGATTTGCAAGTGGCTCTGGCATTGGCCGAAGCGTCTTCGCACCCCTTGTCTCTTGCCCTTGCAAAGGCTGCGCGTGAAGCCGGGATCAAGCCTGCCAAGTTGCACGATGTTGTTGAGGTGCCGGGATATGGCACTGAGGGCGTTTACCGTGATCAGCAGGTCCGGCTGGGTCGAGCGGCCTGGGTCGGCGGCGAAGATGGTGAGCAGACCGCAGCCTGGCTCGCAATCGAATCGCGGACGCCATCGCGCTTTACTTTTACCGACAGTCTGCGCGCAGGCGCTGCCGAGGCGGTCGCGGCTTTCCGTGCGGCAGGCAAAGACGTCATCCTGATTTCCGGCGATACGGAAGGCGCGGTTCAGGCCTTGGCGGGCAAGCTTGGCATTGAGAACTGGATCGCCCAGGCCTTGCCTCAAGACAAAGCTGCCAAAGTGCAGGAACTAAGCGATCAGGGTCGGCACGTTCTGATGGTCGGCGATGGGCTGAACGATACGGCGGCATTGGCGGCGGCGCATGTCTCGATTTCTCCGGCCAGCGCCTTGGATGCTGCGCGGGTGGCGTCGGATATCGTGCTACTGGGCAATGATCTGTCCCCGATCGCTGAGGCTTGCGATACAGCCGTCAGGGCGACGCGTCGGATTCGCGAGAATTTCCGGATCGCCACTGTCTATAACATCATCGCGGTCCCGCTGGCCGTTGCCGGGTTGGCGACACCCCTTATTGCGGCATTGGCGATGTCGACCTCGTCGATTACTGTTTCGCTGAACGCCTTGCGGCTGAGGTAACTCTGATGGAAGTGCTTGCCTATCTGATCCCGATTTCCCTGCTTTTGGGCGGGGTTGGCTTGGTTGCGTTTATCTACACGGTCCGCTCGAACCAGTATGAGGATCCGGAAGGCGATGCGCGCCGTATCCTCAGCGACGAATGGGATGACAAGCCCAAGCCCTGACAGAGGCGTCAACAGCCCTTGAAATTGCCGCAATGCCCGGCTATGTCCGGCCCATCCGCTAGAAGAGAGATTGTAGCCTCATGGCAACCTTAAACCCGATCCAGTTCATTCAGCAGGTCCGTGCCGAAGTCGCAAAGGTCGTCTGGCCGACCCGTCGTGAGGTGCTGTTGACCACGGTCATGGTGTTCATCATGGCGGCGCTGACAGCTGTCTTCTTTGCGCTGGTCGATCTGGGCATTCGTGGCGGTCTGCAACTCGTGCTTGGCGCGTTTAGCTAAGCCGGTTTGGGCAAGCTGAAACGCGACTGCCCCCTTGCACAGCTTGCGATGTCAGAGTAGGTGACATGACTATTCGGAATGGGCGTGCGGCGAATCGGGCTGCGCGCCGCTTTTTATTCCGGGTGACGCAATAGGATTTCAACGAAGGGCGCGATGCGTCGCAGCCCAAAGGCAAACAAGGACGACAGGTTCATGGCGAAACGGTGGTATTCGGTCAGCGTTCTTTCGAATTTCGAAAAGAAGATCGCAGAGCAGATCCGCACGTCGGTGGCTGAGCAGGGCCTTGAAGACGATATCGACGAGGTTCTGGTGCCCACCGAAGAGGTGATCGAAGTGCGCCGGGGCAAGAAGGTCACCACCGAACGTCGCTTTATGCCGGGTTACGTGCTGGTACACATGGAAATGTCGGATCAGGGCTATCACCTGATCAACTCGATCAATCGCGTTACCGGCTTCCTGGGCCCTCAGGGCCGCCCGATGCCGATGCGCGACGCCGAGGTGAACCAGATCCTCAACCGCGTTCAGGAAGGTGAAGAAGCGCCCAAGCTGATGATCAGCTTCGAGGTTGGCGAGAAGGTCAAGGTCAACGACGGCCCGTTCGAGGATTTCGACGGCATGGTCGAAGGTGTGGACGACGAGAACCAGAAACTGAAAGTTTCGGTTTCGATCTTTGGCCGCGAAACACCGGTCGAGCTGGACTTTACGCAGGTCACAAAGCAAAGCTGATTGGTTCCCATCGAACCATCGTTTGGGGTGCCTTATGGGCACCCTTTTTACGTTTGGGGCGTGCTCATCTGCCAGACAGTTTGATCCGCACCAAAACCTTTAAGTGATACAGTTCCGACCGGTTCGCAGAGTGTCGGGAGAAATGCTGCGGCTGTATCCGAAAGGACATGGTCGCAATCCAAGTCTGTGGCCGCCGCTACAAGTCTAGCCGCCAAATTGACGTCGGGACCGATGGCCGTGAAATCCAGCCGGTCCCCGCCACCTACATTGCCATAATGGAAGCGACCGTGATGAATTGCAGTGCGCACGCCTAGCTTGTGCTGAAAATCGGCCTCGGCCAGCGACGCCACACCCTCGCGCACCGCTGCGATGGCGGCCTGAATCTGCACCTTTGGCGGAAGATTCGTGCTGGTTGGGAAGATGGCAAAAAAGCCGTCGCCCATGAACTTCAGAATCTCTCCGCCGTGGTCCATGACCGACGGGACAAGGCAATCAAACGTGTCATTCAGCAGCCGGACCAGCGTATCGCCGGAAACCGAATTCGAAAGGCGGGTAAATCCCTTGAGATCCGCAAACAGGATAACGGCCTCGATTTTGCTGCCATCACCGCGATGTACTTTACCGTCCAGAATGTGGGCGCCACTGTTACGGCCGACATAGGTCGACAGAAGGTAGGTCGCGTCGAGCCGCAGCATATAGGTCTCGGTCAGGCGGGCGAGCGGACCGCGAACCCGGCTCAGGATCGCTAGATCACTCTCTGAAAACCCACCGGGCGTGGCACTTGACCAAGTGCAGACATGGGTATCGCCGTTGAGATAGATCAGCGGTTGCGCCAGATAATCGGTGAAGCCCTGCTCGCGCAATTCTCCGACAATGATGTAATCCTCGGGGCAGTTGGGGTCTTCCAGATGGCGGCGGATGGGTTGCTGACGCTCGATCACATGCGGCAGGGGGTTATCGGTGTAGATCGCCTCGGTGAACAATTGAGACGGCGCGTCGACCCGATCAACGCCAGCGCCCGCTTTCCACAGGAAACGTCGACCCATCAGATTGGGATGCAGCGTCCAGATGAACAAACCGAACCGGTCGATGGCGACACCGGCATCCAGCAGACGGGTACAGATACCTTCGATGATATCGACCGCATTTCCAGCTGGGCGGGCACCGTCAACCATCCACTCGATCAAAGCGTCGATCTTGTCATGTTTTGAGATCGGTTCCGGTGGGGTCGGCATAATGGCACCCTCAATATAGAACGCCGCGATGCAAACTGACACCGCGGCGTTATTTGTATCAGCTTCGCAGAGGCTGAAACGACTGAGTGCGCGACTTACTGCGCTTGAACCATAGCGGCTCGCAACAGTTGCGGGCGGTCGGTCTGGGATGGCAGGAAGACGGCCTGCGAACCGGCATCCAACGCCGAAAGGCTCGCATCGTACCACTGCATCGCAAGATCGCGACGCTGTTGCACACCAAAGCCTTCGCGCAGGTGGTGGCCGATCAACTCTCCATAGGCAGGCTCACCCATCGCGACTAGCATCAATGCAGAACCGACTGCCGTGTCCATGTTGTCCTGACGGTAGCCCATCGACAGACAAACCTTGCTTGTCGCTGCAAGATCAGCGGGGCTTAGGCCCGAGTCCAGCGCAAGCTTGCGTACCTGGGTTTCAGCTTCTGCCTTCGAGCTGATCGACAGCGCATCAACTTGCGGTGCCAACATTTCGCCGTACGAGTCGCATTGTGCGCTCACCTGATCCGGCGTCAGCCCCTGGATATCCGCCATCAGATCTTCGCCACGCGCCATTGCATAGCTGCGAGCAAGGCAGAACTGTTCGCTGAGGGCAAAATCGGCATCCGTCATATTTGACAGCGTCGTGTAGCCCCCGTTTGTCGAGGTCTGCAGCATCACCCCGCTACACCGATTGGCCAGCGATGGGCCGCCGGTCCCGCCGGAAAACAGGCTTGGCAGGCTGGCAGAGGCGGTTTCAGTTGTATTGGCCTCGGGCTCTGGTTCCTGAGCTTGAGGAACCACAACCGGAATCGTGGTTGCTGGGGCTTGTGCTGGTGCCTGAGGGGCAGCAGCCAGGGCAGAGCCGGTTTGTATCTGCCGACGGTATTCCATCAAAAGCGGTTGGCCTGCGAGTTGAGTTGTCGTCTGACCGCCGCTTGTCGCCCAGTAATAGGCCTGCATTAGGAAGTCGCGCTGATAGGGCTGGAAGTCATAGCCATTCACGGGGTAGCCCATGGAGACCTGATAGCGTTCGATCGCAGACCGTGTGCCACGACCGACTTGACCATCAACGCGACCCGCATTGTAGCCGAAATAGTTGAGCGCGGTCTGGGTTTGCGCCCCTTGTGTGGTCGACGGAATTCCGGGGCGATAGGTGCGTGTTGTTGTTGACCTCGTCCGGGCCTGCTGTTTTCTCTGCTGATCCCGGCCGATAGCGTAGCCGATGACGCCACCAACCACAGCACCGCCCAGTATCTCGCCAGCATCGGCCCGCGCGGTCTGAGGAGAAGACGCCGCAAATGACAGCGCGATGCCAACTGTTATTAATAAACGAATGATCATAATTAACCTCCACCAAAAATACTAATTTCGTCGAGTATAGCACAGCTGCGAGTATTGAGGTGAGGGGGGTGGCGGAAACCCGACCATCCCGCAACCACCGCGCAGATTCTGCATTGATATTAATTTCTTAAGAGTTGTCAGTCGCACCTTGTTAGTAACGATCTGTACGCCGTGAGCGTATAAGACCCACTTGGGGGCTTGATTCGATGTGTGAGAGCAGGGCAGGCCACTTGCCAACCCCGCCGTTCCGCTGTAAGTGCCGCCCCTATCGTCTTCGGGCGAGATTCTCTCGTGGGAGGTTGCTGGGATCGCGATCCCGGATCGGACCACGCAACATAGTCTGGGTGAAACGCGTTTCACCTAAGTTGAAAGGAAAACCAAATGGCCAAGAAGCTTGCTGGTACAATGAAGCTGCAGGTTCCTGCAGGTCAGGCGAACCCGTCGCCGCCAGTTGGTCCGGCGCTGGGTCAGCGCGGCATCAACATCATGGAATTCTGCAAGGCGTTCAACGCCAAGACCGCAGACATGGAGCCCGGCGCCCCGTGCCCGACCGTGATCACCTACTATCAGGACAAGTCCTTCACCATGGACATCAAGACGCCGCCCGCGTCTTACTACCTGAAAAAAGCGGCTGGTCTGAAGCCGGTCGGCAAGCGGAACCGCCCTCGTGGTGCGGAAAACCCAGGTCGTGAGACCGTGGCAACCGTAACCTCGAAGCAGGTTCGTGAAATCGCCGAAGCCAAAATGAAAGATCTGAACGCCAACGACGTCGAAGGCGCAATGCAGATCATCCTGGGCTCGGCCCGCTCAATGGGCATCGAGGTGAAGTAAGATGGCAAAACTCGGTAAACGTACCCGCGCTGCGCGCGAAGCTGTCGCTGGCAAGGAAAACCTGTCGGTCGAAGAAGCTGTTTCCCTGGTCAAAGGCAACGCAACCTCAAAATTCGACGAGACCATCGAGATCGCTCTGAACCTCGGCGTTGACACCCGTCACGCGGACCAGATGGTTCGCGGCGTTGTTGGCTTGCCGAACGGTACCGGCAAAGCGATGCGCGTCGCTGTATTTGCTCGTGGCCCCAAGGCAGACGAAGCGAAAGAAGCGGGCGCAGATATCGTTGGCGCGGAAGACCTGATGGAAACCATTCAGGGCGGCACCATCGAATTTGATCGCTGCATTGCAACCCCGGACATGATGCCGATCGTCGGTCGTCTGGGTAAAGTGCTCGGCCCCCGCAACCTGATGCCGAACCCCAAAGTTGGCACCGTGACCATGGACGTGAAAGCGGCTGTGGAAGCAGCAAAAGGTGGTGAAGTTCAGTTCAAAGCGGAAAAAGGCGGCGTTGTGCACGCCGGTGTTGGCAAAGCGTCCTTCGACGAAGCCAAGCTGGTCGAAAACGTCCGTGCCTTCATCTCGGCTGTGGCCAAGGCCAAGCCGTCGGGTGCCAAAGGCACCTATATGAAGAAAATCGCGCTGAGCTCGACCATGGGCCCGGGTGTGACTCTGGACGTGGCGGCTGCTGCGGGCGAATAAGCCTTAGCGTTAAGCTGTGAGAACTTGATCCCGGGTAGTGAGAACTGCCCGGGATTTTTATTGCGTGCCACATGAGAAACAGGCTGTAGCTGTGTGATAGCGTGGTTGCTTGCACCTCAATTGAAATCTTGAAGTTTTGCCAATTTCAAACCCGGTTACAGCTACGCTGACTAAAAAGCAGCGATACGCACAAACATAGATTCAATGCCTCAGCAGCGGTGGCTAAAGAAGCGATTGAACTAGGGGGTGCGGTCTGACACAGTTCCCCCATTGTCGTGTAGTAGCTGTTCGAGAATACCCATCAATGAACCAAAATATTCGTCAGAAATCACTTCCAGAAGATCGACGCGCCTTTTGGGACCAGTTTTATGCGAAATCGGCAGGGTCATGGGAGCTTACCTTGCCGTCGCAATTCGCAGCGTTTGTGGCAAATGAGATTGATCGGCAGTCACATGTCATCGACGTAGGGTGTGGGAATGCCCGTGACAGTTTTTTCTTTTCACGACACGGGTTCAAAGTGACCGGCATGGATGCGTCTGAGGCAGCGATTGCGTCAGCGCAAAAGCATGCACAAAAGCAGGGCGGCGACGATCTTGAATTTGTTCAGACCAATCTCGAAGATGGATTGGTTGAGCGTGTGTTGTCCGAGCGACGATCTGAAATCGTTTGCGTTTATGCTCGGTTCTTTTTGCATGCGATCACAGATGATGAAGAAGATGCTCTGATCCGGGCGCTGCGGAGCGGGTGCAGGCCTGGCGATGTCGTAGCGTTCGAATATCGAACGTTGGCGGACCGAGCCACAACGAAAATTGCGGCGCCGCATTTTCGGCGATACGTAAGTGCGACGGATCTGGATTCAAAAATGGAAGCCTCAGAATTCCGAAAGTGTTATGGCGTCGAAGGCAGTGGTTTCGCAAAATATAAAACAGAAGATGCGATCGTCGCCCGCGCGATCTATGAAAAAACACCATGACCGAAGCAGAATTGATCAAGGAGCTCGCGTCGCTTCGCGAGCATGTTTTTACGCATGCTGCGGCCCAAACGGCACTACCACGACCTCGCAAAACGCGCCTTGCGGTTGAGGCGCTAAAGGATCCCATAATGCGCTTGGAGAACCAGTCGCTCTATGATGATTGGGAAGAGACATTTCTTCTTTTGTGCTGCCACAGAAGATTAAAGCCTGCCCGGACGCACGGTAGGCTGAAGCATATGGAAATTCGCTATGCAGAACAGGGTATGGAGGCGCGCTTTGCCTCGTTTTTTGAGCGCGTGAAGCAGACGCTACACCCAGATTACATTACACCACATGGCTATAACAGAACATTCGGAGAAAAGGCTGGCGATGATATCTTTTCAAAACTTGACGCCGAGCTTGAACCCGTAATTCGTTTAGGGAAGCCGATCATTCTATACGCTGGCGCGTTGTTGGGTCTCGTTCGAGAGGGTGGATTGATTGGTCACGACGACGATGTCGATTTTGCAGTGCATCTGGGTGAGTCTACGCTTGAAGGCGTCGCTGAAAAATGGATTGATTATCAGCGAGAGTTGCTCGCCAATGAGTGCCTGGATACCAATTCGTTAAAGCGTAATATACCAATCTTCAAAGTTAAAAATAATTTGGGTATTGATATAGATCTATTTCCGGCGTGGACGGAAAACGGGCGCTTTAGCGTGTACCCGTACTCACTCAACGACTTGCCGGAAAGCGCGATTTTCCCGCTAAAACCACTTAATGGTGGGGAAATCATGCTGCCGCAGGACGCGCCAGCATTGCTGGCTCAGAGTTACGGTGAAAACTGGCGAATACCGGACCCGCTTTTTCATTTCCGTTGGCGGACTGCGCGCCGCAGGTTTGCACCTATGCTTCGGCACGACTTTACCGGCGGTTGAAAGCGCCCCGCCGCAGTGCCCTCAAGCAGCGACCGCATTTGCACGATAGCGGTTAGTTGGCAGAATGCTTGGCCAGCTCTGCGCACAGATATTGAGCGATGTCTTAGCAGGCGTGTAGCTATGGTGCGCGTAGCGAAATCCGCAAGCCTCAGTGTCGGCTCGTTTTCTGGAAACCGAGATGTCTCAGAACAGTTTCAACTATGTGGCAGCCCCTGCGCGGGAGGTGCAAGCCGCCTAAATTTACCTCTTGGAAACCCGGCCTATCTGTCCTAAGTAGAGCCACGGAATAAAGCGTGCGATTCGTCGTGCGCTTTATTTTGTTTCGTCCAAGACGGTGGGTGGTGCCATGTGGCCCCTTAATTCCCTGCCTGAGACGGGTAAGACCAAAGAATTCTGAGGGTCACGATCCTCGGGCGCATTTTGGCCCATCCCGTAACAACGGACCTGAACGCCGGAGCGAAAGCTGCGGCAAATATGAGCCGGGGTGAGATATCGCCCCTAACTTGGAGAGAACTGTGGATAGAGCCCAGAAAGAGAAAGTGGTCGAGGAACTCGGCCAAATCTTCGAAAGCTCTGGCGTCGTAGTGGTTTCGCACTACGCCGGTCTGACAGTTGCCGAGATGCAGGACCTTCGCGCACGTGCTCGTGACGCGGGTGGTGCCGTGCGTGTTGCCAAGAACAGGCTCGCCAAAATCGCCCTTGAGGGTAAGCCGTGTGAAAGCATGGCCGACCTGCTGACAGGGATGACCGTTCTGACCTATTCCGAGGACCCCGTGGCAGCAGCCAAGGTGGCCGAGGACTTCGCCAAGGATAACAAGAATTTTGAGATCCTCGGCGGTGCAATGGGCGAGAACGCTCTGGACCGCAAAGGCGTCGAAACAGTTTCGAAAATGCCGTCTCGTGAAGAGCTTATTGCTTCGATCGTTGGCTGCATTGGCGCACCTGCTTCGAACATCGCCGGCGCGATTGGCGCACCTGCAAGCAACATCGCAAGCATCCTTTCCACCATCGAAGAGAAGGCGGAAGCTGCGTAAGCGGTTGGCACTGAATGATCTGCGTAGGGGAATACCCCTGACGTTGGAACACACACTGTAAAACGGAAAGAGCTAATACAATGGCTGATCTGAAAGCACTCGCAGAAAGCATCGTGGGTCTGACCCTGCTGGAAGCACAAGAACTGAAAACCATCCTCAAAGACGAATACGGCATCGAGCCCGCAGCTGGTGGCGCCGTCATGGTCGCAGCTGGTGGCGACGCCGGTGGCGCAGCTGAGGAAGAAAAAACCGAATTCGACGTCGTTCTGAAGAACGCTGGCGCTTCGAAAATCAACGTGATCAAAGAAGTTCGCGGCATCACCGGTCTGGGCCTGAAAGAAGCCAAAGAGCTGGTCGAAGCTGGCGGCAAGATCAAAGAAGGCGTGTCGAAAGACGAAGCCGAAGAAGTCAAAGGCAAGTTGGAAGCAGCTGGCGCCGAAGTCGAGCTGGCCTAAGCCATTCGACAGGTGCATCGCTGATGCACCGCAGAATTTGGCTGGTCCCGGAGAAATCCGGGTCCAGCCGAACCTGTCTTAGAAAGGGTCTCAAATACTGGGGCGTTTTCTAAGACACGGTTTTCGGATCGGGAGGCCACCTTCGGGACGGTGGCCACGAATTGATCCGGACGTGTCGTCTCGAATGTGCAAGATGCCGGGGCCCGACGGTATCTTTGCCCGCTGAGAACATCGAAAGGTGACATCTGACATGGCTCAAACGTTCCTTGGCCAGAAACGTCTTCGTAAATATTACGGCAAAATCCGCGAAGTGCTGGAGATGCCGAACCTCATTGAGGTGCAGAAATCTTCTTATGATCTTTTCCTGCGCTCCGGCGATGCAGAACAGCCCACAGACGGCGAAGGCATCAAAGGCGTGTTCCAGTCGGTTTTCCCGATCAAGGATTTCAACGAAACCTCCGTTTTGGAGTTCGTGAAATACGATCTGGAAAAACCCAAATACGACGTTGAAGAGTGTATGCAGCGCGACATGACCTACAGCGCGCCGCTGAAGGTCACGCTGCGTCTAATCGTGTTTGATGTCGATGAGGACACCGGCGCCAAATCGGTCAAGGACATCAAAGAACAGGACGTGTTCATGGGCGACATGCCCCTGATGACACCGAACGGCACGTTCATCGTGAACGGTACCGAGCGTGTGATCGTCAGCCAGATGCACCGTTCGCCCGGTGTGTTCTTTGATCACGACAAGGGCAAGACCCATTCCTCAGGCAAACTGCTGTTTGCCTGCCGCATCATCCCGTATCGCGGCAGCTGGCTGGACTTTGAGTTCGACGCCAAGGACATCGTGTTCGCCCGTATCGACCGTCGTCGCAAACTGCCTGTGACAACCCTGCTGTACGCGCTGGGTCTGGATCAGGAAGCGATCATGGACGCGTATTACAACACCGTGTCCTACAAGCTGGACAAGAAGAAAGGCTGGGTCACGCCCTTCTTCCCCGAGCGTGTGCGCGGTACCCGTCCGACATATGATCTGATCGACGCGAAATCGGGCGAAGTGATTGCCGAAGCGGGCAAGAAAGTCACCCCGCGCGCGGTCAAGAAGCTGATCGACGAAGGTGCTGTTACCGACCTGCTGGTGCCCTTCGACAACATCGTCGGCAAGTATGTCGCCAAGGACATCATCAACGAAGAAAACGGCGCGATCTATGTCGAAGCCGGTGATGAGCTGACCCTGGAGTATGATAAAGACGGCGACCTGATCGGCGGCACCGTCAAGGACCTGATGGATGCGGGCATCACCGACATCCCGGTTCTGGACATCGACAACGTCAACGTTGGCCCCTACATGCGCAACACCATGGCTCAGGACAAGAACCTGAACCGTGAAAGCGCGCTGATGGACATCTACCGCGTCATGCGTCCGGGCGAGCCTCCCACCGTCGAGGCTGCGTCGGCTCTGTTCGACACCTTGTTCTTCGACAGCGAGCGCTATGACCTGTCCGCCGTTGGTCGTGTGAAGATGAACATGCGTCTGGCTTTGGACGCGCCGGACACCCTGCGCACCCTGCGTCGCGAAGACATCGTGGCCTGCATCAAGGCGCTGGTTGAGCTGCGTGATGGCAAAGGCGACGTGGACGATATCGACCACCTCGGCAACCGCCGTGTGCGTTCGGTCGGTGAACTGATGGAAAACCAGTACCGCGTCGGTCTGCTGCGCATGGAGCGCGCGATCAAAGAGCGCATGTCGTCGGTCGAAATCGACACCGTCATGCCGCAGGACCTGATCAACGCGAAACCGGCTGCGGCTGCTGTTCGTGAATTCTTTGGCTCGTCGCAGCTGTCGCAGTTCATGGACCAGACCAACCCGCTTTCGGAAGTCACCCACAAACGCCGTCTCTCGGCGCTTGGCCCGGGTGGTCTGACGCGTGAGCGTGCGGGCTTTGAGGTGCGCGACGTACACCCGACCCACTATGGTCGGATGTGCCCGATTGAAACGCCCGAAGGTCCGAACATTGGTCTGATCAACTCGCTGGCCACCTTTGCCCGCGTGAACAAGTATGGTTTCATCGAAACACCCTACCGCGTCGTCAAAGACGCCGAGGTGACCGATGAGGTACACTACATGTCCGCGACCGAAGAAATGCGTCACACCGTGGCGCAGGCGAACGCGACGCTGGATGCCGATGGTAAGTTCATCAACGATCTGGTTTCGACCCGTCAGGCCGGTGACTACACCCTCGCCCCGCGCGAGAATGTGGACCTGATCGACGTGTCGCCGAAACAGCTGGTCTCGGTTGCTGCATCGTTGATCCCGTTCCTTGAAAATGACGACGCCAACCGCGCTCTGATGGGCTCGAACATGCAACGTCAGGCGGTTCCGCTGCTGCGCGCCGAAGCGCCGCTGGTCGGTACCGGGATCGAGGAAAAGGTTGCGATCGACTCGGGCGCTGCGATTCAGGCGAAACGCGCCGGTATCATTGACCAGGTCGATGCCCAGCGTATCGTTATTCGCGCCACCGAGGATTTGGAACTGGGCGACGCTGGCGTTGACATCTATCGTCTGCGCAAATTCCAGCGGTCGAACCAGAACACCTGCATCAACCAGCGTCCGCTGATCAAGGTGGGTGACACCGTCCAAAAGGGCGAAGTCATTGCCGACGGTCCGTCGACCGATATGGGTGAACTGGCGCTTGGTAAGAACGTGGTCGTCGCGTTCATGCCGTGGAACGGTTACAACTACGAAGACTCGATCCTGATCTCGGAACGTATCGCGCGTGATGACGTCTTTACCTCGGTCCATATCGAGGAATTCGAAGTCGCCGCCCGTGACACCAAGCTGGGCCCGGAAGAGATCACCCGCGACATCCCGAACGTCGGTGAAGAAGCGCTGCGCAACCTCGACGAGGCAGGCATCGTTTACATCGGTGCGGATGTTGAGCCGGGCGATATTCTGGTCGGCAAGATCACTCCGAAGGGCGAAAGCCCGATGACCCCGGAAGAAAAGCTGCTGCGCGCCATCTTTGGTGAAAAAGCATCTGACGTGCGCGACACCTCGCTACGCGTGAAGCCGGGTGACTACGGTACGGTCGTTGAGGTCCGCGTCTTCAACCGTCACGGCGTCGAGAAAGACGAGCGTGCGCTGCAGATCGAGCGTGAGGAAGTCGAACGTCTGGCCCGTGACCGGGACGACGAGCTGGCGATTCTTGACCGCAACATCTACGCGCGTCTGCAAGGTCTGATCCTGGGTAAAACCGCTGTCAAAGGCCCGAAAGGCGTCAAGGCAGGGTCGGTGATCACCGAGGATCTGCTGGAAACCCTGACCCGCGGTCAGTGGTGGCAGTTGGCGCTGGAAGGCGAGCAGGATGCACAGATCGTTGAAGCTCTGAACGAGCAATACGAAGTGCAAAAGCGTGCTCTGGACGCCCGTTTCGAGGACAAGGTCGAGAAAGTCCGTCGTGGCGACGACCTGCCGCCGGGTGTGATGAAGATGGTCAAAGTCTTCATCGCCGTGAAGCGTAAGCTGCAGCCGGGTGACAAGATGGCCGGTCGTCACGGGAACAAAGGTGTGATCTCCAAGGTTGTTCCGATGGAAGACATGCCGTTCCTGGCCGATGGTACTCCGGTTGACTTCTGTCTGAACCCGCTGGGTGTGCCTTCGCGTATGAACGTCGGTCAGATCCTTGAAACCCACATGGGTTGGGCCGCACGCGGTCTGGGTCTGAACATTGACGACGCTTTGGGTGAATACCGCCGGTCCGGCGATCTGACCCCGGTACGCGAAGCGATGAAGCTGGCCTATGGTGAAAATGTCTACGAAGAAGGCATCACAGGTCTGGACGAGGATGGCCTGATCGAGGCTGCGGGCAACGTGACCCGCGGTGTTCCGATTGCGACCCCGGTCTTTGACGGGGCCAAAGAGGCTGACGTCAACGACGCGCTGGTGCGTGCAGGCTTCTCGGAAAGCGGTCAGTCGGTTCTGTTCGACGGTCGCACCGGTGAGCAATTCGCGCGCCCGGTCACCGTGGGCATCAAGTACCTGCTGAAATTGCACCACCTGGTGGACGACAAGATCCACGCGCGTTCGACCGGGCCGTACAGCCTGGTTACCCAGCAGCCGCTGGGTGGTAAGGCGCAGTTCGGTGGTCAGCGCTTTGGTGAGATGGAGGTCTGGGCTCTGGAAGCTTACGGCGCCGCCTACACTCTGCAGGAGATGCTCACCGTGAAATCGGATGACGTCGCCGGTCGGACCAAGGTCTATGAGTCCATCGTCAAGGGCGAGGATAACTTTGAAGCGGGCGTACCGGAATCGTTCAACGTTCTGGTTAAAGAAGTCCGTGGCCTCGGCCTGAATATGGAACTCCTGGATGCGGAGGTTGAGGAGTAAGGGCCTCGGCCCTTCCTCCCGTCCCCCCTTCCGCAAAATTTGAGGTATCAAAATGAACCAGGAAATCACCAACAACCCGTTCAACCCGCTGACGCCCCCGAAGGTCTTTGACGAGATCAAGGTCTCGCTGGCGTCGCCCGAGCGGATCCTGTCTTGGTCCTATGGCGAGATCAAGAAACCCGAAACCATCAACTACCGCACGTTCAAGCCCGAGCGTGACGGTCTGTTCTGCGCGCGTATCTTTGGCCCGATCAAAGATTACGAATGTCTATGCGGCAAATATAAGCGGATGAAATATCGCGGCGTTGTCTGCGAGAAATGCGGTGTGGAAGTCACCCTGCAGAAAGTCCGCCGTGAGCGTATGGGCCATATCGAACTGGCCGCGCCCGTCGCACACATCTGGTTCCTGAAATCGCTGCCGTCTCGCATCGGTCTGATGCTGGACATGACGCTGCGTGATCTGGAACGCGTTCTGTACTTTGAAAACTATGTCGTCATCGAGCCCGGTCTGACTGACTTGACCTACGGCCAGATGCTGACCGAAGAAGAGTACATGGACGCGCAGGATGCCTATGGCATGGACGCGTTCACCGCCAATATCGGCGCTGAAGCCATCCGTGAGATGCTGGCCCAGATCGATCTGGAAGCCGAAGCCGAGCAGCTGCGCGCTGATCTGGCCGAAGCAACCGGCGAGTTGAAGCCCAAAAAGATCATCAAGCGTCTGAAGGTTGTTGAATCCTTCCTCGAGTCGGGCAACCGGCCTGAATGGATGGTGATGACCGTGATCCCGGTCATTCCACCGGAACTGCGTCCGCTGGTCCCGCTGGATGGTGGCCGTTTCGCGACCTCGGATCTGAACGATCTGTATCGCCGCGTCATCAACCGGAACAACCGTCTGAAGCGTCTGATCGAACTGCGCGCGCCTGACATCATCGTCCGCAACGAAAAGCGGATGTTGCAGGAATCCGTTGACGCTCTGTTCGACAACGGCCGTCGTGGCCGCGTGATCACCGGCGCCAACAAGCGTCCGCTGAAATCGCTGTCGGACATGCTGAAAGGCAAGCAGGGCCGCTTCCGTCAGAACCTTCTGGGTAAGCGCGTCGACTTCTCGGGTCGTTCGGTCATTGTGACCGGTCCAGAGCTGAAGCTGCACCAGTGTGGCCTGCCCAAGAAGATGGCGTTGGAGCTGTTCAAGCCGTTCATCTACTCGCGCCTTGAAGCCAAGGGTCTGTCTTCGACTGTTAAGCAAGCGAAGAAACTGGTCGAGAAAGAACGTCCCGAAGTGTGGGATATCCTCGACGAGGTGATCCGCGAACATCCTGTCATGCTGAACCGTGCGCCGACGCTGCACCGTCTTGGCATTCAGGCGTTCGAGCCGGTTCTGATCGAAGGTAAAGCCATCCAGCTGCACCCGCTGGTCTGCTCGGCCTTTAACGCCGACTTCGACGGGGACCAGATGGCCGTTCACGTCCCGCTAAGCCTTGAGGCGCAGCTGGAAGCGCGTGTTCTGATGATGTCGACGAACAACGTTCTGTCGCCTGCAAACGGTGCACCGATCATCGTTCCGTCGCAGGATATGATCCTGGGTCTGTACTATGTGACCCTCGAACGCGAAGGCATGCCGGGCGAAGGCAAGGTCTTCGGTTCGATCGAAGAAGTTCAGCACGCGCTGGACGCCGGTGAGGTGCATCTGCACTCGAAAATCACCGCGCGGATCACGCAGATCGACGACGAAGGCAACGAAGTTCAGAAGCGCTATGAAACCACTCCGGGCCGTCTGCGTCTGGGTGCATTGCTGCCGATGAACAACAAAGCCCCGTTCGAGCTGGTCAACCGCCTGCTGCGGAAGAAAGAAGTGCAGCAGGTGATCGACACCGTCTACCGTTACTGCGGTCAGAAAGAGTCGGTTATCTTCTGTGACCAGATCATGTCGATGGGCTTCAAAGAAGCCTTCAAGGCGGGCATCTCGTTCGGTAAGGACGACATGGTCATCCCGGATGACAAGTGGGGCATCGTTGATGACACCCGCGGTCAGGTGAAGGACTTTGAACAGCAGTACATGGACGGCCTGATCACTCAGGGCGAAAAGTACAACAAAGTTGTTGATGCCTGGTCGAAGTGTAACGACCGCGTCACCGAAGCGATGATGAGCACCATCTCGGACGTTGCCAAGGCCGAAGATGGGTCAGATCAAGAGCCGAACTCGGTCTACATGATGGCCCACTCGGGTGCGCGTGGCTCGGTCACTCAGATGAAACAGCTGGGCGGTATGCGTGGCCTGATGGCCAAGCCGAACGGTGACATCATCGAGACGCCGATTATCTCGAACTTTAAAGAAGGTCTGACCGTTCTCGAGTACTTCAACTCGACCCACGGTGCCCGTAAGGGTCTGTCGGATACCGCTCTGAAGACGGCGAACTCGGGTTACCTGACCCGTCGTCTGGTGGACGTCGCACAGGACTGCATCGTTCGCGAGATCGACTGTGGTACTGAGCGTGCGATCACAGCCGAAGCCGCCGTGAATGACGGTGAGGTTGTTGCCTCGCTGGCCGAACGTGTGCTGGGTCGTGTGGCGGCTGACGATGTTCTGCGTCCGGGCACGGATGAGGTGATCGTGGCCGCTGGTCAGTTGATCGACGAACGCATGGCGGACACCATTGACGAAGCTGGTGTTGCGTCGATGCGCATCCGCTCGCCTCTGACCTGTGAGTCCGAGGAAGGCGTCTGCGCCACCTGCTACGGTCGTGACCTTGCACGCGGCACGATGGTGAACACAGGTGAGGCTGTCGGCATCATCGCCGCGCAGTCCATTGGTGAACCCGGTACGCAGCTGACGATGCGTACTTTCCACATCGGTGGTGTTGCGCAAGGTGGTCAGCAGTCGTTCCAGGAAGCCAGCCAGGAAGGCGTCGTTTCCTTCGAGAACCCGCAGATTCTGGTCAATGCCGCAGGCGAAAGCCTCGTTATGGGCCGGAACATGAAGCTGGTGATCAGCGACGAACACGGCGAAGAGCGTGCCAGCCACAAGCTGGGCTATGGCTCCAAGCTGTTTGTCAAGGACGGCACCAAGGTTGCTCGTGGTGACAAGCTGTTCGAATGGGATCCCTACACCCTGCCGATCATCGCCGAGAAAGCCGGTACCGCGAAATATGTCGACCTTGTTTCGGGCCTTGCGGTCCGGGATGAGACCGACGACGCAACCGGTATGACCCAGAAGATCGTGATCGACTGGCGCGCGGCCCCCAAAGGCAGCGACCTCAAGCCCGAGATTATTCTGGTCGGTGAAGATGGCGAGCCGGTCCGCAACGATGCGGGCAACCCGGTTCACTATCCGATGTCGGTGGATGCGATCCTGTCCGTCGAAGATGGTCAGACCATCGAAGCCGGTGACGTTGTTGCGCGTATCCCGCGTGAAGGCGCCAAGACCAAGGACATCACCGGTGGTCTGCCACGTGTGGCCGAACTGTTCGAAGCCCGTCGTCCGAAAGATCACGCGATCATCGCAGAGGCCGATGGTTACGTGCGCTTTGGCCGCGACTACAAGAACAAGCGCCGCATCAGCATCGAACCGGCTGACGAGTCCATGGAGACCATCGAATACATGGTACCCAAGGGCAAGCACATCCCGGTCGCCGAAGGGGACTTCATCCAGAAGGGTGAATACCTGATGGACGGTAACCCGGCTCCGCATGACATCCTGTCCATCATGGGTGTCGAAGCGCTGGCGGATTACATGATCGACGAAGTGCAGGACGTTTATCGTCTGCAGGGCGTTAAGATCAACGACAAGCACATCGAGGTCATCGTGCGCCAGATGCTGCAGAAGTGGGAGATCCTGGATTCAGGTGACACCACCCTGCTGAAAGGCGAACATGTCGACAAGCAAGAGTTCGACGCAGCCAACGAGAAGACTATCTCGCGTGGCGGTCGTCCGGCTCAGGGTGAGCCGATCCTTCTGGGGATCACCAAAGCTTCGCTGCAGACGCGTTCGTTCATCTCGGCGGCGTCGTTCCAGGAAACCACCCGCGTGCTGACCGAAGCCTCGGTTCAGGGCAAGAAAGACAAGCTGGTTGGCCTGAAAGAGAACGTAATCGTTGGTCGTCTGATCCCCGCCGGGACCGGTGGGGCCACTCAGGCCGTCCGCCACATCGCGCAGTCGCGTGACAACGTGGTTATCGAAGCGCGCAGGGAAGAGGCCGAAGCAGCCGCTGCTCTGGCCGCTCCGACCTTCGACGACGACATGGTCGGTGATGAGCTGGACGTTCTGGTGGAAACACCGGAAAGCCGCGAATAGGCACCCTCAATAACTAAGAAAGGCCCCGCGATTTCGCGGGGCCTTTCTTGTTGTGAGCGCTCCGAGGCGAACTCTCACAAAGATAGTTACTAATGTGACCCGGTTTGTGGCATGCTTTCGTCAACAGAGGAGGGGGCCGCAATGACAACCCGTCAAACGCATGGGCGAAAGCGCCTGTATGACAGTATTTTGGACACCGTTGGAGACACGCCAAGCATACGAATAAACAGGATCGCGCCCTCAAACGTGACGGTTTACGTAAAATTCGAAGCGTTTAACCCGGCCAGTTCTGTCAAAGATCGCCTTGCCCTCAACATCATCGAAGCGGCAGAACGCGACGGTAGCTTAAAACCCGGTCAGACAGTAGTTGAGGCGACCTCGGGGAATACCGGTATCGGGCTGGCGATGGTCTGCGCGGCCAAAGGCTATCCCTTAGTTGTGACGATGGCCGACAGTTTCTCGGTCGAGCGGCGCAAGCTGATGAGGTTTTTGGGGGCAAAAGTTGTCCTGACACCGCGCGCGCAAAAGGGGTTCGGCATGTATACAAAAGCCAAGGAATTGGCCGAGCAGAACGGCTGGTTCCTGGCCAGCCAGTTTGAAACCGCAGCCAATGCCGATATTCACGAAAATACCACCGCGAGGGAAATCTTGGGTGACTTTGATGGGCAGAATCTCGACTATTGGGTTACGGGCTATGGCACTGGCGGGACGGTCTCGGGCGTGGCCCGGGTGCTGAGGAAAGCGCGCCCTGAGACCAAGATCATCCTGACCGAGCCTGCCAATGCAGCCATTGTGTCGTCGGGGTATGTAAACACCCGCAACGAAATAAACCAGCCGACCGAGAGCCACCCGAACTTCGAACCGCATCCGATACAGGGTTGGACGCCTGATTTCATTCCGTGGGTTCTGCAGGAGGCCATTGATAACTCCTACTACGATGAGTTGATTCCCGTTCCCGGTAGCGACGGTATTGCATGGTCGCGCCGTTTGGCCGCGGAAGAGGGGATTTTTACCGGTATTTCTGGTGGCTCGACCTTTGCGGTCGCGATGAAACTGGCGGAGACTGCTCCGGAAGGTTCCGTCATGTTGGTAATGTTGCCAGATACGGGCGAGCGTTACCTTTCGACGCCATTGTTTGATGGCGTAGAAGAGGAGATGACGGATGATGAGATCGAGATCTCGAAATCTACGCCTTCCGCCCAGATGACAGATTGAAACGACTGAAAAGTCGACAGTTTGTGTAGCTCGTCGGAACTATTACTGTAGGATTGTCAGGCGCAAATTGACTTCGTGATCGATTGAACAGTTAGTACGACGATATATTGAAGGCCGGGTGTTGATTAAATGAGTCCTAACGTTAAAGGCGCGCTGCTGATGATGGGCAGCATGGCGGCCTTTACCGTCAATGATGCGTTGGTGAAAGTGGTGGGGCAAGATCTGCCTCTGTTCCAACTTGTGACCATGCGCGGAGTTTTGGCGACAGTTCTTGTGTTGATAATGGCCCGTTATCTTGGGGCGCTTCACCTGAATTTTCCCCTCCATGACAAATGGCTTATCGCATTACGGTGCCTGGCAGAGTTGGCGGCGACCATCTTCTTTTTAACGGCTCTGATGCACATGCCGCTTGCCAACGTTACGGCAGTTCTACAGGCGTTGCCGCTGACCGTGACTTTGGGTGCTGCCTTATTCTTCGGTGAAGTAATTGGATGGAGACGTATTGCTGCAATTGCGCTTGGGTTCGTCGGTATGTTGTTGATCGTTCGGCCCGGTCCTGAAGGATTCAGCATCTATGCGATTTACGCATTGATTGCGGTTGCTTCCGTTACAGTTCGCGATTTGATCACCCGCCGAATGTCAGCTGAAGTACCTTCTATGGTGGTAACACTGGCGACATCCCTCACTATCACATTGGCAGCGATCATCGTCTCCACGTTTGAAGGATGGGTGCCGGTCTCGACCGCATCTGGAGCGATGATCGCCAGCGCTGCGGTCTTTGTTCTGATAGGCTATCTGTTCAGTGTCATGGTGATGCGCGTGGGCGAGGTCGGTTTTGTTGCGCCATTTCGCTATTCCAGCCTGATTTGGGCACTGGGACTGGGGTGGGCTGTGTTTGGTGACTGGCCGGACGCGATCACAATGCTGGGTGGTGCATTGGTAGTTGGGGCAGGGATGTTCACTCTGTTTCGCGAACGGTCGCGTCAAGCGGAGAAGTGAGGCAAACGTACGAAACCGGGGTTTAGCGCGAAACGCGTGGCAAAATCGGTCTCGATTTCGGGCGTGATCGGCGCAAGCTGCGCCTTCTGCTTTTCAGCGCGCGGCGAGTCGTTGGAGTTGTTCAATGTCCTGATCCACATCGGGCGATCAGGATAACTGACCACTGGCATGAAACGCCCGATCCGGTTGTGGGTAAAACTTATGATCGTGTGGTCGCACCCGCCCGCGATAAGCATGCCCAAGCCCACCCCAAGCAGAGATTTGTAGATTTGTGCCGCCCGAACCCCATTCGGCCCAAAGCTGGCCTGGTATCCGTTGTTGAAATCGAGGCCTATGGCCTGATTTTTTCCAATCAGCCCGGCAACATCATCGGCGGACTCGCGCAGTCTTTCGATGAAATCAATCGAAATGCTGTCGTCGTCATCATGGCGAAATTGAAGACAGGGCCGGTCCGGGTTTGAACGCGCTTCCTGAAGGATTCGTTTCATGACCTGCCGGTGTTTATGGCTTGGTTCGACGGGTCTTTGGACAATTCGTACCTGCTTGATGTCAGCGGTGAGGTCCTTAAGCCGGTCGAGCGCCTTTTGCGGCAGACAGTCCCCAACAACGACCAGAAGCTGATAGTCCCCATCTGTCTGCGCGCGAAAGCTGGGCAACGTCACAGATTCGAACAAGCGGAACCGCTCTTCCAGACGAACAGGGTTGTAGAGATGGGCGCGCCGATCTGCGACCGTGTCATGTTCGATCTGGAAATCGCCCAGAGCAGGGAATGAAAATCGACACAGGCCAAAGACTTGCATGGGGCATCCAATGGTTTGCAGGGCATGTTCACAATGCATACGGTGCCGAAGTGCTGCAATGCGTCGGCGCAGTGGGAATCTTCATTAGTTCCTGATAGACCGCCGGAGTTCTTATGTACAACACGCCTTTCCCGCTGGGCTGTTGACACTCGGGCCGACTCCCCTTAATACGCGCGACATCTCGGTACCGGGGGCCGCCCCATAACCGATTTCAGTAATGAACTGGTCAAGGCCCGAACACTTTTATCGTTCGCGCCCTCTGATAACAAACCGCGACGTTCACCTCGGAATGGGAACGCTCGCGGGTTTTGCGCTTGTGGACGCATGAGTGCAGCGAATTTAACCGCACGCAACGCGCGTGCATGTCATGTGTGTTGCAAAACGGGGAAGAAACCGGAATGCCAACTATTCAACAGCTGATCCGCAAACCGCGGCAGCCCAAAGTAAAACGCTCGAAGTCCATGCACCTGGAGCAGTGCCCGCAGAAACGCGGCGTCTGCACCCGCGTGTACACCACCACACCGAAGAAGCCGAACTCGGCTATGCGTAAGGTTGCCAAAGTGCGCTTGACCAACGGGTTCGAGGTCATCTCGTACATCCCGGGTGAAAGCCACAACCTGCAGGAACACTCGGTTGTTCTGATCCGTGGCGGCCGTGTAAAAGACCTTCCCGGTGTGCGTTACCACATCCTGCGCGGTGTTCTGGATACTCAGGGCGTCAAAGATCGTAAGCAACGTCGTTCGAAATACGGCGCGAAGCGTCCCAAGTAAGAAGGAGAGGCTGATATGTCACGTCGTCACGCCGCCGAAAAACGCGAAGTCCTGCCTGACGCCAAATTTGGCGACAAGGTACTGACCAAATTCATGAACAACCTGATGATCGACGGCAAGAAGTCGGTCGCAGAGCGCATCGTTTACAACGCGTTTGACCGCGTTGAGAACAAGGTAAAGCGCGCTCCTGTCGAAGTGTTCCACGAAGCGCTCGACAACATCAAACCGTCGGTCGAGGTTCGCTCGCGCCGGGTTGGTGGTGCAACCTATCAGGTTCCGGTCGAAGTGCGCCCTGAGCGCCGCGAAGCACTGGCCATCCGCTGGCTGATCACTGCTGCGCGCGGCCGCAACGAAAACACCATGGAAGAGCGCCTTGCAGGCGAGCTGCTGGACGCCGTTCAGTCCCGCGGTACTGCCGTCAAGAAACGCGAAGACACCCACAAGATGGCCGAGGCGAACAAAGCCTTCAGCCATTATCGTTGGTAATCCGAGAGGCTTAGACCAATGGCACGCGAATATCCGCTCGAACTGTACCGTAACTTCGGTATCATGGCGCACATCGACGCAGGTAAGACCACCTGCTCGGAGCGTATCCTGTATTACACTGGTAAATCCCACAACATCGGTGAGGTGCACGATGGTGCAGCCACCATGGACTGGATGGAGCAGGAGCAGGAACGCGGCATCACCATCACTTCGGCTGCGACCACCACTTTCTGGGAACGCACCGAGGACGGTCAGACCGCAGAAACTCCTAAGCACCGCCTGAACATCATCGACACCCCCGGCCACGTTGACTTCACCATCGAAGTTGAGCGTTCGCTGGCGGTTCTCGACGGTGCTGTCTGCGTTCTGGACGCAAACGCCGGTGTTGAGCCCCAGACCGAAACCGTGTGGCGTCAGGCTGACCGCTACAAGGTTCCGCGTATGGTTTTCGTCAACAAAATGGACAAGATCGGCGCTGACTTCTTCAACTGCGTCAACATGATCGAAGACCGCACCGGCGCACGCGCTGTTCCGGTTGGTATTCCGATCGGTGCCGAGTCCGAGCTGGAAGGTCTGATCGACCTGGTCACCATGGAAGAGTGGCTGTGGCAGGGCGAAGATCTGGGCGCAAGCTGGATCAAAGCTCCTATCCGCGACAGCCTGAAAGACATGGCTGACGAATGGCGCGGCAAGATGATCGAAGCGGCCGTCGAAATGGACGACGACGCGATGATGGAATACTTGGAAGGCAATGAGCCCGACGTTCCGACCCTGCGCGCTCTGCTGCGCAAAGGTACTCTGGAAATCGCGTTCGTTCCGGTTCTGGGTGGTTCGGCGTTCAAGAACAAAGGCGTTCAGCCGCTGCTCAACGCTGTGATCGACTATCTGCCCAGCCCGCTGGACGTTGTCGATTACATGGGCTTCAAACCCGGCGACGAGGAAGAAGTTCGTGACATCGCCCGTCGTGCAGACGACGACATGGCCTTCTCGGGTCTGGCGTTCAAAATCATGAACGACCCCTTCGTTGGCTCTCTGACCTTCACCCGGATCTACTCGGGCACCATGAACAAGGGTGACTCGATCCTGAACTCGACCAAAGGTAAGAAAGAGCGCATCGGTCGTATGATGATGATGCACTCGAACAACCGGGAAGAGATCGAAGAAGCGTTTGCAGGCGACATCATCGCGCTGGCGGGTCTGAAAGACACCACCACCGGCGACACTCTGTGTGACGCGAAGGATCCGGTGGTTCTGGAAACCATGACCTTCCCCGACCCGGTGATCGAAATCGCGGTCGAGCCCAAAACCAAGGGCGACCAAGAGAAGATGTCCCAGGGTCTGGCCCGTCTGGCCGCCGAAGACCCGTCCTTCCGCGTGGAAACCGACCTGGAGTCGGGTCAGACCATCATGAAGGGCATGGGCGAACTTCACCTGGACATCCTGGTTGACCGTCTGAAGCGCGAGTTCAAGGTTGAAGCGAACATCGGTGCACCTCAGGTGGCCTATCGCGAAACCATCTCGATGCCGGTCGAGCACACCTACACCCACAAGAAACAGTCGGGTGGTTCGGGTCAGTTCGCGGAAGTCAAGCTGGAGATCCAGCCGACCGAAGCAGGCGAAGGCTATTCGTTTGAAAGCCGCATCGTTGGTGGTGCCGTTCCGAAGGAATACATCCCCGGTGTTGAAAAAGGCATCAACTCGGTCATGGATAGCGGCCCGCTGGCCGGCTTTCCCGTGATCGACTTCAAGGTTGCCCTGCTGGACGGTAAGTTCCACGACGTTGACTCGAGCGTTCTGGCGTTCGAAATCGCATCGCGGATGTGTATGCGCGAAGGCATGCGCAAAGCTGGCGCGAAACTGCTGGAACCGATCATGAAGGTCGAAGTGATCACCCCGGAAGAATATACCGGCGGTATCATCGGCGACCTGACCTCGCGTCGTGGCCAGGTGTCTGGTCAGGAACCGCGCGGCAACGCAATCGCGATCGACGCGTTTGTTCCGCTGGCCAACATGTTCGGCTACATCAACACTCTGCGTTCGATGTCGTCGGGCCGTGCCCAGTTCACCATGCAGTTCGATCACTACGATCCGGTCCCGCAGAACATCTCGGACGAGATTCAGGCGAAATACGCATAAGCGAAGATTTGAGGGAGCGCGGCTAACGCGCTCCCTTCATTACCGAAAAAGGAGGCCATCATGGCAAAGGAAAAGTTTGAGCGTAATAAGCCGCACGTCAACATCGGCACGATTGGCCACGTTGACCACGGCAAGACCACGCTGACCGCAG